>NZ_JAQZAD010000034.1:0-68592 GCF_028640935.1 Pseudomonas sp. SHLD1
CGGGAGGCGGCAAGCTTGGCTCTGGCAGCGCCACGCTGCAAATTGCCACCGCCAAGGAGCGATGCATGCCCTCACCGAACTGGACCCCCTCCACGCTTTACGCCGCGCTGGCATCTGGCGTTTCTGTCAGCAGCTTCGCCTTCGACGTCGCCCTTCTGGACCAGCAAGACGCGATTCGCGTCGTATTGCCGGCGATGGGCGACCTCGAGATCTACATCGCTGTCGTCAACGACGTAGTCGTGGTCGACTCGGCCCTCGTGCCTGCTGAGGCGGTCAGCGACGCCCGGGCCTTCAATGCTGCGGTCCTTTCATCCCGCAGCCTATTCCCGCTTTCCGCTATCGGCCTCGAGACCGACGCTGATGGCGCTGGCCATTACGTCATGTATGGCTCGCTGCATGCCGGCTCCGACCTGGCCACCGTACTGACCGAAATCTTCACGCTGGCAACCAACGTGCAAACCGCGGCCGCGACCTTCCAATCTTTCTTCAAGCAGCAGGACTCCCTATGACCAGCCCCTCCATCCTCTCCAAACTCGTCACGCTGTTCCGCGGTAAGGTCACCGAGGCCGGTACCGCGGTGATCGACGCCAACGCGACCACCATCATCGACCAGGAAATCCGCGATGCTCGGGCAGCGATCGATCAAGGCAAGCGCGAGCTGGCCACCCTCATGGGCCAGCAGACCCTCGTGCAGCGCGAAATCGAGCAGCTGGAGGCGTCTATTCAGCAAGACGAGAAAGCAGCCCGCGCCGCCCTGGAAAAAGGGGCGCAGGACCTGGCAGAAGAGGTAGCAGGCCGGATCGCACGCACCGAGACCGCCCTCGAAGGGAAGCGCAGCATGGCTGCAGACTATGCCCGCAACATCTCCTCCATCAAAGGCAGCCTCGATGCCTCGGCCGGTACCGTCCAGCAGCTAGAGCAGCGCATCCAAGTTGCGAAGGCGCATCAGGTCACCCATAACGCCCGGGCGAACGCCTCCCTGGCCAGCGGACAGGCCAATGGCCGGATGAAGACCGCCGTTGACTCTCTCGCACGCATGGAGCAGCGCCTGCAGCAGCAAACGGCCACTCAGGACGCTGCTGAGCAATTGGCCAAGGAGGCGTCGGGTGCTGATCTCGACGAGCGCCTGAAGAATGCCGGCATCACTCCCGGTAATCAGAGTGCAGCCGCCGTGCTGGAACGACTGAAGCAGCCGTCCGCCTGACGTCAGCGGTCCCAATGCGGATCAGGTATCCGGGGCGGGTTCTTCTGCCTCAGGTACCTGACACACCAAATCCCTTGATGTTTGACTGGTGTCGGCGTTCGACCCATAGCGGTCTTCCCAGCTTATGGATTATGAGAAGATCAGTACTTAAGCCCGGCGAGCAAAACAGTAAGGAGGCACGCAAATCGTATGGACGTCATTTTCGGCATGCTGATAGATTGCTTAGCTCACCGAATCGGCGTTCGTCTGCTACGGCTGATGAGCGGCGGCCGCTTCAAGGGAGAAACTGGTTATGCCTGGGGCTGGGCGGTGGTCGTAGGCAGTCTTGTGATGATGGCGCCATTCGTAAGTCTCATCAGCTGGCTGATCTACATCAATGCTCACCAACGGTAGAAGCCTCTCACCAATTTCTGTTGCTGAGTCGAGTTGCCGTTGCTGTAGGGCTGTTAGCGGCCGTCGACTAGCGACCATCGACCACTATGGGTCGATAGCGACCTATCACCGAAATTTTTCGTCACTACTAAATTAGGCACACAGGATTGCCACTCGCACCGAAACGGTGGGTGCTACCCTGAGAGGTAATCAAACCAAAGCGTCCGTTGGAAGAACGCTGAATGCTGACTCTTACGCCATGCTTGTGATTGCTGCGCCATCGAACCTTGGGTTAAGTCCCTTGAGGCCTGGTCATGAACCAGGTACGTGGCGGGCCCCCGCAGCATTGATCGCTGCTGGCCTGCTCCAAGTCCTCGATCCTCGCGACTTTAAGGCTTTACCACGGCCGAAGTATTCGGCGGAAACGCAGCCAGGAACGCGGTTGCGCAACGGCCATACGATTCGTTCGTTCAACATTGCGTTGGCGAATCTGGTGAGTGAAGCCAGTAGACAAGGCGACTTCGCGCTTGTCATCGGCGGCGATTGCTCGATTCTGCTGGGCGCATTAGCCGGAGTCCGCGAAGCAGGCCCTATCTCCCTCATTCATATTGATGGACACAGCGACTTCCGCCATCCGGGTAATTACGATCCAACGCAGAGCTTGGGCGCGGTAGCAGGCATGGACTTGGCGCTGGCAACTGGTCGTGGTGAGCAGCTGGTAACCGAATGGCCAGGCATTGCCGGTCCGCTTGTTGTCGACACCGATGTCATCCAACTGGGTGAGCGCGAAAACCGCAACGACGACTTTGCTTGGCCCGATGTAAATAGCACAGCCATTAATCGTGTCGATATCTTCGAAGCCTTGAGAATAGGTCCGGCGGCCGTTATAGAACGCATTCGTAAAATGCTAGCTCGAAAGCCTAAACAGGGCTATTGGATACACCTGGATATAGACGTGCTAGATCAGGCTATGATGCCCGCTGTGGACTCACCCGGCTCTCCAGGCATTCCACCCGACGACTTGGTGATCATCATTGCATCATTCGTTGCCGACCCTCGATGTAGAGGAATGACTGTAACTGTGTTTGATCCTGATTTAGATCCAGAAGGATGCTTAGCATCCACCATCGTAAACTTACTAGCACAACTGCCTTTCCCACGTTGAGTGGCAGCTATCGGCAAGAGCAGACATACGCGAACTTGGAGCTGCCGCCAGGCTGCAATGGCACGGAGCGCGCCCCAGATTCTGAAGGGCCTGCAACCCTTTTTCCCGCTTACGGCAGCTCCACACTGCTTGCAGGTCATTGGTCGCGATATGGCACTTCTTCCTCCGGCCCTAGGTACACCGGCACCCGCCACCCCACCTCGCGCAATGAGTGCTGGACCTGGTCCTGAACGCCCAGCAGTGTGGCAAAGATAGCCATGCGTACGGCGATACCGTTATCCGTCTGTTTGAAGATTGCCAGCCGCGTGTCAAAGTTCAGGTCGACACTCAGGTCATTGGCGCCCGGGCGCGAGTCCCGTGGCAGCGGATGCATGATCAGGGTGTGGGCACCGCAGGTGGCGTTGACCAGGGCCTGGTTGATCTGGAAGTCGGTGCTGTAGCCCTCCAGCGTTTCCTGCTGGGCAAAGCGCTCTTTCTGGATGCGGGTGGCGTAGACCACATCGGCGCCCTTCAACCCACCGGGTAGGTCGTGGGTCTGTTCGACGTGGTGACCATTGCGCGCAAGGTACTCCACCAGATGCTCGGGCAACATCAGCGACGGCGGCGAGATCAGGGTGACCCTCAAGTTGCGGTGCAACGCCAGCAGTTTGGTCAGCGAGTGCACGGTGCGGCCGTATTTGAGGTCACCGACAAAGGCGATATGGGCGCCATCGATCAGCTTGTCCAGGCGCGAGAATTCGCGTTGGATAGTGTATAAATCAAGCAATGCCTGGCTGGGGTGTTCACCTGGCCCGTCGCCAGCATTGATCACCGGCACGTGGGTGGCATGGGCAAACTCGGCCACCGCCCCCTGCTCCGGGTGGCGCACGACAATCGCATCGGCGTAGCCGCTGATGACCCGACTGGTGTCATGGATCGACTCGCCCTTGGCCATCGAGGAAAAGGTGAAGCCGGTGGTGTCGCACACCGACCCACCCAGCCGGGCGAAGGCCGAGCTGAAACTCAGGCGCGTGCGGGTGCTGGCCTCGAAAAACAGATTAGCCAGCACCGCGCCTTCCAGCACGCGCGTGGTTTTCTGTCGGCGTGCAACCGGCTGCATGATATCGGCGACACGCAACAGCGCCTCTACCGAATCTCGGGTATAGCCGTCCACCGACAACAGGTGCTGACCCGATTCACTGTTACCAGTCGGATGGTTGTATACATCCTGCGTATCGATCGATGCCCTTTTAAGGATTTCCAGGACAAACCGCTGGGCAATCTCTGGCATCTTGCGCATCTCCGGCGACTCGTCTGGCAGCAGCCAGCTGTCCAGCGCTCGCCGTGAGACGCCAATGCGCTGGGCGAGCGCGTCACGAGTGAAGTTCAGACGACGCATGGCATCGCGCAGAAAGACTTGTTGGGACATTAGGGATGATCTCGGTCGACATATACACAATGCGTATTGTCACCCGCCAAATCAAGCGACTCAAGCGTAGACTTTGGGCTAATCTCACAGGCCGTGCCGGCCGATAGGAGATTCTATGGTTGACCGCAACATTTGCGGTGAAGCTACCGGCCTGCATCGCGGTGTGTCAGGCAAGCCACCATCGCGAAGAATAGGCCGACTCCTACCCAGTGAAGTTGAAGCGAACCTTAGAATCTCCTACATGATGTGATCCCGATGTCGGCTTTGGGTCGATTGCTGTCATTGATTGATCCCAGGTTTGGTATTTCCAGTATCTCGCAACAATCTAGAAAACCGACAGCTGGGTGTCATCGGATGTGCTGTTCGCGTGGGACCACTTCCCTATCTGCTCTTTTCGGCTAGCGCCAAGTTCACGCCCTGTCTCGGGGCGAACTCGCCACCCATTCGGAGCTTGCATATTTACCTTTGCCGGTAGCGTGATCCTGCCGGCGACGCGTTACGGACCTTGCCGGCGGCCATCAGCCATTCCCACCGTCACGAGGATCCTCAATGTCTCTCTTGCAACGTATCCGCAGCGCACTGGGTTTCAGCGCCGTGCCTACCGGCCAACTCGTCGTAGGCTATCCCCTAGGTTTGCGCGAGGGTCTTCCCCTCACCATCGACACCCAGCTGCCCAGTGCCATGACTGGCCTGACGCTGGTCACCTTCCCCAGCCCGCAGGCAATCGAGAACATCGGCGTCATTGACCTCGGTGCTGGCGCGGAGCTCTACCGGGTCTACCTTGCCGATGAGGACTACTGGCTCCAGGTGCACACAGAGCACGGGCAGGTCGAGTCGATCGTCCTGTTCAATTACCTCAGCTGGGTGCCCATGGAATCGCAAGACCACCTGGTCCAGACCGCTGGCCCGGGAAGTCCCATCGGCCGCCCCACCTACCTACTCGACGGCGTCACTTTCAGTCGCGACTGGGGTACCGCCGGCAATCAAGCGGAGCTCCAGAGCTTTACCGAGCGCTTTCCTCCAGCAAACCACGAACGGGACCAGGTGCAGCACCGGGCCATGCTCTACAGCCGTGACCTCGGCATTCCTGGCCGGCGGGAATTTCTGCTGTTCTCAGTCGAGGAAAACGCCTTGGGCGAGGTTTCCGTTTCAACCTCGCGTGGACTGACGCTCTTCGCTCACGACCTCATCTGAATCAAGGACTGACCCATGCTCGACGCTCTGCAACTCACCCTGACCCTGTCCCTGAATCCGACCGCCCTGCTGGGGTTCGTCCTGTACGTGGCCACTGCCTGTGTCCTCCTGGCCCTGTTCCAGTTCGCCTACACCAAGGTGACCCCGCACAACGAATGGGCGCTGATCCGGGCAAACAACACCGCAGCGGCCATCGCCCTGGGCGGCGCCATCATCGGATTTGCCTTGCCGGCCAGCAACGTCATCGCCTATTCCGTGAATCTTCTGGACTTCGTCGTATGGGCGGTCCTGGGCGCCTTCATCCAGCTGGGCGCGTTCTTCGCGACCTCGCTCGTGCTGCGGCCGCTGCGCACGCGGATCGAGAACGGTGAAATTGCAGCCGGCATCTACGTTGCGGCCGTAGCCATCGCCGTAGGCCTGATCAACGCCGCCTGCATGACGCCCAGCGCCTAAGGAAGACCGCCATGAAACGCAGTTCACGTGTCCAACTGTCCTTGCTCGCCGTAGCCGTCGTATCGGTCAGCGGCTGCGATGCCCCGGAAAAAGGCCGGGTCCTCAACAAGGTGGCGTCCTTCGATTCCGTCAAGCAGTGCGTCGACGCGCGCATTCCGGAGAACATCTGCGCCGAGTCCTACATGGACGCGCTGGCCGAGCACAAACGGCGCGCGCCAACCTATGACACCCAGGCGCAGTGCGAGGAAGACTTCGTCGCCGGCTACTGCGAAACGGCTGATGCCGGCAAATTCGCGCCGAAATTTGGCGGCTTCGAGATCGCCGCCAGCGGGCGTGCCACCGAATCGCAGATCGCCGCGGCGCAAGCGGCGGCAACCACCAGCCATGCGGGCGGCTCGAACGACGGCCTGCTCACCGGTCTGCTGATCGGCAGCATGCTCAACAACGGCGGCGCCAGCCGCTTCAGCGAGCCGGTCTACCGCTACCGGGATGATCGCGGTGGCTTCGCCTCCTCCAGCCTCAATCGACGCATCGAGACGGGATCACGCTTCAGCAACTCGACCCAGGCACGCACGAGCAATGCCTACACCGCGCCAGCGCCCCGAGTGAGCAGCGGCTACACGAGTCCGCCGTCTACCAGTCGCTATTCCAGCTCCCCCAGCACCAGCTCTACCAGCTCGATCGGCAGTAGTCGGTCCTCCATGAACACCTCCGCCGCTACCTCGCGTGGTGGCTTTGGCGGCAGCGCCGTTGCGAGAGCAAGCGGCTTCAGCGGCGGCAGCTTCGGCGGCTAGGGAGAACACCATGCAACGCATTGCTCATCAAGAACGACCAGACTGGCAGGCCCGGGCCGAGCGCAACGGTTTCAAGTTTCACACCATCGAGGGGGAGCGCTACTGGGACGAGCGTCACTACTACGCCTTCACCCTCGACCAGGTCGAGAAGGACCTCGAGGCGCCCACAGAAGAGCTGCACCACATGTGCCTTGACCTGGTAGGCCGTGTTGTACGCGATGAGCAATTGCTGAAGCGTCTGGGCATCCCAGAGGCGTTCTTCGACTCGATCGCAGAATCATGGCGAGAGGGGCATCCGCACCTCTACGGCCGCTTCGACCTGGTCTACGATGGCAAGCGCCCGGCCAAGATGATCGAAGCCAACTATGACACCCCCACGTCGATCTACGAGGCGGCAGCGTTCCAATGGGACTGGCTCGAGGATGGCATGGCGCGCGGCCTGCTCCCCCAGGGAAGCGACCAGTTCAACAGCATCGAGGAAAGACTGGGCCAGGCGTTCCAGGCGCTGCGCCTGAAGCACCCCTTTTACTTCGCCTCCATCGACGGGTCCGAGGAAGACAAAGGCACCTGCGATTACCTGCGCGCGGTTGCCGAGAAGGCCGGCCTGCAGACCGAGCACATCTACCTGCAGGAGATTGGTCTGCAGGAAGGTCGCTTCGTCGACCTACAGGACCGGTGGATCCCCCACCTCTTCAAGCTGCACCCCTGGGAATTCATCTTCGAGGAAGAGTTTGGCGCGGCGGTGGCCAAGTCGGACACCCAGTTCATCGAGCCGATGTGGAAGGCCATCATCTCGAACAAGGGCATGCTGCCGCTGCTCTGGGAGATGCACCGCGGGCACCCGAACTTGCTGGAGTGCCACGTCGATACGACGCGCTCCGCTCCGGTACCGGCGGGCTGGGTGCGTAAACCGTTCTTCTCGCGTGAGGGCTCGAACATCGAGCTGCACACCGCCGCCGGCGAGCGTGAGGTCGTGGATGGCCCGTACGGCGATTCGCCCCAGATCCTGCAGCGCTGCGCGCCGCTGCCACGTTTCGGCCAGGACTACACACTGATCGGCAGCTGGGTGATCGGCGACTGTGCGGCCGGGATCGGTATTCGGGAGGACAGCACGCTTGTTACGAAGGACAGTTCGCGCTTCGTCCCTCATCTAATACGCGCTTAGATAGTCTACGAACAGTTCGCCAATCTTTTAGAAGAAACTCATTATGGAAATTTGCTCGCTCCCAAGCTTTTTGCCATTTTTCAAATCCATACTCGCCATTGCTGCAATGGTTACCGCAATTATATTCCTGACAGTATGGATAAAATATGGCAAGCGCTACGCTACAAGGGAACCTATGATACTAAAAAAAGGCTCTATTTGGCGCTCCTTCATCCGTCTAAATCAGCACAAATGGGTGATGACTTCTTCTTTTGCAATTATAGCATTTGGAAGCGCTTTAATTACCAGCCAGATAAGCAAGAGCGATCCGTGCTTCATATCTCCTTACAGTTTCGATGCGGTTGAATTTATTGCGGTATTTCTGACAACATACATTCTAGTCGGGATGAAGCAATCCCAGGGTATTGGCTGCTATTTGGATGATGATGTAAAGGTAACCTGGGACCACGGAGATGTGCTGTCGTTGCATCTAGCAGGTAAGCCACGCCAGGTACTGAAGACACTGAAAAGCGATATGATCGAGCGGATCGACCAGTACGCGAGAACCTTTGAAGCAGCGGGATTGCCCTCCACAATCCGATTGGAAAGCTGGCTTTTTCTACGACTTAATGAAACCGCGATAAGCGCAGAACTTACTGAGCTGCATCATTTAATCTACTTTCCTAACCTTACGGGTCAGCTAGTCCGCCTAGAGGACCAGCCGAAAGGGATTCGGAACAAGATATGCCATACCGTTATTAGGTATAGGATAATGATAAAACTACTAACTCGCGCAGCAAGAATTAGCAGGGCCATGTATAGAATGACGATGCCTGAATTAGATAAGCTCAGTCATTCTGTCTCCGACGCGCCCACTACTCGCGCCATCTCAATAGTATTGAAAAAACTGAAAGCATTAGACCCTGATAGAAGCGTAAACCTATTACCAATAAGAAAATTGACCACATGGGAAATTATCAATCTGGTAGCTAGCTACCCTGCGATCGGATCACGGTTGTTTCCATGGACGACCGGACTTCAAATTAATAAATAAAAAAGCCCGGCAATGCCGGGCTTTTTTATTGATCAACCACTAACCGTGCAAGCTCGGACAAGGCCATGAAGCCCCAGCCCGATCTCGTCGGCAGGCACATCGAGCCTGGCCAGCTCGAACCCGAACTGGCAGACCCGTGCGTAGCTGCTGACGCTGGGCACGGCAGGGGTTCGCAATTCCCGGCCGGAGCCGAGCATCACGATGTCCTCCGCCGGCGCCGGAGCGCCATGCGCCTTCAGCGCGTGCATCTGCTCATCAAGCGACCAGCCGAACAGCTGACCGTAGTGCTCAACGACCTCCCTGATCTGCCAGACCTCGTCCGGCCGAACAGGGAAGGCGCTCCAGTTGATCCAGCCTTGCAGCCGGAACACGATCTCCTTGGGGTTGCCCCAGGCGACCGTGCATTGCACCCGACGTAGGGCAAAGGTACCTACGGCTGCCTGATGTACCTGGTCGCGAAGGTTGTGCTCGTCGAAGTCATGAACCTCGGCGATGCCCATCCCGACATTGGCGGTCAGCGTCGAGCCCTCGATAGGCCAGATGTTGCCGTTGGCGAAGCGTGCGTAGTGCATGGGTGTTCTCCTGGATCTCCAACTGCGTCCCATAGCGGGGTGCAGCCGTCACGTCCGTGTGATGGTCAGAGGATGATGCGACGCGCGCTTGCCGGTACCGGGCGGGCGGCAGGTGCGTTCAGTTCGATCCAGTTGCACTGGTAGGTGCCGGCTAACGCCTGGCAGACCGGCACGATCCGCTTCGCCTGGACCAGAGATCCGGGTTCGGCAGGCGTTACAGGTGCGCTGGTGCAGCCGAGCAGCGTGCAGGACGCCAACACGAAGGTGAGGAGGAACAGGAGAAAGCGAGAGGTTTTCATGAAAGGTCTCATCGATGGACGGACCTTTCCCCATACGGGGATTGGCCCGTATGGGTGGGAGAGTGCTGCTGAGCAGCTGAGGGTGGCCAAATGGCCGTCTGGACCGCAACGCATGTTGCAGATCAAGAATCTCGATTCTACGACGCGCCAAACGCTCGGTCCAGAGGCGTTCCAGGGTCACAGCCAAAACGCCTGATCAGTCCAGAAAGAGCTTGCGGCCAGACTGTGCTTCCTCACTGACGACCTTCACTGCGGCCGACGGCTGCGCCGCGGTAGGCAGCTCGGGCGGCTCGGTCGGCGGGGACCGCCTCGAGGGAGTCTGCGCCGCCGCCAGATTGGTCAGCGACGGCGGTCCGCTCTCTACCTGAGGTGCTGCAGCCGCGGCGTAGGCCTCAATCAGGTCATTCTGGGAGCCCCGCCGTGCGGATACCCGTCGGTTCTCCCACCAGCAAAATCCTAAGCATGCTGCGAATACCAACACACTGATCCCAACTCCAATCCCAAGCATCTGCAACGCGGTTGATCGCCCGACGATATCGGCCACAGTAGGCACGGCTACGGCGATGTCCTCTAGCGAATTCTGCATCTTCCGGCTGGCCGTAGAGGGGTAGGTAACTGATAGGAGGTAGCTCGGGTTGTCCCTATTCGAGCGAATCACTTGATCGAGCGTGCCGTTGCCCCCGGAGAGCCGCTTTACCGTCTCCTCTAGAGTGAATGTCTCGCCGGTGACGCTGCCGCCAAGAAAGTGGTTCAGACCTTCAGGATCCGGTACGCGGCACACGGGCCCGCCGGCGAATTCGACATACCGTCCTGGGCAGATTCGAACTTCGTCGGTTCCATCAGGCTTTGTCATCACCAGGTACTGATCGTGGGCGACGAAATACGTCTCCACGGCCATGTGAATCGGCGGGCGCCGCGGCTCCAGGTCAGGGAGTGCGGCGACCACAGGTGACGTCATCAAGCAGAGCAGAGCGACGCAGAAGATGCGAATACGGGTCACCACTATGCTCCAGCCTCGTGATCATTTCGGGGCAGGTGCTTGCCCTGGGCCCTGATCAGCTGCTTCTCGAAGGCGATCGCCTCTTGCCGCTCAATGAACGGGCCGTACCCGTTCTCGTCGACCAGAACGAGCCAGGCGCACCGCCAGCTCCTGGTCCAGGCGGCAAGCCTCGTCGACTCTCCCGCGACGCTGCGAATGGCGCCGAAGAACAGCCGTTTAAGGACGCCGGCCGGTACCACGTGAGAAACCCGCTTGCGCTCAAATGACTCGAGCTGCAGGCCGGCAAAGCTCACTTCGTCCTGGAAGCCGGTCACCGTCCCTGCGGAAATCACGATGCGCCGGGGCGCTGCGGCCCGGCCACCGGCAGATTGCCGATGCACGGAGCAGGTCATGCTTGCGGTCCTTCATCAAGGAACAGGCGGCGCCCTACATGGCCGGTATCCATCCCTATTTCTGCGGTAGCGCGCTGCTCGCCACCAAGGCGCTGAGTCACCGGCGCGACGGTAGGCTGCTGAAGCGGCTGTGGCGCAACGGGCTGAGGTGAGGCCGGCACAGGGGTAACAGGCTGGGGTTCTCCTTCCATAGGCGTTGCGGCCCCACCAGGCCCTGGTGTCCACCAGTGATCAACAAGCGCCAAGAATAGGGATCCGAGCATCACCACTACGGCGACTACCTCGAAGAACACCATCAGCGCTGGAGAGAGATCGGTTGCTAAGCCCAGTCCGACGGCGAAACAAGCACCGGTCGTTGGAACATATATCCATCCGGAGTCGTAGTAGTGTTCTAGGCACCACACCCAGGCTGACATGCAGAAGATGCCGAACGATCCGAAGACCCACAGTCGTACATGCTGATCGATGACCGATGCAGATGGCCAGTCAAACCAGTTGAGCGCGAGACATGCTGCAACCGGCGGCAGGGTTGCGATCCCAATCAGGGTGCAGTGGTGTCTTTTCTTCATAAGTAGGCCATGCGGTAGGTAGTCGGCGAGGTCAGTAGATGACCTTCTGGGTGCTTGCGGCCTGCAGCTCGAATGCATGCTCCGGCTTCAGCTCGACCTCGGTGACCTCAGTCCCTTCCAGCCGCAGCCGATGCTCTAGGTCCTCGCACGTCTTGCCCTCGAAGCCTTGGAAGTCGGCGGTCACCTTTGCCGCTTTGATCGTCACCACTACGCGCTTCACCATACTGCCTCCTCGGCAATCACTTCCAAATGGCCGTTCTCCCGCCGGATCTCCACCTGGTAATTCTCGGCACGCAGGGCTGCGGCGTAGTGCTGCGCCAGGTACATATCGGCCAGCTCTGCGCTAACCCGGCGCGTCCACTCTCCCACGTCACCGTAGTCTTCTTGGTAGGGCATGTAGCGGCCGCCCTCGAGGTTGAAGCCCAGACGAAATTGGGGCCTTTCCGGGTGCTGAAGCACCAGGTCGTAGCGTTCCGTGGTGTAGCCGACCATGACCCGGTACAGCCTTTCGTTGGTCAGCACGATGCCCAGTTCAGCCAGGGCTGTTTTGAAGACCACCGCGTCGTTGTAGGCGACCGTAACCTTCCCTTTCACGATATGGCTCATGTCTGATAACTCCTCTTAACCTAGTTCCAGTGCGCGTCCGCCGTACGGCTCGACGATCGGGTCGAGCGTGTTGGCGCGGGTGAATCCGTCCTCGCCCAGGCGGCGAATGGCATCGATGTCGGCCTTGCGTGTCTCGCTCGAAGGGCTGATGTCCGCCAGCGCCTGCAGCAGCAGCGCCTGGCCTACCGGAGTGTCGTGCTCAGCCGCCAGATAACGCGCATCGGTGATGGCCTGCTCGATCTCGGCGCCGGTGTAGCCGTCGCTCACACGCACCAGTGCGGCGAGATCAAGATCTTCTGCCCGGCACTCAGCGATCCGCAGGTGGATGTCCAGGATGGCCTCGCGCTCATCCGCGCTCGGCAGGTCGATGAAAAAGCAGCGATCCCAACGGCCGGCACGCATCAGTTCCGGCGGCAGCGCTGCAACCCGGTTAGCCGAGGCGACGATGAAGACCTGCTCACGGCGCTCCTGCAGCCAGTACAGGAAGCTACCAAGCAGCCGGCGCGAGATCTCGTTGTCCGCCTCACCACTGGCGAAGGCCTTGTCGATCTCGTCGATCAGCACGGTGACGGGCGCAATCTGCTCGATCGTCTGCAGTGCCTGGCGGAACCGTTGCTCGGTCTCACCCTGGTACTTGGAGTAGAAGCGGTTCATGTCGAGGCGCACGAGCGTGGTACCGAAGACGCCGGCGGCGGCCTTGGCCATGAGGGTCTTGCCACCGCCTGGTACGCCGGCCAGCAGCACGCCTTTGAGCGGCAGATTCTTTTCCCAGCCTACCTTGCGGCCTCGCAGGAAGCGCTTGAGCGGCTCCAGGCCGCCTACGGTGTCGATCTCCACCGGCTCCAGGACATCCAGGCCAACCTCGCGCAGGATGTGGTGCTTCTCGCGGCGAATCTCCGACAAGTACTCCTTCCCATTGCGGCGGCTGTTGGCTGCCAGGATGAAGACGTTGCGCATCTGGGTGTGGCTCAGCCCCATCGCGTGGTTCGCGACCACGCCGCGTTCCTCTTCCGTGAATATCGACGCTTCCGCGTCGCTCCCCGTGGCGCGGCCGCCAGTGAGCGACCGCTGCACGTCTTGCTCCGCGGTTTTGATGACGGCGATGACTTCGGACCTGGTCATGGGCGGCAGGTCGATGTGGTAGACGAACTCCTCCGAAAGCCCTTCTCGCCCAGCGATTACGTAGCTGACGCCGTACTTTTCGAGGGCCCCGAGACTACCCTTGAGGGCAGGCAGGTTTTCACTGGAGCTGCGCTGGCGGTCTTGAAAATACGGGTCGAAGATCACCACACCCCGCTTGGCTTCCGGTCCTTCCGCGATCTGTTTGATCTGGTTTGGATCGGGTACCAGCTTGAACGGCATCTCGTGGTAATGCCGGCCCAGGTCGGCGGCGACTTTCTTGACCGCCGCGCGCGCGCGGGCGACTTCGAACGTCTTGAGGGCTACAACCGGGAAGGCGCAGCGGAAAGCCGCGGTGATGCGTTCGAGGACTTCGCTCTCTTGAGACACGGCCCAAGCACCTATGCCAATTGGCGACGGAGTTAGGTTGTCATTACTGCGAATGAAATCAGGCTCAGTTTGCGCCCTTGGCAGGGATGAACCGGAAGGATCCCACGCGGCGTGGTCTGCGCAGGGGCAAACCAGGGCAAAACGTCGCAGCAGCGTACGAACGTTTTCTTCTGTTCGGGAGAAAACTTATAGCGACCCGTTATAACCCCCTTCAACTTCGAGCCTGCGGGGTTGAAAAGTCGTACGTTATTTGACCACTCCGCCCTGAGCCCAGCCTCGACGTGTAATGGCCGGGTACCACTCTTGGAATACACCACAGTCTCGAACTGCTTATCCACGTCTTATCCACAAGTGCAAACGTGACAAACGCGACATCTAGTGGTCCTTAGGACGCGGCAGCACCATATATAGCAGTTCGTCGGTAGGCCTGGGACGGCGAAACACCCCTCTGTCAAGACTGTCTCCCCTAGCGAGGAGGGCTTATCCTGTTGCCCTAATACTAGGGTGATAGATCACCACCATGACCTAGACTTAAAACCCCACTGCATGTGTTGTGGATGGCAGAAGGCACTAAACGTAGGATGTGATGATAAAGAGCCACCTCATATGAGTTGGCTTGGCATGGATGCCGGTGATGAGGGTGGCCTGGGCCATCCTGGAGAGAGGATACGGGTGGACTGCGACTAGCTTCCGACGGCGCACCGCAGCCACCCGTGGCTCCGAAATGACACTGGTGAGCAGCACTTCGGAAGGCCGTATTTAACGCCTGGCGTGATTATCACGTCAACGCGTTTTGATGACGGCTGAGGGATCGCTCACCCTCCGATAACGTCTGTCTATAGAGATTGCAGACTATGAGCCACATCGTTAGACGGCGCCGTATTCGGCGCATTCCTCGCATCAAAACCGTGTTCGTCCACCGCTATCGGCGCTTCCGCTTTGGGCGCTGGGAGGACGTCCGACACCACTACCGCAGCCTGCCGCAGCCACAGCTTGTCTTCGATTTCGGGGAGGAGTGAGTATGGCCAAGCACATTCGCGGCAACGGTGACGGCAAGAACGGCGAGAACCAGTCCTACACCATTCCGGGACGAGGCAATGTGCCCCGACCCCAACTGGTGCGGGAGGTCGAGGCAGGAAAGCACCCGGATTTCGGGATCGTGACTCGCAACGGGACGCCTTATGTTCGGGCAAACCCTGACGGGCGGAAAGGCAACAACATCGACCAGCACTAGGTTCACTCAGGCCACGGATGGCCTACCACCTCCTCCGCGCAGGAGCACCTGGCCTGCGCATGATCGGTGCAAGCCGAGGTCAAGAGCTCACTATTCACACTGGCGCGGCCTGGGCGATTTCAGGCACGCCGCCCAACGCGGTCTGTATGAGCGCAGGTGCTGCCTCCGACGCTTCGCCTGCAAGCCGCGGCTTGATCCACTCGGCGACGTCACGCGCTAGCGTGCTGATGACCGACCAATCGGCCTGCAGCCAGTATCCGACGACGGAGCCGGTCATCGTGCGATCCAGCGGCGAAAGCCGGCCTTTCAACAGCAGCTCCATGTCGACCTTGAACGCGTCAACGTGGAAGCCGGCCTTCTCCGAGGTAATCCAGAAGCTCGGATCCTGGATGCGGAACATCAGATCGAGGGTGAGGCGCGCCAGCTCGAGCAGAGGCTCTTGCGTGGCAGCAGCGTGGCTGCGGAAGCCCTCAATCTGAAGCTGCCGCGAACGCCGAATGCGGTCCGCCCAGGCCTGTTGCTTGGCGGAGCCACCCCATAGGTCAGGAAGTCCCGATTCGGCGACCGCCTGCGGCGCCGGCGCACACGCCCAGGCCGATCGCAGTTGCTTGGAGCAATCGCTGCACAGCGAGTAGCGTGCGTAGCGCTCTTCATCCTGGCGCGCCTTGCTGGAGTGGTAGTGGAAGGACGCGTTGTCGGTGTGGCCGCACACACGGCGCGTAGAGGCGGAGAAGTGGGTAGTGGTCATGGCGTGCTCCGAGAGAAAGCTCAAGCATCCCCCCACTTCTGAAAACGCAAACGCTGACCTCGGCCTCGCTCTATCCACGCCCTGGACTGGCTCGAATCGACAGTTTTAGCTGCTCCCTACGGCGACACAATGGCTCATCTGTCTTGCCAATCGAGCCATCAGAATGTCCAGCCACCAACAGACGCGTATGTTCGCGGGCTATCGCTACCTATTGGCCATCATCCTTTGCGCCCTTACATGGTCAGGAAGCGCGATCGCAGAGACGTGCAAGCTGGATGACCAAACGTGGTTTCTGTACGAGAACAGCAACGATGGCAACGACATCGTTTACCGTTACCTCTGGATCGAGGGGCAAGAGCTATACAGTGTTGATCAGATCGAGATCGATAGAGGCATGTATTTCACTGCCTCCAACGGAAAGCGGTATCGAATCGGTCCGGAGGTGGACCGAAACACCTTGCGCCAGCCGGTCTGTGGGGAATACGGACCTAACTATCAGAGCACGCAATCAGAAACGCAGCAGGCGAACTGCCCTGCGACTCATCCCAGCGGCGCCATCACTCAGCAGCGCACATACGAAGTTTGGTCCGATGGCAGTCGCCGCAACTACTCCGGGTGGAGCGAGATTGGGCGCACTTGCCAGGCGGTCTATAACTCGACGCAAACCGAGTCCCGCAATCAGGACTGCCCGGCGACCCAGCCTCAGGGCACCATCACCCAGCAGCAGACTTATGAGGTTTGGTCGGACGGGAGCCGCCGCAATGATTCCGGCTGGAAGACTACCGGCAACACCTGTACGGCGATCTACTCGTCCAAGGGATCAGAGAGCCGTCAGCTGAGCTGCCCGGCCGCGACGCCGAGCGGTACCTGGACCCAGCGCCGCACTTACGACCTTTACACCGACGGCAGCCATCGTAACGAGTCGGCCTGGGGCGACACCTCCACCTGCTACAACCGGACGCCGGTTGCCGGCAACCTTGCGATCGCCAGCGACGAGGACACGCCGGCCAGCGGCGCCCTGCCGGTTACCGACGACCACTCGACCTTCACCTACCAGATCGTCAATGCGGCGCCTGCAGCCGCGGGCACCGCGCGCTTCGCTGGCAATACCGTCGTCTTCACGCCGACAGCCGATTGGAATGGCACCACGTCCATGACCTACCGCGCCCAGGACCCCAGCGGCGCCTGGTCGAACGTGGCCACCGTATCGATCACCATCCGGCCGGTGAATGACGCCCCGATCGCCGAGGGGAAGACGCTGAGCCTCGATGAGGACACCCAGGCCAGCGTGCTGCTGTCCGCAACGGACATCGACTCCCCCGCTCCCACCGTCTTCCAGCTCGTCGCCGTGCCGCCGGCCGCGGTCGGCCAGGTCACCCTCGCCGGGGCCACCGCCACCTTCAAGCCGGCCAAGGACTGGAACGGCGCCACCCAGTTCACCTACCGCGCCCAGGACACCGCCGGCGCCTGGTCGGCGCCGGCGGCGGTCACCGTCACTGTGCGGCCGGTAAACGACGCACCTGCGCTGACCGATGTTTCGCTCGAGATAAGGACGAAGGAGTCCCTGCCGGTGACCACGCGGGCAGTAATCATCCGCTGACCGCTCCATAGGGGGAGTAACCATGATCCGTCGTTTGCTGATCGCACTGTCTGCTGGCGGCGCACTTATGTCGCCCAACTACGGCATGGCCTATCCCAACCCGCCGACGCAGGGCTATCACCCGGAGCTGATGTCAGGAGCCGATTGCTCCTACGGCTACTTCACGACCCGCTCCGCGGCGAACGGCTACACCGCGGTGCTTGGCCCGCCGGACGCATCGTGGATGGTCTGGGATGACTGGCCAGGGTCGAAGTGGGGAGGCGATGGATCCGCGATCATAGAGCGGGAAGGTAGGCGCTACTTCGTCGGACCATACTCTTCATCGCAACCAGACAGCGGAGGTACCGCGTACACCTGGTCGATCTGCCAGGCCGCAAACGTGTACTACGTTCGGACGGAGTCCGAGAGCCAACAGGCTAACTGTCCCGTCAATCAGCCCGCAGGGTCAGTGACCCAAAGCAGAACGTATGAGCTTTGGTCCGACGGCAGTCGTCGCAACTATTCCGGCTGGAGCGAGACGAGCCGCACCTGCCAGGCCGTCTACAACTCCAACCAGACCGAGTACCGAAACCTGAGCTGCCCCGCTACGCAGCCCCAGGGCACTATCAACCAGCGGCGGACCTATGAGGTCTGGTCCGACGGCAGCCAGCGCAATGACTCTGGCTGGACCACCACCAGCAACACCTGCACCGCGGTCTATGCCTCGAGCGGATCGGAAACGCGCCAGCTCGCCTGCCCGGCCGCGACGCCGACAGGCCCCTGGACCCAACGCCGCACCTACGACGTCTACAGCGACGGCAGCCGGCGCAATGAGTCCGCCTGGACCGATACCGCGACCTGCTACAACCGGACGCCGGTTGCCGGCAACCTTGCGATCGCCAGCGACGAGGACACGCCGGCCAGCGGCGCCCTGCCGGTCACCGACGACCACTCGACCTTCACCTACCAGATCGTCAGCGCGGCGCCTGCAGCCGCGGGTACCGCGCGCTTCGCCGGCAATACCGTCGTCTTCACGCCGACAGCCGACTGGAATGGCAGCACGTCGATGACCTACCGCGCCCAGGACCCCAGTGGCGCCTGGTCGAACGTGGCCACCGTGTCGATCACCATCCGGCCGGTGAACGATGCCCCTGTCGCCGACGCGAAGACCCTCGCTCTCGATGAACACACCGAGGCCAGCGTGCTGCTGTCCGCAACGGACATCGACTCCCCTGTCCCCACTGTCTTCCAGCTCGTCGGCGTGCCACCGGCCGCGGTCGGCCAGATCACCCTCGCCGGGGCCACTGCCACCTTCAAGCCGGCGAAGGATTGGAACGGCGCCACCCAGTTCACCTACCGCGCCCAGGACACCGCCGGCGCCTGGTCGGCGCCGGCGGCGGTCGCCGTCACCGTGCGGCCGGTAAACGACACACCTGCGCTGACCGATGTTTCGCTGGAGATAAGGACGAAGGAATCGGTGCCGGTCACCACGCGTGCCCGGGTAATCCCGTGAGGACACGCCGGACTTGCATTCTGGAGATAGGACATAGCCTCGACTGACCCAGTCATGTGAGGCGCCCCATGGAAGTACTACGCAGCTCTTTCACTGCCAGCGGCGAGCGGGTCTACCTGCTCTTCCAGCCAACCACCAGCCGATTTCGCCTGGCCACGCGTTGGTGCTACGTCGCCAGCTTTCTGCAACTGCAGGACGCGACAGATGCCTTCGAGGCCTTGGAGCGTTCGGATCGGCCGGCGGCTCAGGTTGGACGGCTGTTGGTTCGAGCGGTGCAAAAAACGCCTCGACCGATACCGGGCTCCCGCCGTCATGCGATGTGGAGGATCAACCGCATCCTCGACTTCATCGACGCCCGCGCGTCTGGAACGGTCCGTTGACTCCCTTTCCACGGCGTGAACTCGCGCCCAAGGGCTACCCCATGTCCCGTTTACTTGTTCCATTCCCCTATGCCGAGGTGGCTATGCCTTCGCGCCCAACCGCACCTGCACCGATCACGATCGTCGCTGCGGCCTTAATCCTCCTGCTCAGCCTCTTCAGCGAGCTGTCGCGTGCGGACGAGACTGGCACGACCTTCAGCCAGAACTCCTTCATCTGCGACTCGAACTCCAATGGCTATTGGGGTGGATCGCTAGACACTGGTTGGAAGAACCACATCATCTCGGTCTATCGACAGTATTCGACCAACCTCGGACGCTGCCCTGACCAGGGCGGCTGGATCTATTGGCAGGACGACATACGCCAGCACGGTGATACCTACGCAAGCTTCAGCTCTCGGTGGCAGGAAGCGGCCGACGCAGACGTGCGGTCGAAGGGCGGCCCAGCAGCCTATCAATCGATGTTCGATCGCGACTGCCTGGACTCGGCACGGCGCCAGTACGGCAGCTACGTCGTCGACGCCCGTTACGTTCGCTATACCGGCAACATGTGTGAGATCACCCGGGTCATACCCAACTCTCCACCGTCGGCGCTAAATACCACTGCTACCGTCAACGAAGACACCATCGGCCGATTCAATCTCCAGGCGACGGACACTGACGGTAGCATCAGCAGCTACACCATCCTCCAACAGCCGAGCGTCGGCACCATCACCCAAAGCTTTTCGGCCATCACCTACTGGCCACCAGCCGATTGGTCTGGCACAACCACCCTCACCTTCCAAGTCACGGATAACCGAGGAGCCACGTCAAGCCCTGGCACGGTCACCATCGTCGTCATGCCGGTGAATGACGCTCCCGTCGTCCAACCGGTGTCCCTGACCACTGACGAGGACACGCCGGTCGAGACGACGCTGTCAGGTACCGACATCGACTCGGCGCCACCCTCCTACTTCGAACTGGTCTCCCCGCCCCTCAAGACCGTGGGCGTCGCAATTATCCAGGGCACCAATCTGCGCTTCGAGCCGGCCAAGGACTGGAATGGCACAGCCAGCTTCACCTACCGGGCGCGAGACCCCGAGGGCGCCTATTCCGCTGCTGAAAGGGTGACGGTGCTGGTGCGGCCGATCAACGACGCTCCTACCGCAACGACACCGCTGCAGATGAAGACGGTGGAATCCAGGCCTGTGACCGTCCGTGCCCGAGTGACGACACCTGAATGATGGAGGGAGAAAGAATCTTTCGTTCCGGATGCTGAAAGCCGGCGAAAGATTCTTTCCCTGCCTAGGCCTCCTATGCGAAACCGCCAGCCTCTAGCGGCATGTGGGGACTTCGGCCGCCCTCTGGCGCGGAGCCGCGAGCTTGCGTTTTCAGCGATGCCTGGAGGATGGGCTCAGTGAGGCGGCTGGCGCCTCGACGTACTGAGGCCCCTCCCCATGACCGCATTTCCCCGCAAGCAACCACCTGTCGACTTCAAGACTCAGTACAGCCTGAGCTTCACCGCCCAGGAAGATGAGATCGTCGTCGACTTCTTCTGCGGCGGCGGCGGCGCCGGTACCGGACTCGAGATGGGCCTGGGCCGCCCAGTCGCCGTGGCCAAGAACCACTCTGCAAAAGCCATCAGCATGCACACCGCCAACCACCCGGCTGCGCGGCATTTCACCACCGATGTCTTCGACGGCGATCCGGACACTGAATGCGGCGGCCGCCGGGTGGGCTGGTTTCACATGTCGCCCGACTGCACCCACCACAGCCAGGCGGCCGGCGGCCAGCCGCGCCAGCACGAAATCCGCAACCTCTCCTGGATTGGGCTGAAATGGGCCGGCAAGAAGCAGCCGCGGGTTATCAGCCTCGAGAACGTGAAGCAGATCCTGCAGTGGGGCCCGCTGATCGCCAAGCGTGACCCTGCAACCGGCCGGGTCGTGACCCTGGACCGTATCCCTCACCCGACGAAGCCCAAGAAGTTCGTGAACCGGGTAGCTGACGTCGGTGAGCAGGTGCCGGTCCACAACCAGTTTCTTGTGCCTGACCCCAAGCGCAAGGGGCAAACCTGGCGCCGGTTCGTGCAGCTGCTGCAGGGCATGGGTTACGAAGTCGAGTGGGAGGTGGGCCGCGCTTCCTACTATGGCGCGCCGACCAGTCGCGAACGACTGTTCATGATTGCTCGCTGCGACGGTCAGCCGATCGTCTGGCCAGCGCAGACCCACGCCAAGAAGCCGGCCAAGGGACAGAAGCCCTTGCGCGTCGCTGCGGAGTGCATCGACTGGTCGGTCCCATGCCCGTCGATCTTCAAGCGCAAAAAACCGCTGGCCGCGGCGACTCTCCGCCGTGTCGCCAAGGGCCTGCGCAAGTTCGTCCTGGAGTCGGCCGACCCCTTTATCGTGCCGATCGCCAACTGGTCCCGAGAGGCGGCCGTATCGATAGGTGAGCCGCTACACACCATCACAGCTTGGCCGCGAGGCGGATCCTTCGCGGTGGCCAGCCCGATCATCGCGCCGGCTACCCACCAGGGCGCTGACCGGGTGCACGACCCACGCGAGCCACTGCCGACCGTGACGTGCGCCAACCGCGGCGAGCAGATGCTGGTGAGCCCCACGCTGATCGGCCTGGGAGGCCCCGCCTATGCAGGGAAGCCTGCCGACGCCGGCGCCCCGCTGGGTAGCATCCTGACCGAGAACCATCGCGCGGTGGTGGCGCCCACGCTCGTATCGGTGGGCTACGGCGAGCGCCAGGGGCAAGAACCGCGCGTACCGGGCTGGGACAAGCCGCTGGGTACGGTGATGGCCGGTGGGATCAAGCACGCGGTCGCGGCCGCGCACCTGGTGAAATTCCGCTTCGACTCCGCCGGCGCCGCTGCCGATGAGCCGATGCCCACCATCACCAGTGGCGGCGACTGCCAGCGCCCCGCCGGCGCAGCACATGCGATGGGCGTCTGCACGGCGTTCCTGGAACAGGCGAACGGCGGTTTCAACACCACGCCTGCACACAGCTGCGAGCGGCCAATGACCACCATCACCAACACGGGCAGCCAGCAGCGCCTGGCGGTGGCCACCCTCGCTCATCTGCGCGGCAATTGCGATGCCCGCTCACTCGAGGAGCCGCTCCACACCATCAGTGCCTCGGGCCAGCACCACGGCGCGATCACCGCCTTCCTGTCTCGGCAGTTTGGCGGCTCCGTTGGCCAGCGCATCGACGAGCCGGCGCCGACCATCACTGCCGGCGGCGGCGGCAAGACTTCAGTGGTCGAGCTGCAGCTCTCGCCCGAAGTCGAAGCGGGTGCACTGCGCGTCGCCGCCTTCCTGATGAGCTACTACGGTGCAGACAACACCAGCCGGCCGGATGAGCCCTCCCCCACCATCACCACGAAGGACCGCCTGGCGCTCGTCACCGTCACGATCGGAGGCACCCCTTACGTCGTGGTCGACATCGGCCTGCGCATGCTGCAGCCGCGCGAGTTGTACCGCGCCCAGGGCTTCCCGGACTCCTACCAAATCGAGTTTGGCCACGACGGCAAGCCTTTCACCAAATCCGAGCAGGTCCACATGTGCGGCAACAGTGTCTCCCCGCCGCACATGGCGGCCATTGCCCGGGCCAACGACCCCTGGCGCGCCGCAGTGGCCACTCCGCGGCGAACAGCTGCGGCATAGCGTCAAGTCACCGATTCGGCCGGTGGCGCCGCCGCCTGGCCGATCGGTGCAACACCCATTGCTCAGGAGAAGAACGTCGTGAACTACTCATTTCAAGGCACAACGATGGAGGCGGCGCCGCGCCGTCGCCACTTAGTGATGAACACAGCCCAGAGCACCCGGGCGGACCAGCCATGAGCGGCGCAACGATCTACGTGTCGGCCGAGGACCTGGATGCCCTGCAGGAAGCCGACGGTATTCTGTACGCGCTTTTCGAAGCCACGGACGGAGAGGCGACCAGCCTGAATCTTGCGCGCGATGGCCTTCGCCGCGTGATAGAAAAAACGCAGAAGGCCACGCGTGCCGCCGGCGGACGTCGCCTGGTACGGACCGCATTGCGCTACGCGGAAACCCTTGAAGGAGAGGATCGTGCCCCAGGTGGACTATGAACCGTATGCAGGAATCATCCAGCGAGCGCTCCAAGCACGCGGTACCGCGGAGGGTGATCTCGCCCGCGATCCGAGATATCTCGCGCCCGGCTATGTCGTCCGAATGTGCGCAGCGCTGGCCCGGGCCGCTGCTGAGTGCAGCAGACGCGACGTGGCGCTCGACGAAGTTATCCGCCTGGAGCGCACCTGCACCGGTGCCGACTACCACCACAAGCTGGCACTGCGCTGCGCCCAGCTCGCCGATTGAGCGTCGCTGCGGTCCACGATCCCGCGGCGTGGAGAATTGCGCGGGCGGAGGAGCGCCCTCGCTATCGAGGCCCCGCCACAGGCGGGTATTGGCACTAGCGCATCGACGGAGATGGGTTACGTTGGCCACTACTTGGTCTTTTGCCTCACGGGAGTAGCGCATGAGCGCAAGCTGGATCCTCACCCAGTCTGGAAAGCAGTTTGACCTGCTGGCCCCTGAAGCCGACATGGTGGTGCTGGATGACATCGCCCATGCACTGGCGAACATCTGCCGATTCGCGGGTTACACCCAGTCCCACTACAGCGTTGGCCAGCACAGCGTATTGGCCAGCCACCTGGTGCCGCCGGCGGACGCGCTTCACGCGCTGCTGCATGATGCCGCCGAGGCCTATGTCGGCGACATGGTGAGTCCCCTTAAGGACCTGCTGCCCGGCTTCAAGGCAATCGAGGCGCGGATCTGGATGGCCATCGCGGCGCGCTTCGGGATTGCTCAGGAGATGCCGGCCAGCATCAAGGAGGCAGACCTGGTGCTAATGGCAACCGAGCGCCGCGACCTGCTACCCCCAGGCTCCCCGTGGCCGTCACTCGAGGGGATCCAGCCGCTTCCCAACCAGATAGTGCCTTGGGCGCCGGCCTTCACGCGCCTGGCATTCAAAAGACGCTTCAGGCAGCTCGTACGATCCAGGGCGCGAGATCGCTCAGTTGCGCCAGGCGGCCGAGGCCGAGCCCTTGAGCGCGTTGGGACGCTGTCCGGCATTCCACCGTGTAAGAATCTTACAAAGGCGTAGCGGCAGCTGCGATCCGGCCAGGCGGTGTCCAGGGGGCGAAAAGTTCCAAGCTGCTGGCGTGTGGGAAAAAGCCGGGACAGAGTTGGGACTTCGACCATGGCCGTTGTACTCCGAGCATATTTTCATGAGTGGCCTGCTGGCACGCTGATTGGCGCCCGATCATGGCCTTGCGTTTCCGGCGACCCGTGAGACGCTGAGTCCATAACGAACCCGAGGAAAATTCTGTATGCAGATGTCGACCGCGCTCCTTGAACAAGGCCGGCAACAATGCGCCGCGACGATGAGCGATCCAAACCGAGGCCCCCGCGATCCCGTGATTACGCCTTTCGTGATGGCCATGAAGCTGGGCGGCTATGAAGAAGTTCTCGTCAATCGCTGTGGGAAACTTCGAGCCTGCCCAGCCTGCCCGGTAGGCACGGCGAACTATTCGCAGCAGTACCTGAAGGATGGGCACACCGTATGGGCTTGCCCTCATTGCCGGAACATCACCACCGATTAGGAAAACGTCGCCGTACCTGGAAGCCCGTCTCTATGCAGGCCTTGCCAGTACGAACAAGGCACTTTCAGCCCCGGGATCGAGAAGAAAAAAGCAATGGATTACACCTGCGTAGCGCATGCTTTCCGCACTGAGCTTGAAAATCAGAAGGATTTGGATCAACTCCCAAGCCATCTGAAAAATTTTCCCCGTGGCTGCTGTGGCGTGGTGTCGGAGTTGCTTGGTGACTATCTGAACTCTCAGCTAGGCCTTCAGGTTGATTATGTGTGTGGAGAAAAGGACGGAGGCTCCCATGCTTGGATTGAGTGTGATGGTGTCATCATCGACATCACCAGCGATCAATTTGAAGGTCGGCCGCCGGTTTACATAGCGGCCGGAGACAGCTGGTATAGCTCTTGGGAGGAGGCGTCGCGGCACCCCGCAGTCCACCATCCAGGCGCTTGGACGTATCGAGAGGAACGTGCGGTACTTCGAGCAGTGCTCGTTGGTGCCGGGTTCCCGATCTCAGACTTATAGGAAAACACCGATGGCCACCACTGCAGAAATCGAAGTCATCGTGTTCGAACAGCTCGCCGGCAACGTCCGGGGAATGGTAAATGCCTTCATGCAGATCAAGGGCAAGCAAAAGCGTATTGCTCACGCCACCTTACTCGTTGATGAGCAACCGTCAGTTTCGCTGGAAGTACCTCGCAATCTGCCCCTCGATCAGATTGAGGCGGTTGCGGAGAGTCTCAACGCCTTCGTAGCGAAGGTCCGCGAGTTGGCCAAGACCAATTGATCAAGGAAAGCGCTGCGCACAACCGGCCCTTGATTGGGCCTTTTGCAGTACCAGGGCGCGGATTTCGCGTCCGCGAAGATGTAGGTAGGCCCATGATCCTGAAGATTGATCCATCCGCTGTACAACCATTCAAATTCAACCTGTTGGAAGCGGGCCGGGCTGAACCTGATTTTATTGTTCAGTTACTGGAACAGTTCGCAGGTACGAAGCTCAGTGCCGAAAAAAAGGCCTCGATCCTCACCGTTATTTCAGAGCTGCCAGAGGGCGCAGGCATGCGCGATCTGTATGAAGCAATCAAGGTGCGGGAGGCCGCAAGCCTTGGCGTCACAGTGGAGCAGTACGAGGCCCTGTCGCCGGTTCTGGAAGCGCTCCAACGGATGCTTGCACCGGGCGATCACGGTGCCCTCTTTGGACAACCGGCTGACGTGTAGGAAAACACACGCCCCTACCGCCCAGCGATACACCACGGTGAATGGCTGAGCCGGCCGGAGCGTATCGATCAGCAGACCTACCCGCGCCAGGCGGCCACGCTTGCTGCAGCCGATCGCCATGCGCTTGTTCGGCATCGGCCGGCGCCTGGCCAGGTCCACCCGGTCACGCAGAAGCAGGCCTACCGAGTTTGATCCGCAGGTTGATCAGCTGGACGTGCGGCCCCGAGACCGGGCAGGTCAGGAACCGTGGTACCAGGTGGATGAGCATTTGCAGCAGCCTCGCGCGTAAGAGCGCTAGCCGGCCGGCAACTGGGAGCTCGTTCGCTTAAACAGCGGATCGGCGCCCTCGAAGACATTATCCGGCGCTTCCGGCCACTCACGGCGGATGGCATCGAAGTCGCCTTCGTTCCAGCAGCGCAGAAAGGTCATGCCTTCGTCGGTCTCCAGCGCGAAGGCGATCGCGGCCGTGGATGCGTCAGGCGCCTGGTCGACCTTCTTCAACGCGTCGTCAATCGCGGCGGCGTAGCCTTCACGGTAAGCGTCATCTGGATGGGCCTTGGTGGGGCCAGCCATGGGGATCAGTGCACCGATCATGTTGTACAGGTCGAGCATGGGGCCGTCCTCGATAGAAATGGTCCGTCCCAGATCAACGCGCTTTCCCACATGGCAGCAAAGGCGTCGACCCGGGCGGTCGGCCTAGTGTGCTGCTGCCGCCCTCAGCGCAAGCGTCGATTCACGCCCTTCTTGGTAGGGGATTCGGGGGTTGCCCGAGATGCTGCATCGAGCTCGGCTTGGAGCTCACCAGGCGTGCCGGTGAGCTCTGCCAGGAGCTGGCGGGCCAGTGAGTAGGCATCGTGATCCGCCGCCGGCGCCGGCCGATCGGGAGTCGGGCCTGGTGCCTGGGCACGAGGTTGAGTCATGTTCACCCTCCGAAATGTGGGCCGCTGAATGTCATTCCGGTAGCGCGCAGCGTCAAGAGGACATTCAGCCAGCCGCCAGCACCTGGCGCCATCGATAGGCGCCGGGGGCAGATCACGCCGGCGGGGTGTGCCGCCGCGAACGTTCCGCAGCCCAGACGCCCTGCACGAGAACCGAGCACCAGGTATAGAGGGTTCGCCCAAACACAAGGTAGTAGAGCACTAGCAACCATAGGCGCGGCGTCGGATCGCCCATCACTCGCGCCAAGGTAAATGGAAGGCTGCCAAAGAATACGATCAGCACGATAAAGAGTAGGTAGTCGCCGACCTGGCTGCTATGGCTCACCGGCGCTGCCACCGGCCCCGGTGCTTTGAAAGGAGTGGTGTCCCAGGTCTCGACCAGGCCCAGCGCTCTACGGACGGACGCCGGCGCCAGATACACTTTCGGATCGACATCCAACCGCAGCACCTGGATGCCTCGCATCTCGTCCCAACTCAATCCGTACCCTTCTGCAGTGAGTTGCTCCAGGGCGCTGATCAGCGCCGTATGGGTCGCCTTGCCATGCCACAGCCCATCGCGGTGATCGATCCAGATGCTCCTGGCACCTTGCGCCTGGGCGCATGCCAAACGGGCCTTGATAGCTTTCAGGTAAATGGCCGGGTCGACTGGCAGGGTGCGGCCTCCCGTGTGTTCGAGTGCGTATTTCATGGCTGGAATCCCGACTGGTAGAGATCATCAGTATCGACGCGCCACCACGCCCTAGGCGGCCGATTCAAGCCTTTCCCGGGCGAGAACCGAGCCGGTACACGCCCATTCGAGGGGCAAACTCGTGACTTTTTCGGCGCGGGGCTCGTGACACTGACGGTCTGATACCCGCCACGAGGTTCCAATGTCCGAACACGACAACACGCTGCTTCCCGAACTCATCCGCGACCTCATCAAAGAGCGGCGCGCATCTCGCCGGCTGAAGCTGCTCAAGTACTCCTTCTGGGGTACCGGCCTGCTGCTGGTTGCAGGCGCGGTACTGGTCGAGCACCTGCAACTCGACGAGGCGGATGAAGCCAAGCAGATCACGGCCGTCATCCAAGTGCGGGGCGAGATCGCCGACGGTGCCGAGGCAAACGCCGCCGCGCTGAAGAAGGCCATCGGGCGCGCGTTCGATGACGAGCGCGCCAAAGCCGTGGTTCTCAAGATCAACTCGCCCGGCGGCAGCCCGGTACAGGCTGGCCAGGTGTTCGACGAGATCAAGCGCCAGCGCGGCCTGCATCCGAAGGTGCCGGTCTACGCCGTTATCGAGGACCTGGGCGCATCAGGTGCCTACTACATCGCCGCGGCCGCTGACGAGATCGTGGCAGATAAAGCCTCGCTGGTCGGCTCCATCGGCGTGACGGCGGCGTCGTTCGGCTTCGTCGACCTGATGAACCGCGTCGGGGTGGAGCGCCGGGCCTACACCTCCGGCGCGCACAAGGCGTTCCTGGATCCGTTCCAGCCGAAGAACCCTGAAGAGACCGTCTTCTGGAATGACGTGCTCAAGCAGACACACCAGCAGTTCATCCAGTCGGTGAAGACCGGCCGCGGCGATCGCCTGAAGGATGCCGATCATCCGGAGCTCTTCTCCGGCCTGATCTGGACCGGCGAGCAGGCCAAGCAGCTGGGCCTGATCGACAAGCTGGGGGATGTCGACTACGTCGCCCGGGACCTGGTGGGCGCCACGAGCCAGGTCGACTTCACGGTCAAGGACAATGTCTTCGATCGCTTCGCGAAGCGCCTGGGCGCTTCTGCCGCGCAGCAGCTGTCGATGGCGCTGGGCTTCAGCGGCGTATCGCTCCGATGAGTCACATGGTGAAGATGACCCCAAGACTGCTTCAGGCCTCTATCGCACCAGCGCTAGCCCCAGCAAATGAAGTACGTCTGGTTCAGGTATTTGATCCGATGGGCACTCAATACCCCAGCACTTCTTGGCAGCGTGCTGAAGAGTTGGTGCTCAGCAATCGAGCCGAATGGATGCCAGGCGGGGGCAAAGGCGAGCTGTCCGCACTCCAACTGACCTATGTTCCGTTCATGATCGTTGCGCAGGTCGATCCTAACCAGGACCAGCTGGGAGAAACGAAGTCGGCGAGGGCCCGCCGACATAACGTAGCCACACTGCGTAAACGCGATGGGGATCTGTGCTTCTACTGCCTGAATGAGATGACGCGCGAGGAGATGACTCGCGAGCATTTGCTCGCTTTACATACGGGTGGTTCAGACCGCAATGAAAACCTTGTGCTCACGCACGCGCGATGCAACGAGGCGGCCGGGCATCTCAGTACCGCGGAGAAAGTCCGCGTACGAGAACGCAACCTCACCCGCATTCTACTCACTGCCAGCCCCGACTTTACCCATCGCCTTCTGCAGCAGCTGAAGATCATGGCGGTGGAGAACTGACGGGTACCCGGACGCGACAATCGAAGACGGCGTGATCGTCGACGGCGTGGAGAATCCGGATGGGCAATTCGAAAAACTTGCCTTGGCTAATGACGTAATCGCCTCCCCCATACAGATGCGCTACCGCGCATTACAGGGCATGGCATGAGATCAGCAGCCCCAGGTAAATATCCGCTGGAAGGGGGCCTCTTAGGCGGCCGAGTTTCAAAGCGTGGCCGAATAACCCAAACAGGTAGCAAGCATGATGACGCTCGATGAAGCGATGGATGAGAAAAGAATGGTGACCCGTGAAGACGCGGAACGTGAATGCCGGAAGCACACGCTCGATCCGTCTGAAATGTTCGCAGAGCTGGGCGACCACCCCGAGTACAAAGCCTGCGATGTGCTTATCTGGCTCGGTTACTGAATCCAGGCAAAACGACTCATGGGCCGTGAACCTGCTGCATCGGCTCGTGAGCTTGATGCTAAAGGCGAGCCCGAGGACCTTGCCGCGCTACGTGTCGGTTAGTAGGCAGCGCTCCCTGGCTGCTCGCGTACTCGCGGCCGGCGATGGGAGATGGTGCAGACGATCCTGGGCCACCAGCACCTCAACCACTCAAAGCCTTATTTGACGGTAGATCTGGCGACGATTCGCTGGGCATTCGAGTTGGCTGTTCGAAGTCCCTCACCTTGCAGTTTGTAGCGAAGTTATGTAGGTTTATGTAAATCAGATAAACCTCCAAAGGTTTGTATAGCTATGGATCCTATTAGCAATCCTTATTCTCCGGGGGCCGGCACGCCGCCACCCGAGTTGGCTGGCCGAGGTGAACTTCGTGAGCGCGTGAGGATTGGCATTGCAAGATTGCGCCGAGGAAACCCGGCCAAAAGCGTTTTGATGGTCGGGTTGCGCGGCGTGGGCAAGACCGTGTTGCTCGACCAGATGCGTACAGATGCCGAGGCCGAAGGGATTCATACGATCCGTATTGAGGCACCTGAAGGTCGCTCCCTGCCAGCGCTGCTGGCCCCCCAATTACGCCTCGCATTACTTCGGTTAAGCCGGGTTGAGGCAGCGAAAGACATAGCCCAGCGTGGCCTGCGCGCCTTGGCAGGCTTCGCCAAGGCCTTGAAGGTGACCTACAACGACATTGAGGTAGGGCTGGACTTCGACCCTGAGCCAGGCCTTGCCGACAACGGTGATCTCGAAAGCGATTTGGCCGCCTTGCTTGAGCAAGCAGGCTCAGCCGCTCGGCAAGGCGATACCGCGCTGGTCATCTTTATCGACGAACTTCAATACGTGGGTGAAGGTGAGCTTGCCGCATTAATCTCTGCTCTCCATCGGTGCGCTCAGAGCCGGCTGCCAGTGACTGTGGTAGGTGCTGGCCTGCCTCAACTGCGCGGGCGAGCTGGTAACGCAAAGTCTTATGCAGAGCGGCTATTCGACTACCCGGAAATTGGCCCGCTGAGCCAGGCTGAAGCGGCAATAGCTATCGTAAAGCCGGCTGAAGACGAGGGTGTCGAGTTCGAAGCCGAGGCTGTAGGGCTTGTTGTGGATCAGACCAGGGGCTATCCCTATTTCCTTCAGGAGTGGGGTAAGCATGCGTGGGATGTGGCAGAGCAGAGCCCTATCACGAAGCGCGACGTAGAGCGCGCCACTGGAGAGGCCATAGCCGCTCTTGATGAGAGCTTCTTCCGGGTTCGTTTTGATCGGCTCACACCAGCTGAGAAAAAGTACCTCCGCGCCATGGCTGAGCTTGGTGCAGGGCCGCATAGGTCTGGGGATATTGCAGAGAAGCTCGGGCGACGTGTGACAGCCCTTGGGCCGACCCGCAATAGCCTGATTGCCAAAGGCATGATCTGGAGCCCTAACCATGGTGATACTGCATTCACCGTGCCGCTCTTTGACGAGTTCATGAAGCGGATTATGCCGGGGGATGAGTGGGATGCCACGTGACACGAACCGCCTGGGCGGGCGTCCAGCAAGAGGCTGGCTGGAGGGCTAGCCGCTGGGCCCTTTGGGTGAATCCGGCGAGCGATGGAATAGGAGCGCGAAAGGCCCAAAGAGGCAGACGCCCGACAGCAAGATCCAGAAGGTGATGAACGTCGCCTCGCCTCGCTCATAGCGCGGCGCCTTACTGCCAATTGAGTCCTGGCCCCACCACAGCAATAGGGCGCCCAACGCAAGCCCTATCGCCCACAGGGCCGGAGCATAGTCCTGCCGGATATCCAGGTTGATAAGGAGCTTCCACAGCCACGCACCTGTGCTGCAGACGCTGGCTACCACACAGAGCCACATCAGGGCGTACATGACGTCGGCATAGAAGGCATAGAACGCCGGGATAAGATCCATTTCCAACTACTCCCCGAGCTTGGCCGTCAACTCGTAGGAGACGAGCCAATCACTACCCGCCTCCCCGGCGTCGCCCACGACGCTATCCAGCTGCTCCCGCAGCCGGGTCTCAAGCTCCTCGACCGAATCGCACCCCATGTCCTCGAGCTCGTCCGCTGTTACTTCAATGCGTACCTTCATCGTTGGTCTCCCCTATAGTTCAGATGACCATCATCCTCACATAGCTCAGTACCGCCGCGGGCCAGGTTCATGCCGGTCAGGGGCATGAACCGCCAGTTAGCTCGTCTCAGGCGCTAGCCGGCACGCTCGCAGGGCGCAGCCATGTCGGATTGGAACGCGACGAGCGAGGCGCGCGCCTGGCGGCACGCCTCAAGGTAGCCAGGAAAGGAACACGGAACATCGGCCAGCGAATCGGCAAGCGCCTGGCAAAAGTTTGCGAGCGCGAAAGGCTCGTCTATCCCCTCTCCCGCGCCGACCAGGTAGTTTGGCGAGACTTCGACGACCAGTCCGGGATTTGAGGCTGCCTCGCGCCGCAATATGAAGCGGCCGCCCGAAAGCTCGCGGATCAGCCGCCCCAGCGGTATCCGCGCAAAGCTGCGAGCGTCATCGAAGATTCCGGCGAGTTCGCGGATCCGGGCGAAGTGCGCGCGCCAGCGTCCCTCCTCCTCTGCTCGCGCTCGCGCAGCCCTCTCCAGGTACCACCATTCGTACTCCACCACCGGTAACCCTCGGTACAACACATCCTCGAGCTTCTTTTGCTCAGGACTATCGATCCAGCGATCTCGGGTCTGCGACACGTAGGCAATCAGCAGGTGCGCGCACCCATGCCGCCGCAGGCGCTCAACCTGGTGTTCAAGTGAGGCGGCCGGATCCCACATCCACGCCGGCGCAAAGCACTCGATCTGTGCCGCGAGCGCAGCGGTCGCAGCGTGCACGTCAGCCAGTACCTGGAACCAGAGCTCTGCCGTGATGGCGCCGTTCTGGTGATCGAGCGGGAGCCGAGACAGGCGGTGAGGCAGGGCCAGGGCCTGATCCACGAACCCGGGCATCCGCCGAACGCCAAAGGTGTGGCGTTCAGCGGGGCGGTAGTGCCGAGCCCGTGCTTCCGCCTGTAGCGCGCGCTGCAGGATGTCCGGCAGCCACGGCAGCGCTGCGGCCATTCCCCGGCGCTCGGCAAACTGGCGAGCGCTGAACGTCCCGTTCTTGCCGTTGGGCACCACGAACCAACCACACTCGACCGCTTCGGCTATGAGCTGGACGGGTGTTTGCAGGCTAGGTGGCACCGCGGCCAGCACGTCGTGGTGAGCTGCCGACTGGCGAGCGGCGAGATACCTACGCGCCCAGGGATAGGCCTCCTTGCGCAGGATCGCCTTGCGGTAGTGTTCCAGGGGGAAGGAAGCCCTTTCCTGGGCGAGAGGTTCTATTGAATTCATCTTGGCTGGCTGCAGTTGATGCAGCCAGCGTACGGAGAATTGATAGAACGCAAGGCCTATCAAGAAGCGGCCCCTTGCGTTTTGAAAAGCTGTGTCAGGGTGGATGGTACATATCAACCAGGAGCCTCACCATGAACACCGAAACCCTCCCCTCCACTACCACCGCTACAGCACCGGGCACTGTCGTACCAGGCCGCCTGGTCTTCCATCGCGACGAGCCATCCCGCTTCGGTCCCATCGAAGTAATGAGCCAGGATGCCCTGGTGAAGGGTCTGTCGATGAAGCAACAGCAGATCCTGCCGTTTGAGCCGGAGGCGCTTCTCACTGCCGCGCAGCTGGCCGAAGTCATCATTGATCTCGCCGGCCAAGCGGCGACACCTGCGAGCGCGGACCAGTTGGCGGCCTATGCTCGTACCTTGGCCGAGGCCTATGGCGCGCATAGCCAAGCGGGTGACCTGGCCGTCGGCGACTTCGCGTTCTATCACCAGGATCCGGCTGCATACGGGCCTCTCGCCATCCAGGCGATCGCTTCGAAGATCACGGCCTACAGCAAGTACAAGAAGCTGGAGTTGGACTTCGACCAGGCGGACCTGAGCACTGCCGACCAGCTGGCTGAGGAGCTCATCGGTGCCCTCACCATCGAAGAACCTGAGCTGCGGCATCTGAAGGTGTCAGCTCGCGCCAAAGCTCTGGCCGCGGCGTTCGCCAGCTAGCCATTCCGGCCGCCCACAGCCACTCGTTTCAGAAGGCCCTTCTCGTAGGGACCGTCCACCTAGATACCAATCTCGCCGGCGTGCCCGGTGAGTTGTTTCGCATCCACCCAGCATCACGCGGTGCTGGGCTTCGCTATCGCAGATCAGCGTCCAGCAGGTAACCATCCAGCTGCCGGAGCGGGCTCAGGGCGTCCTTACAAGCACTGGTCGGCGACCTCGGCTGCAGGATTCCAGACAGCGCACGCGGACTCTCAAACGAGCCTTAGCCCCCAGATCACCCCAAGCTGCGCACATCGATAGTGTCCGCGCGCTCCATCGGCGCCGGCCATCCAATGGCCCGGCTTATACCGTGCTCTTCCATAGCATGGTCGCCAGGCCGCAGCCCGAGGCAAGCCGAACGGACTCACCATCGCGCGGGGATGACAGTATTCCGGCCGTGGTTGTCCGCTGTACCCACCAGCTGATGGAACAGGTTCCGAAGCAGGTACTTATCGAGAGGACTTGTATTAGCGACTAAATGAGCGAAAGCCCGCCTTCCCCTCACCAGGCAGTATCCGCGCCGACAAGCGCCAGGTCGCTTTCCGACGCCGGCCTATCCATCAACGAAATGCCTGTATTCCGGGAGCTGGATCGGTCGTCAAAACAGCGCTAGCTGCTCATTAACCTCAGCTTCAACCAAGAACGCCTGGATCGCCTCGTCATCAGCATCACACCCGCGGCCGGCGCCCAGCAGGCCGGCGAAATGCGCCTTCAAGGCCTGTTCGCCCTGGCCGCCCGGGGCGAGCTGGTCGATCGCATGCCAAGGTACCAACCGCTCCGGCGGCAGAAACCGATAGGGATCGGCCACCAGCCCGCAGGCAAAACGGCCGGTACCGAGCGAAATCAACGCTCGGCACCTCTCCTCGTCACCCAGCTCCTTGCCGAGGTCGCACACCTCGGCAATACAGCACAGGCCGCATCCGTTGCACGGCTTGCCCTGCGGCGGCTTATCCAGCGAGACCAGGTGTAGCAGGTGCCAGACGGCGCCTGCAGGCTTTGTCTCATCCATCTCCCCTCCCCTCTTCACCGACGCGTCCCGACAGAACTCTGCCCAGGTCACCTGGGCGCCATTGGGCAACCGGCTCATCGCAGTCGGCGCAATAGAGAATCTTCCCATCGCGGACCTTCAGGTTCGAGTACATGTCGGTGTTGTCCGCAGTACCCCCGTCCAGGTCGACGTAGTACTCGCCTGACCCCTGGTAGTGTCGCTTGATGAAAAAATTTGCCTGGTTTCCGCAAGACGGACAGGACACCGGCTCATCGATCGTCTGCAGGTTGCTACTGCGCATTATTTGCCACCTCGGCGCGCGGTACCGGATTTTCTGCCTGACCGACCTTTTCCGTTTCGATTCTTCCGGCCCTTTTTGCCTGATTTACCCCACCCCGCACCCCAGGGGTCGACCCGGATGTCAGGGTATTGATCCTTGACCGCGTTCCAGCTCGCCTCACGCGGTGGCAGGGTGGCTTCGACATAGGGCTCCCAGCCGACCCAACTGATCGCATCCATCAGCTCTATGCACAACTCCCCCCCTTCGATCGGTGACGGGGCACCGTGCTCATCGACAATACGGGTGTCGCCAAACGACCAGGTCTGCTCGTCCAGTTCGACCGCCATGAACACTTCCCACTCGGTCGTATCGTTATCCGGCCCTGGGTAGGCCACCCAGGCCTCACCGATCTGCAACGGCCCGTACTGCGTCTGGAACTTCACCGTCACGTGCCCTCGGGCGTAGTGCAACCGCGGGTTGCCGGTGCCGCGCACTTTCTTGATGACCGACACGACGCTCATCGGCGGCAGGTCTTTCTCGGGAGCGTGAGAAAGGTGTTCGAGTAACTCCACAAAGTCGTCGTAGCGGATATCCATCGTCTCAGGTCCATGAGGGGTACTCCGATACCCTGACACCTTTCCTGAGAATGCAAGGGTAATCCGGTAAAGACGCAAACCGCGCAAACGTTGCATTCCTGGGGAATGGGAGATCCTGCAGAGGTCCTTCCAACTGTGGATCTCCCCATGTCTGTCGTCGCCCGAACTGCTGAAATCGATGCCCTCCTCTCCCGTGATGCCGTGGTCGCCATCGGCGTCAGCGGCGGCAAGGACTCGGACGCCTGTGCACTGGCAACGGCCGCCTACCTCGACCAGGTTGGCCACCGTGGGCCCCGGTTGCTGATCCATGCCGATCTTGGCTCGGTCGAGTGGGAGCAGAGCCTCCCCAAGTGCGAGGAACTGGCGAAGGCGATCGGTTGGGAGCTCGCCGTCGTGCGACGTGAGGCGGGCGGGATGATGGAGCGCTGGGAGGGCCGTTGGGAGAACAACGTTCGTCGCTATGCCGAGCTCTCATGCGTCAAGCTGATCCTGCCCTGGAGCACACCGTCCATGCGCTTCTGCACCTCGGAGCTCAAGAGCGCGGTGATCGCTACCTACCTGAAGAAGCGGTTTCCCAGAAAAGACATCATCAACGTCACTGGCATCCGCCGCCAGGAAAGCTCCAGCCGCAGCAAGATGCCGGTATCCAAGGTAGACACCCGACTCAGCCGGCGAGGCCTGCAGGGCCTGGTGTGGAACTCGATCATCGAATGGACTCTTCCAGAGGTCCTGGGTGAGATCGCTGGCCACGGCCGGGAGCTGCATGAAGCCTACACCCGGTACGGCATGAGCCGAGTGAGCTGCTCGTTTTGCATCATGGCTTCCAAACCGGACCTGATCGCTTCCGCGACCTGCGTTGGCAATCAGGACACCTATCGTCGAATGGTCGCCCTGGAAGCAGTGTCCTCGTTCGCGTTTCAATCTGGCGCCTGGCTCGGTGATATCGCGCCGCAGCTGCTCGACCCCAAAGCATTGGAGCAACTCCGTAACGCGAAAGAGGTATGCCGCATACGCGAAACCGCGGAAGCGACGATCCCTCGGCATCTGCACTACGTTTCGGGTTGGCCTACCTGTATCCCAACCGCAGAGGAAGCGGATCTTCTCGCGAACGTACGGTTGACCGTCGCACGATTGCTGAAGCTCGACGTAGCGTGCAGAACCGGCTCTGAGGTCAGAGCTCGCTACGCGGAGTTGTACGCGTGTAAGCCTGAAGAGGTCGTCTAGGCTCCCATTCGCCTCATTCATCCCGCTGCATTGCAGATCGCGTTCGAGTTCTGAGTGTAAAGCCATTCATCGGTCTACTCTGCCCGGCCGGCTTCGCGTTTGGCGTGAGGGCATCGTAAGCCTCGATTCGTGAACGAACGCGCCATGGCGTTGAGCGCGGGCAAGCTTGGAAAGACTCGAAGGTTGTGCTGATCGTCCTCTGCAGTGACCTGGCGATAGTGGTTTTCACGTTCTCGCGGGATGGTTGTCTGCAGCTAGGTAGGTCGACTGTGAATTCTCCGGCATCTGCAACGCCCTGAAACCTGCATTCTATGCCGGTTTCAAGAGGATTCTACGCCCTTAAAAGGGAGGAATTTGGTGTGCTATCCACAGGCCCTTTCACCAATTTATTCCTTTAGTACTTTTTCCTTTACGGGGCCCTGAAACCCGCGCCTAGCAAGGCTTCCAGCTTCTTAAAAGGGAGGGATTTGGTGCAGAAAAGGGAGGGATTTGGTGTTTGCCAGGGAGGGATTTGGTGCTTAGCAGGGAGGGATTTGGTGTTAAACAGGGAGGGATTTGGTGTTGCCCTATTTACGCCCTTTTTTGGGGTGAATTGACCGTTTACAGGGAGGGATTTGGTGCTATGGCGTTGAAATTTGGGCGTTGTGGTCCCGATTTGCCGGCTAAAAAGGGAGGGATTTGGTGTCAGGAAGAAACGGTGTAAACGCTTAAAAGGGAGGGATTTGGTGTCTGCATAAGGTGTAGTCTTCGGCTACCCAGAGCTAGCCCGTGATCGCGCAATGACCGCTCCGATGATCTACAAAAGCAATGCCTTGATTGAAGCGTCGTATGAGCTGACCGTCCTGGAGCAGCGCATCATCCTGACGGCGATCACCAAGGTTCGGCGCGATGAGCCTGTCACCGATGACGTCATGTACTCCGTTTCAGCTCAGGAGTTAGCTGGTGAGTCAGGCGTTTCGCCGAACTCGATGTACAGCCGTATGAAGCAGGCGGCGTTCAACCTCAAAAAGCGAGACGTGTGGCTGACTCACCTTCCAAATGGGGCCGGGCCTATACCAAAGAAACGGCGTCAGACGGGTTGGGTACAGACCGTGGATTACATTGATGGCGAAGGCCGCGTAGAGCTTCGCTTTTCAAAGGACATCCTGCCCTACCTGACTCAGCTCACAGGTTACTTCACGCAGTACCCCTACCCTGACATTGCTCACCTAGAGTCCCAGTACGCTATCCGGCTGTACGAGCTGCTATTGACCTGGGGACCGAAAGGTATGCGTGAGGTGAGCCTTGAATCGCTCCGCGACTGGTTTGCGCTTGGAAACACCTACCCTGTGCTGAAAGACTTCAAGAAGTGGGTGCTGGATGTGGCGTGTGAGCAGCTGAACCAGTGGTCACCCTACAAGGTCGAGTACAGCCAGCGTCGCACTGGCCGCTCAATCAGCCACATCATCTTCAGCTACGGGCCCAAGACGGCTAAGAAGCGGGTAAAGCTCGAGCCAAAGGCGAAGAATATTGGCACGGAGCCGATCACTCAGCTTGAGCTGAGCAATCTGGCGATGCCTGGCGAAAGTGAAGCAGCAGCGCTTGCCAGACTTCGTACTCGCAGTATCCGCTAGCTCCCTGCCGGCACCCTTAGGGTCTAGGCTCAAAGCGTAGATCGACGCCCTCACTTGGAGGGGCTCTAATCAGCGGCGCGCCTATGAAAGGCACAGCGTATCTGCCACTGCGGTCTCCTCATCATTCCGTCGCACTGCACGACAGCGATGCTCGGTGGGACGTAGGCACCCGCCTTCCTCTGGAGCACCTGCCTCTGTAGGTGCGCGTTATCGCTGTGCTACGAGCGCAGCAGAATGAGTCCCTGAGCTACCTCTGTTCAGGTACAGCGAAGGCGATGCGCTGAATCTTCTCCCAAAGTCGCCAAATTTACCGTCGCCAGACGTCCCGCTTCTATCACGCGACCATGTCACGGGGTTCGCTCGCCTATAGTTCAGGTTTAATGCAGAAAAACAGACTAATTCCTGAATTCTGACTTGCGTGATAAAAAATGGTGGTTACGATAGCGTTTTCGCTAAGGGGACTATCAAGAATGGCCGAGCAAGTAGAAACGCCTTCTGGCGAGCTTAATTACACCGACTTCACGACCATACCGTATCCGCCAAAATTCGCCGCTGACTGCCTTGGGGTGACTACACGGCGACTCAAGGATATTGAGGAAGAAAACGGTATAGAGATCCGACGTATCGCCAGAGGTACCGTCACCTCTAGGTCATATACCCTGCCAGACATCTTCAGCTTGGCTACGCTGCGTCGAACCAAGGGATACACGAAAGGCCTAGCACGCCAAATCGTTATCTCGACGTTTGTCCAAAAAGGCGGCACGGGTAAGACAACCACCACTGCAAACCTGCCGATCTACCTCCAGCTGTCTGGGTTACGTGTCCTTGTCATTGACAACGATCCTCAAGGGGATCTGTCCAGTATGTTCGGCTATGATCCAGATTTGGAGCCTGCTGACCTAGAGGCGTTAGGTATCCCCGCTGATCGCTATGTCGACGGGCATCTAGGAAGCATTCTGAGTCGCGACCTCCGTGGGCGTATGTTCGACCCGAAATCGTTTTCAGAAGTCGTCAAGAAGCCCTTCGGTGAGCATGGTCCCCATCTCATACCGGCCGATGCTCATCTGGAGGACCTCGGCGTTGCCCTGGATGCCGAAGACAACTCCGACTTTTGGTACGCGCGCTGGCTTGACCGGGCTCGTCGGGGCGACGTACCTGGTGTTGATCTCTCAGCTTACGACGTCATCATTTTTGATAATGCTCCGACCGCCTCGCGACTTACCAAGAACTCAATCGTCGCAAGTGATTTTCTGATTAGTCCAGTGCGGATGGACAAATTCAGCTTTCGAGCGCTTCTCAGGCTGAATGACTGGCTAGTACGGTTCGCTGACGCCTACCAGCGGTCGCCCGGCATTCTCGCGATCCCAACTATGTTCATTCGCAATCGTCCGCGGATTCTCAATAATCTCGGTGTGTTGAATGAGCTCTTCCCCGGAGGTGTTGCGGAGGAAGTGCTTTTCTATTCGGAAGACTATGGCAAAGCGCTTGATCAAGGCGTCCCGCTGCTGGTTTGGAAAGGGGCATCGTCGAAAACGGTTGACTCAATGCGCAAGGTTTTCGCCGAAGCACTGGACAGGATCAGAGAACTCGCAGGCTGAAGGCGCTGATTGGTGCACGGTGCACCACATACGTTGGGCGCTTTGATCAGGCGAGGGCGAAAAGCCGTATTACAAGTGGTGCACGGTGCACCACTTGCATTGGGCCCTCAGATCAAGCGGCTGCGATGAACAGCAATTTCGGTGGTGCACGGTGCACCACTTGCTCAGCCGGCAAAACACCTGCGACTGCGTGTACGGGGTTGCTTTAACTCAGCACAAACCTGATCAGAAGAATAAGCGGCTCAAAGGAGCCAACTGGAGGACCTAATTGATGGCTAAATCCAACGACTTTCCAGGCAACACATCCAAGGGTGGTGCCGCGATTCGCGGGCTCCGAGCGCCAGCGACCGTCAGCCAGGCGAAGCTAGACAAGCCGTTATCTGAATTCTTTGAAGAGACGTCCCAGCAGGGCCAGGGTACGGAAAAGGCACAGCAGGCAAACGTTTCCATATCAGAGACTCAAAATACTCCTTCCTTGGGGAATCAGTCGAAGGTCGGTAGCACCGGCGATAGAGTTCTCAAGGCGATCCCCGTAGCGAAGGTCATCAAATCCCGCTTTCAACCGCGTCTGACTTTCGATCAGCAGGCGCTTGAGGAACTCGCAGACTCAATTGCTACGATCGGCTTGACGAAGCCGATCATCGTTCGGCAGACCGACGACAAAGCATACGAGCTGATTGGGGGGGAACGCCGCCTGCGCGCCCATCAGTTGCTAGGACTCACCGAGATTACAGCAGAGGTAAAGGACGCCTCTGACGGTGACGCAATGTTGCTTGCGCTGGCGGACAACGAAGGTCAGGAGCCGCTCTCAGACTACGAACATGCCAAGCAATACGCGCTCATCTTGCAAAGCACTTCCATGTCCATCCGAGCACTCGCGCGGTCACTTGGGGTCAATCACTCTGTCGTTAGCCGGCGACTTGCCTTGAACGAACTGCCTTATCGCGCAAGGGAAATACTGGATAAATATCCAGGTGTTATTGGGTCCAAGTGGGCTCGAGACTTCGCTGAATACGCAAAGCAGAACGAGAATCTGGTAGTTGAATCACTGCTTCATATCGCAGAGCAGGGCTGGAGCCAGGAGAAGGCTCTGAGATGGCTGACGACCACATTGCACGAGCTTCAAAACCCTGGTGCTCCTTCTAAGTCTCCCGTCTCTGTTCCAGGGGTTGGCTATTTGCGTAGGTCGGGCAAGAGGATAGAGCTCAAGTGCGATGCCACGGTTGACGCTGCAAAGCTAGAAGCAAAGCTAAAGGAGCTGCTGGCAGAGTTGGACCCACATCTGTTCGCAGTAAGCGGGTAGAGAGGGGGTAGCGACAGATCCTTGAGCACCAGCTTCAGGCTGCCGAGTGCAGGCGCTCTCGTTGCAACAGGCGCACGGGATGTGCTCGAGGTCTGTATCTCTGTCCAGCGTCCTGTTCTGTAGCGTCGGTGCTGGCTACAGCTACAACCGGTGGATTTAGCGAAGAAAACGACGTCGAACCGGTCGCTAAGCATCGCTCGCCAGTGATGTTTCGACGCGAGTTTTGCATTGCTAAGAGAACATACCCAGTTCGCGAAGCGCAGCCTGTTTCGCAGCACCGAGCCTGCCTGCCTTCAGCATGGTCCTTTGGCGAGACACCCATGAGCCCAGCCGCAGCCCGGCAGCCGTCACGTGTTTCACCGGTACCGAGGCGTCGCCGCTCGCAGACAGGTATTCCTGGAGCGCCGCATAGTGCTGTTGCCAGGCAGCTTCCGCTGGATCGAAGGAAAACCCAAGGGCCAGCAGCCGGCCGTGATCCGGATCGTCCGGTTTTTCCTTCAGCCGCGTACGCTGATTCGAGCACCACCTACCGAGCTTGTAACCGTCGCCAGCCACATAGGCGATCGGTACATCGCAGTGGCCATGCGCGTCCTTGAACTGTTCCAGGTGCTGCAGGCCTTGGTCGAACGCCGCACCGAACATCTCCCACACAAAGCCCAGCTGATTCAGGAGCTCAATGCGCTGCTCGTCAATTTGGCCGTCGCGGTAGCGGGCACGCTGATTCCCCACCCAGGTACCGAGCGCTGTCCCATCAGGCAGCACGAAGTCGAGCGGCACATTCACATGGCCATGCCGTGCGCCAAATTCGTGCAGCGCGGTGTAGGCGGCTTCCCAGCGGGCATCGAGCACGCCGGCGTCGAAGTCGAAGCCCAGGGCGGCCAGCCGATCACGCCTGGACAGGTCGATCTGACGGCTGCGCTGGTTCCGGCACCAGTCCGCCAGATCGGTACCGTCTACCAGCACCTGGCGCTGGGCAACGCGCAGGTGGCCATGCTCCTCCCTGAACGCGACGAGCGCTTGATACCGTTTCTCCCAGGCGTCATCGAAGGGGCTCAGGATGAAGCCCAAGGCCTCGAGCAGCTGCTTTTTCCGCGGCGCCAGCCGACCGAGGCGGTAGGCCTTGCGCTGCTCGCTGCACCAGTGGCCCAGGGCGAGCCCGTTTGCGGTGACGATGTCGACGGCGGGGGAGGGCGATCCCGTGTCTGCCAGATAGCTGCGCAAGGCTTCGTACCCCCGCTCCCAGGCATGCTCTCGCGGATCGAACTCGAAGCCGATGGCCTCCAGCTGCTCGGCACGGTTGGGCGCAAGCCGGCCTAGCCGGTGGAGTGCGCGCTGGCGAGAGCACCAGGCGCCCAGGGTGTGCCCACCCGATGTGCGATAGCTGCGCGCGACCCGGGCATGGCCCCGGTCGGCTACGAAAGCGCGCAGGAGACCGTAATAGTGCGGCCAGCTGCCGGCGATGCGCCCAACGAGCTCCGTTGAAAGCACAGCCTTGAGGCTGGCGGCCCAGGCGCCCGCGTCGGGACGACCTGCAGGTGCGATGACGTGCAGCTTGTTGAACCAGCCGGGGAAGGACGGTTGCCCGGATTCACCCTGGTCCACCGCGGCGCGATGAACCTCGTTGAGCATGGCGTCGTCCTGCTCGGCGAGCGCCGCCAGTGTCCGCCAGACCGTGGACATGTCGCTGCGCGCTACGGCTTGGATGAGGGACTCGCCGGAGCTCCGCTTCAAACGCAGGGGTATCAGGACATAGCCGTAGCGCTTACCCGGCGCCTTGCGTACGGCGCGGCCGAGCGCCTGGACGATGTCCACGTGGCTTTCCCGCCGGTGCATGAAGGCGACCAGATCGGTATCCGGCACGTCCACCCCTTCAGCCAGGCAGCGCGCGCAAGACAGCGCTGCGCGCGGGGCCCGGCCGTACTGGTGCAGCAAACGCGTGCGCTGCCACGAGGGGAAAGAGCCATCGATGTGGCGCGCCCAGAACTCGCCCTCGCCGACGGCTTCCCGCAGCGCCGTCGCGAAGCGCTTCGACTGCGAGATCCGCGAGTAGAAGGCGAAGGCCTTTCGGGCGCCGACGTCGGTCATCGCGCGCAGCAGCTCTTGGGCATGCACGGCGTAGCGGCGCTCCTCATCACCCAGTGCTTCGGCGAGCTGCTCGTCGTCTGCTTCCTCCACGGAGATGATGACGCGGAAATCGCAGATGATCCCCGCGGAGACAGCGGCGGAGTAGCTGAGCTCGTAGGCAACCGGACCGAAAACGCCCTCATCCGTCATGGAGTAGGTGGGCCCGGTCCCGGCCGGGCCTTCCTCCTCGGCGATGGCCAACGGCGTTGCGGTGAGGAAAAGGCGTCTGTCGATCCGCAGGGTAGGGTGGTCATCCAGCGCGAAGCTGTTGCGCCGGCCGGCGGAGCCGGCTGTCTTGTGCGCCTCGTCGAGGATCCCCAGGTCAAAAGCAAAGCCGGGCGGCAGGCCCAGGGCGAGGGTAGGGGCACTGGCGTAGGTGCACAACACGATCAGTTCTCGACCCAGGGTGCCGACCTTGAGCCCGATATCCTCTGGCGAAGTGGTGACCGCCACCGGCAGATCCTCGAGCACCTCATGCTCATCGTCGAGCGTGGCCACGCTCTCGTCGCTGCAGACGCACAGCACGCGCTCAAGATCCAGCTCGGCGTTGCTCACCCAGGCCTGCAGCGTCTGGCTGACCAGTGCGAGCGACGGTAGGAAAATGACGATGCTGCGAGCATCGATCGCTGCGGCGACACCCTGGGCAAGCCGAGTCTTGCCGGTCCCACACGCCATATGCACCTGCAGCCGGGCCCGCCGCTTGAATCCGTCCAGGATGCGGGCGCGGGCTTCGAGCTGGTGAGGGGCGAGGAGGCTGGAGGAAAACTGCATCGGTAGTGGGCGGCGGTGAAGTAGTAGGGGAGGGGGGTGATTATCGCACCGAATCGGCTTGTGCTTCAGGTGCGCGCCCGCGCACAGGGATACCGCGGCGCTGACGGGCGCTGGCATATCGGGCAGGGGTCCCTCCATGCTGCGCCGCCAGGTCCTCATCTGACCGGGTACCCAGCAGGCCGGCAATTTCCCTGAGCGGCGTCTTGTTCGAAAGCACCTGCTCGCCGCGGCGGATCGCCTGGATCTGCATCAAGCCGCAGCCGGCCCGGGCGGCTAAGGCCTCGTCAGATAGGAGGGGTAGCAGCGCCTGCAACTCGGCCGTCCAGGTCAGGGCGTCGCGGGTCGCCGGAATGCCACGGTCCCGACGCAATTTGCTGATCACGGGTTGAGCGATGCCGAGCGTCGAGCCGATCGCCAGGTCCGTGACGGTGCCCAGCATGGCGTGCATCTCTGATCGATCCGGCACGTGCCGGGGGATGCCTAGCCGCGTGCGTACCTGTTGGATCTGGAAGTCGCTGAACCCGAATTCGCGCGCCAGCTCGCCATCCGAGCGCTTGCCGAGTTGCGCTACCTGGTCAGGGCTCAAGACCGCAGGCGCTGGGGCAGCGCGCGGAGGCGACGGAATCTCACGCTCCGTACGCCATTTCCAGATCAAGCGGCGGTTGACCCCTAGTCGCTTGGCCAATTCGGCATCGGGAAGCGTTCCAAGAAGCTCGGCCACCTCGGCGGGCGGGCCATCGCGCTTCTCACGCCAGGTCAACATCGAGGCGTTCGACGCCGGGTGCGCAGGACGGCTCTTCACGGTTGGAGCCAGAACGCGAGGTCGGGGTAGGTAGGCAACGGACGGTAAGGGGTGGCGCGGACGACGCAGAAACCGGCGTGCATCAAGCCATGGATGCCGATATAGCGACGTGCCGCCAAAGCAAGACGGATGTCGCGGCCGCCACCGCTGTATTCCCTGTCCAGGATGATGAGCTCATCCGGTACGCCCAGATGGCGGCCGGCAGCCCAGGCCCAGGCGGTGGCTTCTGGGTCGCTCGCCTGCAGAAGCGCTCGAAGAGTCGGGTAATCCGGAGGTAGCTCCGATACCGACGGGTCGTCGAACACCTTGCCGATCGCGCGGTGGACATCCCCGGACAGCATCACGCGGTAGGGTGTCGGCACCAGCGCCAGGTGGCCAGCCTCGTGCAGCAGTGCCGAGATCGAGCACCGCGGATCCAGGTGAAGCGCCCCGGCAACGACCTCGATATGGTCGATGAAGCCCGATGCGCCCGGGCGCCACAGAACGGTGAGGCCGATATCTGCCAGGAATTCAGCGGCCTTCAGAACGTAGGGGCACCCAACGGAAAGGGAGGTCATGCGCGTGATCCATCGGCCTGGCGCTCAGGGCGGCGCCGGGTGATCAGGTAGCTTCCAGCCAGGGTAGAGAGCACCAGACCAGCGAACAGTCCTACACCGGTCAGGTTGCCTCCCTGCAGCCGCCAATATGGCTGCTGATAGGCCATCGGGCCGTCCGGCATCTGGATCGTCAGTGGCGGCTCGGGCAGCGTAAGGGTCCAGGTACCGTCAAGGTTGCCCTCGGCTCTGCCCCTGACCTTGCAGCTCGACGCACCGTACGACTTCACAACCGCGCAGCGTTCCTTGTCCAGAAACACATCCACCGGATCCATGATCTGCAGGGCGAAGCCGAGCCTCATGAAGAAGGCCAAGCACATGATCGTCCAGACGATGCTCAGGAGAAAACGCATATCAAATCCTCGGTCCGATGGCGCAGCGCAACCGCGGTCAACTGCTCGGTTGGGGGCGCTCGCCCCAGTGGCCACGACCCGGTGAAACGCTCTGCTACCTTGTGCGTCCTGGCGCAATCCAGGCACCCCATTATACGTCGATGCGCCCGGGGCATCCGGGATGCCAGCGCCGGCGGTATCTTGCATGCCTGTAGACCCCCTGGCTCAGAAAGCCATCAGGTACTGGCCGGAGTCAGTCACCGCGTGTGCCGGCCGTTCCGCCGCTTGCGGCCGGGCAGCTGCAGCAGGGCGTTCGGCGGACGCCGCATACGCACGCAGCCGCGCAGCCAGCGCGTCTGGATCGTTGAGCACGTCGCGCACACCGGCGCGATGCAGCTGGTTGCCAATCCGCAACATGCGATCCCAGGAAGAGTGGCCACCCTTTTTGAAAGAGACCACACCGAAGCGCGCCAGGTAGTGCACGACTTCGGAGGGATAGACGTCCGTGTGCGGACCGTAATACTCGAGCGCGCGGTCGAGCTCGAATTCGTAGAACAGCTCCACCCCCTCGTCGTCGATATCGAATTCCTGGGTCCCGTTCACGTGGGTGTAGTAGACCCCGCCCTTGTTGATCACATGCTCGGCGCCGGCGGCTGCAGCGCTTACCGAACGCAGGCCCTCGTGGAAGCCGTTGAAGTGGCGATCCGCGAAAGGAACCTGGATCGATTGGCCGACCTTCAGCGCAGACCGCGGGTGCTCCTCGTAGGCCTCAGGAATCGCGTACCGGCGGCCGCGCTCGCAGATCTCGCGGTATTCGTTGAGAGCGGTGAATGGGCGCTGGTAGGCGTAGCGCCCCCAGTACAGGTCGATCGTCAGGATCTCCTTCATGCCCAGCAGCGTGAAGCGCCGCGGCTTGCGGTTGGCCATGGCCCAGTCGGCCTCATTGGCATCGATCGTCAGCGCATAGCGCAGCAGCTCCAGGCAGAATTCCGGCGAATACGCGTTGGCGGCGATCGTCAGGTAGCCGGTGTCCGGGTCGACAGTGCGCGACGCCCAGTTGCGGGCCGCTGGATCATAGTGGCGGGCCTTGAGGTAGTTGCGGAAGTCGTTCAGAGGCTTCATCCAACGATGCTTGCCCGACTCCTCGGCCAGCATGTTTTCCATGCTGCGATCGGTGCTCACCCGCAGGCAGCCCCAGCAACCATGACGGCTGCCGCACGAGGTCTTGCGCTCGGCGCCGCCGTCACGGATGAACACGTTGATCATGCATTCGCCGGCCGCGTCCCGGTAAACGTCAGCGAGGCGCTTGAAGTCGGAATAGGTTTCAAAGCGCTCGTTGGTGACTTCAGCCAGGAAGCAGAAGATGTCCTCGGTGGTGAAGTCGGCGATCGGACTGAGCACCCAAGTCGAAGTCTCGCCAGGCTTGGCCGTGTTGACAGGGACATCGGCGCGCTCGCCGCGGGCTTCCATGTTCCGCTCGCGGGCCGCCGATTCGTCCCGGCGGGTGCCGATCAGCAGGACCAGGTCCTCGTCCCGGAAAGCTTTGCCCAGCTCGGCCTTGATCTTGGCGCGGATCTGGCGCTTGGTGCGCTCCAGCGGCGCCTTCTTCAACTGCTGCTGGCATTTGGCGCTGTTGCCCGGGAGGCTGGCCACCGTACGGCCGCCGATCATCGACACCAGCCAGTTTTCGGTGAGGTTCGGCCGGCAGATCCACACCCGTACCGGAAGCGCTTTGGCCTTGGCATAGGCGCGAAGTGCCTTGATCTCGCCCTGGGCATAGGCGTGCACCACCGGGTTTTCCATCAGCGTATCGCTGTTCATGACGTGGAGCTCAGGGACGGTGAACCCCTAGGCCTGCAGCTCTTCCATCGCTCGCAGGGCTAGCGCGACCATGACGCTGCTGTCCTTGCCGAAGGACGACGCGGCTACCAGGTGCTTGCGGGCCCGCAGCAGACCTTTCACCACCGCGACCGCCGCCTGCACCTTCTCTGCCAAAGAGGGCTCAACCAGCCGCGCCGGCGCCGTGATGTCCAAGAGGCTGATGGCCTGTTCGTCGGCGGGGCGGAAGAGGGTCGGGGCGACGTGCTGCATGGCGGTAGCTCGAAAGTCTTGAGGTACCTTCAAGCTACAGGCGATCTCCAGAATGCAAGTCTGGGCACCGGCAGGCCTCAGTGGGCGGCCCCACCCGGGCCGGCGGGCCCATGAGCGAGGAGGCCGGTTCACTCAGCTGCTGGTAGCCGACGCGCGCCAGCGGGCGCAGGTCTGGAGTTGGTCCTTACCGCCAGTGCGGGCGGCGCCAGGTATCGCCGAAAACAAGCGGGTTCACCCCTGGCTGGTGCGTAGATCGGCCACGCATCTCTAGCGCAGCGACAGACAATAGCGATAGAAAAACCCGCAGCGGCCACCGGCCCGGTCCAGGGTTGCTACCCGTTGCCAGTCGTCATGGCTAGGGCCGATCGATGCCCGCCTTACGATGGCGCTGGTTTTGGTACCGTACTCGTTAGATCAACCGAGCTTTCCTATGACAACCTTTACTGAACAGGTCATTTCTCCAGCGGCCTCCCTGGTCCAACCATTCGGATGGATAGCCCTTCTGGTGTGCGCGTTTACGCTTCTCCGCGCGTTTGGTGCGGGTCGGATGGCCTGGTACCGCTGGCATGGCAATCGAACAGGTCATGCCGACATATCGGATCCGCAAATGCGGCAGATGCTTGAGGAGGCGCGGCTGAGTCCCTGGCCGCCCTTGGCAGAGTCAGTCCTGATGACGGCGCTCTCCGGCTCTTTGCTGTGGTCGGCTTGGTCTTCGATCAACCTGTAGCGCGTGATTGGCTGACCGATGTGCCCGCACCAACTCCGCGGACGGCCCAAATGGCGGTGAAAATCAGAAGCCGCCGCTTCTGAAGGACGCACTATGAACGAAAGTCGTGACGCAAATGGCATGCCAGATAATTGGGAAGTTGCGTTGATAGTTGCGGTCGAAAAAGAGCTATTACAGCTTCGATGGCTCATTAAAAGCGAGTATCAGAAAACAAATGGAGTAGAGAAGTCTGATGTACATGCACAAGTCAGTCGTCTTACCGCGCTGACTGACTTAGCTTATCCAGGTATTGGCGGACTTCCGATGAGTGAGACGACCGCCGCCAAGCTGCACGAGCACAGTGCAACTGCAATGCAGTGGATCAGGAATGGTGGTTCCACCCTATAGGAGATAGAAGGGTGGGCTGCGAACACAGAGGTGGAGCTATCAGGTATTCTGTTAAGGTGAGTGTGGTCTTCGATTACTCTATGACTAACTTGCCCTCGACGCGGCAGAAACGCCCTGACCAGCAGACGGGCTTGCGTTATTGGCGAGTGGTGCGACCTTGATCCCACACCGAATCAAGAGGACTCACACCATGCGCCCTGCAGCTTTAGCTTCACTCGGAATGAAGAGCAGTTCCTGTCCAGTGACCGGGACGCGATCTCCGAACGTCACGCGTAGCTTCGGTGCTGCCTTGCACATCAGTTACAACCCTAGCAGCGCTGGTTACGGCTGCGATACGACCGCCATCGTCCTCCATGAGCGCGTGTTCTTCGTACTCAACGGCGACCATGCTGAAGCCTTATGCAGCGCGGTAGCGCAGCACGGTGTCAGCGGCTGCGTGGAGTACTTCGTGAAGAACATCAGCCAGGCAAATGGGCGAAGCGAGCACCTGATGGCAGTCGGACTTGCCAACGACGTATTTGGCTTGATGCCGACGACGATAGAGGTGCTCGGGCATGACGGCGTTGCTCGTATCGCTAGCGCATCGCAAGCGAAGATCGAACCTCAGTAGTTGTTCTAAGAGCAGTAATACTTAGATGCTGCGAACACTTTCATCCGCCAATTGGTAAGGGAATTATTTTGGTAACTACTTCTGTTGTCGAACGTGTTTTATGTGTTGCTGACAGATGTCTAAAAGCTCAGTTTCCCGATGATTATCACAAGCGATGCTTATACGCTGCCTTTGGTGTGCATAGCCTTCTGCAGTCTCTGGGGCATAAGCCGGTTATAGTAGGCGGTAACTTCCTGGCATTTGTTGTTTCTCGCGATCAGGCCCAGGCCTCCATGCAGGGGTACGGGATGTCACCAACGGAGCATTCCCACTACTGGGTAGAACTAGACGGCGCACTTATTGACTTAGGCACCCATTACCTTCCGGTAGGCGCGAGCTTTTCAGCGAGCCCGATGCCGGCTCTTTGCTGGGACGAACGCTATCCCATGCCCAAAGGTTTGAGATATGTTCCGGAAGCTCGTTATGTGACCGGCGAAATGACTGGGCTTGAGCCACACATCGTGGAAAAGATGGTCCCTTTCTTAGCAGCCTGTAATGCCCGCATGACACGGCCTTTGGTGAAGGCAAGGATCGGCAAATGGCTCGCGACATCGCCATCATCGATTAAACAGGCAGCGATCGCAGGTGACCCATGGGCACGTGCTGTAATCCGGTATGAGACGATGCCAGCTGAACGGCTACCTTTCTGACAGAAACCATCTCATCAAAGCGCGTAGGAAGTACCCGTGTCGTCCATGCAGTTTTTTCTTCGCACCGAAGATCCGGTGTCGTTGAAGGCCTATCTCGATGAAGCCCTAGCTTTCAGTGTTTCGCTTGAGCGAATGGGCCAGGAGTCGTCAGCTGTACTATCTGGCATCTCTACCGGCGGACCTGGGGAATGGTTCGAGTGGTACACGTATGCCGATTGGGCCAGCTTCGATCACTGCCTCTACATCGGCGTCATCGAAGACTGCCCGAGGCTGCACAATGGCTTTCTCGAGCTGCATAGCGCATGCCTCGACCTTGAGCTCGCGGGACAACCTGGGCGGCGCCTGCGCTTCGACCGCGAAGCGTTTCTTGAGCATCTTCGCCGGTACCGCGCGGCTCCCGGCTGGTTTGGCGAGGAAGGGCAGCCTCGCCTTCCTTATCCCCATGAAGCTGTGACCAGGGGCGACGAGCACTCGAATTATCTGGCGCGCTTCAACATCGAGCATTTTTAGGAGAAGGCGTCATGCCAACCCAGAAAGAGATCCAGCTCCAGAGCGTTCACTCATTGATCAGCTTGATTACTGACGCAGCCGCAAAACGTGATCTGCCGAACGTGATATGGAATTGGGGTAGGGCGCATAGCTACGCCACCTGTCTACGTAGCTGCGGGGTGATATCTCAGGAGGAAGCAGCCGAGTTGCACTCCCTCGCTTGCGCTGCGAAAGGCGATTGGGTGCTCCCGTTTGTTCCGTCGGAGGGGGTGAAGACGTTTTCATTGCGTGCTGAATGCGGCAATGACATGGCCCGCTTTATCAGCGCAGTCGAAGCGCAGGGTCATGCCATTCATAGCGTCGTACGCCCGGATGCCAACGGGTTCCCAGACGTGGACGTCGAGATCCGGACTGACGCAAATCTGGAACAGCTCCAGGAGGCGCTTCGCTCAGTTGAGGATGCACATGTGATGCTGCAGACCCTTCGGCAGGTACCACTCGCTGAAAATAGCCTGCGGCGCGATTACGACATCCGGTGAGAGGGCTGCAAGCTAGGCCGGCTTCGACCAGCGCTGCCGGCAGTGAATTGCGGCTCCTGCAGCCTCACTTTGCCTCTCGAGCAGTCCGTCGGCCCCGATGCTCACGCGGTTCGGTAGGAAGCGCTATCGCTCTGATAGCGCTATAGGGCCTGCAGATGACCGTCACCGACCTCTACCCGAGTCTCCCGCGAGAAAGATCTGAATAACTGCAGTTGGGGGCGTGATGCTGGGCCCTGGTGATGGAGCGTTTAGAGGGGCGAAGTAGGCCAACGCGGCGAAGAGGGTCGCGGTTGCGCTCAGGGCGAGTGTGGCAGCTTTGTAGGGTGTCATGAGGTGTTCCTTTGCTTTGGGGAACACCTATTTCAATGTCACGACCTGACCCCGGATTGCCGGACTTTCCGAAAAGTACCCGGCCACGCGCCGACCAGCTGTTTCGCGGGTATCACGACCGTCATCGGCGCAAGCGCTGATTGTCAGGTTTCCTCGCCTGCGGACGACGTATTACCGCCGGCTTCCGGTCGTCCCGCGAGGAATGGCACCAGCGCGGCGAGCACCTCGGCCGCCGACTCCTCCGGTTGCAGATGACCACCTGGTAAGCGCTTGCCGCGAACGTCGCTCGCCCACCGGCGCCAGATAGCGGTAGGCAGCTCACCGGTGACCTGTGCTGCCGACCAAAGTACTAGTAGCGGGCAATCTACGCGCTGGCCCCGAACCTGGTCCGCAAGATCGTCCGCCAGGTCCTCATCAGCGCCGGCGCGGTAGTCCTCGCAAATCGCGTGGCGCACCGCAGGATCGCGAAAGGCCTGTCGATAGGCTGCCAGCGCATGTGGCTCAACGCGGTCGAGCCCACCCGCCATGCGCGCCAGCGCCTGTTCGAGAAAGGCATCGGGATCGGCCGCCAGCAGGCGCTCGGGTAGGTCGCTCGGTTGAGCAAGAAAGGTCCAGTGAAAATTCGCAAGCCCGCGCGCTCGGTCGAGGGACGCCCATGTCTCTGGTGTGGGCACCACAGTGAGCGATGCGTAGCGCTCGACGCGAGCCGGATGGTCCAGCGCCAGTCGGTAGCCGACGCGAGCGCCGCGGTCATGGCCAACCACGGCGAAGGTCTCAAGCCCAAGCGCGTTCATCAGCTCCAGCAAGGCCGCCGCTACGCGCCGCTTGGTCCAGCGAGATCCCTGGTCCAGCTGCCGGCTGGCGCCGTAGCCTGGCAGATCAGGCACCACCACCCGATGCGTCCGGGCGAGCTCCGGAGCAATGCAGCGCCAGGCGAGGTGAGTTTGGGGATAGCCGTGCAGCAGCAGCACGGCCGGTCCCTGGCCGCCGATCACACCGCGGAAGGCTGCTGACGAGGTGTCTTGGTAGAGCCGCTCAAAACCGGGGAAGTCGGAGAGAGTCATGGCTGCTGTCTCTTTACGCGGTCGACGAAGGTTGCCAGGTCGTGGTTGAAGCGTGGGGCCTCTTCCAGGAACGGCGCATGCCCCGACTCAGCGTAGCGCGTGGCCATGACGCGCGGATTCAGCGCCTGGGCCCGGGCGATAGATGCCTCTGGTCGTACCAGGGCGTCCTTCTCGCCGTAGAGCATCCAGACCGGCACCTCCGCACGGCCTAGCCCGGCGGCTGCCGCCACGTCCTGACCCTGCACGGCGCTCTGCATGTCCCAGGATGCCATGGCAGCGTTGGCGTACAGGCGCTGGAACAACGCCGGCGCCGGCGGCGTGGCGAAGCATAGGGCGAGGAAATCCCGGATGGCATCCAGATGCGTGCGCAGATCAGATGAGACCAGGTCCCTGTAGATCTCCGGGTGCGGCACGATCTGCTCCGACGCAAGCTCGATGACTCCGTCCACGTAGACCGCACCGGAAATGGCACTGTCCCCATAGGCGGCCAGGTAGTTGGATATGACCGTAGCGCCCAGGGACCACCCTACGAGCACGGGTTCGCGCGCACCGGTAGCAGCGATGACGGCCGCCAAATCGTCGGCCCAGCGCCGACCCTCCCGATAAGCCACAGCATCGGACGGCTTGCCTGAAAGGCCATGGCCACGAAGGTCGTAGGTGATCAGGCGAAAGCGCCTCAGCTCAGCGCTCGTAAGCTGGGCGTCCCAATTCAACCGGCTGCCCAGCAAACCGTGGATGAAGACGATCGGCATACCGCGGGGATTGCCCTGTTCTTGGACAGCGAGCACCACACCGTCGGGGGCCGTCACTCGCCATTCCCGCGCCTGGGCGGCCAGACTGGTCAGACTCAACAATAGGATCAGCGATAGCAGTCGCACACGACTCATGGTGGCTCTCCGGAATAAGGGAGTCTCGAGTCTCGGGGATGACACCAGTGTCAGGGTCAAGCGCCGCGTGTCATGCGATAGTGGATCTTTCCTGCCACCAACGCTTCGGACCGTCGCCATGCCTGCACCCGCGCCTTCCCTCAGCATTGGCCAGCTGGCTACCGCCACCGGCGTCAGCGTGCGCTCACTACGTCACTACGAGGCCCAGGGCCTGCTGGCGGCTGGCCGCGGTACCAATGGCTATCGGCACTTCTCGGCCAGCGCGGTGGCGCAGGTTCGGCAGCTGCAGCGCCTGCTTGGCGCCGGCTTCAGCTTGGCGGAGATCCGCGGCTTCCCGGACTGCATGCGACTGATCGAGGGCGCCCAGGCCTGCCCGGAGACCTCGGCTGCCCAGCGCGAGCGCCTGGAGAACTTGGAGCGTCAGATCGGTGAACTGGAGAGCCGGCGCGCTCGCCTGCTGCAGATGCTTCGAGAGAGCGAAGGGCCTGGAGCTTAGGCCCGGCGGCGATCGCGTGCCGCCCGCTTCAAACCCGAGTGAAGAAAGGCCCGGCAGCATTCGCTGCGCCAGTTCACCCCTCTTCAGGGAGCAAATCAACGAACTGTTCCGTCGTGAGACAGGGACCATGGGGGCTGCACATCGAACACGACTGCTGCTTTCACCGGACGAACCTTAATGCAGATGACACGACTGATGGTTCTCCGCCCATGATCAATTCCCACACCGGAGATGCGAATGCCGAACAAAGCCTGGATTGAACACGCGTACCCGCTGCAGCAGCTGACTATCAAGCTGCAGGGCACTCGACATACCAGTCGGGCGGACCTCATTAGCCTGCTTGAGAGAGTTACTGCTCGTCTTAAAGCCGGCCAGATGGCAGGGGCCGAACACGACGATGATTTCGGTTACGCGTTCGAGTACAGAGACTCGGTACCTGGCCCGTCATTCTTCGAGGAAGAGGCCGAGCGCTCCTGACAGTCGTGTCCCTTTATCCCAGCACGCTGCTAGGTCGCTGTGTAGCGGCCTAGCTCGATAAGATTCCTTACAGAAACGGTGATAGCCCGATGCAGTTTCTTCGCTCGTTCCGCGCTAAATACTATGGTCTAGCTCCCTTCTGGCAAAAAGCCGGGGCTGGATTTCTAGCAGGCAGCCTGACCGGCGGAGCGCTTGAATATGCTCTAGCGCCAAATCCGCTGATCCCATTCATCGCATGCGGCGTTAGTGCCGGGATGTACTACACCTTCGGTAAGCGCGCTGAAGAGTAGGCGAGGGGAGGGGCAATCTCGCTGAACCTTTCTCTGGGCTCAACACGCCGCCTGAACGTACCGGATCTAATGACTTTTGGGACGATCTCTGTGAATCGAACAAAACGCGGCCTCGCCGCCCTGGCGACAGCGGTCCTGCTCGCCGGATACGCACTCGCCGGGCTCTACTGGTACGGCAAGATCAGCTGGTCTCCCTTCCACCTGTTCTACGAGGAGCCTGTGCCTGGCTGGAGCGATTTTTTCGGATGGATGCTGGCCGGCGTGTCCTGGATCTGCCCCGCCGTTGTAATCGCTCTTGGGCTGCTCCATCTGGCTGGCAAGGCATCCAGCGCTCGGCACTGCTCCCTTCCCCAAGCCTGACCGTCTGACCATCCGCCGTGCTGAATCCGCCGTGCACGGCGCCTGCAGGTGTCGAGCGTTGATATACGCCACCTCGTGCCGGCGGCCCTGTCCAGATCGGGCAACTGGTCCGGGAGCGCGCCGGGGAAACGGCTGCCATACCAGGTCGTAGCCGCAAGCTTCCCGTCTTCTCGATCAGCTGCTGCAGTGGGCGCCTTGACGGTAAGCGGGGGTCGCTCGGGGGTGAGGGTTCCCATCACTACCACCGCTGAGGTTCGCCCCTTCGATGGGCGCAAATTGCCCATTATCCGGCGGCCGCCTCGGGCACCATCAGGCATTAGGCGATCATCTGCAACGGCCATTGCCTGTTAACCGATGCCTGCTGGCTGACTTAGGAACACATCATGAAGCTGGACGCGCTGAATAAATATCTTGAGGCTACCCAAGACCATCTGGGTGTTGAGGACCAACGCTATGGCGGCGGCTTCCGAGCAATCGTCGCGCACCGCTCGGCTGCCGATTTTCTATTCGACAAGCTCGAAGGCGGCGATTTCGACGGTACCGAAGCGCAGTTCTTTCTCAATGAAAATCCATTATTCCCGTCAGCGACCGGCAAAACGCCTCAAGATGCGTTGCAGAAACTGAACGATAAGCTGGAGCTTCTTTATCAGTTTGAGCCTAATGCCGGCGTGTATAAGTGGACCGCGATCCCTCGCTTCAAACTGCAAGCTCAATATGACGCCGATCCAGGTGAAGACCGGACTTGGTATGACGTGTGCTGGAACGACGTTGTCGATGACTTGCAGTCAGATGCGCTCTATTTTTACGAGGACTGTAGAGATAGGTGCAGCGATGAAGTAAAGCGTGATCTGCACGCGTTGGTTACCTTCAAGTATGAAGGCATATTTGCCGGCCTGAAAATCGGTTGATCGTTCGAGTACAGCGCCTTGTGGCCAGGGCCATCTTTCTTTTACGACACGTCTTAGCGCGGCCGAAAAGCCAATGTAATTTAGATCGCCGCTGTTAGCGGCTTCGACGACGGAATAAAATATGAAACAGCCACCCTACATAGTTTTGATTATGGCGCCAATATTTAGTATTGGGAGCGTCTGGTTGATTTATTCGAACGGCCTGGAGCTGGGATATAGCCCTGTTTACACTGCCCTGCTAACGATTGGCGGCTGGGGCGGCGCTCTCTATTGTTGGTACACACGTCGCAAGGTGATAGCCAACCGCCTTCGCTTGGACATTCGGCCGAACTCCGCCCAAATAGTTGACAGTCCGGTCTTCCATCAGTGGTTTTCCGCGCGTACTCACTTCCTAGGCGATCCCGCTGCCTTCAACAAACTGATCACGGAGGTGGCTAACCGGCCAGCTGTTAGTAAAGGACGGTTTATGTATCGGCGAGAGTCCGTCTACGTGCGACTTCACACGGGCGAGTTAACCCTTACCGAGGTAGAGGCCGACCGTATAATGGAAATAGTCGAGAACCATTTCATCGATCCAATCTTCGAGCTAGTTGAGGATGGTGAAGCCGAAGTAAATCAGTCAGTATCCATTAGTGCTTAGCACTGTTTATCGATCAAGGTTTTTTTTGCGCTGCTCTTTGAGGTGTTCTGTGCGAAAGATGTGCACGATATTAGCGATGCTAATAACTACCGGGGCGCGTGCCACGCCTGATCTGAATTACGCAACGCGGGTAGTATTGGTGACCGAGCTCAAGACGACCGTTGCAGGCACGCAGCTGGCATTTAAACGGCCAGGCGGATGCGTGTTCTCCGGTGTTGCGACTGACGCGAAGGTCGTCGACATCACCCAGAAGACCTGCGGAAATTCGACCACCAAAGTGAAAATGGTTGTCCCGCTGGAAAGGCAAAAGGCCTTTATCGACGCCGGCGGCGCTTGGCCGGAGTTCGATTGGATCAACGACGATCGCCTTAACTATCTGCTCTTCCCGGTCGAGCCTGAAGCTCCAGCACAGAAGACGTCCTAGCTTCTACGGCGAGATCGCCTGGATCGCAGACTCATCGCTCAAGTAGCATCTCAGCAAATGCTGTATAGGCTATCGCTGATTGGTACCCAACCTCGGAGAGCGTAATGGCGGAGCAAGCAAAGGTGATCGCTTGGCGCGTTGAGTTTGAAAGCGGCGCCGTCGAATTGTGGCCGGCAGAAGAGTTCACTGGCATGCCTGGGTTCGGGCGTTGGGTGACCCCGCTGATCGCCGGCGGCGATACCATCGACCACTGTCCGGACCAAGCCGAAGACTGATCCCGGACGGTTGCGCTGCCTGTGCGGGTTCACGTCGACCTACCTGGAAGACCCGTATGCCGCGGGGAACGCCGGTATGTGTTCTCCGCGAGGGTCCTGGGTCGCGTCCCAGCGCCACCAGCCCGTCTTGCCGTACTCGCTGCAGTACCACTGTTCTTTCGTGCCGCGCCGTTCCAGGTACTGCGGTGTGGCCATGCCGAAGACCTCGAGCGCAAAATCCTGCTGCATATCGAGCAGCCAGAAGTCTGGGAAGACCGCGCACTCATCGGCGTCGTAACGCAGCGGCTTGTCGAACTTGCGCCCCTCATCCCGCAGCTTCTGCTCGACCTTGCCTTCTAGGTCTGAATCGAGCGGGATCCACTGCTCGCTCACCTGCATCAGCGCCACCTCGAGCACATCCGCCTGGTGGGCTTTACCCGGGCGCTGCGCGATTTGAGCGATAGCGATCACCCGGCTTCCCCTTCGCCAGGCGCCCAGCTCCCGTCCGAATCGGCGAGAGGCGGTTTCCCATACGGCAGGGGGCAGGTAGAGCGTTGGCATCCCGAATGGCCCAGTCATTGGCAATCTCTCCGGCGAGCCGCTGTGCCGCTCCTCGTCGTACCTGGCCAGGGGACTGACGACGACCAGCCGCCAGTTGCGTGAAGCCGCGTTCGTGGCGATCTCGCGGTTGGTGGCCTCGCGCCGCTTCTCTTTCTGAGCGGCCAGCAGCAACACCTGGTCGAGCTTGATGCGAGGGGCTACCGAAACCCGCCCGGCGCACTCGTGAAGCAGGTGAGAAACCAGCTCCCCATTACGCTTTCCCGCCATTGCCGGATACCAGGTGGTGAGCCGGCTTTCCGACCAGAGAAGATGCAGCAGGCCCAGCAGCGTCATGGCCGGCTTCTTCACGCCCGGGGCGGCCGGCGGGAAGGGCGCCGCATCCCCAGCTTCCCCAGGCGCTTGCTGCCGTACGCCCCGGGCGAGCCTCACCTTCATACCCCCGTCGGCGGTTTCTTCCACCACGCCGACTGCGTAGCCCTGCAGACCGGAGCGCTGCGGCGCTGCGGCATAGAAGCGACAGTCATTGGCGTGCTCTGGGCCGCTGTGAGGGTAGCGGGCAAGGTGGTAGCCGTCCGATCCTTCGCGCAGCTTGATCGTCAGCTTTCGCTCGCCGCTCCCGGGGCATCCGCACAGACCGTGCTCCCGGCCGTAGGCGCGTTCCAGGACGCGCTTCCAGGCCGCGGCGTATCGAGGATCCGTTTGGAACTCAGGGGAGTATGACTTCCCGCCCATGGTGATCCGATAGCGGTTGTTGAGCATAGGCGTAGGCCTCCAAGCCAAGATGGCAGCAATCTCCCCACCGCGGCCCGATCGCGAGTGTCGCCGGCCAGCCGCGCTGAGGGAGAGATCCCTGTCAGTACAGCACGGCAGCCGCCTAGGCAAACGCCGGATTGACCTCGCCGTGGACGTGAACCCCGCAGATTTGGCCGGCGGCCGGCAGTGACGCTAGTCCCGGTACTGAAGACCCACGGCGGATCGGCAGTTGCGCTGCTCCAGGCTGCCAGCCTTATACGGCCAGCAGACGCGGTCCTTCATGCTTGGCGTCTGGTGGACCACCGTGACCTTCGTCGGCTGCGGGGGCGCCTCTTCTGGCGCCAGGCTTCGAGGGGCTTCGCTGAAGCTCACTACGTTATCGGCCCCGCGCGGTGTGAAGTTTCGGTCGTTGAAGACGGTCTGCTTGCCGATCGCCGCTGCCGGCGGCTGGACGTTCGAGGGTGGGGTCGCCGCGGCTGCCGCATTTTCTTCCACGGGTGAAGGCATGGCGCGGCGGACCGTGCCGCGGACGGTATCGGCCGGCTCTGGGGCGGGATGAGCTGCAGTCTCGGCGCGAAGGGCGGGGTGGTCAGTACCTACGGATGCCGATGGACCTGGCAGCGCCCGGCTGGCCAGCTCCAGGGCAGCGAATGTCGCGAGGCCGCCGACGGCAAGGCACACGACTAAAGCGACCGGCCGCGCCCTACGCGGCTTCTGCACCAGCCAGTCAGGCGCATCATCAGGCTCAGCACTCATTGCCATGTTCAAAGGTCCTTTTTCCTTTGCATCCAGGGCGGCCCCGGCGGTGTCACTCTGCAGTGCCTGACCTACTGGTGCCAGGGTAAACGCAGCCGGCGCCCAGACCTGGCCCTCCTTCGATGTGCGGTCCCCGACAAACGATAAGGTGCCCGGCGTTTACGTTTACGAGAGGTCGCGTAGCGTGGATGCCTCCTGTGAGGATCGAGCGCGCTCAACATGAGTAGGCAACCCAAAGTCCTACAGGTGGTTTATACAGAGCGAGCATTCGGTCGAGGCCCTGAGCGGGCTGGGGCAGATTGCTGCTAGGGATCACGCAAGTCTGGATGACCCGGATCGGCGCAAGGTGATCAAAGAGTACTGGCATCCCGTTGACGCGTTTGCACGGAGCACGCTGCTCGGTGACCGCCATCATTTCGTAGCTCCTGCGCGTGCATCAATCGCGAGGCCGAGAAGATTGGTAAAGATGCCGATGCCGGCCGAGATTCTTTCAGCGCTATTGCCTGACCAAGCCCTTTCGTTTGCAAGCTGTCATCGTCCGTAATTCGTCTAGCACGAGCATCGAGATGTCCGCCCGAATCTGACGGCCCGGGTACCGCTGGGAGCCGATTATAGACCGTCGGGTACCAGGACCCTTCATCTCTCCAGGGGCGTGCCGAGGTCAAGAAGGTTATCTAGCGTTTCGCCTATTGCTTGCGAAAAGGGCGGTACAGCCCTGCAGGTACTCCGATGTCCCTATGTCCATTGTCTTCTGTGAGCCCGCCATGAATCTGCTAAGTCCCGCCGTCAGGATGATGAATCGCCTTAAGTTTCCGGCCAAATTTGCCTGCCTGGCCGCCATCGTCTTGATGCCCCTGCTGTTTCTCAGCGTCTATCTCTATCAGAACATTCAGGAGCAGCGAATAACCCTCGCGCAGGAGATCGAAGGTCAGCGCTATATGCTCAAGCTGACACCGGTCGCTAGGCTAAGCATGTTGCAGCGCGCGCTGACCAAGCGGTTGCAAGATGGCGACACCTCCGCTCAGCAGGATTGGCAGAACAACCGCGAAAGTCTGATCAAAGCCTATGACGACCTGGCGGGAATAGATCGTGAACTTGGCGTTCGGCTTGAGACTGGTGAGCGTGTTAGCCAACTCCGACAAGGTGTAGATCGGCTGCTGCAAGGTGAGGCGGGGACACCTCTGGAGGTGTTCGAAGCGTGGAACCTACAACTGACCAAGACGCTGAACTTCTTCTACTACGTGTCGGCCACCTCGGGCCTGGCGCTGGATTCTGACTACACCAGCCTCTTCCTCATCGATATGACGTCGCTGCGGTTACCCCGAGAAATTAACCTTATTGGGCAACTGCGTGGCCTGGCCACCGGCTTAAGCGTTACCAACCGCTTCGACCCGGCCAGTTTAACGGCCGCGCGGAGTCTGCTGCGTCAGGAGCAGCAGACTGCGGATGAGTTGGAGCAGGCGCTCAACCTTATGGCGCACGAAGCACCTGAGCTGTCCCGTCGCTTGAAAGACTCTCTGGGCCAGGCCGCAGGCGATTATGCGAGTTTCCGCCAAGGCATGCTGGCTGCGATGAATGGCGAGGGCTCGGTTGCTGGTCGTACGCTCGGCGATCAAGGCAATGCCGTGGTGGCCCGCTATTACAAGGTGCAGGACGAAGCCCAGACTCTTCTCTCTCAGATGCTGGTTGAGCGCCAGGCGCACGCCACCGCGCTGCGGAATTTGGTGCTGGGCATGTTGCTGGGAACTTTGGCGTTACTGGCCTATACCTTCGCAGGTATCTACCAGGCGCTGCGCCAGGGCATTACCGAACTGGTCAGCGTCACAGCCGCTGCCGCCCAAGGCGATTTGAGCCGTCGTGCCGCCATGCGCGGTCGTGATGAGATCGCTGACATTGGCCGCAGCCTGGACGAGATGCTGAACGCTTTCGGGCGCTCGCTTCGTGAAGTCGATCAAGCCTCCAATGCTGTGGCCCAAGCCTCTGGAGCTCTGGCTACGTCCATTGGCCAGGCGCGTTCGACCATGCAGGCGCAGCAGGGAGAGACCGATCAGGTCGCTACTGCCATCACCGAGATGACAGCCAGTGTTGCAGATGTTGCTACCAACACCGAGGGTGCGGTCGCGGCGGCTCAGCAGGCCGACCAAGCTACTCGTGAAGGCACCCGAGTGATGCAGCAGACGCAACAGGCCATCGAGGCGCTTGCCGCGGACGTGGATCTGAGCGCTACCAAGGTTGCTGCTCTGGAAAATCACAGCCAGGCGATTGGCGGTGTCATCGCGGTTATCCGCACTATTGCCGAGCAGACCAATCTGCTGGCGCTCAACGCAGCCATTGAGGCTGCCCGTGCCGGCGAGCAAGGACGGGGCTTTGCTGTGGTGGCCGACGAGGTCCGTACCCTGGCCTCGCGTACCCAGACCTCCACGGAAGAGATCCGCCGCATCATTGAGCAGCTGCAAAACGCAACGACTGAAGCCGTAGGCCAAATGCAAGCCAGTCGGGGTCATGCCCTGAGCGGTGTAGAGGCGGCTGAGCAAGCTCGGGTCAGCCTTGCCAGCATCGGCGCCGCTGTGGAGCGCATAGTCGATGTGAATGTGCAAATTGCCAGCGCGGCGGAACAGCAGGCTGCGGTATCTGAGGAAATCAACCGGAGTACGACGGGAATTCGCGCGAGCACCTTGCAGGTGCTGACCGGGATTCAATCTGATGCCGGTACCGCTGAACGACTCGCCGGTCTGTCCCAAGATCTAAGCGCAGTGGTAGCGCGTTTTCGTATGGGAGCTTAAGGCTCCCTCTACCGAGGCGTGGTGCGCGCTAGGCGTAGTCGGCAAGGCCTCGCCGGCGGCCGCATAAATACTTCGGCACCGACGCGCCAGATGCAGCTGGTGCGTAGTTGAGGTCCTTGGGGCCCGTCTACTATTGCATCTCGCTACTGCCTGTCTTCGAGCTCGTTCTGCCAGCACGACAGGTTCTGAAACGTCTGATAAACGCGCTGGTAGCGCGGAGATATGCGGTGCGCGGTAGGCGCCGAGTTGCATTTTTCAAATGCTCGATAGCGTGGAACGGATCTCTCACACCTCTTGAGGCATTCGGAACATGGCTACCCAGAAACACTTCGACGCCGCGGCCGAGCGGCTGCTCGGCAAAATGGCCTACCAGGGCCTGCTGGCATCCGGTTATTCGCGCCCGGACTTCTGCCGCGAAGTCGCGCAGCTGGCGTTCATCGGTCACCTGCCCGACTCGGCAAGCACACAGGACGATCTCGTGCTGGTCCGCCAGGTCGCTGAGCGGTTGTGGAAAGGCGCCGGCGATACTGGATTGGACGAGTAGGGGCCTGGTAATGGACGACATCAAGAAAGCGGAGAGAAAGCGCTTCGAAGCGGCCACCCAGCAGGCGGACTGGAACGCGGTGGTGCAGGGCAACCCCACCAACACGGTGCCGGTCTGGATCTACTCGGTGAATCCGGAGCACGGCGCCCGGTTGGTCACACAGATCTCGGTCGAGGGCTACCGCGCCGCATGCCAGCGCGGCGGGCTACCGCTGCCAAAAGGCATCCAGGCGTGGGACGTGCTGCAATACGCACTGAACAACTACGAGGCGGCGAAGGATCACGCGGCGCGCCTGGCGCTGCACGAAGAGCTCGCGGGCGCCCTGCTAGCCTACGCCAGCCACACCAAGACCTGGGGCATGCTGCCCCCGGTAGGCCAGGTGCAGGGCATCCACGTGGTGATCGGCGACTGGAACACCCGCAAGGCCGGTCGGGTCTTCAAGCCCGCAGCGGTTGTGGGGCGTGAGCTGCTCAGCCGTCCGGACGTCGTCGCCCTCCTCGATCAGCTCATCGCGGCCCATACCGCGAAGCATCCGGCAGAAGGCCCCATCCGGGCCCGCTAGTCACTGACTACCGGCAGATGGCTTCGCACGGCACCCCGTCGTGGTCGCCATCGATCCGGCTGTTGCCGCAGTGCTGCAGCTGATACTTCGCCTCCGCACAGCTCGTCATCTGCCTGCAGGCTTTGAGTGGTGTGCAGCTGAAGGATCCCGCGGCGCTGGCGCCATCCGAGCCGCCAAATTGAGAAAAGGACGTGGGCCGCTTAGGCGGTACTGCCGCCGGCGGCTCGCCCTCTCCAGCTTGCGCATCTTGTCGCTGATCACGCGCGGTGCGGCGCCACTCCCACGGCGGTACCTGCTCTGCCTCCGGTAGCGCCCACAGGCCACGCTTTTGCGCCTTGGCTTGCGCTTCCAGGTCCAGCAGCGATCGATCCTTCAGGTATTGGCGATAGACCCACGCAGCGCCCTGGCGCACCTGCTCGGCGTTCACGTCCGTATTGCCCTGGTAGACGCGGGCCACCCGGCGGCCGTACCGGTCAGTGTCCTGGACGTCCAGGCGAACATCCTTCGAAAAGACCATGCCTGCCAAGGATTGCTGGGCGCGGTTGCCGTAGGGCTGTTTGCTCTCCGGAGTGTCGATTTCCGCAAGCCGGACCTTGATCTGCTGCTTGGCGGTGGTCAGGCACGTCAGGGTGTCGCCGTCGTGCACGCCCACCACGCGGCAGTCGATCGTTTCGGCGAAGGAGAGGGTAGGGAAGGTCAACGCAAGGGCTACTGCTAGCTGCCGAAGCATATGAGGTCTCAGATCCGTTGTAAGGGGGGAGGTCCGGTATCACCGGCCGGGCGCTGCCGCGTTTCCGTACTGCCAGCGACGCCGACGCGGGAGTGTAGCGGCGGCACGGATGACTGGCAGACCCTCGGCGGGTAGAAGCGGACAGAGGAGCGGAAGGTGGCTATGAGCGGCGGTGGGCTAGCGGCCGTGGCCACTGTCAATGGCGTTACCGCCGGCGGCCATCTTCTTGCGGTTGGGTCGCTTATACGCAGGAATCTGGCGCTTCAGGCGCAGCTCTCTCACCTTGCTGTAGTGCAGGCCGTGCCTCAGGCCAATTGCCCGGTCGCTATCGGTGCCCAGCTCAGCCAGTAGCGCCTCGCTCAGAGGCTGTTCGACGTGCAGCTTTGGAATGCCGCGCCGTTTGCGTTCGCGGTACACCAGATCGTCAGGAATCCCGAACCGGTGAGCCAGCTCGGCGTCTCGCAACTTGCCCAGTAGCGGCACGGCCTCCGGGGGCAGACTGTGCACCCGCGGTGCCCGCTTCGCCGGGGCCAGGCCCTGGCGCAGGCGCATCAGGTAGACCGCGCGCCGGCTGATGCCGAGCCGCCTGGCGACGGTCGCATCAGGTTCCTGTCCAAGCAGGGCGAGGTTCTCCGGGCTCCACCGGAACAACGTCTCGCGCTGGAAGCCGCCCTGCTTCAGGTCGTAGGGCGCGATGGCCAGCGACTGCCGCTTGCGCGCAACGGTCATGCGCGACATACCCCACCGGTCGCCCAGGGCGGTATCGCTCTCGGTGCCCAGCAAGGCAAGCATCTCGTCCGTCCAGATCTTCATCGCAACTCACAGCATCTGCAGCACATGCCAGTCTAGCGGCATGGCACCAGGCGGACCACGACGGGCCTTGCGTTTTCCGGATCGGTGAGAGGGTAGGCCATCACCTGATGGAGACCCGAACATGGTACCGGTTGAACAGCTCAAAGCCGCGGTGGAACAACTTCCGAAGTGGAGCCCGCAGATCACCAGCCGGATAAGCTGGGTCAACTGGCGCCGAAGCTTTCAGATCAAGGCGCACTGGTACGGGAATTGTTCGCTCCTGTGCTACCTCGACTTCAAGGACCGTGTCGCCCGGGACGACACCTTGGCTACCGCCTTCAAGCGGTTCACCGCGCCCGGCGCCCGGCCGCGCAAGATCGATGGCCATGGCTGGTCCTGCCTCGACTACTCGTTCCCGTCGGACCACTTCGTGTCCATCAACGAGCTGGCGGAAATTGCTGATGCCAAGGGCTATGCGTACACCGTCCTGTACGTCCAGGAATGTGTCGGTGCTCGGCCGGTTTTCGCGACGCTGGGCATCCCCTTGGTACCGGGCGAGATGGGCAAGGAATGGGTGGGCGGCGAGTTCATTTCCTACGCCTGTCCGTCCGGCCAGAATCTGTAGTCGTCTGCCGCACCTGCTGGCGGGAAGACACCGGCCAAAGCCGGGCGGTGCGGCCCCCCCAACGCACGGCGAGCCGTAATCTGTAGTCGTACCCTGCGTCACCTGACGACCTGCTGCCGGTCACCCCGGCACTGCGCGGTATCATCGCGCCTCAACTCGTGAGGCGTGCGCAATGCTGGTGATCCATCTTGAAAGCGGTCGAGTAATCAACCTTGAGCGCTCGGTGAGTACCGTCAATGGGTACGGTATCTGGGAATACCATCGGAGCCAGAGCTCCAGTATGTGGGTGCCCGACTACACCCCCTACCGCCATCTCGCCGTCAAACCGCCGGATCCGGCCATTGGCCAGAAGGTCACCGTGGCTATCTGCAAGCTCGGCGCGTCGGAGGAAGAGTGGAAGCCGTTCAGATCCGGGATCGCGGGATTCGACGGGATCTGAAAGCGGTCGCAGTAGGCGAGTTAGGCCTACCCCGGGGCGCCAGCTGCTGAGCGCCTCGCGGCTTGCGTATCTGAAGACCTATGGGACGTTGGTCAGCATCACTCAACGATGCTAACGGAGCTTCCCATGCAGACCCTCAACGCCCCTTCGACTCCAGCTCTGCCGCTACAGCTGTGCGTCCACCGCTATTACTCCAGAGCCGAAGATCCGGCCTTCCAGCAGTTGCTTGTGGTTTGGAACCAGGTGGCGCCGATCCTCGCTGCGGCACCGGCCGGCACCATTGCCAAAGTCGACAGCGAGTCCCTGTTCGTTGCGCCGTTGAATGGTGCTCTGGCGATGTTCCTGTCCGCAGACCTTAGCCCAACGGCCGTCGACGGCAACATCTTCCGGCCTGAGGATTTCGACGGCATCGGCGCCAATGAATTTGCCGAGCTACAGGGCGCCTTGGAGCGCTGGATGGCTGCGCCAACGTACGACACGCCCTGCACCCCATCTCACCTCGCAGACGTGCTCGCCGCTAACTACGGGGAGGCGGGAGCGCCACGTGAATGGCGATGGTCGGGCGAGACCCTATAGGCTTTCAGTAGCAAGGCTTCACGCCTGGCAGTCCACCAGGGCAAGCAAGATTCGCATGCCCTGGAGACACCCCGCGCCAGTCGGTATAGCGGAAGTATCCCAGGCGGTATACTTCCGATCTTGAAGCATCGCCTATGGCTCCACGTCACTCGCGCATTCAGCCAATTCGAGAGCTGCCCTCTCGAAGATGCGGTCAATGAAAATCCCGGCTTCGCGTATCGAGACCCTGCAGCAGCTCGCTGATGTCCTCCAAGCGGCCGGCCACAATGTGCAGCACGCCATCGCGCGTCTCTACCGTTCCATCCACTCGCAGCAGCTGTGACGCCACCAGCTCCCGCCGCTGGCGCTCCGCCAGGGTGCGCCACACCACCACGTTCACCATCCCGAACTCATCCTCCAGTGTCACGAAGGTCACGCCGCTGGCGGTACCCGGCCGCTGTCGGCCGACTACCAGGCCAGCGACCCGGGCCGGCTGGCCGTGGCGCCGCTCCTTCAGCTCCTGCGAGCTCATCAGCCGCCGGGCCGACAGCTCCGGCCGCAGCAGGGTGAGAGGGTGCGGCCCCAGGGTGGTGCCCAGGGAGGCATAGTCCGAATAGAGGTCCTCACCCACGGTCGGGGCGACCAGCTCCTGGATCTCCTCCTCAACGACCGCGCCCTCTGCGAATAGGGGCAGCTGCGGCTCGATTGCGGCCATCGCCCAGCGTGCTTGGAACCGGTGCCCGGCCAAGCCCTTCAGTGCACCTGCATCCGCCAGGCACTCCCGGGCCTTGGCATCGAGGCCGGCGCGCAGGCACAGATCGGTGACATCGCGGAATGGCCGCTGCCGGCGGGCCTGCTCAACTGCACGTCCTGCTTTCTCGGCCAGGCCGCGCACCATGCGTAGTCCCATCCGGATGCCTGGCTGCCGGCTATCTGCGACAGCCTCGAGGCTGCAATCCCAGTCGCTGCAGGTCACGTCCACCGGCAGGGTCTGCAGCCGATGGCGCCGGGCGTCCTGCAGGATCTGGTCGGGGCTGTAGAAGCCCATGGGGTAGGAGTTGATCAGCGCCGCGGCGAAAGCCGCCGGCTCGTGGCATTTGAGCCAGCAGCTCGCGTAGGTCAGTAGAGCGAAGCTGGCCGCATGGGACTCGGGAAAACCGTAGCTGCCGAACCCTTCGATCTGCCGGAAGATGTCCGCGGCGTACTCCGCGGTATAGCCGTTGGCGAGCATGCGCGAGGTGAGCCGCTCCCGGTGCGGTTCAAGGCCCCCATGTCGTTTCCACGCTGCCATGCTGCGGCGCAGCTGATCGGCCTCGCCGGGGGTGTAGTCAGCGGCGAGAATGGCAAGCTCCATCACCTGCTCCTGGAACAGGGGCACACCCAGGGTCCGGCCGAAGACGCGCTCCAGCTCCGGCGGGTAGCTGATCTCTTCCTGGCCCGTCCGCCGACGCAGGTACGGGTGGACCATCCCTCCCTGGATGGGGCCCGGCCGGACGATGGCCACCTCGATGACCAGGTCGTAAAAGGTCTGCGGCTTCAGCCGCGGCAGCATGGCCATCTGGGCACGCGATTCGATCTGGAACACGCCAAGGGTGTCCGCCCGACTGATCATGGCGTACGTCGGCTTGTCCTCCTGGGGCACGGTGGCCAGGGTCAGCTCCTCACCCCGGTAGCCCCTCACCAGGTCGAAGCACCGGCGCAGGGCGCTGAGCATGCCCAGGGCGAGGATGTCGACCTTGAGCAGGCCCAT
>NZ_JAQZAD010000035.1:0-466872 GCF_028640935.1 Pseudomonas sp. SHLD1
CGGGAGGCGGCAAGCTTGGCTCTGGCAGCGCCACGCTGCAAATTGCCACCGCCAAGGAGCGATGCATGCCCTCACCGAACTGGACCCCCTCCACGCTTTACGCCGCGCTGGCATCTGGCGTTTCTGTCAGCAGCTTCGCCTTCGACGTCGCCCTTCTGGACCAGCAAGACGCGATTCGCGTCGTATTGCCGGCGATGGGCGACCTCGAGATCTACATCGCTGTCGTCAACGACGTAGTCGTGGTCGACTCGGCCCTCGTGCCTGCTGAGGCGGTCAGCGACGCCCGGGCCTTCAATGCTGCGGTCCTTTCATCCCGCAGCCTATTCCCGCTTTCCGCTATCGGCCTCGAGACCGACGCTGATGGCGCTGGCCATTACGTCATGTATGGCTCGCTGCATGCCGGCTCCGACCTGGCCACCGTACTGACCGAAATCTTCACGCTGGCAACCAACGTGCAAACCGCGGCCGCGACCTTCCAATCTTTCTTCAAGCAGCAGGACTCCCTATGACCAGCCCCTCCATCCTCTCCAAACTCGTCACGCTGTTCCGCGGTAAGGTCACCGAGGCCGGTACCGCGGTGATCGACGCCAACGCGACCACCATCATCGACCAGGAAATCCGCGATGCTCGGGCAGCGATCGATCAAGGCAAGCGCGAGCTGGCCATCCTCATGGGCCAGCAGACCCTCGTGCAGCGCGAAATCGAGCAGCTGGAGGCGTCTATCCAGCAAGACGAGAAAGCGGCCCGCGCCGCCCTTGAGAAAGGCGCGCAGGACCTGGCAGAAGAGGTAGCACGCCGGATCGCACGCACCGAGACCGCCCTCGAGGCGAAGCGCAGCATGGCTGCGGACTATGCCCGCACCATCGCCTCCATCAAAGGCAGCCTTGATACCTCGGCCGGCACCATCCAGCAGCTGGAGCAGCGTATCCAGGTTGCGAAGGCGCACCAAGTCACCCACAGCGCCCGGGCGAACGCCTCCCTGGCCAGCGGACAGGCAAATGGCCGGATGAAGACCGCGGTTGACTCTCTCGCACGGATGGAGCAGCGCCTGCAGCAGCAAACGGCGACTCAGGACGCTGCCGAGCAGCTGGCCAAGGAGGCGTCGGGTGCTGATCTCGACGAGCGCCTGAAGAATGCCGGCATCACACCCGGCAAGCAGAGTGCAGCCGCCGTGCTGGAACGACTGAAGCAGCCGTCCGCCTGACTTCAGCTGTCCCGACGCGGGATCAGGTATCCGGGGCGGGTACTTCTGCCTCAGGTACCTGACACACCAAATCCCTTAATGTTTGACTGGTGTCGGCGTTCGACCCAAAGCGGACTAGGTTTCCCCAGCCCGCAAACTAGGATTAGCTTTGGCAGAACCGGATTCGATTGCCGAATGGGTCATAGACTTCCAGTACTTGCCCCCAGCCTTGCTGAACGATATCTGGCCGTCCGTATCCATAGCGTTTGCCCAGCAATTCTTCACGCAGCAGCGCGATATTTTTCATTGGGACAAAGACGGTCGAACCCGGGCTAGCGTCGCCATGGTGTTCGGAAAGATGTAGTTGTAGGCCGTTTCGGCTGATTCCCAGGTATAGCGGCAAATCTGCTTCGAATCGATGCTCAAATTCGACGCTGAACCCTAGAAAGTCAAGGTAGAACTCGCGTGCCTTGGCTTCGTCGAAAATCCGCAATATCGGTATGGCTTTGTCGAAGGTTATGTCGAGTTGGACCGGTTCATGGGGTAGCATCGCAAATGCGGTGTTCCAGTCCTTGAAACCCAATTGATGTGCTATCAGTTCAAGCGCCGTTGATTGAGACGTCTCTTGATTGCGGGCCTCAAGCGAGGCACGCAGCCTCTTGGCCATTTGCTTGGCTTGTTCGATTGAAAACATCGTTACTCCTGTAGCCGAGGAATTCTGGTGCTCGCGTTGCCAAACCTCGACTCTCAAGAGTTGCGACAAGATTTTGGGGAGAAGAAATGCTTTCACCTTTCCTTTTCAGGAGCGAGCGGCGGGCAGCATCAGCCCGCTCTGATCATACACAGCGGCTCCCGCCAGCGAAAGTTCTCCCGGTTGCGTGTCTTCGATACGGATCATGAGTCTGCTTTTGGCCTTTTCCGGCTCAGCGGCCGGCTGACGGGTCGGATAGCTCCGTCCCATGGTCAGGCCCATGCTTGTACTCCCTCACTGAGGAGAACAAGCCATGAAAGCGATAGCAGTCGTTAGCCACGAGCCTTGGAACAAGGGAAAGCTCGTTGGTCAGAAAGCCCCGCTCCGGATTAGGGATATCTGGGCTATCCGCGTCAGACTCCAGCTTGCGGAGAAAACCAGGGACTTGGCTCTTTTTGACCTGGCAATCGATAGCAAGCTGCGCGCCTGCGACCTCACCAGGCTGCGGGTGCGGGATATAGCCCACGGGGAGCACGTCTCGCCGAGAGCTATCGTGATGCAGCTAAAAACTCATCGTCCGGTGCAGTTTGAGATCACAGAGCAGACACGCTCAGCGGTGGAGGCTTGGATACGCCATGCCAAGCTTCGAAGCGACAACTTCCTGTTCCCAAGTAGGCTTGCCCACTCCGAGCATATTTCCACCCGACAGTACGCACGGATCGTCAAAGCCTGGGTGACAGCGATTGGTTTGGACCCCGCCTTGTACGGAACCCATACCCTGCGGCGAACCAAGGCGTCGCTGATCTACCGTAGGACAAAGAACCTCAGGGCCGTACAGCTCCTAATGGGCCGTACGGAGCTGGAAAGCACTGTCAGGTACCTTGGCATCGAGGTAGACGACGCTCTGGAGATGGCCGAGCAGACAGAGGTTTAGCCGGATGGCTTGGCGACGGCTGCGGTGCCGTCGCTATCCGACCCAAAGCTGCCGTTGGCGGTAGGCTAGACCGGCCAGTAGCCGCCCCTGTCGGTTGGCTTACCGCTAGACAGCGACCAAAAGGTCCCGACTCCTACCCCCTTCAATTCAGGCAAATTCCTGATCACTATGGGCGTCTATCTGAAACACGTAGAAAAGCCTCAAGTAATCACATGGAGTGGCGATAGCTTTGAAACCCCAATCGCCTAGGCAGCCCTCAATGTTCAACAAGAAGCTTAAGCAGCGCGTCGTCGAACTCGAAAATCAGCTATCAATGATGTCCGCCTTGCGGACGAGCCTAGACGGCCACATGATTGGTATCGAACTGTCTCCTGATGGAAAAATCACCTCTGTTAACACCAACTTCGAGACTGAAGTCCGGTTTAACCGAACTCAAGTAATTGGAAAAAAAATAATCGACCTGATCCCTGTCCACGTAAAAAATCAAGAGATGAGTCGCCTCTTTATTCAGGCCATTTCAAAAGGCGAACACTATAGTGGTGCTCTAAGATTATCAAATAATTTGGGCGGCGAAGTTTGGCTTAGAGGTATACTACAGCCACTCTGCCACCGAAGCGGAAAAGTCGACCACTTCGCGCTTTACTGCAACAACCTAACACGCACCATAGAAACTTCCCGTGAGCATGATAGCTTGCTTAAGGCGCTTCGCCGTTCAACTGCAATGATTGAGTTCGACTTGAACGGGTTGGTGCTTGACGCTAACGATCAGTTTTTGCATGCCATGGGCTATAACCTTGACCAGATTAAGGGCAAGCATCACGAAATCTTCTGCGATCACACGGGCGCCACCAAAAAACAATACGAAGAATTTTGGGAGCGTCTTCGCCGCGGAGAATTTATCGCAGCAAGATTTAGGCGGATAGACTCCTACGGCAGAACGGTATGGTTGGAAGCCTCCTACAACCCTGTCATCGATGCACACGGTAAGATGTACAAGGTCGTGAAATTCGCAACGGTTATCACCGAGCAAGTCAACCGCGAGCAAGAAATAGCGACCGCCGCAAGTGTTGCCTATGATACGTCAAAACAAACTGATATCAGTGCGAAGCAGGGAACCAAGGTCGCAGAGGAAACGGTCCAAGTGATGAATCGTTTGGTCGATCAAATGCAATCAGCCGTAAAAGGCATTGAAGCGCTAGATCATCAATCGCAAGTCATTGGCAGCATAATCAAAACCATTAGCGGCATTGCAGAACAAACAAATTTGCTAGCGTTAAACGCGGCTATTGAAGCTGCTCGAGCAGGCGAGCAAGGACGCGGCTTTGCGGTCGTTGCCGATGAAGTGAGGCAGCTCGCTTCGCATACAAGTCGTGCGACTCAGGAAATAGTTGGCGTAGTGAAGACCAACCAAGAGCTCGCTAGCGATGCGGTAACGCTCATTGAGCAGGGTCGCCATCAGGCTGAGCATGGTTTAGCACTCGCCGACCAGGCAGGAAAAGTCATTGTTGAGATTCGAGATGGGGCACAGAAGGTTGTAGGTGCAGTCGAGCAGTTTGCCACCCAACTGTCAGCATAGCGCGATCACCGCATAAGCAGGTGAACGACTAGCTATCCCTGTCAAAGCCTCGGCAGAACTGTCACCTCCAAAAGTTGCTCCGGCCGGAGCGACGGTCACCTACTGTTAGACAAACACCTCAGCAAGCAGGGCGTTGCCTCCGATCAGTTCGATAAATATTAAAAGTGGACGAGTTTAATGCCCGCTGACCTAGCGAGCGCTTCAAATGTGAGATCCGGGTCAGAGGGCTTATGCCCGATCAGCAATCGCTCTGCGAAGCAGATCTCTGCATTAGGCATCGCTCCGTGATAGCCGGTCAGCCATCATGATCAAACACTCGAGCTCGCACTTCGTGTAAGCGATCTCGAACACTCGCGATCCATTCATAGCCTGTCGGTCAGTGATGCACCTAATATAATGATGCCATGGTGATACTACTTGGCTCGAACAAAAAGAGTGGACGGGACGGCTTTAGAACCTCTCGTCGGTATTCATAAGTCACACAATAGTCTATGGATTTAATCGAATTCTAGAAAAATGCGGTTCTTCGCCCTGCGATAGACCAGTGATGCCTTCGTACGTCTCAATGTGAGTGCCTTATATGGCTGGATCAAGTCCCACTGCTTTCAACCAGCCGTTGACGATGCGACCGTATTGAAGAGTGGATAGATGGTCTCAAGTAGGCAGCCGGCTAGGAAAAGGCAGTCCTCGGTGCGTAGCTGGGTCCGATGTATCCAAGCTGCGAGAGCAGGCCGTATTTGCTCAGTGGTCTCAAACTGGACAGGCCGCTACGTTTTCTGCTAAGCCACCATGGCTTATGACAATACGTGCTCACCATGAGCAATATCGCGCACGCGGAGCTTGGTTGAGCCGCAGGTTCGAAGCTTATAGTCGATGTCGAGATTGAAGAGACCCAGGTCTCGGGTTCTTTCCGCAATTTGTAGCCTTACTCGAATGGCCCAGATGTCACTCAATCGGAGCGTGGATTCTGCCCGACCAATTTCTTTGGTTCCACGGCTGACGGCTGCTGGTAGCAGTGATGGGCATGATAATTACTCCACGTATGGAAGGACGAGGATGGCTAATCGGAGCAGCGGTTACTGAGCGGCCAATTGCAGCCATTCAGGTCAATCTCGCCCTTGGACGAATCAACCGATACCGTGAGGCTTCTTAGGTCCGGCTTCGAAGTGCGGGACGCGATGCGGCTCGAAACGATTGAAGAGCCCGGCCACCGGCGCAGAGGGATGGCCCACCACCCATTCGCGCAGCTCTTCGAGGTCGTCCGGACCGGGTTGGCGCGCGTGGTAGTCGGTTGAAATCCGCACGAATTGCTTAACTACAGCCTCGTCATCAAACGACACCAAGGCGTGCGGGTTGATTGGCGTGAGCTGATCGTCGAAATCTACCCGACATGTGGCCAGATGTCCTGTTTGGAATCCTCCGGCGCGCCGCTCAGGCCGGCGTTTCCCAGGCGGTGACATTGATCCAGGGCACAGGATGGACGTGAAAGCCCACGCAGCGGTGCGCATTATCGGCGCCGGCCGGGTGCGAGTAGTACCAGTCATCCCAGGCCTTATTGTTGGCAGCGACTGCCTCTGGGGTGCCAGGCGACCACTGAGCCTGTTTCGGTCGGTTGGCATGATAGTCCCTAGCCGCCGCGCAGATGCGCTCGGCGTCGTGTTTGTGCTCGAACAGCCCCAGCAGCTCGTCGCTGTGGTCCAGGTCCGCCACCAAGACATAGCTGTAGCGGACGCGGGAGCCGCTTGCCGAATCTTGTGTCATCGTTTTTATCCCTCCGTACGTCTTCGCCGACCCCCCTTCCGGTGCGCTTCTAACCCAGACGGAATCGCGACAGATGTGTGCGCGCATGCCGGGGTTCCTCAGCGGACATAATTTTGCTCGGATCGTATCTGAACGTTGGTCGCAGTTGCCCGTTGTCATCACTTCCGGGTGTACCGGCGAACGTACGTCCACGCTGCCTCAAAACTCGCAGTATCTCGCGAAGCCGTGAGGCGTTGATCAATTTTTCCAGGTTGTCGGCCTCTACCTCAACGCTCGACCCACTTACTAGACTGGCTGAATTCACGACGGTTGGTCCCCTTTTATTAGCTGATCCTCAAGCGCTGGCTCACTTCTGATCGAGCATTCAAGCCTGCGCTTTCCGCGAAAGGAAATGCCATGAACCGGGTCTAGCAACGTCTCAACTTGGCATTGCTAGCAGTGCATCAATCCCACGCTCGGTCAGAGACCGTAGCCAAATCCTAGACCGTGCACCCAGCTCCCGTGTATCCAGCTGCGCATTCATTTATCGGTGACCGGTGCAGGGTTGTCACTACCTGCAGCTGACCCGCCGCTTCGTCCCCTCTCAGTAATAGTAAACGACAGCGGTGAGACTAACCCCAGCATGCAATGGCTCACGCAAAGCACACCTACCCCGGCAGGCGCAGCAAAGGTCCAAAAATAGCTTGCAACGCTACGCTCGCCGGGGTAGTGCTAGCTTCATGGCATCAATAGGACGGGCTCGACTTCAGGCCAGCCCCCCGATTTAATTTGGCTATCACGATTGAATCCCGCCGTATTGGTACACCACGCTTACAGCACGACAAGATTGGTCCTGTCCGGCATCTTGATCTCGGTCTCCAGCACTCTCGAACGCCATAAGAGTAAGGGCTTCCACTCAAAATTGCCCGCGCCATCCGGAATCTCATCATTACAACCACGTACCCAACGTGGAACTCGGAGTAAACGGCACGAAACCTGCTTCTAACAATCTACCGCCAAATTGATGACTTCCTTATGAAGCCTCTACACCTCATGTCAAAGAGGCTTGCCCCCTCAATGCTCACAAACGCTTTGATCGGCTTTATCGTCCTAGTCGCTTTATCGCTGATCCTGGCTACTGGTTGGCAGATGAATCAGTCCAAGCGCGAGCGCTTTGCAACCACCAAAATTGCCGTTTCCAACATCGTTCGAGCTACCGACCAACTAGCCCAGGATACCGTACGGCAAGCTGACAATACGCTTCGCGACCTGGTTGAGCGAGTGGAGCATGATGGTCTAGCGCCGGATCAACACACTCGCCTTTCGAGCTTGATGGCTCAAAAGGTGAAAAACATAGAAGGAATTCAGGGGCTTTTTCTCTTCGATGCCCAAGGCAACTGGATTGCGAATTCGTTTTCTAAAGGTGTTATTACAAAAAACAATGCTGATCGCGACTATTTCAGTTATCACCGTGACAATCCTGATGAAGCAATTCATGTGAGTTCAATTGTGGAAAGTCGCACTACAGGAGAGCTTGTCATACCAATAAGCCGGCGCATAAACGCCCCTGATGGCTCGTTTGCTGGAGTGGCTTTAGCCACGGTGCCTGTTGCCTATTTCCAGACGTTTTTTGAGCGCATGGACGTGGACGAAAAAGGTGTGATTTTTCTTGCCATGAACAATGGCAATTTATTGGCCCGAAGACCGACGCTGACTACGCTTAGAACTACCAATGTAGCCAGGGGCGATATATTTATGCGCTACCTACCACGGAGCGATAATGGTACTGCCGTAGTCACATCTGTAGTGGATAATGTTGAAAGAATATATGCATATCAGCGGGTATCCGGCTTACCTTTAGTTGCTGCTGCTGGTGTGTCCTGCGAGCATGTATTTGCTCCTTGGTGGGCCTATGCATATAGGTCCTTAGGCCTTGTGGGTATCATGATTTTGGCCTTGGCTACACTGGGGGCTTTATTGTATTGGCAGGTCCAAAAATTGATCCTTGCCGAAAGCGCTCTTAATACTACCAGAAATGAGCTTGAGATCATTGCTCTGACTGACAGTCTGACCCACCTAGCAAATCGACGTTGCTTTGATGCCGCTCTTAAGAAGGAGTGGAGCCGGGCCAATAGAAATAGCTCCAGCATCGCAATAATCTTGCTTGATATTGACTGGTTTAAGCAGTACAACGACAGATATGGACACATTCAAGGTGACATCTGTCTTAAACAGGTGTCAGAGATCATTCGCAGCTCCATAAATCGTCCTGGAGACCTTGCGGCGCGCTATGGCGGTGAAGAATTTGTGATTCTACTACCTGAGACGTCTTTGGCGGGTGCACTAGCAGTTGCAGAGAAAGTGCGCTGCTGTGTCGAAAATGCACTTATTGCGCATGTTGGCAGCCCAATAGGCCATATTACTGTGAGTGCCGGAGTGGCGGTAACTGATTCACCTAACAGGGACGGCTATTTAGCTGCATTGCAAGAGTCCGACAAACTTCTGTATTCCGCCAAAACTAAAGGCCGTAACAACGTTGAGGGTCGATCAGCGAAAAACAAAATAGGAGTAGATCAAACACCATCATTTGAACACTCTTCACAAGGCAGCAGAAGCGGCCACTTCACTTCACTTGACTGACTATCCTGCCTACCGCGACGGAATGTTCTATTAAGCCAGAGCCAGTTTGTGCCTAGCCAACTCAATTTGTACCTAACAAGCGCAAGCCCGAGCGAAAACCGTTTGGGTTATCAGGCTCATCTGAAGCAGGCTGATGACTTGTCGACCTTCCGCTGCCAGTATGCTAGCGATCAGCTCCATCGCCGGCAGGATCTGCGTCTGCCGGTGCTGATCTAGACCGAAGGGGGCTTACTGACCTGCTGCAGATTCATAGTAGCGTGGTGCTTGAACATTGAGATCGCCCCCTGTTAGGTAGATCTCACCGAAGCCCAGGTGATAGTGTCGGTTTCCGAAATTAAAGCTGCCTTTGCCGTGGGACAGGTAGCGGCCAGAAGCGTACGTCGACAAGGGATCGCTACCTACCCAAATCTAAAGATCAGGTGCAGCAGGAACAGCAGCAGAAAATCTAGATTCGCCAGGATAGGGATGCCCAATGGGCGAATCCCACAGCCAAAAAGGCCCGTAACAGACGGGCCTTTTTGTTGCGGTCTACGTGAGCTTTGTAGCCACGTAATAGCCGGCGAAGCTCATCGTCAATGAGCCCAGCACGTGTGTCGTTATGGTGACCGCAGCCCATCCTAAGCGTTCTTGCTGGAGCATGATCATCACTTCGGCAGAAAATGCTGAAAAGGTCGTCAGCCCACCGCAGAAACCCGTAGTGATCAGCAACTTCCAGGCTGGGTCGAGATTCGGAAAGCGGACAAAGAACGCTATCGCCATTCCGATTATGAATCCGCCGATCAAGTTGACCAGCAGAGTGCCTAGCGGCAGGTTCGGAAGCAGGTGGTTGAGCTTCATCGACAAGACCCACCGACCAACACAGCCGAGAGATCCGCCGATAATGACGGCAAGCAAAGAAATGTACATGGAGGCTTTCCAGAAGAGAGGGTTAATACTGGAAAGCGCGCAATAGCCTACGGCCCTTTCCAGGGTACGTAGGCATCATCAGCCGGAGGCGGTTAAGGAGGAATGCCATCTCCTGAGCCAAATCTTAGTCGAAAACACATGCTAGATACAGCATCGTCTATGTCCGCTTCTGGCCGATAGCGGTCATTGATAAATCAACGTTGAGTCTCAGCGGTTCGATTTACGCTCACATTGAAGGTCCGCCATGGATGACCTAAACCATTCGATGATTGGCATGACGACCGAGTTGTTACGGTGTCGTGTTCGCAAGAGGTATCCGTGGTCCTCGCGCATTACGGTCGGTCCCAACGGTACAAGAAGACCGTCGAGTATCGCTTGCTTAGCTAAAACTCCCCATGCCAGAGCTAGGCCCTGGCCTTGAATTGCGGCATTCAACAGCAATGGGTAATTGTTGTAAGTGAAGCTACTTTGACCATTCATTGATCCAAACCCCGCAAGAAGGGACCACCTTGTCCAGTCCAGCCATCGTGGATTGCGTTCGTCCATGTGCAGCAAAGCGACAGATCGTAAATCGCGCTCCGTGACATCAGATCCCAAATTGTGTTTTTGTGCGAAACCGGGGCTACACACAGGAAAGACACTTTCTGGGGCCAGCATTATCTCGCCCACGAGGGCTGAATTTCGCCGATCGAAACTGACGGAAAGGTCTACTTCGTAAAGATTGGAATTGTCTAACGCGTCGACAGGAAGAACCTGAAAGCGTAGGCCAGGGAATTCGTTATGCAATACATGCAATCGCGGAAGTAACCAAAGGTGCGAGAAGCCGAAGTTAGCGGCGATAGTAATCAAAGGAACATTGTGGGTGAGACTGGCGCGAACACGATCTACTGCCGAATGCAGATTTGATAGCAATGGGGAGATGTCGTCATGAAATCGCTTACCGCTCTGCGTGGGCTGCACCCGATTGCCTGATCGATCAAGTAACGCGCCGCCCACCACTTCCTCCAGACTTCTGATTTGTTGGGAAATGGCAGGCTGGGTCGTGCCTGTCTCTTTTGCCGCAGCAGTCATGGAGCCAAGTCTCACTGCGGCTTCAAATGCTATGAGAGCCTTCAGTGCCGGAAGGCTACGATGGTTATCTTCCATAAGATTTTTGCATGGATCCTATAAGGGTTAGTAGGTCCCCCCCGCTGCCATCTGCTGGTTAGAGTGGGGCCGGAACCGACGGCTATAACAAAAACTGCTCGGTCATCCTCACACACAATTTCGCTTGCTGCCAATCTCAGATAACACCGCCGATTAATCGGGTATGCGGAGATTTTTCATGCGCAAAGCGTTGCTGTACGTGGTTTTTACCGGGCTGGCTTTTTCTTCGATTAATGCTTTCGCCGCTGATCCGGCTCAGTGCAAAGCGATCCGCCTGGCGGATCTCGGCTGGGCGGATAACGCTGCCAACAATGGCATCACCATGGCGGTTGCTGAATCTTTGGGCTACTCCGTGAGCAAAACGATGGTCGCGGTACCAATTGCACTTAGTTCAATTCAGGGCGGCAAACTCGATGCGTTTCTAGATTACTGGTCTCCTTCGTTGGATCCCACCGTCATGCCATTGGTCATCGAAGGCAGGCTGCTCAAGCATGAGCCGCCGAACATGACGGGTGCGAAATACACGCTGGCAGTACCAACCTATCTTGCGGAGCAGGGGCTGCATTCGTTCAAGGATCTTGCAAAGTTTAAGGAGCAACTCGGCGGCAAAATCTACGGTATTGAACCGGGGAGCGGGGGCAACTCAGCGCTCAAGAAAATGATCGAGAACAACCTATACGGCCTAGGCGATTTCACGCTGGTCGAGTCCAGTGAAGCGGCAATGCGCATGGAAGTCTCGCGAGCTATAACGCGCAAGAAACCCATCGTTTTCCTAGGCTGGGCTCCACATCCTATGAACCTTGATTTCAAAATGACCTACCTGTCCGGCGGCGATGAGGTATTTGGTCCAGATTACGGTGCTGCGAAGGTCTACACCGTAACGTCACCGGACTACGCGACACGCTGCCCGAATGCAGCAAAGCTGATTGGCAACATGCGCTTCGACACCGATATGGAGAGCGAAATTATGGTGGGTGTACTGGCTAAAAAAGACCCACTTGTTCTGGCCAAGGCATGGATCAAGAACAATCCACAATGGCTCACCAAGTGGCTGGAGGGCGTGACGACTTATGAGGGTAAAGACGCCGCAAGCGCTTCTCGTGCGTACTTCGGACTTTGACCGAAGTCATTAGAAAACTGCATGGCGGGTATGCGCGGGTTACAGTATTTATCCGCCTCGTTTTTTTACAAGAATGAACCGCACCCTCAATCTCTAGGATTTGCAACATGCACGCCTCCGAATTGAACATTCAACGGACACCGCCGGCCGTCAAGCTGCTCACTGGGCAAGGCGAATACAATGTGCCTGCGCTTTGGCTGCGGGAAAAAACTCAGGACCCAGACTCCACTGATCCCATCACTCAGCAACGCCTGTTTGATTCTCACCTCATCGATGCTGACATTCGTCTGATCGATGTACAGATGAAGTCTTCGTCGCAAGTGCATCTGTCCTTCAGCGACGGCCACCGCGCGACTTACTCCACAGACACGCTCTTGGCGGAGCTTGTCGACGCCGATCATGCTCCTTCTGCTGTTGCTTGGGGAAACAATCTCGATCAGGAGCTGGTGCGGCATGACTGGCGCGCGCTGAGCCATGACACTGCATTCGAGGCTGCACTTACGGCGTACCTCAAGTACGGCTATATCGTGCTCACCCATGTTCCGAATACGCCGGAGCAGGTGCTGGCGGTGGGCAGCAAATTCGGCTACGTAAAGGAGACCAACTTTGGCCAGTACTTCGAGGTTTACTCGAAACCTCAGGCCAACGATCTAGCCTATCGCAGCGTCCGGCTGGGTCCGCATACGGATAATCCCTACCGCGATCCTGTGCCTGGTATTCAACTGCTCCACTGCCTGGTCAACGAAACCACTGGAGGTCTGTCTACCTTGGTGGATAGCGTCAGGGTGGTCGACACGTTGATGCAGGAAGATCTGCCAGGTTACCTCCTGCTTAAGAACACGCCGGTCCGTTTCCGGTTCGTTGACAAAGGCGTGGAGCTGACTACCCGACGACCCATGATAAAAACGGACGAGTCGGGTCATACTCTCGGCGTGCATTACAGCCCACGGCTGGATAGCTTACCGTTGCTCAATGCCAGTGACATGAGGGCTTTTCACCTGGCACGAAAGCGTTTGGCTGAGCTTTTCAACCATCCCGATTACGAAGTGAAATTCCGCCTGCAAGCGGGAGAGTTGATGCTGTTCGATAACAGCCGGGTGCTCCATGGGCGCACCAGTTACGACCCGACCGAGGGGCATCGCCATCTGCAAGGCTGCTATATCGATCTTGATGGACCGCGTGAGCGCTTGAGCGAGATCAATAAGCGGAATCGTAGGCCCGAGGAGGCCGCCTGATATGGACCAGGTCGAATTCATACGTATGAAAGATGGAACGCTTGAGGAGTATCATTTCCTTGAGCATCTTGAGAGTGAATTTAACAAAGGATTACCGGAGCGTATTCTGAATGCGCTGCGAGGGCTTGCCTCGACTTTGACGGGATACAAGGTCAACCGTCTCGAACATTCGCTGCAAACTGCCGCGCGGGCCGAAGCTGATGGTGCCGATGAGGAAATGATTGTCGGTGCACTGATTCATGATATCGGTGATGACCTGGCTCCTTACAACCACTCTCAATTTGCGGCCTCAATCATTCGGCCCTACGTGCGCGGGGAGGTTGCCTGGGTACTTCATCATCATGGGCTGTTCCAGAATTTCTATTACGCTCACCACTTTGGTAGAGATCGCAACGAACGAGACCGTTACAAGGACCACCCTTGTTACTCGCTCTGTGTGGATTTCTGTGAGCGATGGGATCAGGCTTCCTTCGATCCCGAATATCCAACCCCGGGTTTAGAGCACTTCGCGCCTATGGTGCGACGTATTTTCAGTCGCAAAGCATTTGATCCGGCAGTGATTGGTATGGAGTACTCTCTGGCCTGATTCAAGTTAATGCCTCAGCACATGCCTGCCTGTGATGTGTCTGACGCAACACAGGCCAAAGGCTGGTACCAGAATGACTGCTGGCTTGTCATGAGCATCATCGCTATCCGCAGCCCTCAGCCCTGGAACAAAGGAAAATGGTTCGGACAGAAACCCCTGCTGCAACTGAGAGATATCCGTGCTATCCCAGTAAGGCACTATGCATAGCGGCGGTCGAAATCAGACCGTCGCTAACCGACCCATTGCGGACATTGCGCATAGAGGGTACGCCGAGGTGCACGCGAAGCTTCAGCGTGTACCTGTTAGCTGCCCTTCGCCAACGGCAGCTCTGGGCGATCCTGCAGCCATTGCCTCCACGGTGCAATTCACCGCGTTCAATGCCAGCGTCGTGCAGCTGGGCATGAGCGCCGCTCGTGTGGAATTGCCGCTGGGTGCGCTGCTGAAGGAGATCGAACTCGTTGGTTCCTTTCGCTTCGTCGACAAATTCACCACGGCGGTTATTTGGCTGGAAAGTGGCAGACTCAGCTCGATGCGAAGCAGTCTGAGGGCTAAGAGCACGATCACTCTTCCGGCAACGACCTTTAGCTCCGCCGAATGTGGCATGGTTCACTGACGAACTATGAAAATGCAGGCACTGTCCAGTCTCTGTTCGTTTGTCCAAGTCGTTTGCTCTTGGGAGCAAGTTCAGCGAGCACTCAACCTGACCTTCATCAAGGACGAGCGCCATGACTGCCAAGCAACCCCTGCTAGACGATGACCAATCCCTTCCCTTCGCCAAAGCAGCGCAGACCGCCGAACCCGCCACACCAGCCGGTACCTTCGACGGCGTCAGCTACTACGCGTTCCAGAACCAGCCCAGGCTTACCCTCGACATCAATGCCGCCGCGACCAAGGTCGGTTTCGCCAAGACCTTCGACGCCAGCGGCCCACACTACGCGGCTGGCTCCGCGCTGAACGAGCTGACGCTCGTCGGTCACTACCAGCAGCAACGCACTTTCCTAGATGGCCATACCCGGGGTACCACTCCGGGGGACGGCTCTCTGGATTCGAGCATTACCAAGCTGACCGTCAGCCTCACCGATGTGCCAAGCAACGATTTCCATCTGTGGTCCAAGATCGACCTGACCCACTTCGACGGGCTGCAGACGTTCGACGGCTCCCAGTCCACCGTCGGCCTGTTCATCGACCTGACCAATGCCTACAGAAGTGATGGCCCTGACGTTCATAGCGAGAGTGCCTTTCTCAAGACGGTAACGACCGGTAGCGCGGGCGATTTTCTCTATGTCGGCACTATCGCCGCACCGGAGTTGGATAGCGTCGCCGCGCTCGCCAATTCTCGGGTAAAGCCGTTGACGGTAGACACAGGTGCAGGTCGTGACAATATCTCGGCGTACATCCAGCAGGCCGATATGGTCATCAACGCCGGCGCGGATGGAGACACCATCGACCTGTTCGTCGAAAAAGGCGTCGCGGCGCACAATGCCACCGTACGAGGCAACTACGGTCACGGCGCTACCATCACCCTAGGTGAAGGCCAGGATTATCTGATCGTCTACACGCTCGGTGGTGGCACGCTGGCCAACTTTGATGGCAGTAGCAGCGCTGCCGCCAATCGATCCCTGGCGGCCAACCACATCACGGTCACCGACTACAAGGCCAGTGAAGACCAGCTCATCTTCGGTTCTTCGATCCAGAAACCCGAGGCGGTCACCACGGTGGCCGATGCTGCCCTCAAGGGCGCCACTAGTCTGTACGGCGCGCTGCAACAGGTTGCGCAATCCATGGCCTACAACGAGCATGCCGCCGTCTTTCACTATGGATCGGACACCTATGTCCTGCACAACGTGGGCGATACTCACCAGATCGACACTGCCGATTCGCTCATTCAACTGGTGGGTACCCAGGATCTGCAGGACGTGGCCGGGACGGTATCCGCCGGGCAGCGCGGAATAGGCAGCTAGGGCCAAGTGCCCGTTCGCCGGAGCCCTAGCTGTCCGCAAGGTAGGGTTGCTACAGCGTTTGCTCGCCCGATATGGCTGCTCTCGACAAGCGCTAGTTTGCGATTTGGGAGCTGGCCAGTTCACGTCTTGGTTCGAAGTTTTCGGCCTCGCAGCGTCGGACGCTCGATGTTGCCGTCACCCGTGGTGCTGAAGTGGAACCCAATGACGCCCTAGCTGACTTGGTGAACGCCAAAAAGAAAAAAGCGCCAACAAGCGAGCGTACGCACTCCGCTTAAGCATCCCTATCAGAAAAACCGCCTTCGGTCGGTTTTCTTGTGCCTGTCTCCCATGCAAACCGCCGAATCCTGGGCGCCAGCGCCCCGGGCCGGTGATGAACAACTCCCACTGTTGATTCCGGAAATTGTTACCAAGTTTTGGAAATACAAAACCCGGATTCAGCCAATGACAGCAAACGGCCAGCTGGTGACTTACGATGAGCACTTCGAGCCCTGCTACCCGCAGATAGCTGCAGAGCAGCAGGATGTAGCCGACGACGAGTTGATAGGTCACCACAGCATCTTCAACGAGACCCATGCCTTGGCCGTCGAGCCCGAAACGGTGACCGACGACCAGCACACTCTCTATCCAGGAAATGGGCAGGTCCGCGCAGTTGTCTATGCCGTCCGTGCGAATGAGAACGGCAAGGAGCTTCACCTGGGCGACACTGAAACTCTTGCTCGGGCCCAAGGCCTGCTCAAGCGGATCCAGTTCGAAACCGGCTTCTACAGTCGAGCCTTCGAGATCACCTCTTCCCATCTGCCCGATGACGAGTGGGATGAGCTGCAGGACCTGGTGCAGCACGCCGATACCCAACGGCTGATGTTCGAGTGCTTCACCCTGAGGGCGCCTATTCGGCTGCTGAGAGGGTGACGGTACTGGTGCGGCCGATCAACGACGCCCCGACCGCCACGACACCGCTGCAGATCAAGACGGTGGAGTCCAGGCCTGCGACGGTCCGCGCCCGGGTGACGACGCCTTGATAATGAGGGAGCGAAAGGTTCTTTCCCTGGCCCGCATCTTCTGAGGGCCTACCAGCCTGAGGCAGCCAGTAGCCACGTCGCGGGCCAGCTGGCGAAGGCTCGCGAACTCGCGTTTTCAGAGGTGCCTGGAGGATGGGCTCAGTGAGGCGGCTGGCGCCTCGACGCACTGAGGCCCCTCCCCATGACCGCATTCCCCCGCAAGCAACCACCTGTCGACTTCAAGACTCAGTACAACCTGAGCTTCACCGCTCAGGAAGATGAGATCGTTGTCGACTTCTTCTGTGGCGGCGGCGGCGCCGTTACTGGGCTTGAGATGGGTCTGGGCCGTCCGGTCGCTGTGGCGAAGAACCACTCTGCGAAAGCCATCAGCATGCACACCGCCATCACTCGCGCCAAGGTAAATGGAAGGCTGCCAAAGAATACGATCAGCTCGATAAAGAGTAGGTAGTCGCCGACCTGGCTGCTATGGCTCACCGGCGCTGCCACCGGCCCCGGTGCTTTGAAAGAAGTGGTGTCCCAGGTCTCAACCAAGCCCAGCGCGTTACGAACGGCCGCCGGCGCCAGAGACACTTTTGGATCGACATCCAACCGCAGCATCTGGATGCCGCGCATCTCGTCCCAACTCAATCCGTACCCTTCTGCAGCAAGCTGCTTTAGGGCGCTGATCAGCGCGGTATAGGTCGCCTTGCCATGCCACAACCCATCGCGGTGGTCGATCCAGATGCTCCTGGCACCTTGCGCCTGGGCGCATGCCAAACGAGCCTTGATGACCTTGAGATAAATGGCCGGATCGACTGGCAGGGTGCGACCGCCCCTGTGCTCAAGCGCGTATTTCATGGCTAGAATCCCGACTGGAAGAAGGGATCAGTATCAGCGCGCGACCACTCTCTGGGCTGGTGATTCACGCCTTTCCTGGGCGGGAACCGGGCCGGTACACGCCCTTTAGAGGGGCAAACTCGTGACTTTTTCGGCGTTGCTCTCGCGACACTGGCGGTCTGATACCCGCCACGAGGTTCCAATGTCCGAACACGACAACACGCTGCTTCCCGAACTCATCCGCGATCTCATCAAAGAGCGGCGCGCTTCCCGCCGACTGAAGCTGCTCAAGTATTCCTTTTGGGGTACCGGCCTGCTGCTGGTTGCAGGTGCGGTACTGGTAGAGCACCTGCAACTCGACGAGGCAGATGAAGCCAAGCAGATCACGGCCGTCATCCAAGTGCGGGGCGAGATCGCCGACGGCGCCGAGGCAAACGCCGCCGCGCTGAAGAAGGCCATCGGGCGCGCGTTCGATGACGAGCGCGCCAAGGCCGTGGTCCTCAAGATCAACTCGCCCGGCGGCAGCCCGGTACAGGCCGGCCAGGTGTTCGACGAGATCAAGCGCCAGCGCGGCCTGCATCCGAAGGTGCCGGTCTACGCTGTCATTGAGGACCTGGGCGCATCAGGTGCCTACTACATCGCCGCGGCCGCCGACGAGATCGTGGCCGATAAAGCCTCGCTGGTCGGCTCAATCGGCGTGACGGCGGCTTCGTTCGGCTTCGTCGACCTGATGAACCGTGTCGGGGTGGAACGCCGGGCCTACACCTCCGGCGCGCACAAGGCGTTCCTGGATCCGTTCCAGCCGAAGAATCCCGAGGAGACCGTCTTCTGGAACGACGTGCTCAAGCAGACACACCAGCAGTTCATCCAGTCGGTGAAGACCGCCCGCGGCGATCGCCTGAAGGATGCCGATCATCCGGAGCTGTTCTCCGGCCTGATTTGGACCGGCGAGCAGGCCAAGCAGCTGGGTCTGATCGATAAGCTGGGGGATGTCGACTATGTCGCCCGAGACTTGGTGGGCGCCACCAGCCAGGTCGACTTCATGGTCAAGGACAATGTCTTCGATCGCTTCGCGAAACGCCTGAGCGCCTCCGCCGCGCAGCAGCTATCAATGGCGCTGGGCTTCAGTGGCGTGTCGCTCCGATGAGTCACATGGTGAAGATGACCCCACGACTGCTTCAGGCCTCTATCGCACCAGCGCTAGCCCCGGCAAATGAAGTACGTCTGGTTCAGATATTCGATCCGATGGGCACTCAATACCCCAGCACCTCTTGGCAGCGTGCTGAAGAGCTGGTGCTCAGCAATCGAGCCGAATGGATGCCAGGTCGGGGCAAAGGCGAGCTCTCCGCACTCCAACTGACCTACGTACCGTTCATGATCGTTGCGCAGGTCGATCCTAACCAGGACCAGCTGGGAGAGACGAAGTCGGCGAGGGCCCGTCGACATAACGTAGCAACACTGCGTAAACGCGATGGGGATCTGTGCTTCTACTGCCTGAATGAGATTACGCGCGAGGAAATGACGCGCGAGCATTTGCTCGCTTCACATACGGGCGGATCTGACCGCAATGAAAATCTTGTGCTCGCCCATGCGCGGTGCAACGAGGCGGTCGGGCATCTCAGCATTGCGGAGAAAGTCCGCGCACGAGAACGTAACCTCACTCGCATCCTGCTCACTGCCGGCCCCGACATTACCCAGCGACTTCTGCAGCAGTTGAAGATCATGCCGGTGGACAGCTGACGGGTAAGCGCACGGGCCTGTGCTATCGCATCGGTTATGAAATGCTGGTCTGGCGCAGGCATGCTGCGCCAGACGCAGACTTTGGCGCAGCAGGCCCCTGTAGATCTACTTCGCCTTCCTGGAGGCATGCAGCTCTGGATTAAAGGACTCCAACCCGCGCGAGCCCAAGCGTCGCATCAGCTTCGCGTGCTCCTCCTCACCGCCCTCCCGACCCAGTACCACATCGCGCCTGAAGTCATTGATGACGTCAGCGAGCTTGGCGGGATCTTCCAGGTCCGAAAGCTTCACAGCACGAGTCACCTCCGCCGCCTCATAACTCACCGTCACCACCAGCGCCCTGTCTGCCGGACGAGGTGCAGCTGTAGTGGTGTAGGGTGCTAAAGCCGTTCTGAGCCGATCGATTCCTTGTTCCATGACCTCTCCTTGCTATGGGTAACGGTTTCCAAGGTCATAGAGATTGTCGTTTTCGGATAAAGGTCCTGCTACACCGCGATAGCTGAGGTATCGAAGCTTCGAAGGCTGGCCAGGCCTTGGCAGCGTGTCTGCTGATCTGGGCCGTCCACAGACTGAGCGGCACGGAAGCCAGGGCCACGGAATGAGGCAGCCCTTCGCCAGGTCTGCTCTATGAGTGGAGCACTTCCAAGAGCTCCAGGCGATAGTGCCTGGGCGAACGTCGCTGTACGACAGGCAGAAAAAAACCACCACGAGGGCGGTTTTTTAGGCTATCCGTCTTCAGGCGCGAGCAGCGGTGCGCTCGTTCACTCTGGGGCCGATCAGCGGACCCGAAGGTTCGAAATCTGGACCGCGCCGGGTGGCCTTGATCAGCATCTGCTCATGAGAATGTCTGAGCTTGCTCATCCGCACCTTTGCCTCAGCCTTGAGCTTGGCTTTGGCCGCGTCTTTCTTGGCCTGCATGGTATTGGACTGTGCTCTGGACATAGGTCCTCCGCAAGTAGATGACACCCGTCAGGGGTGTCACCACAATAATATTATTCGACTTGCTTGACAAGCTGGCCTTTGGAGTTGTAGTCGAAGCCAAGATCGCGATAGGTGGGTATCGCCCCTGCCAGCGCTTCCGGGATGAGGATCATCGGAACCCCGATACCGGCCGCATAGGACTCAAGAACGATCAGCATCAGGGTGGCGACGTATCCCCTGAGGGGATGGTTTGTATCTGGGTGACCCTCCAGCAGCGTCCACTTGATGCGCAGCTTGCTGTGTTTGGCTGTCGCAAAACAGAGGCCGTAAAGGCGATCGTCGTACCACAGGGATAGGTCAATTGCCCTGGCATGGTTGTGCTTCTTTTCCCAGTTGAAGTCGTATCGTCGCGGCTCCCACTCTTGGAGCGCGGCTAACGCCTTCTGGTTGACCCTACCGAAACGCAACAGCGCTGGATCAAGCTTGTAATCGACGATCCAAGGCTTAGCAGCAACCGTATCGACGGCGTCCTCACGAGCGGCCTCCGCCAATGTTCGATACTTCTCCCACACGCCTAAACGCGCCACGCTTTTTTCTCGCTGCTCAAAACCATAGTGTGCCTAGCACGGCCGTTGTGGCCTAGCTTATGGGTGCTCGACATCCTGCAGGGCCCAGACCATATACCCGGCCTGCGCGCGACTTCTCGGCATTCATGCGTGCCTCGAATTTGTTGATAATGTCGTCCTCATGTTCGAAGCGCTAGCAGATACCGCCTCTAGGCTTGCGCACGGAGAGCACGAACTTGAAGCGCCGGCGCCGCTGGCCGCCGGCGTGCACGACGAGTTTCGCTGCGGGGAAAGGAATCGGAAGGTCCATGGTCTCGCACATCATGGCTTCAGTGAGCATCACTCGTATGGGAGCGTCCTGCTTGAGGCAGGACTATGCCCATTCTCCCCTAGCTCCCAAACTGAGCCGTCAGCTCGTAGGAGACAAGCCAATCGCTACCCGCCTCGCCGGCGTCGCCCACAACGCCGCTATCCAGCTGCTCCCGCAGGCGGGCTGCAAGCTCTTCGACCGAATCGCGCCCCATGTCCTCGAGCTCGTCCGTCGTTACCTCAATGCGTTCCTTCATCGGTGGTCTCCCTATAGGCCAGATGATCATCATCCTCGCATAGCTCAGTACTGGCGCGGGCCAGGTTCATGCCGATCAGGGGCGTGAACCGGCAGCTAGCTCGTTTCCGGCGCAACCTGCACGCTCGCAGGGTGCAGCCATGCCGGATTGAGACGCGACGAGCGACGCGCGCGCCTGGCGGCACGCCTCAAGGTACCCGGGAAAGGAAGACGGAACATCGGCCAGCGCATCGGCAAGCGCCAGGCAAAAATTTGCGAGCGCAAAGGGCTCGTCTATCCCCTCTCCCCCGCCGACCAGGTAGTTTGGCGAGACCTCGACGACCAAGCCCGGGATTTGAATCTGCCTCGCGCTGCAGGGTGAAGCGGCCGCCCGAAAGCTCGCGAATCAGCCGCCCCAGCGGTATCCGCGCAAAGCTGCGAGCGTCATCGAAGATACCGGCGAGCTCACGGATCCGGGCGAGGTGCGCGCGCCAGCGTCCCTCCTCCTCTGCTCGCGCTCGCGCAGCCCTCTCCAGGTACCACCGTTCGTACTCCACCACCGGTAACCCTCGGTACAACACATCCTCGAGCTTCTTTTGCTCAGGCCTATCGATCCAGCGGTCTCGGGTCTGCGACACGTAGGCAATCAGCAGGTGCGCGCAGCCATGCTGCCGCAGGCGCTCAACCTGGTGTTCAAGTGAGGCGGCCGGATCCCACATCCACGCCGGCGCAAAGCACTCGATCTGTGCCGCGAGCGCAGCGGTCGCAGCGTGCACGTCAGCCAGTACCTGGAACCAGAGCTCTGCCGTGATGGCGCCGTTCTGGTGATCGAGCGGGAGCCGAGACAGGCGGTGAGGCAGGGCCAGGGCCTGATCCACGAACCCGGGCAGCCGCCGAACGCCGAAGGTGTGGCGTTCCGCGGGGCGGTGGTGCCGCGCCCGTGCATCGGCCTGTAGCGCGCGCTGCAGGATGTCCGGCAGCCACGGCAGCGCCGCGGCCATCCGCCAACGCTCGGCAAACTGGCGGGCGCTGAACGTCCCGTTCTTGCCGTTGGGCACCACGAACCAACCATACTGGACAGCGTCAGTGATGAGCTCGACGGGCTGCAGCATGTGAAGGGGCACCGCGGCCAGCACGTCACGAACAGCGTCCGCCTGAAGAGGTGCAAGGTATCGGCGCGCCCATGGATAGGCCTCCTCGCACAAGACCGCCTGGCGGTAGTGCTCGAGGGGGAAAGACGCCCGATCCGGGGCGAGGGATTCTATGGATTTCATCTTGGCTGCCTGAAGTTGATGCAGCCAGCGTACAGAGAATCGATAAAACGCAAGTTGTCAGCTTTCGACCCAAAGCTGCCGTTGCCGTAGAGCAGGTAACGGCCAGAAGCAGTCTCCTATGCCTATCCATTTTATCTGCTCTCGCCGTACGCTTTTAACTGTACTTATGCGCAGACGGTTTGTTACGGCCAAATAGTAATGTCGCGATCCAGACGAATAGAAATGTCCCGATCACGTATCGCAGCTAGCCTACCGGCTTTGCAGCCAATGCGGAGCGATGGGGATGTTAGTCTACGAGCAGATCGCGATGAGCCTACGCGAAGTAGATTGCCTCCAGATCCATCCAGGCGGTGACCGAGTGTCTGCTTAGGCCACCAGCCCAGCGCGTGCAGCTGATTACCCGGCAGGTTTACTGCCTGGTGCAGTGTTACCAGAACGCCAGCGTTTCAGGCCTGACTTCATTTAAGCGCGGCCAGCCGAGCAATGATCGCTTGCGACCTGGCATCGAGTAGCGCGCCCCGCGCTCCGTTCTACGTTCAGCCTGAGGGCGTTGCCGGATATTTAGGCGCTGGCGGTGCGGAACAGGCTCATGCGTCGTTCCAGGTCTTCGGCCAGCTCCGCCAGCTGACGACTGGCCCCGGCGATCTGCTGCGAACCACTGGCGGTTTCCAGGGTGGCCGAGTGGATGCGATTGATGTTTTCGTTGACCTCTTCGGCCACCGCGGTCTGTTGCGCCGCGGCGGTGGCGATCTGCGCATTCATGGCATTCACCGAGTCGACGTCCGCCTGGATGGCCACCAGGGCCGCGACGGCGCGCTGGGTCAGCTCGGCGGTCTCGTGGGCCTGGTCGCGGCTCTCTTCCATCTGCGCCGCGGCGCGTCCAGCGCCCTCCTGCAAGGTGGCAATCATGCCGCGGATCTCGCGGGTCGAGGCCTGGGTGCGGGTGGCCAGGTTGCGGACCTCATCGGCTACCACGGCGAAGCCGCGGCCCTGCTCTCCGGCCCGGGCGGCCTCGATGGCGGCATTCAGCGCCAGCAAATTGGTCTGTTCGGCAATGCCGTTGATGACGGCGACGATGTTCTCGATGCTGGCGCTGTCGCTGGACACCTGCTGCACCGTGGCGCTGGCCTGCTCCAGGGCCTGCACCAGCTGGCCGATGGCCTGGCCTGAGCTGGCAACCAGCCGGTTGCCGGTGTCCACCTGGACGCTGGCATTACCGGTGGCCTGGGCGGCCTGGGCCGCGTAGCCGGCGACCTCGCCGATGGTGGCGGCCAGCTCGGTGACCGCGGCGGCCATGTGCTGGGCCTGGTTGGACTGCACGTCGGTGTGGCGCTGGTTGGTCTGGGCGGTGCTCTGCAACTGGGCGGCAGCGGCGGCGACCGAGCTGGCGGTATGGCGTACCTGGACGATGGTCTCACCCAGGTGCGCGGTGGCGCTGCCCAGGGTGCCCATCACGCTGTCCGGATGACGGGTGGCGGGGCGCTCGTCCAGCCGGCCCTCGGCCAGCCGGCGGATGGCGGCGGCTACGACATGGGGTTCGCCGCCCAGGGTCGCGCCCATCTGGCGAATGATCAGGATGGAGACGGTCACGCTCAGCAGCAGGGCGAGGGCGCAGGTCACCAGCATCAGCCAGCGGAAGCCGCCGGCGATGCCGCGGACCTCGGCCAGATGGCCACTGGCGATGGCTTCCTCGTGATCGATGAGCGCATTAATGCGCTTGAGCCACTCGACATAGGCCGGCGAGACGCGTTCCAGCAGGAATACCCGGGCGCCTTCCAGATCACCGGCCTGACGCAGTTGCAGCAGGTGCTCGGTCAGCGGCAGGGCGGTGTCTTCGATGTCCTTGATGGCCGCCAGCAGGCGCTGTTCCTCGGCGGTGGCACCCTGACTCGCGAACAACTGATCCATGGGCTCGGCGGACTGGCGATAGAAGGCCTTGAGGCGGTCGATGTCGGCCAGGCGACCGGCCAGGGGCGCGGCGTCGTGGATCAGCACCGTATCGCGAATGGCGATGGCGCGGTCGTGCACGCTGCCGCGGAAGTTGATGGCGTAGCGCTGCTTGACGCTGGCGCCCTGGCTGACGGCGGTCAGGGTGTCGTCGATGACGCCGACGCGCTGGACGCCGACGAGGGTGATCAGCAGCATCAGCACCAGGATCAGGCCGAAGCCCAGGCCCAGGCGGGCGGCCATGGAAAGAGGGGTGCGCATGGAAACCTCAGGAATCTATCGTAATGTGATATGGATCACATTTTGTGGCAAAGGTTTGCGCGATAACCCTTTTCCGGAGCGAGCGGTCATGGCCTCGGGATGAATGGCCGGGCCGGAGCGACTGGCCAGGATTCAACCGTCGCCGCGCGGCTCCGTCAGCCGGTCGCGCCTGGCCAGGCCCGGGAACAGCTTCATCCAGACCCCGGTGATCACCAGGGTGCCGACGCCGCCCAGCACCACCGCCGGCACGGTGCCGAAGAAGTGCGCGGTGACCCCCGATTCGAATTCGCCGAGCTGGTTGGAGGCGCCGATGAACAGGCCGTTGACCGCACTGACCCGGCCGCGCATGGCATCCGGGGTTTCCAGCTGAACGAAGGAGCTGCGGATCACCACGCTGACCATGTCGGCGGCGCCCAGCACCACCAGGGTGCCCAGCGAGAACCACAGCGAGGTGGATAGCCCGAAGGCGATGGTGGCCACGCCGAACAGCGCTACCGAGCCGAACATGATGCGGCCCACGTGGCGATTGAGGCTGACGTAGGCGAGCAGAAAGGACATGCCAAGGGCGCCCACCGCGGGTGCCGAGCGCAGCAGGCCGAGGCCCCAGGGTCCGGTGAGCAGGATGTCGGCGGCGAACACCGGAAGCAGGGCGGTGGCGCCGCCCAGCAGCACGGCGAACAGATCCAGGGAGATGGCGCCGAGTACGTCCGGGCGACTCCTGATGAAGCGGATGCCGGCCAGCAGGTTGTCCAGGGTCGGCTTTTCCTTCTGGCTGGGCGTCTGCCGCGCCGGCAGGCTGGAGACCAGCAGGATGGCGATGCCATAGAGCACCAGCGCCGGGCCATAGACCCAGGCGGCGCCCAGGGCATAGAGCAGCCCGCCCAGCGCCGGGGCGATGATGGTGGCGCCCTGCATGGCCGAGGCCGCCGCGGCGATGGCGCGGGGAAAGATCGAAGGCGGCACGATGTTGGGCAGCAGCGCCTGGGTAGTGGGCTGCTCGAAGGCGCGCGCGGTGCCCAGGCAGAAGGCCAGGATGAAGATCAGTTCGCGGGTCACCGCGTGATTGAGGCTGCCCACCAGCAGCACCAGGGCGATCAGCCCCTGGCCGGTCTGGCAGAGGGCAGCGACCCGGCGGCGGTCGTAGCGATCGGCGACATGCCCGGTGTGCAGCATGAACAGCACCCGTGGCAGGAATTCCACCAGCCCCACCAGGCCGAGGTCGAGCACATTGCCGGTGAGGGAATAGAGGTGCCAGCCGATGGCGACGGTGAGCATCTGGAAACTGCCGGCGGTGCAGATGCGGGCGAACCAGAAGGCGACGAAGGGACGGTGGTGACGCAGCTGCAGGGTATCGCCGGACATGGCAGGGGCTCGCGAGGGCAGAGGTGGCATCTTAAGCCACCCCGAGGCTGATCGTCATACAACTGCGGGGGTGCGACAGCCTGCCCGATGCGACATCGAACCACGTAAGCAAATGTATCGAGGAGGACTATCCTGAAGCCTGACGTTGATCCACGTCAGCTTCCGACCTGGTCCTTTGGGCTAGCGGCGGCGCCTTTTTAGCGTCCCGTTCGAACCCCAGGCGACGCCGGAGGTTCGAACCTCGGTCAGCGTCAACTCGACCGGCTGCTCTCGACGGCCGGCGTGCCTGAGAGGAATAGCTATGTTCGGCCTCGAAGCCCTGGATCTCGCCCGGATCCAGTTCGCCTTCACCGTGTCCTTCCACATCGTCTTCCCGGCGCTGTCCATCGGTACCGCGAGCTTTCTTGCCGTGCTCGAAGGGCTGTGGCTGAAGACCGACAACCACGTCTACAAGGATCTGTATCATTTCTGGCTGAAGATCTTCGCGATCTTCTTCGGCATGGGCGTGGTGTCCGGTCTGGTAATGGCCTACGAGTTCGGCACCAACTGGAGCGGCTTCGCCGACTATGCCGGCGCCGTGACCGGCCCGCTGCTGACCTACGAGGTGCTCACCGCCTTCTTCATCGAGGCCGGCTTCCTCGGCGTCATGCTGTTCGGCTGGAATCGCGTGGGCCGCGGCCTGCACTTCTTCTCGACGGTGATGGTGGCGATCGGCACCCTGATGTCGACCTTCTGGATCCTGGCCTCCAACAGCTGGATGCACACCCCGAGCGGCTACGAGATCGTCGACGGGCGCATCGTCCCAGTGGACTGGCTGGCGGTGATCTTCAACCCGTCGTTCCCCTTCCGCTGGGCGCACATGACCATCGCCGCCTACCTGTCGGTGGCCTTCCTGGTCGGCGCCTCGGCGGCCTGGCACCTGCTGCGCGGCAACGACAACCCGGCGGTGCGCAAGATGTTCTCTATGGCCATGTGGATGGCCCTGCTGGTGGCGCCCATCCAGGCGTTCGTCGGCGACGCCCACGGCCTCAACACCCTGGAGCACCAGCCGGCCAAGATCGCCGCGATGGAAGGCCACTGGGAGAACCCCCCGGGCGAGGCGACCCCGCTGATCCTGTTCGGCTGGCCCGACATGGAGCGCGAGGAAACCCGCTTCAAGCTGGAGATCCCGGTACTCGGCAGCCTGATCCTCAAGCACAGCCTCACCGAGCCGATCCCGGCGCTCAAGGACTTCCCCAAGGAAGACCGGCCGCCGGCCTATGTGGTGTTCTGGTCGTTCCGCATCATGGTCGCCCTCGGCATGCTGATGATCGCTGCCGGCCTGTGGAGCGCCTGGCTGCGCTGGCGCGGCACGCTGTTCGAGACCCGCGGCTTCCTGCGCCTGGTCACCTGCATGGGGCCGGTCGGCCTCATCGCCCTGCTGGCCGGCTGGTTCACCACCGAGGTGGGCCGCCAGCCGTGGATCGTCTACGGCCTCCTGCGCACCAGGGACGGGGTGTCCAATCACAGCGTCACCCAGCTGAGCATCACCCTGGTGGCCTTCGTGGTGGTCTACTTCGCCGTGTTCGGCATCGGCACCCTCTATGCGCTGCGCATGATCGGCAAGGGTCCGCACACCGGTGAAGGCGACCTGCCCACCTCCGGCGGCCCGGGCACCGATCGCCATCCCAAGCGTCCGCTGTCCGGCGCCGATGGCGGCCTGGAAGAAGACAATCCCAATGACCAGCTGACCGGAGACCGCGCATGAACGGCATCCCTGGCATCGACCTCCCGCTGATCTGGGCGATCATCATCATCTTCGGCCTCATGATGTACGTGGTCATGGACGGCTTCGACCTGGGCATCGGCATCCTCTTCCCCTTCGTCAAGGGCAAGGAAGATCGCGACGTCATGATGAACACCGTGGCGCCCATCTGGGACGGCAACGAGACCTGGCTGGTGCTCGGCGGGGCGGGGCTCTATGGCGCCTTCCCGCTGGCCTACGCGGTGATCCTGCCGGCGCTCTACCTGCCGCTGATCTTCATGCTGATCGGCCTGATCTTCCGCGGCGTGGCCTTCGAATTCCGCTTCAAGGTCCAGGAAGGCAAGGAAGCGCTGTGGGACAAGTCCTTCATCTTCGGCTCGCTGCTGGCCAGCTTCTGCCAGGGTGTGGCCCTGGGCGCCTTCATCGAAGGCTTCCCGGTGGAGAATCGGCAGTATGTCGGCGGTCCGCTGGACTGGCTGACGCCTTTCTCGATGTTCTGCGGCCTGGGCGTCATCGCCGCCTATGCGCTGCTGGGCAGCACCTGGCTAATCATGAAGACCGAGGGCCCGCTGCAGGCCACCATGCGTCGCCTGACCAAGCCGCTGCTGTTCCTGCTGCTGGCCTTTACCGCGGTGGTGAGCATCTGGACCCCGCTGAGCCAGGCGGCCATCTCCGCCCGCTGGTTCAGCATGCCCAATCTGGTCTGGTTCCTGCCGGTGCCGATCCTGGTGGGCGTGGTGACCCTGGCCCTGCTGCGCGCCATCCTGCGTGAGGATTCGCACCATGCGCCCTTCCTGCTGACCCTGGCGCTGATCTTTCTCGGCTACAGCGGCCTGGGCATCAGCCTCTGGCCGAACATCATCCCGCCGGGCGTTTCCATCTGGGAGGCCTCGTCGCCGCCGCAGAGCCAGCTGTTCCTGCTCATCGGTACCCTGTTCATCATCCCCATCACCCTGATGTACACCTTCTGGGGCTACTACGTGTTCCGCGGCAAGGTACGCGCGGGGGAGGGCTACCACTGATGGTCGGCCGCTCGCGCGAACCCAACCCGGCCGATAACAAGCCGCTCTGGCAGCGACTCGCCTGGATGGCCGGCATCTGGGCCTGCAGCCTGGTGGCCCTGGGCGTGGTGGCCTGGGTGCTGAGATTGGTGCTGACGGCGGCGGGGCTCAAGTCGCACTGACCCTTCCGTGTGTTGGTAGATGAGGCTGCGCCGTCATCCACCCTACGCGAGGCGCGATCCTGTGCTGGAAAGCTACCCTTTACGCCAGACAGCCCCCTCTCCCGCTTGCGTGGGAGGGTTGGGGTGGGGGTAGCTCAACCTGCCAAGCTAATTTGCGGTGTGCTCGGTAGGCTTTTGTTCCGCCCTCGCCGGGCGGGTTACTTTTTTCAGTCGCAAAAAAAGTAACCAAAAACGCTCGCCCCGACTGGCCGGTCCTGCGCTTTGCGCAGGATACCCTCATGTCAGCGCCGCTCCAGCGGGCCGGGGCCGAAGGGCCGTCCTGGCCCTCGGCCCCTTTCGCGGCATCCATGCCGCTCACCCGCTTGCGCGACACTGCCGTTCGGCCGGCCAGAGGGGGCACTGGGGTGCCGGCTGATACTTCGAGTTATTCGGTCTGTGTTGGCCCGTCGTAGTACGGCTTCTTGGCACTATTGCTTAATGCCATACCGAAAAACGCGAAGAGCTGACCAGTTTTCAAAGGGACCTTCAGCCGGCACCCAGCGCCCTGTTCAGTAGGCCGAGTGCAGCCGTTCTGTAGGTGGGTGAGCGGCAAGGATGCCGCGAAAGGCGTCGAGGGCCAGGACGGCCCTTCGATGACGGCCCGCCGGAAGGACGGCGGAGCGAGGGAACCCGGCGCGTAGCGCCGGGCCGGATGACCAGGGCAAGCGTTTTTGGTTACTTTTGCCGCGTCTGGCAAAAGTGACCCGCCCGGCTGGGGCGGAATAAGAAGCTTCCGAATACACCTCAAATCAGCTTGGCGACTAGATAAGCCCCCCCCCCCCAACTCTCCCCCGCAAGCGGGAGAGGGGCTGTCTAGCGTGGAGGAGGCATCCGGCGCACAGGGGGCATCCAGCGCAGAGAATCCACTAGTTACGCGAATCAGCCACCCTCCAAACCTACAACTTTTCCCAGTTATCCCTCTTCCACCCGCCCGCTAGCCTGACCTCGTTCCCATCGAGACGAGGAAGGCATCCATGCAGGTTCAAGAAGGCTACGCCGATTTCCACGGCCACCAGACCTGGTACCGGGTCACCGGTGAGCTGGCCAGCGGGCGGTTGCCGCTGGTGGTGGCCCATGGCGGGCCCGGCTGCACCCATGACTATGTCGACAGCTTCAAGGACCTGGCCGAGCACGGCTGGCCGGTGGTGCATTACGACCAGTTGGGCAATGGCCGTTCCACCCACCTGCGCGGCATCGATCCGGGATTCTGGACGGTGGCGTTGTTTCTCGACGAGCTGAACAACCTGCTGCGCCATCTGGGTATCCGCCAGTACGCGCTGCTCGGCCAATCCTGGGGCGGGATGCTGGCCGCCGAGCATGGGGTGCGTCAGCCTGAAGGACTGCGGGGGCTGATCATCGCCAATTCGCCTGCGTCCATGGCGCTCTGGCGCCAGGCTGCAACAGGGTTGCGGGCCGAATTGCCGCCCGAGGTGCAGGCCGCCCTGGAGCGCCACGAGGCCGCCGGCACCACCGACTCGCCCGAATATCGCGCCGCCAGCGAGGTCTTCTATGCGCGCCATGTCTGCCGGGTGCAGCCGCTGCCGACCGATGTGGCGCGGACCTTCGCCGCCATCGATGCCGATCCCACCGTCTATCACGCCATGAACGGCCCCACCGAGTTCCATGTGATCGGCAGCCTCAGGGATTGGAGCGTGATCGAGCGCCTGCCGCGGATCCAGGTGCCGACGCTGCTGATCTCCGGCCGCCATGACGAGGCCACGCCGGCCTGCGTGGAGCCCTTCGACCGGCTCATCGCGGACGTGCGCTGGCGGATCTTCGAGGATTCCAGCCACATGCCCCACGTGGAGGAGCGCGCGGCCTGCATGGCCACGGTGGCGGACTTTCTCGCCGAGGTGGAGCGCGGCTAGGCGTCGGCGTCGAGGGCCGCAGCGATCTCGTCGATGCGGCTCTGGCGGTCGTCGGCCTGCAGGCGCGGACGCGGATTGAGCGCCGACCATTCCGGATGGGCCCGGGCCACCTGCACGGCGGGGGGCAGCTTGCCCTCGCGCCAGCGCTGCTCGTCGGGGGCGGCCACCTCGATGGCGCCCTGGGCGGCATGCCCGCGGATTTCCAGGGCTGCCAGCAACTGGCGTTGCCGCAGCGCCAGCAGGCGCAGCACGGCGTCGTCGATGGACAGTTCCCGTCCACCGCGCAGCTTGCCGAACAGCCGCCGGCCATAGTGGCCGCCGGTCTGGGCCAGGCCACCGGCCAGGGCGCCCAGCACCGTGGCGGCGCCCAGGGTCAGGCCGCCAGCGAGCAGGTCGAGGCCGACCCCGGCAGCCGCCCCGGCCGCCACCCCGCCGCCGAGGCGGATGCCCAGCAGGCGCAGGGTTTCCGGATTGAACAGGTCATCGCCCCAGCGGCCGTCCAGCAGCGGCAGGTCGCTGGCATGGGCATCGCCCGGGCGAAAGCCAAACAAGCGCAAGAGTTCTTCCACACAGCGCTGTTCGCGGGTGCGCAGGGCGTCGCGCAACTCGGCGGTCGCGGTGCTGACCTCGGCCTCGCCCGGCGCCACGCTGCGCCGGGCGGCGGCGGCGTCCACCAGCAATTCCGCGATCAGCCGCACGCCTTGCTGATGGCGGCGGCGGGCCTGCTCGGCATGGTCGGCGATCAGCCGTTGCAGCGCCGGGCGGCCGCTTTCCAGCAGGGTCGCCAGGCTTTCGTAGAGACGCGCCTCGCCATCCGCCGGCGGGGCGACGCTGTCGAAGCGCACCAGGGCGTGCAGGCCGAGACGGGCCAGGATGGCGCGCCAGTCGTCGGCGCGGTGACCGTCGGCGGCGACGAAATTGAGCACCGGCACCAGCGGCCGCCCGCAACCAGCCAGCACCGCCAGTTCGTCGCGGTACTTGGCCAACACCGGCTCGCGGGCGTCGATCACATAGAGCCCGGCATCGGAGGCGCGCAGCTGGCGAATCACCTTGGCCTCCTGCTCGAATCGCTGGCGGGCTTCCACGCTGTCGAGAAAGCGATCGAGCAGGGTGGCGGCGTCAAGGCGTTCGCCGGGTCGTTCCAGTTGTTCCAGGTAGTCGCGCAGGGCGATGGCGTCTTCCAGACCGGGGGTGTCATAGAGCTCCAGCAGGGCCTCGCCGTCCACCGACAATCGGGCACCCTCGACGTGACGGGTGGTGCTGGGACGATGGGAGACCTCGCCGAAGTCGACGTCGCGGGTCAGGGTGCGCAGCAGTGAGGTCTTGCCGACATTGGTGTGACCGACCAGCGCCAGGCGCAGGGGGCCGCTCATGGATTCGTCTCCAGCCAGGCCAGTTCTTCGAGATCGCCGGCGCAGTGTGCCAGACGCAGGGTGTCCAGCGCCTGCCGCCAGTTGTCCAGGCGGACCGGATCGAGCTTACTGCCCAGGGGCGCGGGCAACAGCCAGACGCGGGTCGCCGTGGCGCAGCGCGACAACTCTGCCAGCAAGGTCAGGGTACCGCGATCCGGCGACCGGCGCGGATCGCAGGCGATCAGCAGGCGGCGCGCCGGATAGCGGGTCAGCTGTTCGAGCAGATGGCGCCGGCCCTGGCCATCGTCAAGGATGCCGGCATCGCGCACGCCCTCGGGCAGCGGCGGCGGCCAGGTATGGTCGGTGAGTTCGATGCCCACCAGCAGCGCCTCGTCGCCGGTGCGGGCGAGGCCGCCGGCGTTCTGCTGGGGCAGCTGTGCGGGGGCGGCGTCGTTCACGCCCAGGCGTTCGCTGGTGGGCAGCAGGCGTTCGCGCAGTTGCAGATAGCCCGGGCGCTCGACGTCCAGCCGCAGCCGTTGGCGCCCGCGTCGCCAGCGCCACAGGCAGAGCAGGGTCAGCAGCAGTCGTGGCAGCAGGCCATAGACCAGCACCACGCCCAGCAGCCAGCCGGCCCAGGCCTGACGTGCCGTGGCCAGGGGGGTGGCGGCATCGCCACTGGCGGCGATGCTGGCCGGATCGGGCAGGGGAAAACCTAGCAGCTGGGGCAGGGCGCCGAGCACCTGGGTAAGCAGCACGAAGGTGTCGCTGCCAAGCAGGGTGGTCTCCCAGACGAACAGATAGCTGCGCCCGGAGAGCAGCGCCAGCAGGGTCGCCAGAGCGCTGCCGAGGATCAGCCCCCAGAGACCGTGCACCAGCCCGCCCAGCGCCCAGGGCAGCAGACGGGCGCGGCCGAGCAGCCCGACCAGCGCCGGACCCAGGTGCAGGGCGCGGGCATCGCGCGCCAGGCGGCCGGAGAGCCATAGCCAGAGGCGCGCCAGCGGCGAGGCCAGCTGCCGCCCTCCACCTAGCAGCCCAAGGGTCCAGACCAGCAGGCTGAGCAGGTTGAGACCGAGCAGACTGCCCAGCGCCCAGAACACATTGACCGGGCGGCTGCCGTCACCCAGGGCCCCGGCGGCGAGGCCCGCGCCGCAGAACAGCGCGACGATGCCCAGCAGCCAGGCGGCCAGCAGCGCGCCCTGGCGCCAGCGGCGCCGCGCCGCCAGCAGGCCGTCGCGCTGGCCGAGCAGGCGGGCGCGGGTCACCAGCCGCGACTCGAAGGGGCCACCGGCCGCACGCGCCTGGCGATTGGCCTCGGCGTCTTCCAGCGGGCCGCTGTCTTTCTCGGTCAGGCGCAGGGCTTCGGTGAGCCAGAGATCCTCGAAGGCGGGAGAGGGGAGTGCGGTCACGCGTCGGCGCCCTTGCGGCAAAGACGCCGAGCATAGTCCCTGGCGCCCTGGCTGTTAACGCCTCTGTTATGCTCTGTCACCATGAAAACCTCTCTTCCCCTGAACCTGATCGTCGCCGTGGCCGACAACGGCGTCATCGGCATCGACAATCGTCTCCCCTGGCACCTGCCGGCGGAGCTCAAATATTTCAAGGCCGTGACCCTCGGCAAACCGCTGGTCATGGGTCGCAAGACCTGGGATTCCCTGGGCCGCCCGTTGCCGGGCCGACTGAATCTGGTGGTCTCCCGTCAGACTGATCTGGTGGCCGAAGGTGCCGAGGTGCGGACGTCGCTGGCCGCTGCCGTGGAGCGCGCCGAGGCCTGGGCGCGGGACCGCGAGGCCAGCGAGATCATGCTGATCGGCGGCGCCCAGCTGTTCGCCGAAGCCCTGCCGGTGGCCCAGCGCCTCTACCTGACCCGGGTCGCCCTGGCGCCGGCCGGGGATGTGTTCTTTCCCGCCTGGAACGAGGCCGAGTGGGCACTCGTCTCGCGGCAGGAGCACGCGGCCGAAGCAGACCGTCCGGCCTATGCCTGCGAGGTCTGGGAGCGCCGGGCCTAGGGTCGGTCGCGACGCCTGGGTTCTCCTGCCGATTTCCTCCGGCGCTAAGCAAAGCCTAAGGCTGCCCTGGCATAAAGGAAGCTGAGGCGAGCCGCCTGGGCGGCCGGAGGGTGCAGACATGATGGCGATCGACAGCCAGATGCAGACGACAACGGCAGGGACTCGAGCTGCTCGGTCAGATGCGGCAGGCAACCAGACCACCCCCTCGGCCGAAAGCGGCCAGACTACCGATGCGTCCGGTGGCAGCGCCGTCGCCGTGGACCTGTCGCCCGCCGCCCAATTGATCGCCGGCCTGCTGCCGGGGCAGTCCGGCGGCAATGCCGATCTCGACGGCTTCATGCAGATTCTTCAGCAGCAGATCCGCAGCCAGGGCACCGATGCCGCCGTGCTTGGCGAACTGCCTCAGGACGCCGGTGCCGATCGCGTGCAATTGGCCAAGCAGGCGGCCAATCACCTGCTGGTGAGCTATTACCATGACGACAGTCGCTATGCCGACGCCTCCACCCAGGATCCCTTCGCCAATCTGGACAGCGACAGCCTGACGCGTATCGCCAGCGACGATTCCGGCACCTTTACTTCGGCTGAACGTCAGCTGGCCTATTTCGAAGGGGCGCAGCGCGGCACCGATGGCGCCAACGTGGCCTTTTCCGCTCTCTCCACATCAGGCCAGGGCGCCGCCGCCTGGAACTGGGCCCCTGCCGCCACCGAGGATGCCGGCATCCTCGGGACCCTGAATCCGGGCGCGCCGGGCTGGCAGTCGGGTCAGTTGAACACCCAGCTCATCGATGGCGTGAGCGCTGGCGGGGTGGCGACTGCGGCGGCTCAGGAAACGGCCGTGTTGTCGACGCCGACCTTTGGCGTCACCACCGGGGCGGATGGCGCGCCCCAGTGGACGACGCAACCGGCGGACGGGCAGGACGCCGGGGCGAGCACCGCGCTGGATGGCAGCATTCTCACCCAGATGACCGGCGCGACGGCGGCGCCTTCGCTGTCGCTCTATCGTCAGATCGCCGCCTACGGCGGTTGAGGTCAGGCAGTACCGTGGTCTTACCCTGACTGTTGGGCTTCGACGATGGAGCCGTCTCAACCCAACCTACGCGGGTCGGTAGGTTGGGTTGAGCGCAGCGAAGCCCAACATTGTCAGGCCGTGCGCATGAGTGTCGGGCTTCGACGATGAAGCCGTCTCAACCAACCTACGAGGTCGGTAGGTTGGGTTGAGCGCAGCGAAGCCCAACGCTCCCGGCAACCAGCGCTCAGATCGCCCGCAGCTTTTTCGCCGGCAGGTAGTCGCGGTGGACGCGCTCTTCCACCAGGTACAGCCAGCAGGGGCCTTCCACCTGGGGAAAGAGGCGCACTTCCTGGATGCTGCTGGGCTTGATCGCACCATTGCCCAGCTGCACGGCCACCTCCTGCCCCAGGCGGAAACGCGGGATGACGCCACTGTCCACCACGCTCTGCTCGGCCTTGGTCGCCGGACGGCCCAGGTATTCGCCCAGATCCACCGGACCGGAAGGGCCTTCGGCGACGGTGTCCACATGGAAGTTGTAGGCGGTGGCCAGGCCTTCGTCACCACCGTGGATCTCGCCCTGCTTGATGCGCGACACGGCCTGGTCGAGGGCGGCGTCGAGCGTCAGTTCGTTGTTCGATTGCAGGGTGATGACGATGCGGCGTTCGAAGGGGTACTGGCTCATGGTTTCGACTTTTTCGGCAGATAAGGAAAAGAAGGGACATCTTGTGCCCCCTTTGGCCGGCCGCTGTCCAGCCGGGGGCGCCCGATCGGTGATCGCGTTTGCAACGCTAGGTGTCCAGCGGCCCGGCGGTCATTCGCGGATGACCGTACTCGCTGCGCTCAGGCTAGTCATTGCGCCGCTTGAGCTGGTCTTTCAGCTGGGTCGGCACCTCGCGAATGATCAGCAGATCCTGGCCTTCGTCGTATTCGATGCGCGAGCCCAGCAGGTGCGCCTCGAAGCTGATCGACAGCCCCTCGGCGCGGCCGGTGAAGCGGCGGAATTGATTGAGGGTCCGCTTGTCCGCCGGGATCTCCGGGGCCAGACCATAATCCTTGTTGCGGATGTAGTCGTAGAAGGCGCGCGGTGCCTGGTCATCCATCAACTCGGAGAGGGCGTCCAGGGCCATGGGCTCGCCGCGCTTGGCCTGGCTGCTGGCGTAGTCCACCAGGGTGTCGGTCTTTTCCTTGGCGGCCTCTTCCGGCAGGTCCTCGCTCTCCACGTAGTCGCTGAAGGCCTTGAGCAGGGTGCGGGTCTCGCCCTTGGCGTCGACGCCTTCCTGGCAGCCGATGAAGTCGCGGAAGTAATCCGAGACCTTCTTGCCGCCCTTGCCGCGGATGAAGGAGATGTACTGGCGCGACTGCTTGTTGTTGCGCCACTCCGAGAGGTTGATCCGCGCGGCCAGGTGCAACTGGCCCAGGTCCAGGTGCTTGGCGGGAGCGACTTCCAGACTTTCGGTGACGGTCACCCCCTCGCTGTGGTGCAGCAGGGCGATGCTCAGGTAGTCGGTCATGCCCTGCTGGTATTGGGCGAACAGCACATGGCCGCCGGTGGAAAGGTTGCTGCTCTCCATCAGCCCCTTGAGGTGCTCCACCGCCTGACGACTGAAGGCGACGAAGTCCTGTTCGCCTTCCAGGTAGGCATGGAGCCAGCCGCTGAAGGGATAGGCGCCGGATTCCTCGTGGAACAGGCCCCATGCTTTATTTGGCTTGGCGTTGTAGCTGTCGTTGAGATCGGCCAGCAGATTCTCGATGGCCTGGGAGTCGGCCAGTTCGGCGTCCCGCGCGTGCAGGGTCGCGGGCTGGCCGTCGGGCTTCTTGTCGATCAGATGGACGATGGCGTGACGGATCGGCATGACGGCCTCGGGTAACGGAGAAAAGTCCACCAGTCTAACGCTCCCGCGCCCTGGCGGGCAGGCTCAGCGTGCGGCCGTTGCCTGCTTTTCCTGCAGCGCGTTGCCGAGGTGGCGGGTCATGAAGACCGCGGCGTCTTCACGGCGATTCTCCAGCAGCAGATCGATCAGCTCCAGGTGCTCCTGGCAGCGGCGCTGGGCCTGCTCGCGATCCACCGACTTCTTGTATTCGATCAAGCGGCGCAGGCGATTGAGCCGGCGCAGCGCATCGAGGATGAAGGCATTGCCCGAGCAGCGGGCGATGGTCTCGTGCAGGCGGGTGTTGGCGTCGAAGATTTCCGCGGGCGAGGCCTCGAACACCCGGCCCGCGGCCAGCAGCGCCTGCTCGTCGCGGCAGCGCCGCAATTCACCTGCATCCAGGGTGAAGCTGGCGTCGCGGATGCCGGCCGGTTCGATCAGCAGGCGGAAGGCATAGCTCTGGGCATAGGCGTCGGGCGAGGTGAGACCTTCGACGAAGCTCCAGCCGTAGCCCGGCAGGCGCTCGGCCCAGCCCTCCTGGACGATGCGCCTGAGGATGTCGGCCAGTTGCCCACGGGTGACCCGGTAGCGGCGGATCAGCTCGTTTTCCGTGACCTTCAGCGGCAACTCGCCTTCGATGCGATCGCGGGCGATGGTCAGGTACAGGCGTTCGCTGGCGGACACCTCTTCGCGCGCCTGGGGCGTGGCGTCCAGGGCTGCGGCGGCCACGGCGAAACCGCCCTCGGGATGCCGTGCCAGCAGGCTCTGGTCGGCCATCTGCTGCAGGGCGCTGCGCACCGGCGAGCGCGACACCCGCAGCCGCTCGGCCAGGGCGCGCTCGGGCAGCCGCGTGCCGACCGCCAGCTGGTGCGAGGCGATGTAGGTGAGGATGTCGGGAATCAGTTGGGAGGCGAGGGTGGTGCCCATGGCAGCGCTGGCGAGTCGATCGGAAAGATCCGGGATGCTAGCACGGGACCCGCCGGGCGCCGCCGGCGGGTCCTGCTGGCGAGCGCTCAGTCCCCGCTCGGGCTGACGTCCATGTCCTTGAGCTTAACCAGCCGGCTGCCGTGTTTGAAGCGATAGCCCAGCCAGACGGCGAGGAACAGCGGCAGGCTGATGTAGGTGGCGGCCAGGCCCAGCCAGTCGACGCCCTGGGGGCCGAACAGGGCGGCATAGTTCTGCCCCAGGGTGATCACCAGGCAGAGGGCGAAGGCCAGCAGCGGGCCGAAGGGAAACAGCTTGGCGCGGTAGGGCAGGTCTTCCAGGCGACGACCCTGGGCCAGGTAGCCCTGGCGGAAGCGATAGTGGGACACGGCGATGCCCAGCCAGGCGATGAAACCGCACATGCCCGAGGTGTTGAGCAGCCAGCCATAGAGCGCCTTGTCACCCACCAGGGAGGTGAAGAAGCACAGGGCGCCCACCGCGGTGGTGGCGAACAGGGCGTTGCGCGGCACGCCATTGCGCGAGACGCGGGCGAACAGCCGCGGCGCCTTGCCCTGTTCGGCCAGGCTGTGCAGCATCCGGGTCGAGGCGTACATGCCCGAGGTGCCGGCGGAGAGCACCGCCGAGAGGATCACCGCGTTCATCAGGCTGGCGGCGAAGGCCAGGCCGGCGCGCTCGAACAGCAGGGTGAACGGCGAGACGGAGACGTCGGTGGCATCGTTCTGCAGGAGGCGCGGATCGGTGTAGGGGATCAGCATGCCGATGACGAAGATCGCCAGCACATAGAACATCAGGATGCGCCAGAACACCTGGCGGATGGCGATGGGCACGTTCTTGCGCGGATTTTCCGATTCGCCGGCGGCGATGCCGATCAGCTCGGTGCCCTGGAAGGAGAAGCCGGCGATCATGGCTACCCCGACCATGGCTTGCAGACCGCCGACGAAGGGCGCCTCGCCCTGGGTGAACACGGAAAGACCTGGCGGTTCGATGCCGCTGAAGATGCCGAGAATGGCGGCCAGGCCCAGGCCGATGAAGACCACCACGGTGGCCACCTTGATCAGCGCGAACCAGAATTCGCTCTCGCCGAAGCCGCGCACCGACACCGCGTTGAGCAGGAACATCAGCGCGAGGAACAGCGCGCTCCAGATCAGCCCGGGCACCTCGGGAAACCAGAAGCCCATCACCAGCTGCGCCGCCACCAGTTCGGCGGCGATGGTCACCGCCCAGTTGTACCAGTAGTTCCAGCCGAGGGCGAAGCCGAAGCCGTCTTCGACGAAACGGCTGCCATAGATGGAGAAGGAGCCGGATACCGGCTGGTAGGCAGCCATCTCGCCAAGGCTGGTCATGAGGAAATAGACCATCAGGCCGATCAGCGCATAGGCCGCCAGGGCGCCGCCCGGACCGGCGGTGGCCACGGTGGCGCCGGAGGCGACGAACAGCCCGGTGCCGATGGAGCCGCCGATGGCGATCATGTTGAGGTGACGGGGCTTGAGCCGGCGCTGCAGACTCGGAGAGGCGGTGGACATGGGGTTTCCAGCTGGCAGTTGAAGGGGCCGGACGTTGGCTCTGGCGGCCATTCACGGTCGTCGGGCGCAGGGCGGTGCACCCACCACCTGCGGCCACCGGCACGGGCAGGTGGCAAAAAAGCGGCGAAGCTTAGCAGGCTAAGGGCGCCAGGTGGGATGGCGGTCGTCGGTGCGCGACTGTCGCAGTCCGATCATCGCCGGGCCGAGCTTCGGCTAGCATGATCCAGGGTCCCAGCAGGCAGCGCAGCGTGATCGATTCGAGAACCTTTGGCAGCGGTATCCAGGGCAAGAACTACCTGCAGTTGCAGTCGACACGGCCGCGGCCGGAGTTTTCCCGGGTGGTCGGCTTCATCCTGCTCGACCACTTTTCCCTGCCGTCCTTCACCCAGGCGCTGGATACCCTGGTCACCGCCAACCTGCTGGCCGCCGGGACCTTCGCCACCCGGACCTACAGCCCGACCGGCGCCGAGGTGCTCAGTGACCTCGGCATCGTCATCCGTCCGGACGGCGACTACCGCGCCGCGGAGAGCGCCCGCTTCGATCTGCTGGTGGTCTGTGGCGGACTGCGGACACCGCTGGAGCTGGATCCGCGGCTCAAGGCGCTGCTGCTGCGCGCGGCCAAGCAGCAGGTGACCCTCTGCGGCCTGTGGAATGGCGCCTGGCAGCTGGGCCAGGCCGGAATGCTGGACGGCTATCGCTGCGCCATCCATCCCGAGCAGCGCAGCGCCTTCAGCGAACGGGTGCGCGGTTGCAAGACCTCGGCGGAAAGCCATGTGCTGGATCGCGATCGCCTCACCGCGGCCAGTCCCAGCGGCGCCTTCCACCTCTTCCTCGAATGGATCGGCGCCCAGTGCGGCAGCGCCCTGGCCGATGGCCTGGTCAATATCCTGGCCTTCGAGGAATCGCGCTTTCGCCAGGTCAATCCGACGCTCAAGGTGCAGATGACCCCGCCGCTGCGCGAGGTGGTGACCCTGATGGAGGCCAACATCGAGGAACCCCTGACCATCGAGCAGCTGTGCGACTACGCCGGCCGCTCGCGGCGCCAGGTCGAGCGGCTGTTTCGCGAGCAGCTCGACACCGCGCCCATGCGCTATTACCTGGAGTTGCGCATCACCGAAGGCCGCCGCCTGCTGCAGCATTCCACCCTGTCGGTGCTGGAGGTGGCGGTCGCCTGCGGCTTCACCTCGGTCACCCACTTCAGCAAGAGATACTCGGCCTACTTCGGCTATCCGCCGTCCAAGGAGCGGCGGTTGAAGTATTGAGGCGCCTGTTGCTGCGCTCGGGGCAAAGGAGCAGAGGGTGCGCCCCAGAGCGTTTCGTCGGCGCACAGGAACGGCTACGCATCGCCCCGCTCGAAGCCTTATCCCGGCGCGACACGGCTTGCGTGACGCGTCAACGGATACCCCGATGACCTACCGAGCGAGGATGTCCCATGACTGACCCACGTAATGTCGCCCACGACAAGAAAGTGCAGCAGGAAAAGAAGCATCAGGGCGAGGACATCGCACCCAATGCCGAACACGCGCCGCAGCCGGGCAAGAAACCCGCGCTCAAGGACCACGACGAGCAGGCCGACGACCAGGCCTGACCGTCTGCCAGCCTCGCGGCACGCGAGGCCTTCGCCGATGCTGACGGCCGTCAGCATCGCACCTTCCCGCCCGAGTCAGCTGCCCGGCGCCAGCGCCGGCTCCGGTTGCCGGATCCGCTCCGCCGCATTCAGGCACAGCAAGCCCGCCAGGGCGAACAGCAGACCGAACAGCATGCCCGGTGCCAGGGGTTCGTCGAAACAGGCCCAGGCCAAGAGTAGCGCCACCGGCGGACTCAGGTAGAGCGCGCCACTCACCGCCTGGGGGCTGCCCTGACGCAGGCACAGCCAGTAGAGGCCGAAGCCGAGCAGGGTCGGGATCAGCAGCCAGAGCACCGCCAGGGCGAAGCCGAGGGTCAGCGGTGGGGTCAGCGGACCTTCTACCCCGGCCACCCCCAGCATCACCAGACTGCTGGCCGCGAGCTGGATGAACAGCTGGGTCCGCAGCGCCAGTCGGCTCGGCGGCAGGCGACTCTGCACCAGGGTCGCCAGCGCCAGGGCCAGGGCGCTGCCCAGCGGCAGGGCGTAGGCCCAGCCGGGGGCCACACCCAATCCCAATCCCGCGCCGGTAGCCAGCAGGACGCCCGTCAGGCCCAGGCCCAAGCCGAGCCACTGGCGTCCGTTGGTGCGCTGGCCCGGCAGCAGGCAGCAGCCCAGCGCCACCAGCAGCGGCGACAGATCCGACAGCAGCGCCGCCAGCCCGGGTGAGACGCCCAGTTCGATGGCCTTGGCCGCCGGGCCTGCCGCTCCGGCGAAGGCCAGCACGCCGATGCCCGCCTGCTGGCCGATGATCTTCAGTGGCAATCGCCGCACTTCGGCCCAGGCGAAGGGCAGCAGCAGCAGGGCGGCCAGCAGCAGGCGCCAGAAGGTCACCAGCAGGGTCGGGGCCTGGTCCGCGGCGTAGCGATAACCGACGAAACCGGCGCTCCAGCACAGCACCAGGGCGAGCTGGCGCAGCAGCGGGGAAGACAGGATGGCAGGCATGACAGGGCTCCAGATGACGGGATGCCTTGAGCCTGGCTCAGGGTGGTAATACACTCAAACGACATTATTGGTATCTATGGTTCGATAAAAACGCATCATGCCCACGCCTCTCGATATCGACGTCCTGCGTACCTTCCACACCATCGTGCGGCTGGGGCAGTTTCGTGCCGCCTCGCTGCAGCTCAATCGCAGTCCCTCGGCGGTGAGCAGCCAGATCCGCCGACTGGAGGAGCAGACCGGCGGCCGGCTGTTCGAGCGCGACAACCAGGCGGTGACCCTGACCCCGCTCGGGCGCCGCGTGCTGCTGGAGACCGCCGACCTGCTGCAGGCCCACGACCGCATCCTCGCCGGGCTCACCGGCCAGCCGGTGGTGGGCGAGGTGCGCCTGGGGGTGGCCGAGGACTATGCCGCCCGCCTGCTCAAGGCCGTGCTGCCGCGCTTGCAGGGCGAGCATCCCGGGATCGTCCTGCAGGTGCTGACCGGCAACAGCAGCCAGCTCCGGCGCTGGCTCGGCCAGGGACTGCTGGACCTGGCGCTGCTGGTGGGGCCGCCCCGCAGCGATCGGGCGGACGGCCAGATGTTCGGCCATACCCAGCCGGTGTGGGTCGCCGGTCCCGGGCTGCAACTGAGCCCGGACGCGAGCGTGCCCCTGGCGCTGCACGGCGAAGGCTGCAGCTATCGTGAACTGGGCATCGACCTGCTGATCCGCCAGGGCCGGCGCTGGCATGCGGTGGTGACCAGCGCCGCCTCTTCGGCATTGGAAGCGGCGGTCGAACTGGGCCAGGCCGTGGCCATCACCGACCGGACGCGCATGACCCCGCCGATGCGCGAATTGACGCCGGAAGAGGGCTTTGCGCAACTGCCGGTGCACGAGCTGCGGCTGGCCTCGCCACCGGGCGAGCGCAGCCCGGCCTGCGCCTCGCTGGCCGGGCTGATCGCCGAGGATTTTCGCCTCTAGCCGGGCGCCGCGAAGTTTGACCGGGCGACCGCGCAGCCACTAAGGTGCCGGCCCCGACGCGCGAGCCCTGCCGCCTGTCGATCCCTCGTTCCGCCTGGAACGCTCGCCTCCCGAGACCACTCGGACTCCCTGTGGCCGCCAGACGTGTCGCCTCCCGGGATACCCGGGATCAGCCCCTACATCCGGCCCGCTCCCGCCGCTCCCGCCCGCTTTTCTGGAATATTCCGCTGTCATGAATGCCCCACCCGCCATCCCCCGTCTCATCTATCTGCTGGCCCTCACCATCTTCGCGCTGACCACCGCCGAGTTCATGGTGGCCGGCATGATGCCGGCGCTGGCCGCCGATCTCGGCGTCTCCATCGGCCAGATCGGCTATCTGATCTCCTGGTACGCCCTGGGCATGGCCCTGGGCGGCCCGCCCCTGACCCTGTTGCTGCTGGCCCTGCGTCTCGCGGAAAAGTCGGCGCTGCTGTGGCTGCTGTCGCTCAATCTGGTGGGCGCCGTGGTCGCCGCGCTGGCGGCCAGCTATCCGGTGATGGCGGCGGGGAGGGTGCTCATGGGCATCGCCAGCTCCGCCAGCATCGGCCTGTGCCTGACCCTGGGCGCCAACCTGGTCGCGCCGGATCGCCGCGGCCGGGCAGCCTCGCTGATCCTGTCCGGACTCATGCTGGCGCCGGTGTTCGGGGTGCCGGGTACGGTACTGATCGAGCAGCTGGCCGGCTGGCGCGCCAGCTTCTGGGCGGTCGCCCTGCTGGCGGCCTGCTGCACCCTGCTGGTCGGCCTGTGCGTGCCGCGGACGCCGGCGCGCGCGGCCGGGCAGCTGAGGGACGAGCTGCGGACCCTGGTCAGCGCCCGGCTCTGGGCGGCCTACCTCACCAGCGGCCTGATCATCGGCGCGACCTTCGCCGGCTTCAGCTACTTCTCGCCCATCCTCATCCAGGTGACGGGTTTCGCGTCCACCACCATTCCCTGGCTGCTGATGGGTTACGGTCTCGCCAACGTGCTGGGCAATCTGCTGGTGGGTCGCCTGGCCGATCGCTACACCCTCAAGGTGCAGGGCGTCGGCCTGGTGGTGCTGGCGCTGGGCTTCGCCCTGTTCGTCAGCTGCGCCGACAGTGCCGCGGCCAGCCTCCTGGCGCTGGCGCTGATCGGCCTGACCGGGGTGGCGCTCAACCCGGCCATGGTCGCCCGGGTCATGGCCGCCGCCACCCCAGGGCCCCTGGTCAACACCCTGCATACCTCGGTGATTACCGCGGGCCTGGCAGTGGGTGCCTGGGCCGGCGGCGCGGCCATCGATGCCGGCCAGGGCCTGCGCGCGCCGCTGTGGGTCGGTCTGGGTATGGCGCTGCTGGGCGTGCTGAGCCTGGTGCCCAGCCTGGTGCAGCGGCTGACCCTGGCGGCGTCGCCCGCGCGGCGCTGCTAGCAGCTGGCAGCGGTGGCGATCTGGCCGCGCCGGACTGCCGCCGCGCTCGCCAGGAATTTCATCGCCGAACGGCTCTACGACGAGCCTTTCAGCGGTCTCGCGTGTGCTGCCTTCGCTGTAGCCTGACTGTCATCTTTGCCTGGCATGTTGCCTTTCGAACAGGAAAGCGCGATTTCGCGCCTTCGCTCCTCAGGCTATCGATAAGGGCGGCACAGACATGCAGGCTTCGCTTCGCGGTATGACGTTGGGATTGGTACTCGGGCTGGTGAGCGGCGGCCCGGTGTGGGCGGCGACGCCCATTCCCTTCTGGCATTCAATGGATGCGGAGCTTGGCAAGGAGGTCGACTCCCTGGCCCAGCGCTTCAACCAGGCGCACCCGGAATTTCAGGTACAGCCGGTGTACAAGGGCAACTACGAGCAGAATCTTGCGGCTGGCATCGCGGCCTTCCGGACCGGCAAGCCGCCGGCCATTCTCCAGGTCTACGAAGTGGGCACCGCGACCATGATGGCCTCCAAGGCCATCGAGCCGGTCTACCAGGTGTTCAAGGACGCGGGTCTGAAGCTGGATGAAGCGGGCTTCGTACCCACCGTCGCCAGCTACTACAGCGACGCCAAAACCGGTCAACTGCTGTCCATGCCGTTCAACAGCTCCACCCCGGTGCTCTACTACAACAAGGCCGCCTTCAAGCAGGCCGGCCTCGATCCGGAAGCGCCGCCCAAGACCTGGAAGGACCTGGCCGAGGACAGCGCCAAGCTGCGCGCCGCCGGCCTCAAGTGCGGCTACACCAGCGGCTGGCAGAGCTGGGTGCAGCTGGAAAACTTCAGCGCCTGGAACGGCCTGCCCTTCGCCAGCCGGGACAACGGCTACCTGGGCAGCGATGCCGTGCTGGACTTCAACCAGGCGCCGCAGGTCAAGCACATCGCCCTGTTGCAGGAGATGGGCAAGCGCGGTGACTTCACCTACGTCGGCCGCAAGGACGAACCCACGGAGAAGTTCTACAACGGCGACTGCGCCATGCTGACCACTTCGTCCGGCTCGCTGGCCAACATCCGCCACTACGCCACGTTCGACTTCGGCGTGGCCATGATGCCCTACGACGGCGACCTCAAGGGCGCTCCCCAGAACGCCATCATCGGCGGCGCCAGCCTCTGGGTGTTCAAGGGCCAGGATGCGGCGGTGAAGCGCGGCGTGGCCGAATTCCTCGCCTTCCTGGCGCAGCCGGAGATCGCCGCCGAATGGCACCAGCAGACCGGCTACCTGCCGATCACCAAGGCGGCCTACGACCTGACCCGCGAGCAGGGCTTCTACAGCAAGAATCCGGGGGCCGACATCGCCACCCGGCAGATGCTGAACAAGCCGCCACTGGCCTTCACCAAGGGCCTGCGCCTGGGCAACATGCCGCAGATCCGCGCGGTGATCGATGAAGAGCTGGAAAGCGTCTGGACCGGCAAGCAGGCCCCGCAACAGGCGCTGGATACCGCCGTGCAGCGCGGCAACGTGCTGTTGCGCCGCTTCGAGAAATCAACCCAGTAAGCCTGGGGTCGGCCCTGGCGGCGCCTGCCGGCGCCGCTCCTCTTTTCGCGACGATGCGTGCGCCCATGTCCACATCCCGTCAGGTCTTTCCTTCCGGCTGGCTGCCCTATGCGCTGCTCGCGCCGCAGCTGGCGATTACCGCCGTGTTCTTTCTCTGGCCCGCCGGCAAGACGCTCTGGTATTCGCTGCAGAGCGTCGATCCCTTCGGCCTGTCCAGCCAGTTCGTCGGCCTCGACAACTTCCGTCAGCTGTTCCAGGACCCGCTGTATCTGGCCTCCTTCTGGACTACCCTGACCTTCAGCGCCCTGGTGACCGGCTGCGGCCTGCTGGTGTCCCTGATCCTCGCGGCCCTGGTCGATCTGGTGGTGCGTGGCAGCCGGATCTACCAGACCCTGCTGCTGCTGCCCTATGCGGTGGCCCCGGCCATCGCCGCGGTGTTGTGGATCTTTCTGTTCAACCCCGGTCTCGGTCTGCTCACCCTGCTGCTGGAGCGCTACGGCTATCACTGGAACCACGCCCAGAACGCCGGTCAGGCGATGTTCCTGGTGGTGCTCGCTTCGGTGTGGAAGCAGATCAGCTACAACTTCCTGTTCTTCTTCGCCGCGCTGCAATCCATCCCGCGCTCGCTGCTGGAGGCTGCCGCCATCGACGGCGCCGGGCCGCTGCGCCGCTTCCTGCAGCTGTCGCTGCCGCTGATCGCGCCGGTCAGCTTCTTCCTGCTGGTGGTCAACCTGGTCTACGCCTTCTTCGACACCTTTCCGGTGATCGACGCGGCCACCGGCGGCGGACCGGTGCAGGCCACCACCACCCTGATCTACAAGATCTATCGCGAGGGTTTCACCGGACTCGATCTCGCCGCCTCCGCCGCCCAGTCGGTGGTGCTGATGCTGCTGGTCATCGTGCTCACGGTGGTGCAATTCCGCTACGTCGAACGCCGGGTGCGCTATCAATGATCGAAAATCGCCGCGGGCTGACGCTGCTGTGCCACCTGATGCTGGTGCTGGGCATCGGCGTCATCCTCTTTCCGCTCTATGTGGCCTTCGTCGCCGCCACCCTCGACGACCGGGCGGTGTTCGCCACGCCCATGAGCCTGATCCCGGGGCGCCATCTCTGGGACAACCTCAGCCTGATCTGGACCCAGGGCGTGAGCAACAGCACCGCACCCTTCTGGTTGCTGCTGCTCAACAGCTTCCTCATGGCGCTGGGCATCACCCTGGGCAAGCTGTCGGTCTCCATCCTCTCGGCCTTCGCCATCGTCTGGTTCCGCTTTCCGCTGCGCACCCTGGCCTTCTGGCTGATCTTCATCACCCTGATGCTGCCGGTGGAGGTGCGCATCTTTCCCACCGTGGACACCATCGGCCACCTGGGAATGCTGGACAGCTACGCCGGCCTGACCCTGCCGCTGATGGCCTCGGCCACCGCCACCTTCCTGTTCCGCCAGTTCTTTCTGACGCTGCCCGAGGAATTGCTCGAAGCGGCGCGCATCGATGGCGCCTCGCCGCTGCGCTTCTTCCGCGACATCGTCCTGCCGCTGTCGCGGACCAACCTGGCGGCGCTGTTCGTCATCACCTTCATCTACGGCTGGAACCAGTACCTCTGGCCGCTGCTGATCGTCAGCAACCCCGATCTCGGCACGGCCGTGGCGGGCATCCGCGGCATGCTCTCGCTCGGCGAGCGGGTGCCGCAATGGAACCAGGTGATGGCAGCCATGCTGCTTACCCTGATCCCGCCGGTGGCGGTGGTAATGGTCATGCAACGCGCCTTCGTGCGCGGTCTGGTGGATAGCGAAAAGTAACCATGGCAAACCTCGAACTCAGGGCCGTCTCCAAGAGCTGGAACGGCGGCAAGCCCCAGGTCATTCAGCCCCTTGATCTGCAGGTGGCGGATGGCGAATTCATTGTGCTGGTGGGGCCTTCGGGCTGCGGCAAGTCCACCCTGCTGCGGCTGGTAGCCGGGCTGGAGCGGGTCAGCGCCGGCAGCATCCACATCGGCGGCCGGGACGTCACCGCACTGGAGCCCAAGGCGCGCGGCATCGCCATGGTGTTCCAGAACTACGCCCTCTATCCGCACATGAGCGTGGCCGAGAATCTGGCCTGGGGACTCAAGATCGCCGGGCTCGGCCGTGCCGAGATCGCCATCCGGGTCAAGGAGGCGGCGCGCATCCTGGAGCTCGATGGCCTGCTTGACCGCCGTCCGCGAGAGCTGTCCGGCGGCCAGCGCCAGCGGGTGGCCATGGGCCGCGCCCTGGTGCGTGATCCGGCGGTGTTCCTGTTCGACGAGCCGCTGTCCAACCTGGACGCCAAGCTGCGGGTGCAGATGCGCCTGGAGTTGCAGCAGCTGCACCAGCGGCTCAATACCACCAGCCTCTATGTAACCCATGACCAGGTGGAGGCCATGACCCTGGCTCAGCGCGTGGTGGTGATGCAGGCAGGGGTGGTCGAGCAGCTTGGCACCCCGGTGGAGGTCTACGAACGTCCGGCGACGCGCTTCGTCGCCAGCTTCATCGGCAGTCCGGCGATGAATCTGCTGGGCGGCCAGGTCGACGCCGCTGGCAGCCACTGCGAAGTGCCGGGCGGTCTGCGCCTGCCGCTGGGGCCGGGCTATCGCCATCTGGCCGGACGTGCGGTCTGCCTGGGCATCCGGCCCGAACACCTGCAGCCCTGCGGCGTTTCGGAGCAGGGCCTGCCCCTGGTGGTCCGCACCCTGGAAATCCTTGGCGCCGACAACCTGGCGCATGGGCGCTGGGGCGAGCAGGCGCTGGTGGTGCGCCTGCCCCACCAGCAGCGGCCGGCGCCGGGCCACGTCCTGCAGCTGCGCGCGCCGGAGGAGCACCTGCATCTGTTCGATGCCGCCTCCGGTCGGCGCCTCGAATCCCGGCGCTAGGCACGCCGGTCCGGTCAGGGCGCGGGGCGGTTTCCCTCGGGCGGCCGGGAGAGGATACTGCGCCCTTTGCCGCTCTGACCGCCGATACCCATGGAAAACCTCCCGCTGTTCGATCTGCCCGCCGCTGCCGCCGAGGAAAAACCCAAGTCCAGACGCGCTCGAAAGTCCGCTCCCGCGAGCGGTCTGCGCCTGTTGCACACCTCCGACTGGCACCTGGGGCAGCATTTCCTCGGGCGCACCCGCGAGGCCGAGCATCGCGCCTTTCTCGGCTGGCTGGTCGACCAGGTGGCAGAGCATGAGGTGGACGTGGTGCTGGTGGCAGGGGACATCTTCGATACCGCCACCCCGCCGAGCTATGCCCGGGAGCTGTACAACGGCTTCATCGTCGCCCTGCGCGGTACCGGCGCCAGCCTGGTGGTGCTGGGCGGCAACCATGATTCCGCCGCGGTGCTGGCCGAGTCCCGCGAATTGCTGGCCTGCCTGGACACCCGGGTGATCCCCTGCGTCAGCGAGACGCCAGCCGACCAGCTGCTGGAATTGCGCCGCCGCGACGGCGAGATCGGCGCACTGCTCTGCGGCATTCCCTTCGTGCGGCCGCGTGACGTGGTGCAGAGCCAGGCCGGGCAGAGCGCCGAGGAAAAGCGTCAGGCGCTGCAACAGGCGATCCAGGGGCACTATGCCGAGTTGTACGCCCTGGCCGAGGCGCGCCGCGTCGAACTGGGCGTTGCCCTGCCGATCATCGCCACCGGCCATTTGACCACCGTGGGCGCCAGCACCAGCGAGTCGGTACGGGAGATCTATGTCGGCAGCCTCGACGCCTTTCCCACCAGCGCCTTTCCGCCGGCGGACTACATCGCCCTCGGCCATATCCACCGCCCCCAGCGGGTCGGCGGCCTGGAGCAGGTGCGCTACAGCGGTTCGCCGCTGTGCCTCAGCTTCGATGAGGAGCGTGCCAAGGAAGTCCTGCTGGTGGAGTTCGGCGCGGCCCTGGAGCGGGTGACGCCTGTGGCGGTGCCCTGTTTCCAGCCGCTGGCCGTGGTGCAGGGCACCCTCGACACCCTGGGCGCGGCCCTGGTCGAGGCGGCGGCCGACGGCCGCCCCGAGTGCCCGGTGTGGGCCGAGGTGGTGGTGGCCGGTGACGACTACCTGGCCGATCTGCAGCCGCGCATCTCCGCGCTGGTGGCCGAGTTGCCGCTGGAAGTGCTCCGGGTAAGGCGCGCGCGCAGCGCCATCGCGCCCACCCTGCAGGGAACCCAGCGCGAAACGCTGGAAGAGCTCAGCCCGCTCGACGTCTTCAGCCAGCGCCTGGCCGAGGAGACCCTGGACGACGACCTGCGTACCCGCCTGGAAGGCCTTTACCGCGAGGTTCTCGGCGAGTTGCCCGCCTGATCGCAGCGAAACGCTTCCATCGGACGGTATTTTTCCTCCGGAACAAGGCCCGCTGCCCCGGGGTCACCCTCTCTATGTAGCCCATATCGGAGGAGACCCCATGCACGACCTATCGCAACCCCTCGCCGCCACGCGTCATGAACGTTCCGACAACCAGGTCCCCAATGTCCAGGGCACCGAACGCGTGGTTTCCCTGCTTGGCGGTGGTCTGCTGATCCTTGGCGGCCTGCGCCGCGGTGGTCTGGCCGGCTGCGTGAAGATGGCGCTGGGCGCCATGGCCCTCAGTCGCGGGGTACGCCAGCGCTGCGAGCTCAAGGCCGCGCTGCAGCCATCACCTTTCGAACAGGCCCTGGCCGAGCGCTGGGGCTGGCGCAATCCCACCGCCATCCAGCGCAGCGTCACCATCGCCAAGCCGCGTGAAGAGGTGTTCGCCTACTGCGCCGACCTGCAGCACCTGCGCGAGCTGCTGCCCTTCGTCGACCGCATCGAGCTGGGCGCCGATGGCGACAGCCACTGGCATGCCTCCGGTCCCTTGGGGCGCACCCTGAGTTGGACCCTGGAGCAGAGCGAGCGGCGCGAGAACGAATTCCTGCTGTGGAGCACCGTGCCCGGCACCTTCATGGCGCACAAGGCCAGTCTGACCTTCAGCGACGCACCCCAGGGCCGCGGCACCCTGGTCCAGGCCGTACTGGCCTGCGAAGCCCCGGCCGGCCTGCCCGGTCATGCCGTCACCGAAGGCATCAGCCGCTTCACCGGCAAGGCGGTCAATCTCGGCCTGCGCCGGCTCAAGCAGCAACTGGAAACCGGCGAGATCGCCACCCCCGAAGTCACCCGCAGCGGTCGCCCGCTGGCGCCACCTCATCCGCCGGTGACCCGCCCGGCCGACGAACCCCAGGCCGATATCAATGCCGGCCTGGGTACCCAGGGGAGGACCGAATGATGCGTGCCCTGACCTGGCAAGCCCCCAACCGTCTGCAGGTGGAAACCGTCCCGGATCCGGAGATCCTCAATCCGCGCGATGCCATCGTGCGCATCATCATGTCCTCGGTGTGCGGCTCGGACCTGCACCTGCTGGGCGGCTACGTCCCGGCGATGAAGCCTGGCGACATCATCGGTCATGAATTCCTCGGCGAGATCGTCGAACTGGGCAGCAGCCTGCGTAACCAGGGCCTGGCCGTTGGCGACCGGGTGGTGACCGTCTCCATCATCGGCTGCGGTGACTGCGAGCACTGCCAGCGCGAGGATTACAATTGCTGCGACAACAGCAATCCCAAGCCCGAGATGACCGAGCTGGCCTATGGACAGCCCTGTTCCGGCATCTTCGGCTACAGCCATGCCTTCGGCGGCTATGCCGGCAGCCACGCCACTTACGTGCGGGTGCCCTATGCCGACGTCAACCTGTTCAAGGTGCCTGACGGCGTCAGCGATGCCCAGGCGGTGTTCGTGTCCGATGCCGTGCCCACCGGCTACTACGCCGCCGACATCGCCGACATCCAGCCTGGCGATACCGTGGCGGTCTGGGGGTGTGGTGGCGTTGGCCAGATGGCCATTCGCAGCGCCTACCTGCTGGGCGCCGAGCGGGTCATCGCCATCGACCGCTTCAGCGATCGCCTGCAGCTGGCGGCCGAGAAGGCCGGCGCCATCGTCCTCGATTACGAGACCACCAACATCCATGAGGCGCTGCTGGAACTGACCGGTGGCCGTGGCCCGGATCGCTGCATCGATTGCGTCGGCATGGAAGCCCACGGCACCCAGGTCGACTATGCCTACGACAAGGCCAAGCAGCTGCTGCGCCTGCATACCGAGCGCGGTTCGGCGCTGCGCCAGGCCATCCGTGCCTGCCGCAAGGGCGGGACGGTATCGGTGATTGGCGTCTACGGCGGGGTGATCGACAAGTTTCCCATGGGCGCCATCGTCAACAAGGCCCTGACCCTGAGATCGGGCCAGCAGCCGGGGCAACGCTATGTGGAGCGGCTGTTCGAACACATCCAGAAGGGCGAGCTGGATCCGTCCTACCTGCTCACCCATCCGATGAGCCTGGAAGAGTCGCCCTACGGCTACGAACTGTTCAAGTCCAAGGACAAGAACTGCATGAGGGCGGTGTTTATGCCCTGAGGGGCCGCCCGGCGATCCCCGGATCGCCGGGCCTTTTATCCGCTAGACCAGCCAGGTCGCCAGCGGCTGCCACAGCGCTGCGACCTTGTGGCCGCCACTGCAGCTGACCAGCGCCAGGGTGCCCACACCGACCAGCAGGGGCATGCCGAGAAAATCGAAGGGAGAGAGGGGCGAGCGCACGACGGATCCTCCGGGGAAACGTGGTTGCAGAGCGATACCTTGCAGTTGAGAGCGAGGGCCGGAGCAAGTTCAGCGGTGGACACGACCATAGGTCGAGTGGTCGGTTGGCATGGGCGAGCGAGCCCAACAATGCCAGAATCGGCGGTTCGCCGAGTCGTCCTGGAAAAGCCCGATGAAGATCCTCACCCTGCGCCTGAAGAACCTCAATTCCCTCAAGGGTGAGTGGAAGATCGACTTCACCGCCGAACCCTTCGCCAGCAGTGGCCTGTTCGCCATCACCGGACCGACTGGGGCGGGCAAGACCACCCTGCTGGACGCCATCTGCCTGGCCCTCTATCACCGTACGCCGCGCATGAGCAAGGTGGGCGGGGAGAGCAACGAACTCATGACCCGCCACACCGGTGACTGCCTCGCCGAGGTGGAATTCGCCGTGCGTGGCGAGCGCTATCGGGCCTTCTGGAGCCAGCGCCGCGCCCGCGACCGCGCGGATGGCGCCCTGCAACCGCCCAAGGTGGAACTGGCCAGGCTCGACGGCAGCATCCTCGCCGAAAAGACCGGCGACAAGCTCAGACTCACCGAAGAACTCACTGGCCTCGACTTCGAGCGCTTCACCCGTTCCATGCTGCTGGCCCAGGGGGGCTTCGCCGCCTTCCTGGAAGCCAGTGCCAGCCAGCGTGCCGAACTGCTGGAAGAGCTGACCGGCACCGCGGTGTACGGGCAGATCTCCCAGCGGGTGTTCGAGCGCGCGCGGGAGGCCAAGGGCGTCCTGGACGGCCTGCGCCAGCGCGTCGCCGGGGTCGAGGTGCTGGACGCCGAACGCCGCCAGGCGCTGGCCGCCGAGGGCAGCGGCCTGGCCGCACGCGAAGAGCGACTGGGGGCAGACCTCAAGACCTGGCAGACCCAACGCCAGTGGCTGTCCGCCGTGGAGCAGGCGGCGGCGGACGAGCAGCAGGCCCAGGCGCGCCTGGCCACCGCGCAGCAGGCCTGGGAGGCCGCCGAGCCGCAACGTCAGCGGCTGGCGGCGGCCGAGCCTGCGGCCCGGTTGCTGCCCATCGAGCAGGCCTGGCGCGAGGCCGCGGCGCGCGAACAGCGCAGCCGGGAAGAACTGGCACAGCTCGATCAGCGTATCCAGACCCTGGCCAGTCGCCGCGACGCCGCCCTGGCCCAGGCCCTGGGTGCCAGTGGCGAACAACTGCGCCAGGCCGAGGCGGAGCAGGCGCAGGCGCTAGACGAACACCAGCATCTGGAGCTAAGCCTGGCCGAGCGCAGGGGTCATGCCGAACTTGGCGAACGCCTGGGCGACTGGCGCAGCCAGCTGGCCCTGCGTGATGAACGAGCCGAGGCCCTGGCGCGCCTGACGCGCCGCCAGCAGGAGCAGACCCGGCAGCTGCAGCTGCTGGCCGAGGAACGCGAAGCCCAGCAGGAAGCGGTGACACGGGCACGCGAGCAGGCCGCCCAGGCCCAGGCGGCGGAGCAGGCCCAGCGCGAGCGCTGGCAGGCGGCGCTGGACGGCCGCGACGAAAAGGCCTGGCGTGCCCTCTGGCAGGCCACGCTGGGCCGGGTCAACGAGGTGGATCAGCTGGACCAACTGGTCGAGCGTCGACGCCAGCTGCAGACCCAGCTGGAGCGCCTGGCCCGCAGCCAGGGCGAGCGCCAGCGCCAGCATGGCGATCATCAGGTGCGCCTGGATGCCCTGCGCGGACGCTATCGCGAGGTGGCCCAGCAGGTGCGCGAGCGCGAGAAGCTGCTCGAACAGGAAAGGGTCATTCGCAGCCTGGAGGCCCAACGCGCCGAATTGCAGCCCGACGAACCCTGTCCGCTGTGCGGCTCCCGAGAGCACCCCGCGGTGGCCGACTATGCCGCCCTGGACGTTTCTGCCACCCAGACCGTCCTGCAGGACGCCAAGGCCGAACTGGAGCGCCTGACCCAGGAGGGCAAGGAACTCAGCGAGGCCCTGGCCGCGCTCAAGGCGCAACTCGATCAGGCCAACGAACAGCAGGCCGAAGCCAGCCAGCAACTGGAACAGCTGGGCGAACTCTGGCGCCAGCGTTGCGTTGCCCTGGGCGCCGATCCCGAAATACCCGGCGCGGTGGCCGAATTGCGCCGCCGTCAGGATCAGGAGCTGGCGCGCATCCAGCAGGTGCTCGCCACCCTGGATGGCCTGCGTCAGCAAGGCGAGGAAGGCCGCAACGAAGCCCAGCGCCTGGCGAGTCAACAGGCCGATGCCGAACAGCGCCAGGCGCTGGCCGAGGCGGCGTGGGAGCGAGCGCGCCAAGATCTGGCGGAGGGGGCCAGGGAACAGCGTGAGGCCGAGGCGCAACAGGCCACCGCAGAGCGCCAGTTGGGCGCGGAGCTGGCGCGCTGGGGACATGAGGTGCCCAGTCGTGCCGGCGAATGGCTGACGCTGCGCGAGCAGGAGTGGCGCCGCTGGCAGGCCGATCGCCAGCGAGCGCAGGAACTGCAGCAGCACCTGAAGGACATTGCCCAGCGCCTGGCCACCCTCGCGCCGCTGGTCGAGACCTGGCGCCAGCGCGCCGGCGAGGTCGCAGCCGTCCCGGTAGCGCCGGAGGCCGCTGCGGCCGTGCTCGCGGAGGCGACCGCGACCTGGGAAGACTGCCGCGAGCAGGGTGCGGCGCTGCAGGGCAGCCACCAGGCGCTGCATGAGCGACTGGCGGGCGAGGTGCAGCTGGCCAGCGAAGCCGCCGCCCGTTGGCAGACCGCTCTGGCCGCCAGCGCCTTCGCCGACGCCGACGCCTGGCGCGCCGCACAACTCGACGACCACGAGCACAGCGCCCTGACCAGGGAGCGCACCCGCCTCGAGACCGGCCTGACCGAGGCGCGCGCCCTGGCTGGTGCGGCGCAGGAACGCCTGAACACCCTGAACGCCGAGCCGCAGACCGAGCGCAGCGCCGCTGAACTGGATGCCGAACTGGCCGCTGCCAGCGCCGAATTGCGCGCCTTGGGCCAACGCCAGGGCGAGGTCAATGCCGCCCTGCGCGAAGACGAGCGCCGCCGCGAGGGTCTGCAGGCCCTGCTCGGCGAGATCGCCGCCCAGGAGCGTGATCACGATCTCTGGCAGCACCTCAACGGCCTGATCGGCTCGGCCGACGGCGCCAAATTCCGCAAGTTCGCCCAAGGCCTGACCCTGGATCACCTGGTACACCTGGCCAACGGTCAGCTCATGCGCCTGCACGGCCGCTACCGGCTGATCCGTCGCCAGGCGGCGGAGCTGGAATTGCAGATCCTCGACACCTGGCAGGCCGATGCCCTGCGCGACATCCGTACCCTCTCCGGCGGCGAGAGCTTTTTGGTGAGCCTGGCCCTGGCGCTGGCCCTGTCGGATCTGGTCAGCCAGCGCACCGGCATCGACTCGCTGTTTCTCGACGAAGGCTTCGGTACCCTGGATGGCGAGACCCTGGAGGTCGCCCTGGATGCCCTCGATCAGCTCAATGCCAGCGGCAAGACCATCGGCATCATCAGCCACGTGGAGGCGCTCAAGGAGCGCATCCCGGTGCAGCTCAGGGTGCGCAAGGGCGTCGGTCTGGGCCATAGTGGTCTGGAGCGGCGCTATGCCGTGGAGAAAAACGCGACCGAGTGAGTAATTTTTCCGGCGCAGTGGTCGAAGCCCAGCGCGAAGCGAAACGATGAAACTGTTAACGTAGACAGGTTCGCCGTCTCTGCTGGCGCTATGACATCTCCTTCTCCTACCGGCCACCTACCCACCATGTCCCAATTCCTTGCCGTCGGCCTGTTCGAATACGATCCCAGCCGCGCCGAATGGCGCGCGGATGCCGCCTGTGCGGCCATGCTGGGACGGGACGCCGAGGCACTGGCCCAAGGCCTTTCACCCGCCGAGCTGCTCAGCGAGCTGCAGAGTTGCACCGCCCCGCCCGAGGGGCTGCTGCCCGCCGCGGACCAGGTCTGGGAGGCCTGGCGCCAGGGCACCGATGGCCAGTTGCGCTGCCTGCAATTCCAGCGGCGCGAGGCCGGTGGCGTACTGCTCGACGTCACCGCGCAGCGGCGCCATGAAGCCGAACTCTGGCAGGGCGAGGCCTTCAAGCGCAGCGTCATGGTCTGCAGCGTCGACTGCATCAAGCTGATCGATCTGGAAGGGCGTCTGGAATACATGAATCCGGGTGGCCTGGTGGTCATGGAGATCGACGACTTCATTCCCTTCCAGGGCCGTCCCTGGGCCGAACTCTGGCCCGAAGGGCAGCGCCATGAGGTGACCGCCGCCATCGAGGCGGCGCGGCAGGGCGGTATCGGGCGCTTCACCGGGCTGGCGCCCACGGCGAAGGGCACCCGGCGCTGGTGGGACGTGGTGGTCACGCCGATCCTGGGCGATGACGGCCAGCCCCTGAGATTCCTCTCCATTTCCCGCGACGTCAGCGAAGCCGTCCACACCCGCGAAGCCCTGGACGAACTCAATCGCAACCTCGAGGAGCGCATCGAGATACGCAGCCAGGAGCTGATGGCTCTGGAAGAGGAGCTGCGCCAGGCGCAGAAGATGGAGGCCATCGGCCAACTTACCGGCGGCATCGCCCACGACTTCAACAACCTGCTGACCGGTATCGTCGGCTCGCTCGATCTGATGCGTCGTAGGGTGCAGCAGGGGCGCATCCAGGAGCTGGAACGCTACCTGGACACCGCCACTCGCTCGGCCGAGAACGCCGCGGCCCTGACCCAGCGCCTGCTGGCCTTCGCCCGCCGTCAGGTACTCGAACCCCGTCCGGTGGATGCCGGCCAGCTGGTGCAGGGCATGCACGAATTGCTGCGTCACAGCCTGGGCAAGAAGATCCGCAAGGACGTCCAGCTCGACGCCGACCTCTGGCTGCTGCACTGCGATCCGCATCAGCTGGAAAACGCCATCCTCAACCTGGCCATCAACGCCCGCGATGCCATGCCCGAGGGCGGCAACCTGAGCATCCGCGTGGACAATGTCAGCGGACCGCTCAGCATCGGCCTGCCGATCGAGACCGTGGCCGGTGATTTCGTCCGTATCCAGGTCTGCGATACCGGCACCGGCATGGACGCCGATACCCTCAAGCGCGCCTGCGAACCCTTCTTCACCACCAAGCCCAGCGGGCGTGGCACCGGACTCGGGCTGTCGATGATCTATGGCTTCGTCCGCCAATCCGGTGGTCAGGTGGAGATCCATTCGGTGGTGGGCGAGGGCACCTGCATCAGCCTCTATCTGCCGCGGCTGCTGGCTCAGTCCGTGGTGGAGCCCGCTCCCAGCGAAGCCGAAGGCCCTGTCCTGCCGGAGGTCTCCGGTGACTGCGCGCTGATCGTCGAAGAAGAGCGTGAAGTCCGCGTCATCATCGTCGAGGTGCTGGCGGAGCTGGGGTACACGCCCCTGGCGGTCGCCGACAGCGCCACCGCCGTGGCACTCATCGCCTCGGGCAGCCTGCGCATCGATCTGCTGGTGACCAGTCTCGGCCTCTCCGGGCTGGACGGCCGGCAACTGGCCGAGCAGGCGCGGGCCACCAGCCCCGGGCTGCCGGTACTCTATCTGTCCGGTCAGGCGGACCCGGCGTCCCTGCCGGAGCTGGCGGAAGAGGGCGTCGAACTCATCGGCAAACCCTTCGGTCTCGAAGAGCTGGCACGCTGCGTAAGGCGTCTGCGTCCGGGCGGCTGAGCCGGTCGCGGCGAACTGTCGCGGCGCTCCAGGGTCGATCCTTTCGTGTCGCAACGTCCGTTGCGGCTGCTGTCGTGTCGACAAGAAAAGGAGCGCTTCATGAAACGCCTGCCACCTGCGCCGCCCGCGCGGATGCTCGTCCTGTCCCTGTCCATCGCCTTTCTCGCTGCCTGCGCCCATGAGGGCAGCAAGCCGGAAACCCCGACCTGGAGTTGGCGCGACGCCAGCAGCGCCCGCGCCGTGCCGCCGGACCAGGCCTATCCCGAGCTGTTCGCCGCCGTGCAGCAGGGCAAGCTGTTCAGCGACCAGAAGCACTTCGTCGATGCCCTGCCCAGGCGCAATCCGGCCGATATCCGCCAGGACTATCTGGCCCAGCGCGACAAGCCGGGCTTCGACCTCAAGGCTTTCGTCAGCGCCAACTTCGAAGAATCCGATCCGATCAAGGCCGCACCGCCCAAGGCGGGGGCCGACCTGCCGACCCACGTCAAGGACCTCTGGCCGGTGCTGACCCGCCACTACGAAGAGGTGCCGGCCTACAGCAGCCTGCTGCCGCTGCCCAAGCCCTATGTGGTGCCGGGTGGACGCTTCCGCGAGGTCTACTACTGGGATTCCTACTTCACCATGCTGGGACTGGCCAAGGACGGGCGCACCGACCTGGTCCGCGACATGGTGGACAACTTCGCGCATGAGATCGACGTCTACGGCCACATTCCCAACGGCAATCGCAGCTACTACCTGAGCCGCTCGCAGCCGCCGTTCTTCGCCTACATGGTCGATCTGCAGGCCAGCCTGGAAGGCGACTCCGCCTATCGCCGCTACCTGCCGCAACTGCAGAAGGAATACGCCTACTGGATGGCCGGGGCCGAAGGCCTGCAACCGGGCCAGGCCAATGCCCATGTGGTCAGGCTGGCCGACGGCACCCTGCTCAATCGCTACTGGGACGCCCGCGATACCCCGCGCCAGGAGTCCTACCTGGAAGACCTGGCCACCGCCGCCCAGGCCAAGGGCCGATCGGCCGGCGAGGTCTATCGCGACCTGCGCGCCGGGGCCGAGAGTGGCTGGGACTTCTCCTCGCGCTGGCTGGGCGATGGCAAGACCCTGGCGACCATCCGCACCACCGCCATCGCCCCGGTGGACCTGAACAGCCTGCTCTATCACCTGGAACAGACCATCGCCAAGGCCTGCGGGAAGACCGGCGAGGCCAGTTGCGTCCAGGCCTATAGCCAGAAGGCCAAGACCCGCCAGCAGGCCATCGACCGCTACCTGTGGAATCCGGCCGGTTATTACACCGACTTCGACTGGCAGGCCAAGCGCCGTACCGACAAGGTTTCCGCCGCTACCCTGTTCCCGCTGTTCGTGGGCCTCGCCAGCCAGAGCAGTGCCGACCAGACCGCCGCGACCGTGGCCAACCAGCTGCTGCGTCCGGGTGGCATCGCCACCACCACGGTCAAGACCGGCCAGCAGTGGGACGAGCCCAACGGCTGGGCGCCCCTGCAATGGGTCGCCGTGGACGGCCTGCGTCGCTACCAGCAGGACAAGCTGGCCGCCGACATCGGCACCCGCTTCCTGACCCAGGTGCAGAACCTCTACGCCCGCGAGCAGAAGCTGGTGGAGAAATACGACCTCACCGGCGGCCAGGGTGGTGGCGGCGGCGAGTACGAGCTGCAGGACGGCTTCGGCTGGACCAACGGCGTGACGCTCAAGCTGCTCGAACTCTACAAGCCGCAACCTGGCGCGAAATAAGGCCAAAGAAAAGGTCCGCCATGGCGGACCTTTTTCATACTGCCAAATCCCAACGATCTGGGAGTTTTGGCTAACCCGTGAGCTTCGCTGCGCTCAACCCAACCTGCGGACCGCTATTTCCCTTTCTCCCTTTCGGATAGGGCTGAGGTAAACCTAACCCCCAATCCAGGTTGATGGCGTACTACAGCGTCACAGCGGATCCACCGGTGGCGCATCGTCCTCGTCGGCAGGCAACTCCGCCGGATGCAGCCCCTCCGGATCGTCGTCCTCGGGCAACGGCAGGATGGCGTTCATCAGCTGTACTCCGGATCGCGCGGATTCTTCTGCGGCAGGCGTTCCTCGACCGGCTTGTCATCCGGATCCTCACCTACGGGCTCTTCGGGATCAGGCGCAATGTCCGGGTCGATGTCCAGGTCGTCGGGGTTTTCCTTGATCTGATCGTTCATGCGGCCTCCGCGAGTGGTTGTTAAGCGTTGGGCATAGCCCTCCACGCGAAGTTCGTTACCGGCGATCAGCGATAGCCTCTGGCCTGCAGATCGAACAGCTGGGCATAGCGGCCGCCGCTGGCCAGCAGCTGCTCGTGATCCCCTCGCTCGCGGATCTCGCCGCCTTCCAGCACCAGGATCTGATCGGCATTGCGCACGCTGGAGAAACGGTGCGAGATCAGCAGGGTCATGCGCTGCTGCGCCTGGGCGCGAAAGCGTTCGAAGATCACCGCCTCGGCGGCGGCGTCCAGCGCGGCGGTGGGTTCGTCCAGTACCAGGATATCGGCGTCTTCGCGCATATAGGCGCGTGACAGGGCGATCTTCTGCCACTGCCCGCCGGACAACTCCTGACCGCCCATGAACCAGCGTCCGAGCTGGGTCTCGTAGCCTTCGCGCAGGCCGGCGATGACCTCGTCGGCCAGGCCCTGCTCGGCCGCCTTGCGCCAGCGTGTCTCGTCGTTGAAGGCCGTGGTGTCACCGACACCGAGGTTTTCGCCAGCGGTGAGCTGGTAGCGGATGAAGTCCTGGAAGATGACGCCAATGCGCCTGTGCAGGGCGACCGGCTGCCACTCCTGCAGATCGCTGCCATCGAGCAGGATGCGTCCCTGGGTAGGCGGATGCAGCCGGGTCAGCAGCTTGATCAGGGTGGTCTTGCCCGAGCCGTTGGCGCCCACCAGGGCCAGGCTCTGGCCCGGCGCCAGGTGAAAGCTGATGTCCTTGAGCGTCGCTGCGGTCGCGCCCGGATAGGTGAAGCCGACTCCTTCGAATCTCAGGCCATCTCCGGGCTGGCTGCCGGCGGTGAGGCTGCCGCCCTCGGCGCTGGTCGGCTGGCCCAGGTAGTCGTAGAGATTGCTCAGGTAGAGGCTGTCTTCGTAGAGTCCGCCAAGGGCCGTCAGGCTGGCGCTGACCGCGGCCTGACCCTGGCGAAACAGGGTTAAATAGAGGGTCATCTGGCCCAGGCTCAGACGGCCGCGCACGGTATCGAGCACCACCCAGGCATAGGCGGCATAGAAGGCGAGGGTGCCCAGCAGGCCAAAGACGAAACCCCAACCGTCACGTCTCAGGGTCAGGCGGCGGTCCTCGGCATAGAGCTTGGTGAAGGTGGTGCGATAGCGCTCCAGCAGCAGCGGCGCCAGGCCGAACAGCTTGACCTCCTTGATGTAGGCCTCGTGGGAAAGCAAGGTCTCCAGGTAGGTCTGGCGGCGCGTCTCGGGCGCACGCCGACTGAACAGGCGAAAGGCATCGCCGGAAAAGCGCGCCTCGGCCAGGAACACCGGCAGGGCACCCACCACCAGCAACAGCAGCGCCCAGGGCGAGAAATGCACCAGCAGCACGGCGAAGCTGACCAGCGAGATGAGGTTCTGCAACAGGGTCAGGGACTTGGTCACCAGCGCCAGGGGCCGGATGGACGCCTCGCGCCGGGCCCGTACCAGCTTGTCGTAGAAATCCGCGTCTTCGAATTGTGCCAGCGACAGGGTCTGGGCCTTTTCCAGGATCAGCAGATTCACGGTCTGCCCCAGGCGTACCCGCAGCAGCGACTGCTGCACCGACAGCAGCCGCTGGGCCCCTGCCAGGGCGGCCAGCACCCCCGCTTCGGCCAGCACGAACTTCAGCACTGGCCACAGCGGCGCCTGGCCCTGCTCGGCATGCAGCCGCATGGCCGCCACCACGGCATCGACGATGCGTTGTCCCAGCCAGGCGGCCAGCGCCGGCAGCAGGCCGGCGACCAGGGTGGCCAGAACCAGGCCGATCATCAGCGCGGGAGAGGTGCTCCAGACCAGGCCGGCAGCGCGGCGCATCTGCTGTTGCACGATAGCGAAGGAGGTCGAGAGGGCCATGGCGGATCTTCGGCGAGGGTCAGCATTAGTCGAGGCGGCGGTCGCCATGTTCCCGAGGCTATGGCAAAAGGCTTACACGCCCTGGTGTCACCTGGCCATGTCGCCTTCTCGGCGGGCTGCGTACTCTACATCCATCAGCGGCGCAGGATGCGCAGCTCTGAGGTCACGGATGAAGACCAGGCCAGGATGGCGCCTGACAGGACGTTGGGATGGTCGCAACAAAGAACCCGCTTCGGCGGGTTTTTTGTTGGGCGCGATTTGAGGTCGGCAGGCGGACCGGGCAGGGTATGGCAAAAGGCTTACACGCCCTGGTGTCACCTAGCCATGTCGCCTTCTCGGCGGGCTGCGTAATCTACACCTATCAGCGGCGCAGGATGCGCAGCTCTGAGGTCACGGATGAAGACCAGGCCAGGATGGCGCCTGACAGGATGTTGGGATGGTCGCAACAAGCAACCCGCTTCGGCGGGTTTTTTGTTGGGCGCGATTTGAGGTCGGCAGGCGGACCGGGCAGGGTATGGCAAAAGGCTTACACGCCCTGGTGTCACCTGGCCATGTCGCCTTCTCGGTGGGCTGCGTAATCTACACCTATCAGCGGCGCAGGATGCGCAGCTTTGAGGTCACGGATGAAGACCAGGCCAGGATGGCGCCTGACAGGACGTTGGGATGGTCGCAACAAACAACCCGCTTCGGCGGGTTTTTTGTTTTGGGCGTCATGCCAGCCTGGCAGACGATTAAGGTCCGGGTTCCGCGGCGACGCGATTGCGACCGGCGCCCTTGGCCGCATAGAGCGCCCGATCGGCGCCTTCGGTGAGGGTGTAGGCATTCATCCCGGCCCTGTAGGTAGCGATACCAACGCTCAGGGTCACCGCGCGCCGTGACCAGGCATGGTTGGCGACGGCGGCCCGACAACGCTCGGCAACCAGATGGGCCGCGCTGAGATCGGCACCTGACAGCAGGATGGCGAATTCCTCGCCGCCGTAGCGAAAGCAGGCGTCATTGTCGCGACAGCTTTGTAGCAGCAACTGGCTGACCGTCTGCAAGGTGGTATCACCGGCCTGGTGGCCAAAGGCGTCGTTGTAGGCCTTGAAGTGATCGACGTCGATCAGCAGCATGGACAACGGCGTGCCCTGGTCCTCGGCGCGCCGCAGATGCTCCGTCAGGCGCAGGTCGAAGGCGCGTCTGTTGAACAGGCCGGTCAGGGCATCGGTGACGCTGCGTTGCTCGGCGGCCTGCATCATGTCCAGCAGCTGACGCTGCGAGGCCTCCAGCATGTGCTGTTGCTCGATATGCTCGGTGACGTCCACCGACAGCCCCGCCAGGGCGATGCCCTGCCGGGTGACCAGGGGAAACTTGTAGGACTGCCAGAAGAGGCGTCGGCCGTCCTGAGCCGTCATGCGCTCGACGAGTCGGCTCGGCTTGAGTTCGTTCATCACCTGCTCGTCGACCTGGCGAAAACGTGGCGCCGCCTCTGGCCAGATGGTGAAGTCGTCCTGGCCGAGGACCTCGTCACGGGTCAGTTCCAGCTGCTGCAGAAAGGGCTCGTTGACATAGCGGTAGCGCCAGTCGCGGTCCTTGATGTAGGCGATGAAGGGCCCGTTGTTCATGAAGGCGGAAAAATTGATGTCCAGCTCTTCCAGCTGGCGCAGGGTCTCGCGCTGTTGCAGCAGGATGATGACCTGCCGGGCCAGCCGTTGCAGGTTGTCGACCTGCGCCGGCTCGAAATGCCGGACCCGATCGTCCATCACGCAGAGGGTGCCAAGGGCGACCCCGTGTCGGTCGAGCAGGGGAATGCCCAGGTAGGCGCGCATCCGCTCCAGCCCGGGTGCCGACCTGAGGTGTGAGACACGCGGGTCCCTCTGCAGATCCTCGACCAGAAAAGGCTGGCGAGGGGTGCGGATCGCCAGGTGGCAGAGCGAGGCGTCGACCGGCACCTCGGCTACCGTCATGCCCTGGCAGGCCTTGAACCAGAGACGTTGCCGATCGGCCAGGGTGATGAAGGCCACCGGCGCCCGGGTCAGTTGGCAGGCCAGGGCGACGATGTCCTCGTAGGCGGCTTCGACACCGCTATCGAGAATCTGCAGCTCGCTCAGGGCGTGGAGACGCTGGGCGTCATCGGGGTGAGTCATGCGGGCTCGCGAAGGCGGGGTCTCTGGCTAGAGCATAGTATCCAGGGCGACGGAGGAAAACTGTAGCCTTGCCGCAGTTCGCCCAGGCACCGGTCGCGACCGGCACCTGGGCATTAGCGGACTAGCGCCGGGGTTGCAGCAGCAGCGCCACCAGGGCGCTCCAGCCGGTCTGGTGGGAGGCCCCGAGTCCGCGGCCGTTTTCGCCGTGGAAATACTCGTGGAACAGCACCAGGTCGCGACTACGCGGATCGTTCTGCAGTTGCGGATAGTCGACCATGCTCGGGCGTTTGCCGTCGGCGTCCTTGAGGAACAGCCGCGTCAGGCGCTGGCTGAGGCCGTCGGCGACCTCTTCCAGATTGGCCAGGTAGCCGGAGCCGCTGGGGTATTCCACCGAGAAGCTGTCGGCGTAGTAACGGTGGAACTCGTGCAGCGACTCGATGAGCATGTAGTTGATCGGCATCCACAGTGGCCCGCGCCAGTTGGAGTTGCCGCCATAGAGCCGCGAATCCGATTCCGCCGGCTGGTAGCGGGCGCTGAGCAGGTTGCCGTCGGCCTGGCGCATCTCGAAGGGTTGCTGTTCGTGGGCCTTGGACAGCGAGCGGATGCCGTATTCGGAGAGGAATTCGTTGTCATCCAGCATGCGCTTGAGCAGCAGCTTGGTGCGGTGGCCGCGCAGCAGCGAGAGCAGGAATCTATTGCCCTGACCGGGTTCGGTCCAGCGCGAGACCAGTCGGGCGAGATCCGGCCGCTGGCGCAGGAAGCCGCGCAGCCGTCCGCCGAGGCCGGGGAGGCCCTCGTGCTCGCGCTGTTCCAGGACCTGCACCGCGAACAGCGGGATGAGGCCGACGATGGACCTCAGGCGCAACGGCTCGGCGCTGCCATCCGCCTTGTGCAGGACGTCGTAGAAGAACTCGTCCTGTTCGTCCCAGAGCCCGTCTTCGCGATCATCGCTGTGGTTGATGGCGCCGGCGATGTGCAGGAAGTGCTCGAAGAATTTCACCCCCAGATCGACGTACACCGGATTTTCCTTGGCCAGCTCCAGGGCGATGCGCATCAGGTCCAGGGCGTAGGCGGCCATCCAGGCGGTGCCGTCGGCCTGGTCCAGGTGATAGCCCTCCGGCAGGGGGGCCGAGCGGTCGAAGAGGGCGATGTTGTCCAGGCCGAGGAAACCGCCCTGGAAGATGTTGCGGCCCTCGGTGTCCTTGCGGTTGATCCACCAGGAGAAATTCAGCAGCAGCTTGTGGAAGACGCGTTCGAGAAAGACCCGGTCGCCCACCCCGGTCAGGGACTTTTCCTGCAGGTAGACGTGCCAGGTGGCCCAGGCGTGCACCGGCGGATTGGCGTCCTCGAAATTCCACTCGTAGGCCGGCAGCTGGCCATTGGGGTGCATGAATCTGTCCTTCACCAGCAGCAGCAGCTGCTGCTTGGCGAAACCGGGATCGATCAGGGCGTAGGCCACCGCCTGGAAAGCCAGGTCCCAGGAGGCGTACCAGGGGTACTCCCATTTGTCCGGCATGGACACGATGTCGAAATTGAGCAGGTGGCGCCAGTGGCCGTTGCGGATGCGCTGGCGCTGCGCCGGCGGCGCCGGCTGGGCCGGATCGCCATCGAGCCAGCGATTGACCTCGAAATAATAGAGCTGCTTGGACCAGAGCAGGCCGGCCAGGGCCTGACGCTGCACCAGACGCGCATCGGGATCGGCGATCTTTTCCTGCAGGGCGGCATAGAAGGCATCGGCCTCGGCGATGCGCTCGGCAAAGATCGCATCGGCATCCACCGCCAGCGCATTGGTGGGCGCCAGGCGCAGGTAGACCACGGTCTTGGCGCCACCCTCCAATTCCACGGCGAAATGGGCGGCTGCCTTGCTGCCGAAATCGCGGCGGATCGCCTCGCGGGCGCCGCGCACCACGTAGTCGTTGATGCCGTCCTTGAAGGGCCCTTCGGCGGGCTCGCCGGTGAGGCGGGGCAGGTTGGTTTCGTTGTTGCAGAACAGCCACTCGGCCTCGCGCGGGCCCCAGGCGCTGACCACCAGGTCGGGCCGGTCGAAATAGCTGGCGCGAACCTGGTCGCCTTCCAGGCTGAGCATGGAGCGCGGCGGGGTACCGGTCCAGGCCCAGGTGTTGCGAGACCAGATCTGCGGCAGCACCCGCAGGCTGGCGCGCTCGGTCCCGCGGTTTTCCACGGTGACCCGCATCAGGATGTCGTCGGGGGTGTGCTTGGCGTATTCGACGGTGACGTCGAAATAGCGATCCTCGGCGAAGACGCCGGTATCGAGGATCTCGTATTCGCGGTCCTCCAGGCCGCGCCGGGCGTTTTCCTCGGTGAGCTGGGCATAGGGAAAGGCGGCGTGGGGATACTTGTAGAGCATCTTCTGGTAGGCATGGCTCGGCACCCCGTCCAGGTAGAAGTACAACTCCTTGACGTCCTCGCCATGGTTGCCCTCGGCGTTGGTCAGGCCGAACAGCCGTTCCTTGAGGAAGGGATCGCGTTCGTTCCACAGGGCGATGCCCAGGCACCATTGCTGAGCCTTGTCGCAGAAACCGGCGAGGCCGTCTTCGCCCCAGCGATAGGCGCGGCTGCGCGCATGGTCATGGGGGAAGTAGCGCCAGGCGTCGCCATCGGCGCTGTAGTCTTCACGGACCGTGGCCCACTGGCGCTCGCTCAGGTAGGGCCCCCACTGCCGCCAGGCGGCGGCATCGGTATCAGCCAGGCGCTGGCCTTCTCGGGTATGCAGGATGCCCGGGGCGGGATGTGCCGTCATCGTGTCTCCAGATTCAGGTAACGGTTAAGGCTCGAGGATAGATCACCATTGTGGCGTGCAACGACCTGCCTTGGCGTATCGCTGCAGTTTTTAGTGCCTGTCTGACCGGAAAAAATTCACGCCGTTGCGGTTTTCGTCACAGGGTCTGGGCGGATGCAAAGGCTCTATCTCGGGCAGGCGGCGGACGAAAAAAAGCCCCACGCCGGGTCGGGGTGGGGCCTTCTGGTCATCGCGGAGAGCCCGCCGCTCGCGCAGCGGGCCTGGCAGCGATCTACAGCGCCATGTCGTTGGCGGCCTTTTCGGCGCGCGGGGCGCTGGCGGTGGCCTTGGCGTTCTCGGTGCCGGTGCCGGTGGCGACCGGCGGGGTGGCCAGTTGCAGGACTTCGGCGGTGTAGTTCCACTCCTGCTGAACGCGCGCCGGGTCGCTGTTCAGCTTGGTGCCGTAGCTGGGCACGATCTGGTGCAGCTTGGCTTGCCACTCCGGGGTCGCGACCTTGTCCTTGAACACCTTCTCCAGCACGCTCAGCATGATGGGCGCGGCGGTCGAGGCACCCGGGGAAGCGCCCAGCAGGCCGGCGATGCTGCCGTCCTTGGCCGCGACGATCTCGGTGCCCAGCTTCAGCACGCCACCCTTGTCGGCGTCGCGCTTGATGATCTGCACGCGCTGACCGGCCTGCCACAGGCGCCAGTCTTCCTTCTTGGCGTTGGGGAAGTACTCGCGCAGGGCGGCCATGCGGTCGTCATCCGACAGCATCAGCTGGCCGGCGAGGTATTCCACCAGCGGGTACTCGGCCACGCCCACGCGGACCATCGGCCAGGCGTTGTGGGTGTTGGTGCTGGTCAGCAGGTCCAGGTAGGAACCCTGCTTGAGGAACTTGGTGGAGAAGGTGGCGAAGGGCCCGAACAGGATCACGCGCTTGCCGTCGAGCATGCGGGTGTCCAGGTGCGGTACCGACATCGGCGGTGCGCCCACCGAGGCCTTGCCATAGGCCTTGGCCAGGTGCTGCTGGGCGATCTCGGGATTGTCGGTGACCAGGAAGGAACCCCCCACCGGGAAGCCGGCGTAGTCGTTGGCTTCGGGGATGCCCGACTTCTGCAGCAGGTGCAGCGCACCGCCACCGGCGCCGATGAAGACGAACTTGGCGTCGGTCTCGGTCTTCTTGCCGTCCTTGAGGTTCTTGTACTCCACGCGCCAGCTGCCATCGGCATTGCGGGTGATGTTCTCGACTTCGCTGGACAGGTTCAGCTTGAAGTTCGGCTTGGACTGCAGGTTGGCGGCGAACTGGCGGGTGATCTCGCCGAAGTTGACGTCGGTGCCCAGCGGACTCCAGGTGGCGGCGATCTTCTGCTTGGGATCGCGACCTTCCATCATCAGCGGAACCCACTGCTTGATCTGCGCGGGATCCTCGGAGAACTGCATGCCGGAGAACAGCGGGCTGGCCTTGAGCGCCTCGTAGCGCTTCTTCAGGAAGGCGATGTTCTCGTCACCCCAGACGAAGCTCATGTGCGGGGTGCTGTTGATGAAGCTCTTCGGGTCCTTGAGGACACCGTTCTTGACCTGCCAGGACCAGAATTGACGGGAGATCTGGAAGGCTTCGTTGATCTCGATGGCCTTGGCGATGGTGACCTTGCCGTCCTTGTCTTCCGGGGTGTAGTTCAGCTCGGCCAGGGCGGAGTGGCCGGTACCGGCATTGTTCCAGCCGTTGGAGCTCTCGTCGGCGACCTTGTCCAGGCGCTCGACCATTTCCATGGTCCAGTTCGGCTCCAGCTCGTTCAGCCAGATGCCCAGGGTGGAGCTCATGATGCCGCCGCCGATCAGCAGGACGTCGACCTTCTTGGTGTCTTCGGCCTGTGCGGTGCCCAGGGCGGAGGCGATGGCGACGCCGAGCAGCGCGCCAGTCATTTTCTTCAGCATGTGATCTCTCGTTCGATAGAAGCTGGGTCTGCTTATCGAGTTTCGGTGCGGTGCGGCACCATGGCACATGGGGGGATGTGCAGTGGGCAAGGCAGAATGCAGCCGGAAACACGCAAGGGCAGGTTCTTTTCCCTCCACCGCCCCTCTCTCATGAGTCACCGGAGGAGTCGGAGCAAAAACGCAAGGCGCGGCCTTGGCAGCGGCTGACCGGCGACAGAGGTCCCGGGCGCGGCTGCGTGCGCGTGGCGTAATTGTTGCCGGACATTTTAAAGGGAAGGGGTAGGGCTGCCTAGCCCGTAATTCATTGGCTTTGCCTATTAGCCTTTAGTCTAATCCGCTGTGACGGCGATCAAAGTCCCGCCAGCTGCCGCTCCAGGCGAAGCGGAGCGGCCTGGGCGGCTTTCCGCAAGCCGCCGGCGGCACCGACGAAAGCGGGCAGAAAGCCGCCGGAGGGTCGTCGTTCGCAGGGGCGCGCAGGTAGCGGGACGATAGATCAGGCGAAGCGCCAGGCGAGAAAGCGACTCTGCTTCTGGCCCTGGGCCATGGCTACGACGCGACTTTCAATGACCTTTTCGCGGCGTAGCGCCGCCTGCAACGGCGGCAGATTGCTGGCCTTGGACACCAGGCAGGTGAACCAGCCGACCTGCCTGGCGAAGGCCCGACTCTCGCGGATCATCCTGTCGATAAAGGCTGCCTCGCCCCCGGGGCACCAGAGTTCAGCCGCCTGGCCGCCGAAGTTGAGTAGGGGTACCTGCTTGCCGGTGGTCTTGCCCAGATTCTTCCACTTGCGCCTGCTGCCGCGCACGGCATCGTCGGGGCTGGCGTGGAAGGGCGGGTTGCACAGGGTGGCGGCGTAGCGCTCACCGGGCTGCAGGATGCCGGCGAAGATCGCCTGGGGATCCGGCTGGCGGCGCAACTCGATGGCGGCGGCGCAATCCGCATTGGCCGCCAGGGTGCGTCCGAAGGCAGCCAGCGCCGCCGGGGCGATGTCGCTGCCAACGAAATGCCAGCCATACTCCTTGAAGCCAATCAGCGGATAGACGCCATTGGCGCCCGTACCCACGTCCAGCAAGAGTGTAGTCGTGCCACGGGGAATCCGGCCGCCATTGCCCTCGGCCAGCAGGTCGGCCAGGTGATGCAGGTAATCCGCCCGGCCAGGAATCGGTGGGCAAAGGAAATCAGCGGGGATGTCCCACTCGCGCACGTCATGGTGCAGTGCCAGTAGCGCGCGATTGAGTGCGCGGACGGCCTGGGGATCGGTGAAGTCGATGGACAGATTGCCCCGCGGCGTCGGCGCCACGAACGGCCTGAGCGCCGGGCTCATGCGCATCAGGGCGGGAAAGTCGTAGCTGCCCTGGTGGCGATTGCGTGGATGCAGGGGCGCGGGGCGGCCAGGGAGGGGGCGGCGGGGCGAGGTCATGAAGGCAGGCAGGGTGGAAAAGGGGCGGCGAGCCTAGCACAGCCGCCCCTTTCACTCACGCGGGCGTCGGGGCATCCTCTGGCAGCACGCCGATCTCGCGCAGGTTGCGCCAGAAGGCGGCGGGGATAGGCGCCCGCAGCAGTTCGGCGTTCTGCCAGGCCCGCTCCGGCGTGCTGCTGCCGGGAATGGTGGCGGCCACCGTGGGATGGGCCAGGCAGAACTGCAGGGCCGCGGCGCGGATGTCCACCCCGTGATCCTGGCAGACGCCCTCGATCAGTTCGACCTTGCGACGCAGTGCCGGCTCGGCTTCGGCGTAGTTGTAATGCTTGCCACCCGCCAGCAGGCCGGAGTTGTAGGGCCCACCCACCACGATGCCCACGCCGCGGCGTGCGCATTCCGGGAAGAGCGTGTCCAGGGCTTCGCGATGATCCAGCAGGGAGTAGCGACCGGCCAGCAGGAAGGCATCGGGATCGCTCCGCTCCAGCGCCAGGCGGCAGGGTTCCACTAGGTTGACGCCCAGGCCCCAGCCCAGGATCAGCCCTTCCTCGCGCATCTCGGTGAGGGCCTTGGCCGCACCCTGCATGGCCTGGGCGAAGTAGTCACGCCAGGCTGGGCCGTGCTGGTCCTCGGACAGATCGTGGATCCAGACCAGGTCGAGGCGATCGGTCTTGAGGCGTTCCAGACTGGCCTCGATGGAGCGGCGGGCGCCGTCGGCGGAATAGTCGAGCACCCGCTTGAAGGGCAATTCGTTGACGAACGGCGGCGCATTTTCCGGCTGATCGGCCGGTTCCAGCAGGCGGCCGACCTTGCTGCAGAGGACGAAATCGTCGCGCGGCTTGTCGGCCAGCACCTCGGCGAAACGTCGCTCCGACAGCCCGGCGCCATAGTGGGGCGAGGTGTCATAGAGGCGGATGCCCGCGTCCCAGGCGGCTTCGAGAGTCGCCCGGGCGTCGGCGTCGCCTACCTCGCGGAACATGTTGCCCAGCGGGGCGCCGCCAAAGCCGAGGGAGGGGATGTCGATACGCATGGGAAGTCTCCAGGGTGGTGCGTGTCTGCATCCCGACCGGTGTCGCCGGACTCCTGTTCCCCTAGTCCGCCGGACGTAGCAGGGCCACCTCGGCGCGGGTGAGCGGGCGATAGGCACCCTCGGCCAGGGCGGAATCCAACGCCAGCTCGCCGATGCGGTCGCGATGCAGGGCGACAACCTCGATGCCGAAGCGGCCGAACATGCGCTTGACCTGGTGATAGCGGCCTTCGACCAGGGTCAGGAAGGCGTTGTGATCATCCAGTGGCTCCAGGCGTGCGGGTTGGGTGACCAGGTCTTCATAGGCGAAGTAGAGCCCCTCGGCGAAGGTGGCCACCAGCTGCGGCGGAATAGCCTCGGCGGTGGTGACCCGGTAGCGCTTGGTCTGCTTGTGACGCGGATGACTGAGACCGCGCGACCACTGGCCATCATTGGTGAGCAGCAGCAGGCCGGTGGTGTTGAAATCCAGCCGCCCGGCCAGGTGCAGATCGGCGCGCTGATCCGGTGCGAGGCAGTCCAGCACCGTGGCATGGCGGGCATCGACGGTGGCGCTCACGCAGCCGCGCGGCTTGTGCAGCATCAGGTAGCGGCCGCCGGGACCGTCCTGCAGCAGGCGCTCGTCGGCCTCGATGCGATCGAAGGCGAACACCTCCTGCTCGGCCCGCAGGGTGGTGGTGCCATTGACCCTTACCCGACCCTCGGCGAGCAGACGTCGCCCCAGTTGGCGGCCTAGCTCGGGTCGGTTGCCCAGCCAGCGGTCCAGGCGCATCAGCGAGATTCGCCGGCGGCGCCCGCCGCGCAGGCCGGGCAGAGGCAGCGTCGATCGCGCTCTTCCGCGGGCAGGCGCTCCAGGACGGCGGGATCGATCGGCGTCTGCAGGCACCAGCAGTCGAGGAGTTCGCCACCGGCGGCCAGGACGCAGCTGTTGGCCTGGCCGCACAGCGGGCAGCGGGTGGGATCGAAGGGGATGGGCGATGCGGCCATGGTGATCTCGTCGGGCGAAGCGGGCGGCAGAGTACCGGGAATTGCGACCTGGGTAACGTCCGCTACGCTGGGGGTCTGCGTACTGTCGCATCCGGGGTGCAAGCTGCATCCTAGCTCCGATCGTCGGACCACCCGAGGAACCCATGACAATAACTGCTCTGCGCACCCTGATCCGTACCCTGATTCCCGGCACCCTGCTGGTCAGCCAGCTGGCCCTGGCCACCGAAGCCGATGTCGGCCAGACCCTGGCCCGGCAGGCCGGCATTCCCTGGCCGGCGGTGATCGCCCATCGCGGCGCCTCCTTCGACGCCCCCGAATCCACCGCGCCGGCCTATCTGGTGGCGCGGGAACTAGGCGCCGACTACCTGGAGCTCGACCTGCAGCGCACCAGGGACGGCCAGCTCATCGCCCTGCACGACGACACCCTGGAACGGACCACCGACGTCGCCAAGCGCTTCCCCGACCGCGCCAAGGCCCCGGTCAGCCAGTTCACCCTGGCCGAACTCAAGTCGCTGGACGCCGGCAGCTGGTTCAACCAGGCCCATCCCGACCGCGCCCGGCCGAAATTCGCCGGACTCAGAATCCTTACCCTCGACGAGGTCATCGACATCGCCGAAGGCGGTCGCAACAAGCCGGGTCTCTACATCGAGACCAAGCAACCCAAGCTGTTTCCGGGCATCGAGCGCGACCTCAAGGCCAAGCTGACCCAGCGCGGCTGGCTCGGTAAGCCCAAGCCGGGCGCCACCGGCGTCGCCGCCATGCCCGGGCGGGTGATCCTGCAGACCTTCGAGAAGAGCAGCCTGGAGCTGTTGCAGAAGGAGATGCCGAAGACGCCGAAGATCCTGCTGCTGTGGCTGGGCGACGACTACATCCCGGCCAAGCCCGGGCCGAGCTACGCCGAGTCGGGCGAGGCCAGCAAGGCGGCCTACTACGCCAAGCAGCAGGTGCGCTCCGAAGGCGATTTCACCGCCTGGATCGAGTGGGCCAAGGCCCATGGCGCCATCGGCATCGGCCCCTCGGCGGCTCTGGAGGAGGGTGGCGACCAGAGCTACGCGGACCTGGTGAAGCCCTGGATGAACGACGTCGCCCACGAGCGGGGTCTGCTGGTGCATGCCTATACGGTGGACTCGGCGGTGGACTACGCGCGTCTCGCGCCGCGTGGTGTGGATGGCTTCTTCAGCAATCGCGCCGCCGAATTGCTCAAGTTCTATGAGCGTCCGGCCAAGCAGGAACCGGGTGCCCTGCTCAAGCAACTCGGTTACTGAGTGGAGTTGGGGAGACCGGCCGGTCTCCCCCCGTCATCTGGAGCCCCATCATGTCCCGCCATGCCTTCAACGGTGCCAAGCTGGCGCTGCTCTGCGCTGAGCAGATCCTGGTCTATCAGCGCGACGACAAGCCCGACATCCCCTGGCCGGCCCTCTGGGACCTGCCCGGCGGTGGTCGCGAAGACGGCGAGACGCCCGAGCGCTGCGCCCTGCGCGAGCTGGAGGAAGAATTCGGCCTGGTGCTGGACGAGGCGCGGCTGACCTGGGGGCGTTGCTATCCGCCGCGCCAACCCGGTTACCTCCCAAGCTGGCTGTTCGCCGGGCAGTTGCATCCTGGCGAGATCGCCGCCATCCGCTTCGGTGACGAAGGCCAGCATTGGCAGTTGATGAGCATCGCCGACTTTCTCGCCCATCCCCAGGGCGTGCCCCATCTGCAGACGCGGCTGCAGGACTACCTGGGCGAGCGGGAGGAGAACCGAACGGCGTCTCTTAATCCCGGCTGAATGAACGCGCGATAACCGGGCGCGGCGCCTGGCCAGGGCTTAAGCTTTCTCCAGGCCCATCCGGGCCGTTCTGGAGATATCCCCATGCGCCATTTCCTCTTGGCGTCGCTCTGTGCCCTGACCTTTACCGGCTGCACCGTCTACGACACGTCCCCGCGCTATTACAGCCGTCCGGCACCGCCCGCGGCGGTCTTCTACGGCACGCCGGCCTATCCGCCGCCCGCGGTCATCGTGCGGCCCTATGGCTATGGCTACTACTATCGGCCGGCGCCGCCACCACCGCCTCACTGGGGTCCGGGTCCCGGTTGGGGACCGCCGGGCTGGGGGCCGCGTCCGGGTTATGGTCCGCCCGGCTGGGGCCCGCGCTACGGTCCGCGCTGGTAGCGGGTTTGACAGAGGCAGCCGGCTTTTCTAGGGTGCTGCCCTTGTCTTGACCAGGAAGCCTCGAATCGTGGACGACGATCGCATCAAGCTCGACCCCCAATGGAAAGCCGCGCTGCGCGACGAATTCGAGCAGCCCTACATGCGTCAGCTGAGCGAATTCCTCAGGCGCGAGAAGGCGGCGGGCAAAGTCATCTATCCGCCCGGTCCGCTGATCTTCAACGCCCTCAATACCACCCCTCTGGATCAGGTCAGGGTGGTCATCCTCGGCCAGGATCCCTATCACGGTCCGGGCCAGGCCCACGGGCTGAGCTTCTCGGTGCAGCCTGGGGTGCCGGCGCCACCGTCACTGCAGAACATCTTCAAGGAGCTCAAGCGCGATCTGAACCTGCCCATTCCCAACCATGGCTACCTGCAGCACTGGGCGGAGCAGGGCGTGCTGCTACTCAATACCTCGCTGACCGTGGAACAGGCCAACGCCGGTTCCCACGCCAAGGCCGGCTGGCAGAGATTCACCGATCGCATCATCGAGGTGGTCAGCGCCGAGCGGGAGAATCTGGTGTTCCTGCTCTGGGGCAGCCATGCCCAGAGCAAGCAGACGCTCATCGACCCCCAGAAGCACCTGATCCTCAAGTCGGCGCATCCCTCGCCGCTGTCGGCCCACCGCGGCTTCATCGGCAACGGCCACTTCGGCCGCACCAACGAATTCCTGCGCAACGCCGGCCTCACCCCCATCGACTGGGCGCTGCCGCCGCTGGCGTAGGAGGGGCGCAGCCGGCCAGGACGCTCGCGTTCAGGTCGTCCCTGCCGCGACTGTCCGAGGCGGGCGCCGGTGGCACTGCAGGCACCAGCTCGTCCCGAGCATGAGCAGGAGGATCGCCAGGAATTCCAGGCGAGTCGGCCAGCGCCCGTTCCAGAGAAAGCCATAGGTCAGCGAGGCCAGGGTCTCGATGACGATGGCCTGACCACTCAGGGTCAGGGGTAGCCGGCGGCTGGCCTGGTTCCAGCAGGCGCCGCCGATGACCGAGGCGAGCAGCGCCACGCCGGCAGCCACCAGCAGCGGCTGCAGCCAGTCCGCCGGTGTCCGCAACGCCAGCTCGTCTCCCAGCAACCAGGGCGCGACCAGCAGTGCCTGGGCACCGGTCATCCCGCCCAGCAGCAGGCCCCAATCGTGGGCGCCGATCGGCGTCCTGGCCAGAAGGCGCATGTTGACCACCGCGAACCAGCTCCAGGCCAGCAGGGCGCCGCAGGCGCACAGCAGGCCCAGAGCGGGCTGCTCGCCGACTGTGGGGGTGGTCAGCGTCTCGTAGCTGATCAGGATCACGCCGAGCAGTGCGCAGCAGAGCGCTGGCCAGAGGCGACCGAACCTCACGGCGCCCGCGTCGCGCTGCCCGGCCAGGGCCACCAGCAGGGGGATAAGGCCGACGATCAGGGTGGTCGCCGCGATACCGGCCTGCTTCACGCCCACGCCGACCAGGGTGTAGTAACCCAGGTTGCCGATCAGGCTGAGCCAGAACAGGCGCTTGCCGGTGGCCCAGGTGAGTTGGGTGCGAAGTCGGCGCCAACAGGGCAGCAACAGTCCGAGTGACACCAGCCCGTAGCAGAGAAAGCGCAGCACGGCGAACTGGGCGCCGCTCAGGTCAGGGACCAGCGCCGGGGCCAGAAAGATCACGCCCCAGCACAGGCCTGCCGCCAGTCCGTAGCCGATACCCACTGCCGATAGTTCTCGTTCCTGCATCGCGCCGTCTCCACCGATTCGCCACCAGTGTGGCGACGGCGACGTGGACCGGTCTTGCGCGAGACTGCAAGGCTTTTTACCCGGACTGCTTACCTGGACGGCGTTACCCGGGCAATCGCTGGCCGCGCCGCCAGGCCGCCGGACTGATGCCCAGGCGGCGGGTCATGGCGCGGGTCAGAGCGGCCTGGTCGGAAAAGCCGACACGCAGGGCGATGTCGGCGATGGGCAGGCGGCTGTCGCCGAGCCAGCGTTGTGCCTGGCGCAGCCGCAGGTCGGTGAGCCAGGCCTGGGGCGTCTGGGCGAAACGCTGGTGGAACAGCAGGTGCAGCCGGGTCAGCCCCAGGCCCGCCAGGCGGGCCATGGCCGCATTGTTCCAGTCACCGGCGGGCTGGGCCTCCACCTGGGCCAGCAGGCGGTCGAAGGCCGAGCCGGCGGTGGCGGAGGTAAGCGACGCGAGCAGCAGACGGGTGAGTTCGGGCGCGTGTTGGTCGAGGGTGTCAGGCGAGGTCAGCTCGGCAAAGGCGATCAGCTGGCGGGTCGCGGGCGGAATCGCCATACCCGGCTGCCGTAGCGCTCGATCCAGGATCGGAGCAGGCAACCAGTCCGCCGCGCAGTCGATCACCAGAAAGCGGCTGCCTGGCTCCGATTGCTGGGCATGACCGCAGTCGGGCGCAACCAGGGCCGCGAGACCGGTATGCAGCCGCGTCCCGCTACGTCCGTCGAGCTCCAGCTCCATGCCGCCCTGGATGGGCAGCACCAGCTGCGCGAAGGCATGGGCATGGGGCTGGTGTTCGCCCTGATAGCGCTTGATGGCGAGGCGGGGAGTCAAGGCGCACCTCGTTGGGAGCGGGAGGTCGAGAGCCTTGATCCTAACACGCCACCCCGGGGCCTTTCGGCCCTCAGCGCACCGGCTGCAGCGGCAACTCCACTTCGCCACCACCGCTCAGATCCACGGTCACCGGCTCCTGGGTCAGGTACAGCGGGCGACCGCCGAGCAGGATGCGGCCGCTGAGCAGGTAGCGCTCGCCGCTCTTGACCTTGGCCGGGGCGTAGTCGAGGCGGAAGGGTACCTGGCCGGGCTGCTTGACGAACAGGGTGCGCTGGGCCAGGCGACCGGCAGGGGTGTCGCCGGCACTGGCGCTGTAGAGGCTGACGGTGAGCTTGGCGGTGGGCGGCACCGGCTCGTTGGCGGTAAAGGTGGCCTGGCCGCTGAGGCTGGTCATGCTCGGCTGGGCCGGCACGCCAGGAGTGGTGGTCTGCGGCTGCTCGGTGGGCGGCAGCGGCTGGCCGGCGGGCGGCGGTGGCGTCGCGGGGCCGGGGCGCAGCCCGCTACAGGCGCTGAGCAGCAGCGAGGTGGCGAGCAGGGTGGCGATTCTCTTCATGGGTAGATCCTGGGACTGAAATCGACTGCTGTGACCCATGGACGCCAGCTTAGTTGCCGGCGACCGCAGGGGATTCGGGATCCGGCAGGTCGGGCGCATCGGGGCGGTCCAGCGCCACCTGACGAATCGACAGGCGGATCTCCGCCGGCAGCACCCGCTTGCCGGCGCCTTCGGCCAGTTCGCCCAGCAATTCGTGATGGCCCAGGGTGCCATCGTCGGCCTTGCGCAGCACACCCTCGGCCAGCAGCGTCTGGATGAAGTGGCGGAACAGCGACTTGTCGAAGAATTCCGGCGCATTGAGGCCATGCAGCACCGACAGCCGCTGGGCCATCACGGTGCAGAGTTCTTCCAGCTGCGGCGCGGTCAGGCTGTTCTGGCCGTGGTTCAGGATCAGTGCGGTGGTCATGTAGTAGCGCTGCAGGGTCTGCAGGATGGCCCGCGCCAGCAGGGTGAGGCGGACGAATTGCCGCGAGCTGGGCGCCGCACGCACGAAGACGTCGTCCTCGATACGCAGCAGGCCGCGCTCCACCATGGCTTCCAGCCAGCCGTCCAGCACCAGGGGCAGCTCCTCGCGCTCCCAGTGGATGAACAATTCGGCCTGCAGATAGGGATAGAGCGCCAGGGCGAATCTATGGATCAGCTCGCGGGTCATGCGCCCGGTGTTCTGGAAGAAGCTGGCGATCAGCGCCGGGATGGCGAAGAGGTGCAGGACGTTGTTGCGATAGTAGGTCATCAGCACCGCGTTCTGCTCGTCCAGGTAGAGGATGCGCCCCAGGGCGTCCTGCTGCTCGGAGAGGAAACCCAGGGCGCGCACCTCTTCGATGATCGCCTGGCCGTCGCCCTCGGGCAGGGTGACGCTGGTGGAGTAGGGCACCCGCTTCAGCAGATCCAGATAGAGGTCGATGGCGCGTACCAGGGCGCCTTCGTCGAGGGCCTGACGATGGGTCGAGAGCAGCGCCAGGGCCACCAGGTTGACCGGGGTGACGGCCGCCGCGGCATTGATGCGGCGTACCACCCGCTCGCCCAGTTCGTGGGTGACCGAATTGAACCAGGCGGGCTTCAGGTCTTCGTCGAGGGGTTCGTCGCGCCAGCCCGGGCGGCGGGCATCGAGGAAGCCCTGCAGCGGGATGGGCTCGCCGAAGTTGACCCAGACCCGACCGAAGCGCTGGCGCAGGGCGCCAAAGACCTTGACCAGGTCGAAGATGGATTCCTTCTTCTTGGCCGCACCGCGCAACTCGCCCAGGTAGGTGCGCCCCTCGAAGACCTTCTCGTAGCCGATGTACACCGGTACGAAGACGATAGGGCGCCGCGAATCGCGGAGGAAGCTGCGCAGGGTCATGGCCAGCATGCCGGTGCGCGGCTGCAGGGTCCGTCCGGTGCGCGAGCGACCGCCCTCGACGAAGTACTCAGTGGAGAAGCCGCGGCTGAACAGGCTGTGCAGGTATTCGTTGAACACCGCCGCATAGAGGGCGTTGCCCTTGAAGCTGCGCCTCATGAAGAAGGCCCCGCCGCGACGCAGGATATTGCCCACCACCGGCATGTCCAGGTTGATGCCGGCGGCGATGTGCGGCGGGGTCAGGCCGTTCTGGAACAGCAGGTACGACAGCAGCAGGTAGTCGATGTGGCTGCGGTGGCAGGGGACGTAGACCACCGTATGACCGGGCGCCATCTCCTGGATCCGCTCGATGTGGCTGACCGTGACGCCGTCATAGATGCTGTTCCAGAACCAGCGCAGGCCGACGTCCAGGCAGCGCACCACCGGATAGGAGAAGTCCGAGGCGATCTCGCGCGCATAGTGCGCCGCCTCGTCTTCGATGCGCCCGGGGGTGGCCTTGCGCTGGGCGATCTCATGGGCGATGGTCGCCCGCACCTGGGGCGCGCGGAGCAGGCCGCGCAGCAGGGTACGGCGGTGCGAGAGGTCCGGGCCGATCACCGCCTGGCGCACGTTGCGGAAGTGGATGCGCAGCCGCCGCATCACCAGGCGCTCCAGGCGTTGCGGGTCGGGACGCTGGCTGGCCAGTTCGCCCAGCGACAGCGGCTTGGAGAATTGCACCCGGGTCAGCCGGCCCAGCACCAGGATGCGCGCCAGCTTGCGCAGCCGTCCGGTCACCACCCAGTTGTCCGCCCAGAGCAGTTTCCAGGGACTGGTCTCGCGATCCGGCGACTGGCCCCAGAAGACGCTGACCGGTACCAGCTGGACGTCTTCCAGCTGCTGCTCGGTCACCGTGGCCACCACCCGGCGCAGGGTAGGAGGTACCGAGCGCCGGGCGGGGCGCCCGCGCCAGTTCGCCTTGCCGGTGGCGTTGAAGTAGGCCAGCGGTTCGGTCTTGCTCCCCAGCACCAGCGGGCGTAGCGGTCGCGGCAGGCCGGCCTTGCGGCATTCCCGGTCGAGCACCGCCAGATCGCTCAACGAGGCCTCGGGCAGGACATAGAGCACCGGCTTGGCGGGATCGATGCGGCTGAGCAGGCTGGCCGCCTGGGTGGTCTCGGAGCGGACCCAGAGATAGAGCAGGCGCTTGAGCAGCGAGAAGGCCAGCAGGCGCAGCGGCGAACGGGTCATGGAGGGCTACCGGATTGACGAGGCGGCAGTGTGCCGGATGGCCTGGCGGGCGTAAAACCGCCCGTGTCGTTCTCTCTTCGACCCGGCAGTCGGCGGCTTGTCCCCGCTGTCGAAAAAATGCCGCTCAAATCGTCGAAAACCCGGCGTTGGCGCGGCTTCCAGCCGTGATGGCACTTTGCGTAAAGAACGTTGCTTTTGCCAGGGAAGCCATGCTTTATAAGACGTCGGCAGCTTCCTGCCGCTGGTCGGACCGCGACGCCAACCCGGCAACCGGTTCGATGCTCGATCTGTACCGATACAACAAGGCAACCCGAGCGCCCAGCTTGTGGCGAGCGGGGATAGGAAATCCAGAAAGCTTCGGAGAGATGTGATGGGTGAGCAACGCGAAACCGGGACCGTCAAGTGGTTCAATGACGCCAAGGGATATGGATTCATTCAACGCGAGGGCGGTGCCGACGTGTTCGTTCACTACCGCGCCATCCGCGGCGAAGGTCATCGTTCCCTGAACGAAGGCCAGCAGGTGGAATTTTCGGTGATCGAGGGCCAGAAGGGCCTCCAGGCCGAAGACGTCGCCCAGGTCTAGATCCGTGGCGCGAGGAGCGCAAGGCTCCTCGCGCCTTCAGTTCACTCGGTGCGCCAGACGATCTCTTCGACGCCCGCGTCCGTCACCTTCAGCCAGCGATCGGCGGCTTCTTCCTCTTCTTCCTCGCTCCAGCCGCTCGGGGCGCAGCGCACCTGTACCTGCAGGGCTGCATAGGCATCGCGGGCGCAGGCCAGGTCATCCACCCAGGGCGACACATCGCTTTCCAGCAGCAGGCTGTGCCACTTGCCGACCGCCTTCGGCAGCCAGGTCACCGGAATCGACTCGCCGCCATAGCGCAGGGTGCATTTGAAGGTCTGTCCGCGCGCCTGCCAGATGCAGGGCATGGCGAACACCTGTTCGAGCCAGGCCGAGACGGCGTCCTGATCGACGTCCTTGAGGTAGATTTCGATATCGGGCTGGCGCATGGGGCTTAGGCTCCGGATTTGATGATCCAATCGTAACGTACTGCCACCCGCATTTCGAAGGGCTCGGCCAGGACCCGCTCGCGGCGCTCGGCGTTGACGCGCCAGCCGTGGGGCGTCATGGCCAGCAGGTCTTCGCGGGTCTGGCGCTCGGCCAGCGGCAGCACGAATTCGAGCCCCTCGCTGTGGGCCAGTTCCAGGCCCGGTGGCAGATCCTGCAGGTGCTTGTCCTCGGCATAGTCGCGCACCTCGTCATAGAGTCGCTGGCGCAGCTCCAGCAGGTGGGCGCTGGCCGGCCCCAGGCGCAGGATGCCGCCGCCGGGTGCCAGCACGCGCTGGGCTTCGCTCCAGTCGATAGGGCTGAAGACGCTGGCCAGCAACTGGCAACTGGCGTCTGGCAGCGGCAGGCGCGCCATGCTCGCCACCAGCCAGGTCAGGGCCGGGGTACGCCGGCAGGCGCGGCGCACCGCCTCGCGGGAAATGTCCAGGGCATAGCCGTCGGCTGCGGGCAGGGCCTGGGCCAGGCGCGCGGTATAGAAGCCTTCGCCACAGCCCACGTCGATCCAGCGCTGGGGCGCGCGTTCGGCGGCCAGGTGCGCCAGGCGCTCGGCCAGGGGCGCATAGTGACCGGCATCGAGAAAGCGTCGGCGTGCCTCGACCATGGCGGCGTTGTCGCCCGGGTCCAGGCTCTTCTTGTGTTGCACCGGCAGGAGATTCAGATAGCCCTGGCGGGCACGGTCGAAACGATGGCCGGCGGCGCAACCGACGCCACCCTCGAGTTCGGCCAGCGGGGCCTGGCAGAGCGGACAGATCAGCTTCATGCCAGCAACCGTACCAGGGTGCCGTAGTACACCTCGGTCAGCAGATCCAGGTCGCTGGCCAGGACGTGCTCGTCCACCTGGTGAATGGTGGCGTTGACCGGACCCAGTTCCACCACCTGGGCGCCCAGGGTGGCGATGAAGCGACCATCCGAGGTGCCGCCACTGGTGGAGGCTTCGGGGCGATAGCCGGTGACCGCGTCCACGCTGGCCGAGACGGCGTCGAGCAGGTCGCCCGGCTCGGTGAGGAAGGGCAGGCCGGACAGCGACCAGTCGATGTGCCAGTCCAGGCCGTGGCGATCAAGAATGGCCTCTACGCGGGCCTGCAGGCCTTCCACGGTGGATTCGGTGGAGAAACGGAAGTTGAACAGCGCCTGCAGTTCGCCCGGCACCACATTGCCGGCACCGGTGCCGGAATTGAGGTTGGAGATCTGGAAGCTGGTGGGCGGGAAGAAGGCGTTGCCATCGTCCCACTGCTCGGCGGCGAGATCCGCCAGGGCCTGGGCCGCCAAATGGATGGGATTGCGTGCGAGGTGCGGATAGGCCACATGACCCTGCTTGCCACGCACGGTCAGGCGGCCGTTGAGCGAGCCACGGCGACCGTTCTTGACCACGTCCCCCAGCAACCGGGTGCTGGAGGGTTCGCCGACGATGCACCAGTCCAGGCGCTCGCCGCGCGCGCGCAGGCGCTCCACCACGGCGCGAGTGCCGTGCAGGGCCGGGCCTTCCTCGTCGCTGGTAATCAGGAAGGCGATGGCGCCACGGTGGTCGGGATGGCCGGCGACGAAGCGCTCCACGGCGATGATCATGCTTGCCAGGCTGCCCTTCATGTCGGCGGCGCCCCGGCCGCGCAGCATGCCGTCGGCATCCACGTGGGCATTGAAGGGGGCCTGCTGCCAGGCCTCCAGCGGGCCGGTGGGCACCACGTCGGTGTGACCGGCGAAGCACAGCACCGGACCGTCGCCGCCACGGCGCGCCCAGAAGTTGTCCACCTCTTCGATGCGCAGGGGTTCGAGGGCGAAGCCCAGGCGCTCCAGGCGCTGCATCATCAGGGCCTGGCAGCCTTCGTCCAGCGGCGTGACCGAAGCCCGGCCGATCAGGTCGCAGGCGAGTTCCAGGGTGGGGGTGAGGGCGGTGGTCATGGCGGGTCCCGGGAGGCAGCTAGGGTTCAGGGGGAGCGGTATGGTAAAGGAAAACCTATACTGTGGCTTTTGTGGAAAGCCTTCATGACGTTCGATGAACAACGCTTCGGCGGGATCGCCCGGCTCTATGGGCAGGAGGCCGTCGAGCGCCTGGCCGCCAGTCACGTCGCCGTGGTCGGCATCGGTGGCGTGGGTTCCTGGGCCGCCGAGGCCCTGGCGCGCAGCGGTGTCGGTCGCATCAGTCTGTTCGATCTGGACGACGTCTGCGTCAGCAACACCAATCGCCAGGTACATGCGCTGGAAGGGCAGGTGGGGCGGCCCAAGGTCACGGTGATGGCCGAGCGCATCCAGGCCATCAATCCGGCCTGCGTGGTCAAGGCGGTGGCGGACTTCGTCACCCGCGAGACCATGGCCGACTACATCACCGAAGAACTCGACCTGGTGCTGGACTGCATCGACAGCGTGGCCTCCAAGGCGGCGCTGATCGCCTGGTGCAAGAGGCGCAAGATCGCCATCGTCACCACCGGCGGCGCCGGCGGTCAGATCGATCCCACCCAGATCCAGGTGGTGGACCTCAATCGCACCTACAACGACCCCCTGGCCTCGCGGGTGCGCTCGCTGCTGCGCCGCGACTACGGCTTCTCGCGCAATCCCAGTCGCCACTACAGCGTGCCCTGCGTCTTTTCCACCGAGCAGCTGCGCTATCCAAAGCCGGACGGCAGCGTCTGCCAGCAGAAGAGTTTCGTCGGCGAGGGGGTCCGCCTGGACTGCGCCGGTGGCTTCGGCGCGGTGATGATGGTCACCGCCACCTTCGGCATGGTCGCCGCGGCCCGCGCCGTGGACAAGTTGATCCAGAAGCCGAAGGCATAGCGCTTTTCGCAGGTTGGGTTGAGCGCAGCGAAGCCCAACGGTGACCAGGTCGAGCCCGCCATGTTGGGCTTCGGCGGTAAAGCTGTCTCAACCCAACCTACGTCCTGAAGAGGGACTTGGTTAGGTAGGGTGGACAACGGCGCAGCCTTGTCCACGCGGGCGGATGCCGGGGCGCCAGTGGAAAACGCTGCCGCGGTTTTCCACGCTACGGGTATCGAGCGCACCGTGCCTCACATGTCCTGGGGCGTTTCCCGGGCGGGGCGGTCGTCGGCGATGGCGGGGACGTGCAGGCCGGTCTTGGCCAGTTGCTGGCCTTCCATCTGCGGCTGGGTGGTCCAGGTGAGGATGTCGTAATAACGGCGCACGTTCTGCACGAACTCCACCGTTTCGCCGCCGCGGGCGTAGCCGTAGCGGGTCTTGCTGTACCACTGCTTCTGCGCCAGGCGCGGCAGCATCTTCTTCACGTCCAGCCAGCGATCCGGGTCCAGGCCCTGGGATTCGGCCAGGCGGCGGGCGTCGAGGATGTGGGCGATGCCGATGTTGTAGGTGGCCAGGGCGAACCAGGTGCGATCCGGTTCGTGGATGCTGTCGGGCAACTCGTCGCGGATCTGGTCGAAATACTTGGCGCCACCGGTGATGCTCTGCTCCGGATCCAGGCGGTTGGCGACGCCCATGGCCTGGGCCGTGTTGTTGGTCAGCATCATCAGGCCGCGCACCCCGGTCTTGGAGGTGGCGTCCGGGGTCCACAGCGACTCCTGGTAGCCCATGGCAGCAAGCAGGCGCCAGTCCAACTGATGCTTCTGCGCCACCTTGCGGAAGTGCTTCTCGTACTTGGGCAGGCGTTCTTGCAGGTGCTGGGCGAAGGTGTAGGCGCCCACATAGCCAAGGACGTCGACGTGACCGTAGTAGCGCTCCTTGAGCTGCTGCAGGGTGCCGTCGCGGCGGACCTTGTCGAGGTAGGTGTTGACCGCATCGAGCAGGCTGTCGTCCGCGCCGGGTTGCAGCGCCCAGGCCTGGCCCTGGTTGTCGCCCAGGTCGAAGGCCACCCGCACGTTGGGGAAGTACACCTGGTTCATGGCCAGTTCGTTGGAATCCACCAGGGTCAGGTCGATCTGGCCTTCGTCGACCATGCGCAACAGGTCGCTGACCTCCACCTGATCGGACTCGTCGAAGGTGAGTCCCGCTACCTGAGCCTGCAACGCCCTGAGCTGCTGCGCCTGGCTGCTGCCCTTGAGCACCAGGATGCGCTTGCCGACCAGATCCTTGGGCGTGCTGGGGCGGACGGTGCCGTTGCGGTAGATGACCTGGGGCACCACGTCCAGATAGCTGCGGGAAAATTTCAGATTCTGGCGATTGATCGAAGGCGTGAGGCCGGCCGCGGCGATCACCGGGCCGTCCGGCGCGGTCAGGCGATTGAAGAGGTCGTCGAGGTTGTCGGCGGTGCTGATTTCCAGGCGCACCTTGAGCGATTCGGCGAAGCCCTTGACCAGTTCGTATTCGAAACCGGTCTCGCCGTTGCGGTCCTGGAAGTAGGTCGCCGGACTGTTGCGCGTCACCACGCGCAGCACACCCGCCTGCTGCACCTGCTCCAGCGCGGTCGGCTTGGGCGGCGCAGGCACGTCGGCCTCCCCGCAGCTCATGAGCAAGGCGAGGAAGGGCAGGGTAAGCCAGGCGAATCGCTTGAAGGCTCTATTCAAATGGGCTAGCTCGGCCATACGGCATCAAAACGGCACTGGCGCCTTGCTGACGCGCCTCATCGGTGGCCCCTCCGGGCACTCGTTATGGTCGGGGCGCTCCGCGCCACCGGTCCGGCCAAAGGCTCTATCCTGAGCCCAATGGGGAGCCGCGTCCATGGGGCGCGGCAGGCCGTAACGGCGGGCAGTATACGCGAGAAGTGGCACAGCGCCCATTTTATACATACAGGGGTGGTGGTAAGGCTGCATGAACCCTCGTCGCCGGAAGGTGTCCCCGGCGCGCCTTTAGGCTAGAATGCACGGCCCCAAAGTGACTTGGCCCCGAGGCTGTCCCCGATGCTGATCCTGCGCGGCGCTCCCGCTCTTTCTTCGTTCCGTCACGGCAAACTTCTCGACCAGCTGACTCGCCTGGTTCCCGGTGTCTCCGGGCTCTATGCCGAGTTCGTTCATTTCGCCGAAGTCGCCGGCACCCTGAGCGCGGAGGAAGAGGGCATCCTCGGCCGACTGCTGCAATACGGCCCCAGCGTCCCCCAGCAGGAACCCAGCGGCGCACTGTTCCTCATCGTGCCCCGCCTGGGCACGATCTCGCCCTGGTCGAGCAAGGCCACCGACATCGCCCACAACTGTGGCCTCGCGCAGATCGAGCGCCTGGAGCGCGGCGTGGCCTACCATGTCGCCGGCGAACTGGACGCCGCCGCCCACGCGCAGCTGGCCGCGGCCCTGCATGACCGCATGACCCAGCGCGTGCTGCCGGCCCTGGACGCCGCTGCCGACATCTTCAGCCATGCCACGCCCAGGCCGCTCACCGCGGTGGACGTGCTCGGCGGTGGTCACGCCGCGCTGGAGCAGGCCAATCTCGAGCTGGGCCTGGCCCTGGCCGATGACGAGATCGACTACCTGGTCAAGAGCTTCACCGCCCTGGGGCGCAACCCCCATGACATCGAACTCATGATGTTCGCCCAGGCCAACTCCGAGCACTGCCGGCACAAGATCTTCAATGCCAGCTGGGACCTCGACGGCGAGAGCCAGGAGAAGTCGCTGTTCGGCATGATCAAGAACACCTACGAGATGAACCGCACCGGCGTGCTGTCCGCCTACAAGGACAACGCCGCGGTCATGGAAGGCTTCACCGCCGGGCGCTTCTACCCCGACGCCGAGTCCCGCGAGTACGGGGCGCACAGCCAGCCCGTGCACATCCTGATGAAGGTGGAGACCCACAACCACCCGACCGCCATTGCCCCCTTCCCCGGCGCCTCCACCGGCTCCGGCGGCGAGATCCGCGACGAAGGCGCCACCGGCCGCGGCTCCAAGCCCAAGGCGGGCCTGACCGGCTTCACCGTCTCCAACCTGAACATCCCCGGTTTCGAGCAGCCCTGGGAGCAGCCCTACGGCAAGCCCGAGCGCATCGTCACCCCCCTGGACATCATGATCGAAGGCCCGCTGGGTGGCGCCGCCTTCAACAACGAATTCGGTCGCCCGGCCCTGGCCGGCTACTTCCGCACCTTCGAACAGCAGGTCCAGACCCCCCGCGGTCCCGAGGTGCGTGGCTACCACAAGCCGATCATGCTCGCCGGCGGCCTGGGCAACATCCGCGCCGACCACGTGCAGAAGGGCGACATCTCGGTGGGTGGCAAGCTCATCGTGCTGGGCGGTCCGGCCATGCTGATCGGCCTGGGCGGCGGCGCGGCCTCGTCCATGTCCACCGGCGCCAGCTCCGCCGACCTGGATTTCGCCTCGGTGCAGCGCGAGAACCCGGAAATGGAGCGTCGCTGCCAGGAGGTCATCGACCGCTGCTGGCAGCTGGGTGAAAACAACCCCATCACCTTCATCCACGACGTGGGTGCGGGCGGCCTGTCCAACGCCTTCCCCGAGCTGGTCAACGATGCCGGTCGCGGCGGTCGTTTCGAATTGCGCAACGTGCCCAACGACGAGCCGGGCATGAGTCCGCTGGAGATCTGGTGCAACGAGTCCCAGGAGCGCTACGTGCTCTCCGTGGACGCCGAGAACTTCGAGACCTTCAAGGCCATCTGCGAACGCGAGCGTTGCCCCTTCGCCGTGGTCGGCGAAGCCACCGAGGAGCGCCAGCTGACCGTGGCCGACAGCCACTTCGGCAACCACGCCGTGGACATGCCGCTGGACGTCCTGCTCGGCAAGCCGCCGCGCATGCACCGCAGCGCGACCCGGGAAGCCGAACTGGGCGACGCCTTCGACGGCGCCGGCCTGGACCTGACCGAGTCGGTGGAGCGCGTCCTGCGCCACCCGGCCGTGGCCAGCAAGAGCTTCCTGATCACCATCGGCGACCGCACCATCACCGGCCTGGTCGCCCGCGACCAGATGGTCGGCCCCTGGCAGGTGCCGGTGGCCGACTGCGCCGTGACCGCCACCAGCTTCGACGTCCACACCGGCGAAGCCATGGCCATGGGTGAACGCACCCCGCTGGCGCTGCTCGACGCGCCCGCCTCGGGCCGCATGGCCATCGGCGAGACCATCACCAACCTGGCCGCCGCACGCATCGAGAAGCTCGGCGACATCAAGCTGTCCGCCAACTGGATGGCCGCTGCCGGCCACCCGGGCGAAGACGCGCGCCTCTATGAGACCGTCAAGGCGGTGGGCATGGAGCTGTGCCCGCAGCTGGGCATTACCATCCCGGTCGGCAAGGACTCCATGTCCATGAAGACCCGCTGGCAGGACGGCGGCGAAGACAAGAGCGTCACCGCGCCGCTGTCGCTGGTGATCACCGGCTTCGCCCCGGTGCAGGACATCCGCCGCACCCTGACCCCCCAGCTGCGCCTGGACAAGGGCCAGACCGACCTGATCCTCATCGACCTGGGTCGCGGCCAGAATCGCCTGGGCGGCTCCATCCTCGCCCAGACCCATGGCAAGCTCGGCCGGCAGGCCCCCGACGTCGACCAGGCCGAAGACCTCAAGGCCTTCTTCGCGGTGATCCAGGGTCTCAACCAGGACGGCCTGCTGCTGGCCTACCACGACCGTTCCGACGGTGGCCTCATCACCACCGTGGTGGAAATGGCCTTCGCCGGTCACTGCGGCCTGGCCCTGCGCCTGGACGCCCTGGCCGCCGACCGTGACGAGCTGACCCGCGCGCTGTTCGCCGAAGAACTGGGCGCGGTCATCCAGGTGCCCCAGGACTTCACCCACGAGGTGTTGGCCCAGTTCAGCGCGGCCGGTCTGGAAGACTGCGTGGCGGTGATCGGCAACCCGGTCAACGGCTACGAGATCAACATCCACTACCACGACGAGCACCTCTACCGGGCCGAGCGGCGCATGCTGCAGCGCGTCTGGAGCGAGACCAGCTTCCAGATCCAGCGCCTGCGCGACAACGCCGAGTGCGCCCAGCAGGAATTCGATGCCCTGCTGGAAGAGGATCATCCGGGTCTGTCGGCCAAACTGGCCTTTGATCCCAATGAAGACATCTGCGCCCCCTACATCAAGAAGGGCGTGCGGCCGCAGGTTGCCATCCTGCGCGAGCAGGGCGTCAACGGTCAGGTGGAGATGGGCGCGGCCTTCGATCGCGCCGGCTTCGCCGCCATCGACGTGCACATGAGCGACATCCTCTCCGGGCGCATCGACCTGGCGGACTTCAAGGGCGTGGTGGCCTGTGGCGGCTTCTCCTATGGCGACGTCCTCGGCGCCGGCGGTGGCTGGGCCAAGTCCATCCTGTTCAACGCCCGTGCCCGTGACGGCTTCCAGCAGTTCTTCGAGCGCACCGACACCTTTACCCTGGGCGTGTGCAACGGCTGCCAGATGGTCGCCAACCTGCGCGAACTGGTGCCCGGCAGCGAATTCTGGCCGCGCTTCGTGCGCAACCGCTCCGAGCAGTTCGAGGCGCGGGTGGCCATGGTCCAGGTGCAGGATTCGCCCTCGCTGTTCCTCGCCGGCATGGCCGGGTCGCGACTGCCCATCGCCATCGCCCACGGCGAAGGCTTCGCCGAGTACCCGAACCAGCAGGCGCTGGTCGCCGCTGACGTCTCCGGCACCGTGGCGCTGCGCTATGTCGATGGTCACAGCAAGGTCACCGAGACCTATCCGGCCAACCCCAACGGCTCGCCGCTGGGCATCACCGGTCTGTCCAGTCAGGACGGTCGCGTGCTCTTGATGATGCCGCACCCCGAGCGCTGCTTCCGCGCCGTGCAGAACTCCTGGATCCCGGCCGACTGGCAGGGCGAGGACGGCGGCTGGATGCGCCTGTTCCGCAATGCGCGGGTCTGGGTGGACTAGGTCCGCCGGCTTGCCGCTCTGACGAAACCCGCGCCCAGGCGCGGGTTTCGTCTTTCTGGGAAGGGCTTAAGCTGAGGGGGTCGTCCAGCGTCCCCGGAGTTCTCGATGCTCAAACTGTGTTTCTACGTCCCCGACTCTCACCTTGAAGCCGTCAAGCAGGCGATCTTCGCCACGGGCGGCGGTCGCATCGGCCGCTACGACAGCTGCTGCTGGCAGGTCCAGGGCCTCGGCCAGTTCCGCCCGTTGCCAGGCAGCCAGCCGCACCTGGGCGAGCAGGGCAGTCTCGAACGCGTGGCGGAATGGCGGGTGGAACTGGTGCTGGCTGACGAGCTGATCGCCCGCCAGGCTGTGGCGGCGCTCAAGGCCGCGCATCCCTATGAGACGCCGGCCTATGACGTGGTACAGGTGCTGGATTTCTAGGTGTCAGGGATAGCCCAGGACCGTCTTGATCCGCGGCAATTCACGCTCTACCCAGCGTGGATCCACCGCGCCCCAGTCGCGGATCTCGTAGCCGCCGGCGTTGTTGCGGGCGCCTTCGCCCTGCACGAACTGGCAGTCGATATCCAGATCGGCCAGGGCCAGCAGGGTGTCCTGGGCGGTACGCCGCGGCATACCGGTGGCGGTCATCAGGGCCGGTACGCTGGTGGCGGTGCCGCTGGCCACCAGCCAGGCCACATAGAGTCGGCGATAGAAGCTGGTCTTGGTCTTGCTCACGTCCATGTCATTGATCCTGATGAGCGCTAAGCGTTGATTTCAAAACAGTTGGAAGAAGATCCGAGACTCGAGAAAAAGCGTGTCTTTCGTCCGGCCGAAGTCACGCTTAGTTAGCGTCTCTCAAGGCGCCAAGCTGATCCAGCAGCCTGGGCAGATCGTCCCGGATGATGCTCCAGAGGATGTCGTCGTCGATACCCAGGTAACCATGGATCAGTCGATTGCGCGTCGCTATGACCTGGCGCCAGGGAATGTCCGGGTATCCCTCGCGCACTGGCGCTGGGATGCGTGTCGCCGCCTCGCCGATCAACTCGAGATTGCGCAGCGTCGCATCATAGACCAGGGTATTGGCCACGAAGGTAGTCCTGCTCAAGCCCGCGCAATAGGTGATGGCCTTCTCGGTGAAGTCGATCATGTCCTCTATATAGAAGGTCCAGAGGCGCTCCTCAGACATGTATGGCATCTCGCTCCACCAGCGGACGTAACTCGCCGCGTAGCGCTTTTTCAGTAACCAGATCGACGGGATGCCCCAGCTGATCTTCGAGGTGGAACTGCACGCCGAAGTAACGCTCCGAGGTGGCCGGTCCGTCGAAGTCGACCAGGATGTCGATGTCACTGTCGGCTCTGGCCATTCCTCGCGAAGCCGAGCCGAACAGGGCGAGTGAAACCAGCCCGTAGCGCGCGGCCAGATAGGGCTTGCTGAGGCGAAGCTTGGCCAGAATAACGTCGCGTTCCAAAGTCCTGACCTTGGCAGAGGAGATTCGAGTCAGTCTGGCATGGATCGGCAGGGGCTTCCAACTCGCTACCTCGTTGTCGGCTTCCCAGGCAGTGGGGTGACGGCTGACCGACCTGCATAAGGGAAAACGCCGCAGTCGTATCCGACTGCGGCGTTTGCGTTACAGCGTCGCGATGCGCTGCCGCTGGTCCACCAGCTTGGCCAGGGCCTGTTCGGCCTCGGCCAGTTTGGCGCGCTCCTTCTCCAGGACCTCGGCCGGGGCCTTGGCGACGAAACCTTCGTTGGCCAGCTTGCCGCCGACGCGCTTGACCTCGCCTTCCAGGCGGCCGATCTCCTTGTCCAGGCGCGTAAGTTCGGCGTCCTTGTCGATCAGGCCGGCCATGGGCACCAGTACTTCCATCTCGCCCACCAGGGTGGTGGCGGACATCGGCGCTTCCTCGCCGGTGGCCAGTACGCGGACCGATTCCAGCTTGGCCAGCTTGTTCAGCAGCGGCTCGAAGTCGGCCAGGCGGCGCTGGTCCTCGGCACTGGCATTGGCGACGATGATGTCGATGCGCTTGGCCATGGAGATCTTCATCTCGCCACGGATCTGGCGTACGCCCAGCATCAGCGCCTTGACCCACTCGATGTCGCCTTCGGCGGCGACGTCGATGCGCGCCTCGTTGGCCACCGGCCAGGGTTGCAGCATCAGGGTCTCGCCCTGGACACCGGCCGGCGCCTTGAGGCGCTGCCAGATCTCCTCGGTGATGAAGGGCATGAAGGGATGCGCCAGGCGCAGCACCACTTCCAGCACCCGCGCCAGGGTACGGCGAGTGCCGCGCTGACGCTCGAGGGAGGCGTTCTCGTCCCACAGTACCGGCTTGACCAGTTCCAGGTACCAGGCGCAGTACTCGTCCCAGACGAATTCGTAGAGCGCCTGGGTGGCCAGGTCGAAGCGGAAGGCGTCGAGCTGGCGGGTCACCTCGGCCTCGGTGCGTTGCAGCTGGGAGATGATCCAGCGGTCCACCGAGGACAGCTCGACGGCTTCGTCGTTGACGCCGGTGTCCTGGCCCTCGACGTTCTCCATGACGAAGTTCGCCGCGTTCCACAGCTTGTTGCAGAAGTTGCGATAGCCCTCGACGCGCCCCATGTCGAACTTGATGTCGCGACCGGTGGTGGCCAGGGAGCAGAAGGTGAATCTCAGGGCGTCGGTGCCGTAGCTGGCGATGCCGTCCGGGAATTCGGCGCGGGTCTGCTTGGCGATCTTCTCGGCCAGCTTGGGCTGCATCAGGCCGCTGGTGCGCTTCTCCAGCAGGGTATCCAGGTCGATGCCGTCGACGATGTCCAGCGGGTCGAGCACGTTGCCTTTGGACTTGGACATCTTCTGGCCCTGGCCATCGCGCACCAGACCATGGACGTAGACGGTCTTGAACGGGATCTGCCCGGTCAAGTGGGTGGACAGCATGATCATCCGGGCGACCCAGAAGAAGATGATGTCGAAGCCGGTGACCAGCACGTCGGTGGGGTGGAAGGTTTTCAGCGCCTCTGTCTGCTCGGGCCAGCCCAGGGTGGAGAAGGTCCACAGGCCGGAGCTGAACCAGGTGTCCAGGACATCGTCGTCCTGGCGCAGGGCGATGTCACCCAGGTTGTGCTTGGCGCGTACCTCGGCCTCGTCGCGACCGACGTAGACGTTGCCGGCCTGGTCGTACCAGGCGGGAATGCGGTGGCCCCACCAGAGCTGGCGGCTGATGCACCAGTCCTGGATGTCGCGCATCCAGCTGAAGTACATGTTCTCGTACTGCTTGGGCACGAATTGCACCTCGCCGCTCTCGACCACGGCGATGGCCTTCTCGGCCAGGGGCTTGGTGGAAACGTACCACTGGTCGGTCAGCCAGGGCTCGATCACGGTGCCGGAGCGATCGCCCTTGGGCACCTTGAGGGCGTGGTCGTCGATCTTTTCCAGGCGGCCGGCGGCCTCCAGGTCGGCGACGATGCGCTTGCGCGCCTCGAAGCGGTCCAGGCCGGCGTAGGCGGCGGGCAGGGTGGCGTCGAACATGCCGTTGACGCTGCCGTCCAGGTTGAACACCTGGGCGCCGGGAAGGACGGCCGCGTCGGCATCGAAGATGTTGATCAGCGGCAGGTTGTGTCGCTTGCCGACTTCATAGTCGTTGAAGTCGTGGGCCGGGGTGATCTTGACGCAGCCGGTGCCGAATTCGGGGTCGCAGTAGTCGTCGCCGACGATGGGAATGCGACGGCCCACCAGGGGCAGCTCGACGTACTGGCCGATCAGGTCCTTGTAGCGCGGGTCTTCCGGGTGCACGGCTACGGCCGCGTCGCCCAGCAGGGTCTCGGGGCGGGTGGTGGCGACCACCAGGTGGTCCATGCCCTCGGCGGTGCGGGCGCCATCGGCCAGCGGATAGCGCAGGTGCCAGAGGTGACCCTTCTCGTCATGACTTTCCACTTCCAGGTCGGAAATGGCGGTGTGCAGCTTGGTATCCCAGTTGACCAGGCGCTTGCCGCGATAGATCAGGCCGTCCTCGTGCAGGCGCACGAAGGCTTCCTTGACCGCCTCGGAGAGGCCCTCGTCCATGGTGAAGCGCTCGCGCGACCAGTCCACCGAGGAGCCCAGGCGGCGGATCTGCCGGCTGATGTTGCCGCCGGATTCGTTCTTCCATTCCCAGACCTTCTCCAGGAATTTCTCCCGGCCCAGGTCATGACGCGACAGGCCCTCGGCGCCGATGCGACGTTCCACCAGCATCTGGGTGGCGATGCCGGCGTGGTCCGTGCCCGGCTGCCAGAGGGTGTTGCGACCCTGCATGCGACGGAAGCGGATCAGGGCGTCCATGATGGCGTTGTTGAAGCCATGGCCCATGTGCAGACTGCCGGTCACGTTCGGCGGCGGGATCATGATGGTGTAGGGCTCGCCCGACCCCTGGGGCGCGAAATGGCCCTGGCGTTCCCAGGTCTGGTACCAGGAGGTTTCGATGGCGTGCGGCTGGTAGGTCTTGTCCATGGAGGGGGCTTTTGTCGCTGGAAGAGGAAAGCCTCCGAGTATAGCGACTCCGGCCCGCCGACGGCAGGGCGCCTTGGCGCCCCGCGCTCAGGGACGCTGCAGCAGTTCTTCCAGGCGCCGCTGCAGACGCCGCTGCAATTCGGCTTCCAGGCGCGGCAACTGCTCGTCGAGCAGCTCCTGGAGAATGGCCGGTGCTTCCTGGCGCAGGCGCACCTGGGCCAGGTCTTCGTGCGGCGCGCTGGGCGTCACCTCCTCGATGACGTCCGGCACGATCTGGTCGAGCAGCGGCGGAATGGCCTTGAGCCGCTCGGCGCTGGGCGCGATGACGTCGGAGAGGATGGGGATGCCATCGGCGCTGCTCGGCTGGACCGTGTTACGGCTCTTGTCGAGCACCTGGCGGATGGCTTCGAGGTCTTGCAGGACGTGCGCGGGAGGCTTGGTGCTGGTCATGAAATCAGACACGTGACAGCTGATGGTCCTGTAGAGCATAGCCAAGCTTGCGGTAGAAGCGAAAACCTTCGCGCATCGCCTGGCGGACTTCGGGGGCTTCGACGACCACTTCGGCGATCCGGGCGAAACCCGCATGGCAGGGCGGCGGGGCCAGGCTGAGGTTGATCAGCAGCTCACCCCTCAGCTCGGCGGGCGTGGTCAGGCCGAGCACTACCGGACTATCGCCGGATGTTTCCGCAAGATCGTGAGGAACGAAGCTGTCCGGGCGGAAGGCCCACAGCTGGTCATCCAGACGCTGGCGCTGTTCGGCGTCGGCACAATGCACATAGACCGGCATGCCCTGCTTCCAGGCCTTGTCCACCAGCCGGCAGGCAAAGGCCAGCCGCGCCGCGGGATCGGTGGAAGGCAGAACATAGAAGTCGACACGGGTCATTGCGGATCACGAAGAAGGGGAGGGAGGCGGCAAGGCCGCGACGTAGGGGCGTCGCGGCCTCTATAGGCGTTAGCGCGTGTTCAAAGTCTCGCGAGCTAGAGCCAAACAAGGCGAAAAGACCTGAGGAAGCGGAGTTTACAAAACGTAAATGAGCATTCCGAAGGTCTTTTCAACGCCGTTTGGCCGACGCGCAGCAGACTTTGAGCAGGTGCTTAGGCCTCGGCGGTGCGGTCGAGCAGGTACTGCACCAGCAGCGGGACCGGACGACCGGTGGCGGCCTTGTCCTTGCCGCCGCTGATCCAGGCGGTACCGGCCACGTCCAGGTGCACCCAGGGATAGGCCTTGGCGTAGCGCGCCAGGAAGCAGCCGGCGGTGATGGTGCCGGCCTTGGGGCCGCCGATGTTGGCCATGTCGGCGAAGGGGCTGTCCAGCTGCTCCTGGTACTCGTCGTGCAGCGGCAGTTGCCAGACGCGGTCGTCGGCGCGATCACCGGCCTGCTTGACCTGGTCGATCAGGGCATCGTCGTTGCCCATCAGGCCCGAGACCAGCGAACCCAGCGCGGTGATGCAGGCGCCAGTCAGGGTGGCGATGTCGATCACCGCCTTGGGCTGGAAGCGTTCGGCGTAGGTGAGGGTGTCGCACAGCACCAGGCGGCCTTCGGCGTCGGTGTTGAGGATCTCGATGGTCTGGCCGCTCATGCTGGTGACGATGTCACCCGGACGGGTGGCGGTGCCGCTGGGCATGTTCTCGGCCAGGGCCAGCAGGCCCACCACGTTGATCGCCGGCTTGAGCTCCATGAGGGCGCGGAAGGTGCCCAGGACGCTGGCGGCGCCGCACATGTCGTACTTCATCTCGTCCATGCCGGCGCTCGGCTTGATGCTGATGCCGCCGGTGTCGAAGGTGATGCCCTTGCCGACCAGGGTGTAGGGCTGGGCATTCTTGGCGCCACCCCGGTACTGCAGCACCACCAGGCGCGGCGGCTGGGCGCTGCCCTGGGCCACGGCGAGGAAGGAGCCCATGCCCAGTTCGCGCATCTTCTTCTCGTCGAGCACCTCGACGGAGAGTCCGGCGTCCTTGAACTGCTTGCCCAGGGCCTTGGCCTGATCGGCCACATAGACCGGGTTGCAGACGTTCGGCGGCAGGTTGCCGAAGTCCTTGGCGTAGGCGGTGCCATGGGTGATCGCCAGGGCATGGGCCAGGGCCCGCTCGGCCTCCGGCTGGGAGGCCTTGGTGGTGACCAGGGTCAGCTTCTTCAGCGGCCGCGGCTCGGCCTTCTTGCTCTTGAAGCGATCGAAGACGTAGTCGCCATCGGCCAGGGTCTCGGCCAGCAGGCGCAGGCGGGCATAACCATCGCGATTCTTGACCGGCACGTCGCCCAGGGCGATGGCGGCGTCGCTGCCGCCCAGGCTCTTGAGCACGCCCAGGGCGCCGCTGGCCAGTTTGCGGTACTGGCGGTCGGACAGTCCTTCGCTGGCGCCGCTACCCACCAGCAGCACGCGCTCGGCCTTGAGGCCGGGCAGGTTGGTCAGCAGCAGGGTCTGGCCGGCCTTGCCGGCGATGTCGCCGCGCTTGACGGCCGCGCTCAGGGCGCCGGAAGTGGCAGCGTCCACGGCGCTGGCCGCTGCGTCGAGCGCACCGCCTTCACCGACGGCCACGACCAGCGTGGCGGTTTTCAGGGTTTCCGGACGAGCGTTTTTGACGACGAATTCCATTAGGAGAAGCTCCCCAAGACAAACACATGAGTTCGCAGGATATAATGCGGGGCTTTCGCCAGGGCCTTTCCCGGCGATCGGCCTTCAACGGGTGGGCCTTGCAACGCAAGCCATGCAGCCGAGCTAGTGTGAGCGTTCGCGCCAGAGCCTGACAACCCTGGAGAATCCTGTTTGATCGTCTTCCGCTATCTGTCTCGAGAAGTTCTCACCACCCTCGGTGCGGTCAGTGCCGTGCTGCTGGTGATCATCATGAGCGGCCGCTTCATCAAGTACCTGGCCCAGGCGGCCCAGGGCCTGCTGGATCCGGGTGTGCTGCTGCTCATCATGGCCTACCGCATCCCCGGCTTCCTGCAGCTGATCCTGCCGCTGGGGCTCTTTCTCGGCTTCCTGCTGGCCTATGGCCGGCTGTACCTGGACAGCGAGATGACCGTGCTCACCGCCACCGGCCTGAGTCCGCGCCGCCTGCTGGCCTACAGCATGGCGCCCGCCGCGCTGGTGGCCCTGGTGGTTGCCTGGCTGAGCCTGTCGCTGGCGCCCCTGGGCGTGCAGAAGGTCACCACCATCCTCAACCAGCAGGACGCCATGACCGAGTTCGACACCCTCGAACCGGGCCGCTTCCAGTCGCTGCGGGACAACTCGCGGGTGACCTACACCGAGCGCCTGTCGGCGGATCGCAGCCAACTGGGCGGCGTCTTCATTTCCGAACGCAACACCTCCACCGTGGGTGGCAAGGACCGTGGCGTGGGCGTGCTGGTGGCCGACACCGGCCGGCAGGAAATCCACCCGGACGGCAGTCGCTACCTGATCCTGCAGAACGGCTTCCGCTACGATGGCGTCCCCGGCCAGGCCGACTACCGCGCGGTGCAGTACGACACCTACGGCGTGCTCCTGCCCAAGCCCGCGGTCAGCGAGGACATCAGCGAGCGTGACGCCGTCACCACCGGCGAACTCATGCGCAGCAACGAGCTGCAGTATCGCGGCGAACTGCAATGGCGGCTGTCGCTGCCGATCCTGGTGTTCATCGTGACCCTCATCGCCGTGCCCCTGGCCAAGGTCAATCCGCGCCAGGGCCGCTTCCTCAAGCTGCTGCCGGCGATCCTGCTGTACATGGCCTACCTGTCGCTGCTGATCGCCGCCCGCGGCGCACTGGACAAGGGCCGCCTGCCGCCGGCCATCGGCCTGTGGGGCGTGCACCTGCTGTTCCTGGTGCTCGGCCTGCTGCTGGCCTTCTGGGAACCGCTCAAGGCGCGTCTGCGCGGTCACAAGCCGGAGGTGGCGGCATGAACAAGCTCGACTGGTACATTGGGCGCACCGTTTTCGTCAGCATCCTCGCGGTGCTGGGCGTGATCGTCGGTCTGGCCCTGCTGTTCGCCTTCATCGACCAGCTCGGCGACTTCGACGACAACTACGGCGTCGCCGAGGCGCTCAAATTCGTCCTCTTGACCTCGCCGCGGCGCGCCTACGAGATGCTGCCCATGGCCGCGCTCATCGGCTGCCTGATCGGCCTGGGCACCCTGGCCAGCAGCAGCGAGCTGATCGTGATGCGCGCCGCCGGCGTTTCGCTGGGGCGCATCGTCTGGGCGGTGATGAAGCCGATGTTCGTGCTGCTCATCGCCGGCATCCTGGTTGGCGAGTACGTGGCGCCCTGGTCGGAAAACCTGGCCCAGAGCGGCCGGGCCCTGGCGCAGAGCGCCGGCAAGGCGCAGAGCTCGCGCCATGGCCTCTGGCATCGTCAGGGTCACGAGTACACCCATGTCAACGCGGTGCAGCCCAATGGCCTGCTGCTGGGCGTGACGCGCTACGAATTCGACGACAATCGCCACCTGCTGCAATCCAGCTTCGCCCAGCGCGGCATCTATCGCGGCGATCACTGGGAGCTGGAAAACGTCAGCATCACCGACTTCGGCAATCGCCAGACCAGCATCCGCCAGGAGCCCAAGGTGATCTGGAACGTCGAGCTGACGCCGCAGGTGCTCGACACCGTGATCATGGAGCCGGATGCGCTGTCGATTTCCGGGCTGTGGTGGTACATCCACTACCTGGCCGATCAGGGGCTGAGCAACAAGAGCTACTGGCTGGCGTTCTGGTCGAAGATCTTCCAGCCGCTGGTGACCGCCGCCCTGGTGCTGATGGCGATCTCCTTCATCTTCGGTCCGCTGCGTTCGGTGACCTTGGGGCAGCGGATCTTCACCGGGGTGATCATCGGCTTCGCCCTGCGGATCTTCCAGGATCTGCTCGGGCCATCCAGCCTGGTGTTCGGCTTCTCGCCGCTGCTGGCGGTGCTGGCACCGGCGCTGCTCTGCGCCGTGGCCGGGGTGCTGTTGCTGCGCCGGGCCGGCTAGCGCCGCCCGGCGGCGCCGCTCGCTAGGCGGCGCCCTTGCTCGCTGCCGGCTGCGGCTGCAACCAGCCGGCGTGCGCTTCGCAGAAGTTCAGGATCCGCTGCACACGGCGGATCTGATCCCGGTGGCGACATTCGCCCACCACAGTACGCACCAGCAGATCGACGTTCTGCATGTGGATCAGGCGCAGATCCGCACTCATGTCGGGGCAGGTTTCCATCTCGTCGATGCGCGTCTCGCAACGCGAGAGCAGCCGCTCGATGAAGGCCGGGGAGAAGCGGGCGGGGGTCTGGGCCGTTTCCAGGTCCTTGACCGCCACCTGGGAGAGGGGGGAGAGCGTTTCCATGCGCAAGATCTCGCGTCCGTATCGATGTCTTACTATTGCACGCTTTGCCCCTGCGTTTCAGCTGCCGGTGGTCAGCTGGCTATCCGGTCGTTTCTAGGGCTCAGCGCGGATGTCCGGGTGCTTCTGCCGCCACGTCGAGCAGCGCTGATCGCGCCTTAAGATAAGACTGCTTCTGCTGCAAGTCGGCCGGATGATCGATGGTGAGCCCGGCCAGATAGCCCTGCCAGGCGGCCAGATAGGCTTTCTGCGCATTGCGCAGCAGTCGATCCTGACCGGTGGGTAACTGGCCCGTGGCATGCTTTTCTTCGTCAGCGGCCTGGGTCTGGCAGCGGCTCAGCCGCTGACGAAAGTCCGCCAGACGCGCCTGTTCGCCCGCGAGACGGGCATTGTTGCCGTGCAGCACCAGCAACTCGCAGCCATAGAGGGCGCTGTGCAACCGCGCCTGCAGGGTCCAGCTGGGGGAGCGATTCAGGTCGACGCCCGTACCAGTCGGCTGGGCCGGTTGCTGCACGGCGCAGCCACCCAGGGTCAGCAGCAGAACGAGCAGCAGGGGAGGGCACAGGCGCATCTTCCGGTCTCGGCAAGCTTTTGGCAGGCGCCAGCCTACTGGTAACGCTGCCATTCCCGATACTTGTCCAGCAGGTGGTCACCGACCGCCTGCCGGTGCTTGCAGTCCTCGCCGCTCAATGGACTGGGTTCGCAGACGGAGCCGGCTGGGCTGTAGTGGTTGCAGCCGGTCAGTAGCAGGGCGAGGCATAGCTGGAGCGGTTTCAAACAGTCTTCTCGGGTGGTGATGGGTAACGCCGCCGGTGAGCCTGGACGAGCGGTCGGTGGCTCACTGGGCGGGCAGGCGGCACTTACTGAGGGCTTCGCCGTGGTTTGCTGCTTGAATTGATGGTCACGTCATCGATGATCGTGGTCGCCAGCGCCTTAATCTGATCGGACGTCATCGCCGAGAATACACCCTCCCAGGCGCTGGACGAGGTGTCGTAGGTGCGGGTCGCCAGCGTTTCCCCTGAGGTGGCGTCCTGGTAGCGCACCTGGGTGCTGATCCAGGCGTTACCCGCCATCACTCCCACCGAATAGCGCAGGCCTGAGCTCATGTAGCGAAAGTTGGTAACCTCGATGGTGGCCAGGGTCGCTGCCGTCTTCGGTCGCTCGGTCAGGACCTGCAGCCCCTTGGCCTGGCCGCGGGTACGCAGGGCCTCCAGTCATTCGCTCTTCAGCAGCGGCCATTTTTCGTTGGCCTGAACCTTGGCATCGGCCTTGAACAGCACCACCAGCGTGCTTCTGGCATCGGCATAGACGGGAATCGGCGTCTGATCCGCGGAGGAGGTGACCTTGGCGGCGCAGCCGCCAACCAGCAGGAGTGCAGCGACAACGACGAGTCTGATCATCGGTTGGCTCCGGTTAGTGAGGGGCCGGCTCCAGGGGCGCTCGCCCTGCGCTGGACGAGACGCTGGCGCGCCGGTCAGGGCAGTCTAGTCGCTGCTACGAGAGACAGAGTCTTTTGCTGCAAGACGGCAGATGGCCCGGCGATACCAACGCCTGCACGGTCGATTGCCAGACACAAAAAAACCGCCTCAATGGGCGGTTTCTTCAGTTTCCATGCCTCTCGAAGGCGGCCTGGAAGGTACAGCTTGGTGCCCCGGGGGAGACTCGAACTCCCACTCCTTTCGGAAACGGATTTTGAATCCGCCGCGTCTACCGGTTCCGCCACCGGGGCAATGGCGGCGGAGTATAGGGACGCGGGCAGGCCCGGTCAATCCAAAGTGCTTTGGTGAAAAAGGTCGCTTCCGGTAAGCTGTGCGGCCTTTCGAGATCTACCTGCCATGCACGTCGCCGACTTCCATTTCGACCTTCCCGAATCCCTCATCGCCCGTCATCCGCTGGCCGAGCGCCGCGGCAGTCGATTGCTGGTGCTCGACGGGCCCAGCGGCGAGCTGAGTCATCGCCATTTCGCCGATCTGCTGGGCTATCTGCGGCCCGGCGACCTGATGGTGTTCAACGACACCCGGGTGATACCGGCGCGGCTGTTCGGCCAGAAGGGCAGTGGCGGCAAGCTGGAGATCCTGGTGGAGCGGGTGCTGGACGAAGAGCGGGTGCTGGCCCATGTGCGGTCCAGCAAGTCGCCCAAGCCGGGCAGCCGCATCCTCATCGACGGCGGTGCCGAGGCCGAGATGGTGGCGCGCCACGAGGCCCTGTTCGAGCTGAAATTCGCCGAGCCGGTGCTGCCGCTGCTGGAGCGGGTCGGCCACATGCCGCTGCCGCCCTATATCGACCGGCCCGACGAGGCCGAGGATCGCGAGCGCTACCAGACCGTCTATGCGCGCAATGCCGGCGCGGTGGCCGCGCCCACCGCCGGATTGCACTTCGACGAGCCGCTGCTGGACGCCATCCGCGCCAAGGGCGTGGCGACCGCCTTCGTCACCCTGCACGTCGGTGCCGGCACCTTCCAGCCGGTGCGGGTCGAGCGCATCGAAGACCACCACATGCACCGCGAGTGGCTGCAGGTCGACCAGGCCGTGGTGGATGCCGTGGCCGCCTGCCGCGCCCGGGGTGGTCGGGTGATCGCCGTCGGCACCACCAGCGTGCGTTCGCTGGAAAGCGCCGCCCGTGACGGTGAGCTCAAGGCCTTCGCCGGCGAGACGGACATCTTTCTCTATCCCGGTCGGCCCTTCCACGTGGTCGATGCGCTGGTGACCAACTTCCACCTGCCCGAGTCGACCCTGCTGATGCTGGTGTCGGCCTTCGCCGGTTACCGCGAGGCCATGGCCGCCTATGCGACGGCCGTGGCCGAGGGCTATCGCTTCTTCAGTTATGGCGACGCCATGTTCATCACCCGCAATCCCGGGGCCCAGGGCCCGGAGAGCTGATATGAGTTTCATGAATTTCGAATTGCTGGCCACCGAAGGCAAGGCCCGTCGCGGTCGCCTGACCTTTCCCCGTGGCGTGGTCGAGACCCCGGCCTTCATGCCGGTCGGTACCTACGGCACGGTCAAGGGCATGCTGCCCGACAGCGTCGCCGACATTGGCGCCCAGATCATCCTTGGCAACACCTTCCACCTCTGGCTGCGGCCCGGGACCGAGGTGATCCAGCGCCATGGCGACCTGCACGACTTCATGCAGTGGCAGGGGCCGATCCTCACCGATTCCGGCGGCTTCCAGGTGTTCAGCCTGGGCGCGCTGCGCAAGATCAAGGAAGAGGGCGTCTATTTCGCCTCCCCGGTGGACGGCGCCAAGGTCTTCATGGGGCCTGAGGAATCCATGGCGGTGCAGCGTGCGCTGGGCTCGGACATCGTGATGATCTTCGACGAGTGCACGCCTTATCCGGCGGATTTCGACACCGCGCGCCGCTCCATGGAGCTGTCGCTGCGCTGGGCCAAGCGCTCCCGCGAAGCCCATGGCGACAATCCCTCGGCGCTGTTCGGCATCGTCCAGGGCGGCATGCACGAAGAGCTGCGCCTGAGATCCCTGGAGGGGCTGGAAGGCATCGGCTTCGACGGCTACGCCATCGGCGGCCTGTCGGTGGGCGAGCCCAAGGAAGAGATGATCCGGGTGCTGGACTTCCTGCCACCGCATCTGCCGGCGGACAAGCCGCGCTACCTGATGGGCGTGGGCAAGCCGGAAGACCTGGTGGAAGGCGTGCGCCGTGGCGTCGACATGTTCGATTGCGTGATGCCCACCCGCAACGCGCGCAACGGCCATCTGTTCATCGACACCGGTGTGCTCAAGCTGCGCAACGCCATGCACCGTCATGACGAGACGCCGCTGGATCCGACCTGCGACTGTTACACCTGCAAACACTTCTCCCGGGCCTACCTGCACCATCTGGATAAATGCGGGGAAATGCTGGGGAGTATGCTGAATACGATCCACAACCTGCGGTATTACCAGCGCGTGATGGCCGGTTTGCGCCAGGCTATCCAAGAGGGTAAATTGGCCGACTTTGTGGACGCCTTCTATGCACGGCGCGGCCTGCCTACGCCGCCGCTCGACCGCTGAAAGCCCCTGTCCGATCGTCCAGGCGAAACGGCGCTCGCGCGTCCTTCGCCGGGTGCGTGAGCGGGGTCCCGAAGCGGTCGGAACGGCTACGAGCGACCCCCGGCATCTCTTCTTTTTCCGTCATCCAACTCTGCAAGGAGTAGTGCAATGAGTTTTCTGATTTCCACGGCCCAGGCCCAGGAAGCTGCCGCGCCGGCCGCCAACGCTGCACCGGGAGGTGAATACATTCAGTTCATCTTCCTGATCGGCTTCGTGGTGATCTTCTATTTCCTGATCTGGCGTCCCCAGGCCAAGCGCACCAAGGATCACAAGAACCTGATCGGCGGCTTGCAGAAGGGTGACGAAGTGGTGACCACCGGTGGTATCGCCGGCCGCATCAACAAGGTCACCGACGAGTTCGTGGTGCTGGAAGTGTCCGACAACGTCGAACTGAAATTCCAGAAGGGCGCCATCGCGGCAACCCTGCCGAAGGGCACCCTGAAGGCCCTCTGAGCCTTCCTCAATCTAGCTAATATCGGGGCGCGCAAGGCGCCCCGCCTTTATCTCGGGCGGTGTCATGCTCAACAAATATCCCCTCTGGAAGTACCTGCTGATCCTGGCCGTACTGGTCGTGGGCGCCATCTATTCGGTCCCTAATCTGTACCCCGACGATCCGGCCCTGCAGATCAGCGCTTCCAGCACCGAACGCGCGGTGACCCCCGCCGAGGTCCAGCGTGTAGACGCGGCCCTGGCGCAGGCGAAGCTCGCCGTGAAGTCCAGCGATCTCAATGCCAATGGCAGCCGGGTGCTGATCCGTCTGACGCGCGCCGACGATCAGCTGCCGGCCCAGGAAGTGGTCCGCCGTACCCTCGGCGACGACTTCGTGGTCGCCCTGAACCTGGCGCCCACCACGCCGCAGTGGCTGCGCAAGCTGGGCGCCAGCCCCATGAAGCTCGGCCTGGACCTGTCCGGCGGTGTGCACTTCCTGTTGGCGGTGGACATGGACAAGGCCGTGGATGCGCGCCTGAAGGTCTATGACAACGAGGTCAAGACCCTGCTGCGTCGCGAGAAGGTGCGCTATCGCAGCATGCCCGACCAGAACGGTGCCCTGCAGCTCGGCTTCACCGACGCCGCCGACCTGCAGCAGGCGCAGAGCCTGATCCGCAAGAACTACACCGATTTCGAGCTGACCACCGATACCCGGGGCGACCTGCAGGTGCTGCGGCTGCAGCTGACCGAGGCCAAGCTGCGCGAGATCCGCAACTATGCCGTCACCCAGAATCTGACCACGGTGCGCAACCGGGTCAATGAACTGGGCGTGGCCGAGCCGCTGGTGCAGCGCCAGGGCGCCGACCGCATCGTGGTCGAGCTGCCGGGCGTGCAGGACACCGCCGAAGCCAAGCGCATCCTCGGCAAGACCGCCAACCTGGAATTCCGCCTGGCCGCCACCGCGGACACCCCGCGCGCCTCCACCGAGAGCTTCGAATTCCGCGAGCCCGGTCGCCCGGCGGTGCCGCTGGAGCGTAACGTCATCATCACCGGTGACCAGGTCACCGATGCCTCGGCCAGCTTCGACGAAAACGGTCGGCCCCAGGTCAACATCCGCCTGGATGGCCATGGTGGCGATCTGATCAACCGCGCCACCCGCAGCAACGTCGGCCGCAGCATGGCCGTGGTGTTCATCGAGCAGCGTCCGGTCACCCGCTACACCACCCAGACCGTGGATGGCGTGCAGAAGGAAGTGGCGGTGCCCGGCTTCGAGGAAGAGCGGCGCATCATCAGCCTGGCGACCATTCAGTCGGCCCTGGGCAACAGCTTCCGCATCACCGGCCTGAACGGCTCGGGCGAGGCCTCGGAACTGGCGCTGCTGCTGCGTGCCGGTGGCCTGGCCGCGCCCATGTACTTCGCCGAGGAACGCACCCTCGGTCCGAGCCTGGGCGCCGACAACATCGAGAAGGGCATCGATGCCTCGCTGTGGGGCATGGTCTTCGTCTCGCTGTTCCTGATCGCCATCTACCGCTTCTTCGGGCTGCTGGCGACCATCGCGCTGGGCTTCAACATGGTCTTGCTGATGGCCCTGATGTCCATCCTGCATGCCACCCTGACCCTGCCCGGTATCGCCGGTATCGTCCTGACCATGGGCCAGGCGGTGGACGCCAACGTACTGATCTTCTCGCGGATCCGCGAAGAGATCGCCAACGGCATGCCGATCCAGCGCGCCATCCATGAGGGCTTCAGTCGCGCCTTCACGGCGATCCTGGACTCCAACCTGACGACCCTGCTGGTGGGCGCCATCCTGTTCGCCATGGGCACCGGGCCGGTCAAGGGCTTCGCCGTGACCATGTCGCTGGGTATCTTCACCTCCCTGTTCACCGCCATCTTCGTGACCCGTGCCATGGTCAACCTGATTTATGGCGGCCGGAACGTCAAGAAGCTGTGGATTTGAGGACGCGGCGATGAAAAAGACCATCAACTTCATGGGCGTACGCAATATCGCGTTCGCCATCACCGCGCTCCTGACCGTTCTGGCGTTGTTCAGCTGGTTCTACAAGGGGCTGAACTTCGGCCTGGATTTCACCGGCGGTACCCTGATCGAGCTGCGCTACGAGCAGCCGGCCGACCTTGGCAAGATCCGTCAGGAATTGCAGGGCGCCGGCTTCGGAGAAGCCGTGGTACAGAGTTTCGGCGCCACCACCGATGTGCTGGTACGGATGCCGGGTGACAACCCGCAGCTGGGCCAGCAGGTGACCGGCGCGCTGCAGAAAGCGAGCACCGAGCGCTTCTCCCTGACCCGTACCGAATTCGTCGGTCCGCAGGTGGGCGAGGAACTGCGTGACCAGGGCGGCCTGGGCATGCTGCTGGCCCTGGGAGGCGTGCTGCTCTATGTTGCCTTCCGCTTCCAGTGGAAGTTCGCCGTGGGCGCCATCATTTCCCTGGTGCACGACGTGGTGGTGACCCTGGGTCTGCTGTCGTTCTTCCAGATCACCTTCGACCTGACGGTGCTGGCGGCGGTCCTGGCCATCATCGGCTACTCGCTCAACGACACCATCGTGGTGTTCGACCGGGTGCGGGAGAACTTCCGGGTACTGCGCAAGGCCAGTCTGATCGAGAACATCAACGTCTCGACCACCCAGACCCTGCTGCGCACCCTGGCGACCTCGATCTCCACCCTGCTGGCCGTGGCGGCGCTGCTGTTCTTTGGCGGCGACAACCTGTTCGGCTTCTCGCTGGCGCTGTTCATCGGTGTGCTGGCCGGTACCTACTCGTCGATCTACATCGCCAACGTGGTGCTGATCTGGCTGGACCTGAAGAGCGAGGATCTGATTCCCCCGCAAGCCAAGGAACTCGACGAGCGTCCCTGATGTCCCAGGCATGGCAAAGGGCCAGGTGCCCGCTATGACAGAGTAGTCAGGAGGTTGTAGTGAACAAATCGATGCTCGTAGGTACGGTTCTGGGAGCCATCGTCGCCACCGCAGGTGGCGCCGTGGCGTACAGTTTCGTCGACCGCGGGCCTCAGTACGCCGAGGTCGTCGCCGTCCAGCCGGTCAAGGAAACGGTCAAGACCCCGCGCGAGGTCTGCAAGGAGGTCGCGGTGACGCATCGGCGGCCGGTTCAGGACCAGCACCAGATCGCCGGGACCGCCGTAGGCGCGGTCGTCGGCGGTCTGCTGGGCAACCAGGTCGGCAATGGCAGCGGCAAGACCCTGGCGACCATCGCCGGTGCCGTCGGCGGTGGCTACGCCGGCAACAAGGGTCAGGAATACATGCAGAACCGCGACACCTACACCACCAGCCAGACCCGCTGCAGCACGGTCAATGACAGCAAAGACCAGGTGGTCGGCTATGACGTCAAGTACCTGCTGGATGGCAAGATCGGCCAGGTCCGCATGGACCACGAGCCGGGCAAGCAACTGGAAGTGAAGAACGGCCAGGTGCTGGCCAGCCAGTGATCCGCGCCAGCGGCTGAAGCCCCAGGGCTTCAGCCAATGAAAAACCCGCTACCAGGCAACTGGTAGCGGGTTTTTTGTTGGGCCTTGCGCGGTGACCGGTGAGGTCACCTGCTCCGGCCGGGCGCGCGGGGCGCCCTGGCCGGCGCCGTCACTCAGATGGCGGGGCGGGGGGTTTCTGCTTTGGGCCGAAGCCACCGCCGGGCGGAGATCCACGCCGGCGCCTCGAACAGACCGTTGATGCCGCGGGCTTCCAGCAGCTTGGCGATGGCCACCGGCACCAGGATGCCGAAGGCGCAACCGGCGATGATGTGCAGCAGCCCGTCGTTGATGTGCAGGCCCTTGCTCAGGATGATGCGTGCGCCACTGCCGCTCAGCACGTGCATCACATAGATCGGCATGGACAGCGCGCCCAGGGTCAGCACCCATTGCAGCGGCCGCTGCGCCAGCACCATGCAGGTGGCGCTGACGAAGATGATGCCGTTCAGCGCCAGAACCAGGGTGGCCAGGCCGCGATCGGTGTAGACCAGGCCCAGCAGGCCGTGGAACCAGTATTCGAGCACCACGAACAGCAGACCCGAACCCAGCATCACGCGGCCGGCCTGTTCCTCGATGGCCTGCTTGAAGTTGTTGAACCAGACGCCGAAGGCGAAGAAGACGAAGTTCTGCGCGGTGAAGGTGAAGAAGAAGTCTTCCGGGCCGGCGTTCTGGAACAGATAGACCAGGGCGCCAAAGGCGAACACGGCAAAGAACGCCATCGGCTTGGCCCAGCGATAGGCAAGCATGGCCAGGCAGAACACCAGGAACAGCGCATAGAGGAACCAGAACTGCTGGCGCGGCTCCCAGACCATCAGGACTTCGCTGAAGCTGACACCGCCATTGGTGTAGCGCGACATCAGCGCCTCGACCGAACCCTGCAGCAGCGACCACACCAGGAAGGGATAGACGATGGTGTCGATCTTGTTCACCAGCAGGCCGCCGGTGCCGCGCTTGACGAAGGAGTTGTAGAAGAACAGGCCGGACAGGAAGAAGAACAGCGGCATGTGGAAGCTGTAGATGACGCTGTCCACCAGGCCGTGGAATTCGGCGTCCTGCAGGATGCCGGCGTTGAGCAGGCCGCGGACGACGTGGCCATAGACGACCAGCACGATGCCAATGGCCTTGGCATAGTCGACCCAGAGATTGCGAGTGTTCATTGAATGATCCTTTTCAAAAGAGAACCTGTGCAGCTGAGGCCAAAGCACTGGGGCAAACGAAAGCAGGGACGCTGCGACGCCAGGGCGCGCGTTGCGACAGGTTCGGTCATGGTAGGACTCCCGAAGGAACGACGTCCGTAAGTAGCCGGTTACAGGAAGGGGCTCCTTGCCCGCGTTCTGACCGTGGCTATCTGCCATTGTTCATGGCCTGTTTCCGGCGATGCGTGACCGGGACGACACTTTGGCCGCCCGAAGGGCAATTGTCCGACGAGCTGTAACCGGATGTTTAGAGAGAGTCTTTGACGAACTGCAGCTGCTTCTCCTTGAGCAGGGGCTCGTAGCGCGGCGAGGTATAGATCAGCAGGACCTGCTTCTTGCGCGCCGCCTGGGCGCTGAACTTGTAGACGACGGTGTCGTGATCGAAGGCCAGATAGGCCTGGGCATTGTCGTCCTGGGTCAGGCGCTCGAAGGCCGCGGCCGACGACTGGGAGGAGGGTTTGCCGTACTTCTGGGTGAGGCCTTCGGCAATCAGAAAGGACTGCGCCAGGGGCGTGACGATGGACAGGCGCAGGAAGCGGCCATCGATGAAGAAGGCGCCGGCCTCGACCTTTTCACCGGCGAAGCCGAGGTCGGTGCACTCGAAATAGTCGACGCCGACCACGTCGATCTTGCGCGGCTGGAAGGTGCAGAGCTTTTTCGCCAGAAAGGCTTTCTGGTCGGTACCGAAGGCGATGCCGGCGTAGCCGTCCACGGCCCGGGCCGGCGCGGGGACGAGCACCAGCAGCGCCAACAGGGGCGCAAGGAAAGGCGACAGGTAGGACCTGACGGTCATGGTGATCTGGATTCCCTTCACGAAGGCCCTGGGGCCCACTCAACCCGACGGATGCTAAGAGCTCCGCCGGGGCTTTGCCACCGCTGTCGACGGCTTTTGTCGAGGGGTTCAGGATTGGCGTCAGGCGATGCCGGGTGGAATCTGGTCCTTGCCGTAATCCTTGAGCTTTTCCAGGTTTTCCGGCTTCTGGTGCTCGGGGACGTCGTCGCCGTCGGCGGGGGTGTCCAGGGGTTCCTGATCGCGGGTGTCTTCGCTCATGGCAGCGCTCTCGGCAGGGGATGTCCGACTTTGAGGGGAGCGCCGCCCCGGCGGTTCCGCAACCTCAGCCACTGCCGCCATCGCTGAGCCAGCCTTCGCGGCGGGCCAGGCGCCAGGCGAGCAGCGCGGAGATCAGCCCGCGCAGCGCCATGAAGGCGAGAAAGGCCAGCCACAGGCCGTGATTGCCGAGGCCGCGCAGCAAGCCGCCGAGCGGCAGCGCCAGCAGCAGGGCCAGCAGCATCGAGTTGCGCATCTCCCGGGCGCGGGTGGCGCCGATGAAGAGGCCGTCCAGCAGGTAGCTGACCATGGCGATCAGCGGCAGCACGGCCAGATAGGGCAGGTAGGCGTGGGCTGCCTGGCGCACCGCGGCGATGTCGCTCTGCAGGGCGACGAACAGATCGCCGCCCAGCGCGAAGGCCACGGCGAAGCCGAGACTGGCCAGCAGCGACCAGCCACCGGCGATCACCAGCACCCGGCGCAGGGTGGCGCCCTCGCGGGCGCCGAGGGCATGGCCGGCCAGGGCCTCCACCGCATGGGCGAGGCCGTCGAGGGCGAAGGCGGTGACCAGCAGGCCATTGAGCAGCAGGGCGTTGACCGCCACTGTGGTCTCGCCCAGCTGGGCGCCCTGGGCGGCGAACAGCAGGAACACCGCCTGCAGCGCCAGGGAGCGGATGAAGATGTCGCGATTGACCGCCAGCAGCGGCCGCCAGCTGGCGAGGCGGCGCAGTGCCGGATGGTCGATCCGGCCGGGCCACAGCCGCAGACGGCGCAGCACCAGCCAGAGGCCGAGCAGCATGCCGCTCCATTCCGCCAGGACCGACGCCAGGGCGATGCCCTGCACCCTGGCGCCGAGGCCCAGCACGAAGCCGGTCACCAGCAGCAGGTTCAGGACATTGGTGGTGAGCAGCAGCACCAGCGGCGTGCGCGCATCCTGGGTGCCGAGCAGCCAGCCGATCACCGCGTAGCTGAGCAGCGCCGCGGGCAGGCCGAGCAGGCGCAGGTGCAGGAAGCGCGCGGCCAGGTCGGCGAAGGCGGGATCCAGGCCAAGCCAGGCGAGCAGCGGTTCCAGTGCCAGGCTGGCGGCCAGCAGCAGGAGCACCGACAGGCCCAGTCCGAGCAGGCCGGCCTGCAGGAGGATCTGGCGCAGGGCGGCGCCGTCGCGCCGCCCGCTGGCCTGGGCGGCGAAACCGGTGGTGCCCATGCGCAGGAAGCCGAGGATGCCGAGCAGGGCGGTGTAGAAGGCGCCGCCCATGGCCACCGTGGCGAGCTGACGGGCTTCGGGCAGATGGCCGGCGATGGCGCTGTCGACCAGGGTCACCAGCGGCACGCTGAGATTGGACAGGATCATCGGCGCGGCCAGGGCCCAGACGCGACGGTGCAGCAGGGGATGACGCCAGTCGGCAAGCAGGGTGGACATGAGCTAATCGCAGCGGCGGCGGAGGACGCATTGTAGGACAGCCGGCCCGGGTGGTCCTCCGCCGCAGCTCCTGCGGGCGTCAGTCCAGTTGGCCGCCGCCTTCGCGGAGGTCCGCCTGGGTGGTCGCCGCGCAGGTCAGCGCCAGGCGCAGGCCGGCGACCAGGGTCTCCAGGGCCATGGACGGCGCCCCGGGCTGGTGTGCGGCCTGGGCCGGCAGATAGGGGATATGGATGAAGCCGCCGCGTACCCCGGTGTCCTGCAGACGATGCTGCAGGCCGTAGAAGACGTGGTTGCAGACGAAGGTACCGGCGGTCTGGGACACCGCCGCGGGGATGCCGGCGTCGCGCAGGACCCGGGTCATGGCCTTGATCGGCAGGGTGCTGAAGTAGGCCGCGGGGCCGCCGGCCACCACCGGCTCGTCGATCGGCTGGCGTCCGGCATTGTCGGGGATGCGGGCGTCGTCGACGTTGATGGCGATGCGCTCCAGCGACAGCTCGGCCCGCCCGCCGGCCTGGCCGACCGCCACCACCAGGGTCGGGCGATGGCGGTCGAGCAGCTCATCCAGCGCCTCGAGCGCCTTGCCGAATTCGGTCGGCAGTTGCGCCGCGACCACGGGCAGGTCGCCAAGGCGCTCTCCATCCAGCCGGCGCACGGCCTCCCAGGAAGGGTTGAGGGCCTCGCCGCCAAAGGGCGCGAAACCGGTGAGCAGCAGGGTCATGAGATACCTCACATCAGCAGATAGAGCAGCACCACGTTACAGGCCAGCACCGCCAGGGCGGTGGGGACCTGGGCCTTGATCACGGCGTTCTTGTCGTCCAGTTCCAGCAGGGCCGCGGGCACGATGTTGAAGTTGGCCGCCATGGGCGTCATCAGGGTGCCGCAATAGCCGGAGAACATGCCGATGGCGGCCATCACCGCCGGATCGGCGTGGTAGACGCCCACCAGCACCGGTACGCCGATGCCGCCGGTCATCACCGGGAAAGCGGCGAAGCCGTTGCCCATGATGACGGTGAAGGCGGCCATGCCCACCACATAGACCACCACCGCCACCAGGCGCAGGTCGAGGGCCACGTAGGCAGTGGCCAGGTGCGCCACCGCCTTGCCGACGCCGGCGTCGGTGAAGACCAGGCCGAGCATGGCCAGCGCCTGGGGCAGCACCAGCGACCAGCCCAGGGCATCGGTCAGGCGGCGCGATTCGCGCATCGCCTGGATCGGGGTGTCGCGGGTCAGCCAGCAGGCCAGCGCCAGGGCCACCAGGGCGCCCAGGCCGAGGGAGACGAAGGTGACATTCTTCGGGTCGAGCAACGGCAGGCCGGCGATCTGCACGTCCTTGAGCAGCACGCTGCCGATCACCGTCACCACCGGAATGGCCAGCGCCGGAATGAACAGGCGATTGCCCAGGCGGCCGGCGCTGGCGCGGGTCTCGCGCTCCGGGCGAGTCACGTGATGACCGCTGCCCACCGCACCGCAGCCGGCCAGCACCGCCATCAGCAGCACCCCGGCGCCCACCCAGGCCGGCGGCAGTCGATCGCCGATCAGGAAGACCAGGCTGAACAGGCCCCAGAACAGGCCGCTGGTCCAGCGCTTGGGGTGGTGACGATCGGCCAGGGTCATGACCGCGGTCAGCGCCAGGATGGCGCCGGCCAGCCAGAACAGGTACTGGATCGACAGGATCATGGCTGCACCTCCTTGCGCGCGGTCAGCTCGCGGTAGAGCTGGCGATCGAAGCGGTGCAGGCGCAGGGCATGGATGAGGAAGGCGCAAAGGGCCGTGGGAATGCCCCAGAGCGCGATGTGCAGCGGTTCGACATCGAGTCCGGCGCCGAGCAGGAAGGTGTGCATCAGGGCGATGGCGCCAAAGGCGACGAAGATGTCCTCGCCAAAGAACAGCCCGACATTGTCGGTGGCGGCGCAAAAGGCCAGCAACCGCTGACGCAGGGCCTCGGGCAGGCGGCCATGTATCTTTTCGGCGGTGCCTTCGGCCATGGGCGCCAGCAGCGGTCGCACCATCTGCGGATGGCCGCCGAGGCTGGTCAGCCCCAGGGCGGCGGTGGTCTCGCGGACGAAGAGATAGAAGATCAGCAGGCGGCCGACGGTGGCGTTGCGAAAGCGCGCGATCCAGTTCTGCGCATGCAGGCGCAGGCCGTGGCGTTCGAGTAGGCCGATCACCGCCAGCGGCAGCAGGATGATCAGCGGCAGGGCGCGCGCCTTGATGAAGCCGGTGCCGATGGCGGCGAGCAGCGCCTCGGGGCTGAACTGGGCGGCGATCCCGGTGGCCACGGCGGCCAGGGCGACCACCAGCAGCGGATTGAACCTCAGCACGAAGCCGACCACGATGACCAGCACGCCCAGCAGCGGCCAGAGGTTGACGGTGGTTTGCATAGGTGGATGTCTCCAGCGGGTCCACCGCGCTCCGGGCAGACGGTGCGGCGGACGGTAGGAAGCCGTGGGCGGCTTCGGCTGATCCAGGCAGTGCCCGCGGCACGGCTCGTTATTGTTGTCGGGCGTCATGTGGCATAACGCCGGCTGGCATCTTTCGCCGCCGGTGGAGGTGGCGTCCAGCAAATAAAACTGTTCGCCGCCGATAGGGAAAAGCGGGGCAGACAAGGCGGCTGGTGGGGGTAAAGTGGCGGGATAGCCTTGTCGAGGTCCCCATGAATCTGCGCTTTCTCGATACCTTCGTCTGGGTCGCCCGCCTGGGCAGTTTCCGCCTGACGGCGGAAAAGCTGTCCACCACCCAGGCCGCCATCTCCAGTCGCATCGCCGTGCTGGAGAGCGAGCTGGGCGTGCAACTGTTCCTGCGCGATTCCCGCGGCGTGAGCCTGACCGCCGAGGGTCATCGGGTACTGGGCTACGCCGAGCGGATGCTGGCCACCCAGCGCGAGCTGCACGAGGCCCTGGGCCATGGCCAGACCCTGGAGGGTCGCCTGCGCATCGGCGTGATGGATACGGTGATCCACAGCTGGCTGGACCAGCTGATCGCCGCGGTCACCCAGACCTATCCGGCCATCGAGCTGGAACTGACCGCGGACACGGCGCTGAATCTGGCCGAGCAACTGGCGCGGGGGCAGCTCGACCTCATCTTCCAGACCGATCTCCTGCGCGCCGAGGGCATCCGCAACCTGCACCTGGCCAGCTATCCGGTGCGCTGGCTGGTGGCCAGCGACAGCCATCTGGCGCGCCCCTACGCCAATCTGGCCGAGCTGGCTGGCGAGCGCCTGATCACCTTTTCCCGCCATTCGCGACCGCACCAGGACATCCTCGGCCTCCTGCAGCGCGAGGGCATCGCCGAGCCGCGGGTCTGCTGCATCAACTCGGTGGCGGCGATCATCAAGCTGATGGGCGAGGGCTTCGGCATCGGCGCCCTGCCGCCGGCCCTGGTGATCGAGGAAGTGGCCCGTGGCAGCCTGATGCCTTTGCCGCTGGCCGGGCCGCCGCCCTTCGACGTCCAGGCCAGCTGGCATGGCGGTGCCGGCCTAGCGCTGAGCGAGGCGGTGGTGGCCCTGAGCCAGACGGTGGTGGTCGACTGGTGTACGCGGCTGGGCCCGGAGCGCGCCTTGCCGGTGCTGGTCTAGCCCGGGTGTTTCAACGCCTTCTTATCGCCAGCGCCCGGAATCTTTTGTTGGACAGCGGCGCCCCGGCTTTCCGACACTCGAGCTACTTCCTCAGAGGATCCTGTCATGCCCGCTCGCCTGCTGCTCAATTGCGATTCCGGTGAAAGCTACGGTGCCTGGTCCATGGGCGACGATGCCCATGCCATCCCCCTGGTCGACCAGGCCAATCTGGCCTGCGGCTTCCATGCCGCCGATCCCCTGACCATGCAACGCGCCGTGACCCTGGCGGTGGCCAATGGTGTGCAGATCGGCGCCCATCCGGCCTATCCCGATCTGGTGGGCTTCGGTCGGCGGCCCATGGCCTGCACCCCGGCCGAGGTGGAAGCCATGATCCTCTACCAGATCGGCGCCCTGGACGCCTTCTGCCGCGCCGCCGGCGTGCGCGTCGAGTACGTGAAGCCCCATGGCGCCCTCTACAACGCCCTGGTCAAGGACGATGCCCTGCTGACCGCCGCGCTCACCGCCTGCGCCCGTTATCGCCAGGGGCTGCCGCTGATGGTGCTGGCCAAGGCCGACAACGACCGCGAGCGCCGGCTGGCCGAGGCCGCCGGAGTACCGCTGCTGCTGGAAGCCTTCGCCGATCGCGCCTATCTGGCCGATGGCTCCCTGGCCCCGCGTGGCCAGGCCGGTGCCGTCCATCACGATGCCGAACGCATCCTCGCCCAGGCCGTCGCCATCGCCCGGGGCGAAGACTTCCCCGGCTTCGATGGCCAGCCCATGCGCCTGCGCGCCGACAGCCTCTGCGTGCATGGCGACAATGCCGAATCCCTGGCAGTGTTGCGCCGGCTGCGCGCGGCACTGGACGCCCTATGATCGTCTGCAAACCCTTCGGCGTCGCGGCGCTGCTGCTCGAGCTGGCCGAGCATCCCGACGCCGAGCTGCCCCCGCGCATCGCCCGCCTGGGCGAGCGGATTCGCCAGCGCCTCGGCCCGGCGGTGACCGATCTGGTGGCGGGCTGGACCAGCCTGCTGGTGCACTACGATCCCCTGCGACTGACCCTGGCCGAGCTGCAGGCCGGACTCGACCCCCTGCTGGCCGACTGGCCGGGCGCCGCGCCAGCGGGCGAGGGCGGGCGTCTGCACGAGGTCCCGACGCTCTATGCCGGCCCGGACCTCGCCGAGGTGGCCGAGCGCTGTGGCCTGAGCGAGGCCGAGGTCATTGCCCGGCACTGTGGGCGTGACTATCAGGTGGGCGCCGTCGGCTTCATGCCGGGCTTCGCCTTTCTCGGCGAGCTGGACGAGCGCCTGGCGCTGCCCCGGCGCAGCACGCCGCGCACCAGCGTGCCCGCCGGCAGCCTGGCCATCGCCGAGCGCCAGACCGCGGTCTATCCGCAGGCCTCGCCGGGCGGCTGGAATCTCATCGGCCGCTGCCTGTGGACGGTCTTCGACGCCCAGGCCGAGCCGCCGTGCCTGCTGGCACCCGGTGATCGAGTGCGCTTCGTGCCCGTCGACGCAGCGGCCTTTCGTGCCCGGGGAGGTCAGTCATGAGCGGTCTCAAGGTCATCAAGTCCGGTCCCCTGACCCTGTTGCAGGACCTGGGGCGCCAGGGCTGGCAACACCTGGGCGTGGCCCCCTCGGGGCCCATGGACGGCCATGCCGCGCGCTGGGCCAATCGCCTGGTGGGCAATCCGGTAACGGCGCCGCTGCTGGAGATCGCCCTGGGCGGCGCCGAATTCGAGATGGAGACCGCTACCTGGCTGGCGCTGACCGGCGCGCCGCTGGACGCCCGCCTGGATGGCGAGCCGCTGCCGGCCTGGTCGTGCTTTCCGGTACAGGCCGGCATGCGACTGCGCCTGGGCTTCGCCCAGGCCGGGCAGCGCGCGTACCTGGCCGCTGCCGGTGGCGGTTTCCAGGCGGCGGCGACCCTGGGTAGCGTGGCCAGCAATCGACGCGAAGGCCTGGGCGGGCTGGAGGGCAGGGGCGCGCCCCTGGCAACCGGGCAGCGGCTGGATTGCGCGACGGTGGCCGAGCTGCATGCCCACGGCTGCGGACCGGCTGCGCGCTTCGTGCCGGACTATCGCGAGGTGCCGACGCTGAGGGTGATCCTTGGCGGCGACGCCGAGGCCTTCGGACTGGCGCAGCAGCAGGCGTTCTTCACGCAACCCTGGCGAATCAGTCCGCAATCCGATCGCATGGGCATCCGCCTGGCCGGGGAGGTGCCCCTGGCGCCCCCCCGTCGCCAGTGGTCGCTGGGGGTGGTGACCGGGGCCATCCAGGTGCCGCCCGACGGGCAGCCCATCGTGCTCATGGCGGATCGCCAGACCATGGGCGGCTATCCGCTGCTGGGCTTCATCCATCCGCTGGACCTGGCGCGCCTGGCCCAGTGCCCGGCTCATCACGAGGTGCGTTTCGCCCCGGTGGAACTGGCCGTCGCCCAGGCCGAGTGGCGGCGTTTCCTGGCCTTCTTCGGGGGTTGAGCACGCAGTCGGTCACGGCCGAGGAATCTTGTCCGCTTCGATGAGTCGCACGCTCAAGGACGACGCCGACTTCCCTTTCTCGGCGTCTGGCTTGAAACTTGCGTCACACGTCCGCTGTGACGACCGACAAGAAGGAGCTGGAACCGGCGATGAAAACTCCCAAACGCATCGAGCCGCTGATCGAGGACGGCTTGGTCGATGAGGTGATACGGCCCCTGATGAGTGGCAAGGAAGCGGCGGTCTACGTGGTGCGCTGCGGCAGCCAGGTACGCTGCGCCAAGGTCTACAAGGAGGCCGACAAGCGCAGCTTCCGCCAGGCCGCCGAGTACCAGGAGGGGCGCAAGGTGCGTGGCAGTCGGGAAAACCGCGCCATGGCCAAGGGCTCCAAGTTCGGTCGGCGCGAGCGCGAGGACAACTGGCAGAACGCCGAGGTGACGGCGCTCTATCGCCTGGCCGACGCCGGGGTACGGGTACCCAAGCCCCACGACTTCCTCGACGGCGTGCTGCTGATGGACCTGGTCACCGACGGCAATGGCGAGGCCGCGCCGCGGCTCAACGACGTGACGCTCACTGCCGAGGAAGCCCTGCGCTATCACGAACTGATGATCGGCCAGATCGTGCGCATGCTCTGCGCCGGACTGGTCCATGGCGACCTTTCCGAATTCAACGTGCTGCTGGCCGAAGACGGCCCGGTCATCATCGACCTGCCCCAGGCAGTGGATGCGGCCGGCAACAACCATGCCTTCCGCCTGCTGGCGCGGGATGTGGAGAACATGGCGCTCTACTTTGGCCGCTTCGCGCCTGAGTTGCGCACGACCCGCTATGCGCCGGAGATGTGGGCGCTGTTCGAGAAGGGCGAGTTGTTCGCCAATACCCGTCTGACCGGCGAATTCGCCGAGCGTGAAGACCAGGCCGATGTCCATGCGGTGATGCGCGAGATCGAGGCGGCGCGGCGTGACGAGGAGCGACGGCAGGCCGCGCGGCGCGAGCAGGACGAACCCAGCGTGCGCGAGGAACCGCCGCCGCCTTGGCTAAGCTGATCGTGAAGCAGAACGATTAGCGCTGCGATGAGACGAACGGCCCCAGTGGTCGGGCGATGAACGGCGTCCTCTGGGCGCCAGCGCGCTAAACTGGGCACTGAACAGCACAGGACTCTTTTCATGCAAGGCCATCCGGACGTCATCAACTACCTCAACCAGCTGCTGCGCGGCGAGCTGGCGGCGCGCGACCAGTACTTCATCCATTCGCGGATGTACGAGGACTGGGGCCTGATGCGCCTGTACGAGCGGATCGGCCATGAGATGGAAGAGGAAACCCAGCACGCCGATGCGCTGCTGCGTCGCATCCTGTTCCTCGAAGGCACGCCGGACATGCGTCCCAACGCCATCACCGTCGGCCAGACCGTGCCGGAGATGCTGCGCGCCGACCTGGCGCTGGAGTACGAGGTGCGGGAAGCCCTGGCCCAGGGCGTGGCCCTGTGCAACCAGCACAAGGACTTCGTGACCCGCGAGATCCTGGTGGTGCAGCTGGAAGACACCGAGGAAGACCACGCCTACTGGCTGGAGCAGCAGCTGGGCCTGATCGACAAGATCGGTCTGCAGAACTACCTGCAGTCGCAGATGAAGGGCGGCACCACGCCCCATGGCGCCGGCCTCTGAGGTCGGCCGGGCGGCGCCGTCAGGCGTCGCTCAGGACGTGCGGGCGGCGTCCTCCGGTGCCCGAGGCAGATAGAGCGAGATGCAGGTACCCACGCCAGGCGTGGTGTCGACCTGGATCTGACCGCCCGACTGGTGCACGAAGCCATGCACCATCGACAGGCCCAATCCGGTGCCCTGGCCCGGCGGCTTGGTGGTGAAGAAGGGATCGAAGATCCGCTCCAGGATCTCCGGCGCGATGCCGCTACCGGTATCGCTTACCTTGACCCGCACATAGTCTCCGGCAGGCAGGTCGTCCGGTCGCCCGGGTGCGTCCTCGGGCAGATTGGCCGTGGACAACCGCAGCTGCCCCCCCTGGGGCATGGCATCCCGGGCATTGATCGCCAGGTTGAGCAGGGCGCTTTCCAGTTGCACCGCATCGATCACCGTCGGCCAGAGTGGCTCCGCCGGCTCGGCCCGGACCTCGATCGCCGGGCCGACGCTGCGGCGGATCAGTTCTTCCATGGCCAGCATCAGCTCGTTGACGTCGGTGGGCTTGGGTTCCAGCGTCTGCCGCCGGGAAAAGGCCAGCAGCCGCTGGGTCAGGGAGGCGGCGCGTGCGGCGTAGGCCTGGGCGCCCCCGAGCAGCCGGTCGAGCTGGTCTGTACGGCTCTGCTGCAGGCGCCGCTCGATCAACTCCAGGCTGCCGATGATGCCGGCCAGCAGGTTGTTGAAATCATGGGCGATGCCGCCGGTCAACTGGCCGATGGCTTCCATCTTCTGCGCCTGATGCAGCGCCTGCTGCGCCTGGGTCAGTTCGACGGTGCGCTCGATCACCCGCTGTTCGAGGGTCTCGTTGGCGGTACGCACCGCCTGGAACAACTGGGCCTGCTCGATGGCGATGGCCGCGCGAGCGGCCAGGGCCGCCATCAGCCGTTCGTGGCGAAGGCTGAAACGCCCGGGTTCGGGATGGCCGAAGAAAAGCCCACCCAGCACCGTCCCGTCACGGGCCACCACGGAGACGGCCAGATAGCTGCGCACCGGCAGGTGTCCGGGCGGCAGGCCCTGGTGCGGTGCGGACTGGCCATAGCGCGGATCGGTAGCCACGTCGTCGGCTTTTACCACGCCCGCGTTCTCCAGGGTGGGGGCGAACATGGCCGTGGCGCCGGGCTCGCCGAGGCGCTCGAAAGCGTCGCGCTCGGCACCGGATAGGGTGAAGAGCCGCAGGCCGCCGCCAGCGTCGGTGACCTGATGACTGAAATAGGCGCCGAAGCGGGCGCCCGTCAACTCCACCCCGGCATCGGTCACGGTCTGCACCAGATGTACCAGATCCAGCTCGCTGGCCAGTTCCGTATCGATGCGCTTGAGGGCTTCCAGGGTGCGGGTTTCCTCGCGCAACTCGGCTTCGGCCTGCTTGCGGTCGCTGATGTCGACCAGGAATTCGAAGGCGCTGCCATCGGGCAGGCGCTTGGCGGCCACCAGGGCCCAGCCGGTCGAGTCGTCGCGGCGTCGATAGCAACGCTCCTCGGGCGGCACCTGAGCGTCGGCGCGTGGCAGTCTCGGGGCCGGCCAGGCGATGCGCCCGGCGGCCAGATCCTCGCGGTCATGGCCGCTCATGCGCAGGAAGGCGTCATTGGCATCGATCAGCCGCCCCTCGGCATCGAAGCAGAGGGCGCCCACCGTCTCGATCTCCAGGGCGGTGCGAAAGCGTCGTTCGCTGGCCTCCAGGGCAGCCCGGGCCAGATGGGCCTCGGTGACGTCCTGCCCCTGGCAGAAGATGCCGATCACCTGGCCGGTTTCATCGGTCAGGGGTTCGTAGATGAAATCCAGGTACAGGGTGCGGACCGGTTCGCCCGCGGTCTCCAGGCGCAGCGGCTGGTGCTCGGCGACGAAGCGGCGACCGCTGCGATAGACCTGTTCGAGCCACTCGAAGTAGCCCTGGCTCTGCAATTCGGGAAAGACTTCGCGCACCGTGAGGCCTTCGCGGGGCCGGCCATCGAACAAGCGGCTGTAGGCGACATTGATGAAGTCGAAGACGTGGTCCGGCCCCCGTACGATGGCGACGAAGCCGGGCGCCTGCTCGAACATCCGCCGCTGGCGTGCGGCCTCGGCGGCGCGCCGCCGCTCGTCGAGGATGCGCTGGGTGGTCTCGTGGCCCTGGTTGAAGATCCCGGCGATCTCGCCGCCTTCACCGCGGATGGGCGTGAAGCTGTAGTTCCAGTAGGTCTCGCTGACCACGCCCTGGCGCACCATCGGCAGCAACTGGTCGAAGACCGAAAAGCCCTGGCCGCTGCTCAGGACCTGCCCGAACTGCGGTCCGACCACCGGCCAGATGTCCTGCCAGACTTCCTGGGCGGGACATCCCAAGGCCCAGGGATGCCGTTCCGCGGGAATCGGTGCCCAGGCATCGTTGTAGAGCAGCAGCAGGTCGGGGCCCCAGTAGATGGCGGTAGGAAAGCTGGAGTTCAGGCAGATGCTCAATGCCGAGCGCAGTGATTGCGGCCACTGCGACGGCGGACCCAGGGGCGAATCCGACCAGTCGTGGGTGCGCAGTCGGGCACCCATCTCGCCGCCGCCGGCGAGAAAGTCCAGTTCGTTCCAGTCGGCAATCTGCGCTGCCATCTATTGTGCCTCCCCCGGCCACTTGTGCAATTCCAGGCGTTCAGACCACAAGAGCAGCGGAACTGCAGGACCCTGAGCGGATTTTTTGGTTGGCGGGCCCTTATAGCCGGGGCGCATAGCGCTCGATGGCCTCTGGCAGGGCCCAGCCGACGGCGAAGGCCAGCACGAGCACCACCAGTGGCAGCAGCACCCACCAGGTCCGCGTCGGAATCGGCTCCAGGCGATTGCCGCCGGTCTTCTGCAGCAGTGCCAGGCTCAGGCCGCAGAACCCCCCGGCGAGCAGGGCACCGGCGAGGATGTCGGTGGGCCAGTGCACGCCCAGATAGACGCGGCTGAGGGCGATGAGTACCGCTGGCAGGGCGGCGATCACCAGCCAGGCGAGGCGCCCGCGCGGACCGTAGCGGCGCCCGACGAGGATGCCCAGGGTCAGGAAGAAGGCGAAGGAGGCCGAGCTGTGACCGCTGGGCAGGCTGTAGGTGGTCAGCGGCTCGGCGAGCACGTCGGGGCGGGCGCGGGCCAGCAGATTCTTCAACTGGCCGTTGGCCAGGGCGGTCCCCAGGGTGGTGCCCAGGGCGAACAGCAGCGGGCGCCACTGGCGATAGGCCGCCAGCACCAGGATCAGCACGGCGGCGAGGATCAGCTGGGTGCGGAAATCGCCCATGCGGGTGATGACCACGGCGACCAGGTTGAGCCAGCCTTCGCGATGCTCCTGGACCAGGGCCATCAGGCCTTCGTCGAAGGCGCGCAGGTGGTGCCAGCCGAACAGCAGCGCCAGCAGCCCGGCCAGGCAGAGGGCGCCGCTGATCAGCGTGGTGCCGGCGCGCTCGCGCCAGGCGCCATGGGCCACCACCGTCAGCAGCACCGCCGCGCCACCGAAGACGATGCCGGCCTGTTGCCAGAAGCCCTCCGGCAGCGGCAGGCGGAAGGCCGCGCCGGTCACCCAGCCCGGGCCGAGGTAGGCGATGGACCAGCCGGCCGCGGCCACCAGGCTGACGCTAACGAATTTGACCAGGGGCATGTCGAGCATGCCGGCGATCAGCGGCAGCAGCGGGCGCAGCGGACCGATGAAGCGACCCACCAGCAGACTGGCTATGCCGTATCTGTGGATGAAGCCCTCGGCCGAGCCGATCCATTCCGGGTGGGTGCGCAGTCCGGGCAGGCGGCGGATGCCTTCATGGAAGCGCCGACCGATGAAATATGACACCGCGTCGCCGAGAATGCCGCCAAGAAAGCCCAGCAGCAGGGTGTCGAAGAGATTGAGCGCGCCATTGCCGGCGGCGACGGCCACGGCGAACAGGATCACCGTGCCGGGTACCACCAGCCCGGCCAGGGCCAGGCACTCGAGAAAGGAGATGATGAAGATGGCCACACCCAGCCACTGGTGGTGCTGGTTGATCCACTGGGTCAGGCCGTCTAGCAGTTCCGTCATCGAAAGGCTTCCTGGGGGCTGGGGTTGCGTCCTCAGACCCATGGGGAAAGCCTTGGCTGCCTCAAGGACGCGGATCGAGACGCAACGCCTCGGGGCCGGGGGATTGTAAATCGCGCTCGGGAATTTCCCAGACCAATAACTGTGGCGGGGTTTGTCGGAAGGCGAAAGGGTGACTGGCCGACGTTTGCAGGCCAAGAAAAAGGCCCGCGGGTGCGGGCCTTTTTCCTTATTCCTCGTTGCGCGAGCGGTAGGGCTGTGGCCGCGAGAGTTGCGGTCGGCCTTCCTGCTCTTCGAAGAAGTAGCGCAGATAGAGGTTGCCGTTGACGTCGCGCTCGTCCTGGGAATTGTCCATGCCCAGACGGCCCCCCAGGGCGAACTGCCCGCTGAGGCGGTATTCGCCATTGGCGGAGAGGCTGTAGGCCACGCCGGTCTTGCTCTTGCTGCCGTATTGGCCTTCGCCGGCGGCTTCCGCGGCCGCCTGCAGGGCAGCGTCGTCCGGATAGCGATCCGCGGCGTCCTGGCGAATGGTCTGCACGCCCAGCATGCCCTGCACCTGGTAGGCCCAGAGATCGCCCCGCTGCGCCCACACCAGGGGTACGCCGATGGCGAAGTAGCGCTGCGGACTGAAGTAGCCGCCATGACCGTAGGTCAGGTGGTTCTGATTGTTGTCGTAGCCGATCGCGGTGGCCGAGAGGCCCACGGTGAACAGGCTGTCCGGGCCATTGCGCAGGTAGTAGTAGACGCCGGTGCCGATCTCGAAGCGATCGTTGTCCTTGACGTCGTGACCGGTCAGGCGATGGGCCGCGCCGTAGATGTAGGAGCCGTAACGACCATCGTCGTGTCTCAGCCGCGCCAGGCCGCCGTTGGCGGTGACGCCGCCCCACTCCTGGCCGGTGCGCGGATCGCGGATGCCGCCGTAGGACGCCAGGGAATCGGTCACCGAACGCCGCGACACGCTCAGGGCATAGAGCAGGTTCTCGCTGAGGCTGCTCAGCGGGCGTTCCAGGGTCGCGCCGCCGACCACGGTGCTGTATCTCAGGCCCACCGGCGAGACGCCGATATCGCCCTTGAGCCCGCGCCCGGCGTCTTCCACGGCGATGGACGCCGCCACGCCGTTTTCCTTCTGGCTGCCGTCGCTGCTGCTGTCGTTGATTCGCGTCGGGGTGACGCGCACGGCCAGGCGCTGGTCGCCGGCGGGGAAGGAGATCTCCAGCGGTGCGCTGACGGTGGTCTGGCGCGAGCTGCCGCTGGGATCGTAGCTGCGCACGCTCAGACCCTGGGTGATGCGGATGCTGCGCTCGCGCTGCAGCTGGCCGAGGATCTGCTCGGTGGCCAGGCTGCTCGACAGGCTGCTGGTAGGTACCACGGACAGGTCGTTGAAGGGGTTGTTGGCAGCCTTCTGCGCCTGCAGCGGATCGCTCCAGGCATAGTCGGCGCCGCCGGCGTTGCCACCCGCGGCGGCCGGAACGGCGGCCAGGGCGTCAGCGCTGCGGGTCTGCCCGGGCAGGGTGGCGAAGGGGTTGTCGCTGGCGCCGGCGGCGCGGGCCGCGGATTCGCGATCCTTGCGCTCCACCTGCACCACCTGCTCCAGCAGGCCGGTCGCGGTGCCGGCCATGCCGATGTCGCGGTAGAGCAGGGCGGCGCGGCGCAGCACCAGGGGATCGCTCTGGCCGAGCTTGACCGCCTGGTCCAGGTACTGGCGGGCGGTGACGCTGTCCTGTGACTTGGCGGCGATTTCGGCGGCGCCCAGATAGAACTCGGCGTCCTTCGGCTGGTCGCTGAGCACGTCGCGATAGAGCTGGCGCGCCTTCTGGGCGTCGCCGCTGGCCAGGTACATGCGCGCCAGGGCGGCCTGGGCGGCCTTGTCGTCGGGACGGGCCTTGAGCGCCGGGGCCAGGGTGTCGTAGGCGGCAGCCAGCTTGCCTTGGTCGGTGAGGCGATCGGCCTGACGGATGCGGTAGCGGGCGAGGAGGTCGTCGTACTGCTGCTTCTCGCCGCTGTCGAGTACCACGCCCTGCAGGTCGCGCAGGACGTTGCCCACGGTCTGGTCCTGGTTCAGCTGCAGCTGGATGCTGGCGTAGTGCAGCTGCATGGCGGGCGCCGGACGGGTATCGCCGGTGATCATCGGCTTGAGCAGGGCCAGGCCGTGCTCGGGATCGCCGGCGGTGGCGAAGGCCTCGGCCAGGTCGCCGATCAGATCCGGATTGCGGCCGGCGCGGGCTTCCAGGCGCTGCATCAGGCTGCGCGCTTCCTCGCGGCGACCCTGCTTGGCCAGGGCCACGGTCTCGGCCAGTTGTTCGTTGAAGGTGATGCGCGCGGCCAGGGCGTTCATGTCCGCCGAACGCTGCGTCTGGGGAATGCGCATCAGGGTCTGCATGGCGCGCGGGTATTCACCCAGCTCGTTGGACAGCAGGGCACTCGCATAGAGCACCTCGGGGCGCTGGGCGCCATCCTTGACCAGGCTGTCCACCAGGTCGCGGGCGGCGCGCGGCCGGCCCTGACGGACCTCCAGGCGGGCCTGGGCCAGGCGCAGCCAGGGGTCTTCCGGGGCTTCCTTGCGCGCCTGTTCCAGCAGCCGCGAGGCGCCCTGCAGGTCGCCCCGCGCCTCGGCGGCTTCGGCTTCCTGCATGGCCTGCCCGGCACGCAGGCGATCCAGGCCCTTGATCGGGTTCTTGGCGCTTGGCTGCAGATTCTTGGTGAGTTGCAGGGCTTCTTCGGTGCGGCCCAGCTCGTTGAGCGCGGCGATGCGCCCATAGTAGGCGTCGACGTTGGCCGGCTCGCGCATCAGCACCTGGCGATAGGTGGCCTCGGCAAGTTCCCATTGGCGCTTCTGGCTCTGGATGCCGGCGAGGAACAGCTGCGCCTCGACCGCTTCGGGCTTCAGCCGGATGGCCTCCACGCTGAGATCCCGTGCCTGGTCCAGCTCGCGCTTGTTCTCGGCCGCGTGGGCGCGTTCCAGCAGGTGGTGGTAGCGCGCCTCGTCCAGCGCCGGCTGCCAGGTCTTGCCGCCTTTCTGCACGGCCTGGGTCAGCAACTGCTCGGCATCGGTCCAGCGCTGCTGCGCCAGGCGGGCACTGCCCAGCTTGCCCAGGGCATCCGGATCCTGGGGCGTCTTCTTCAGCTGGGCTTCCAGCGCCTGGACGGCGGCCGCGGTCGGCGCGGCGTCGGCAGCGGCGGCCCAGGTCGCGTCGGCATGGATCAGCAGGGCGAGCAGACCAAGGGACAAGGTGAGGTGCTTGGGCATGGTTCTTTCCGTGAAGGCTGGTAGGCGTCGCTGCAGCACCTGGCGCAGAGCTGGAACGATTTCGGCTATTAGGGAATAGCTGAACGCAAGCTGAACGGCAAATACAGCCGGGGATGATTCCCGACAGGCCGTGGCGAGTCAACCAAATAGAGCAGGCGAATGCCACGGCCAGGCCCCCCGGCGCTGGCCGCGCAGGGCCCGGCGACGCTATACTCTGCGGCTTTCCCACCGTCTTTCGCAGGCCGCCGACCATGACCGAGTCCGTCTCCGCCTACATGACCCGTCTTGGCCAGGCTGCCCGTGCTGCGTCGCGGGTCGCCGCCCGGGCGAGCACCGCCCAGAAGAACCGCGCCTTGCTCGCGGCTGCCGCCGCGCTGGATGCTCGCCGTGCCGAGCTGACTGCTGCCAACGAGCAGGACCTGGCCGCCGCGCGCGCCAATGGTCTGGAACCGGCCATGCTGGATCGCCTGGCACTGACGCCCCAGCGCATCGACGACATGATCGAAGGTCTGCGCCAGGTGGCAACGTTGCCCGATCCCATCGGCGAAATCCGCGACATGAGATACGTGCCCTCGGGCATCCAGCTGGGCAAGATGCGTGTGCCGCTGGGTGTCATCGGCATCATCTACGAGTCGCGCCCCAACGTGACCATCGATGCGGCCAGTCTCTGTCTCAAATCCGGTAATGCCACCATCCTGCGCGGTGGCTCCGAGGCCATTCATTCCAACAAGGCCATCGCCGCCTGCATCCAGGCGGGTCTGGCCGAAGCCGAACTGCCGGCCGAGCTGGTCCAGGTGGTGGAAACCACCGATCGCGCTGCGGTAGGCGCCCTGATCACCATGCCCGAATACGTCGACGTCATCGTGCCGCGGGGTGGCAAGAGCCTGATCGAACGCATCAGCCGCGATGCCCGGGTACCGGTGATCAAGCACCTGGACGGTATCTGCCACGTCTATATCGACCGCGCCGCCGATGTCGATAAGGCCATTCGCATCGCCGACAACGCCAAGACCCAGCGCTATGCTCCCTGCAATACCATGGAGACGCTGCTGGTCCATGCGGCCATCGCCGAGCGAGTGTTGCCGGCCCTGGCCGCCATCTATCGCGACAAGCAGGTGGAGCTGCGCGGCTGCGAGCGGACACGAGCGCTGCTAGGGACCGACGTCCTGCTGGCCAGCGAAGAAGACTGGCGGACCGAATACAACGCCCCGATCCTGTCCATCCGGGTGGTGGACGGCCTCGATGCGGCCATCGAGCACATCAATGCCTATGGCTCGCAGCACACCGATGCCATTGTCACCGAGAATTTCAGCGACGCCCGGCGTTTCCTGACCGAAGTCGATTCGGCGTCGGTGATGGTCAATGCCTCCACGCGGTTCGCCGATGGCTTCGAATACGGCCTGGGCGCCGAGATCGGCATTTCCACCGACAAGCTGCACGCCCGCGGGCCGGTGGGCCTGGAAGGGCTGACCAGCGAGAAATACGTGGTCTTCGGCGACGGTCACGTCCGTAGCTGATGAGCAGCCTGCCCACCCGCATCGGCCTGTTCGGCGGTACCTTCGATCCCGTGCACATCGGCCACCTGCGCGCGGCGCTGGAGGTGGCCGAGGCGCTGGCGCTGGACGAACTGCGGCTGATCCCCAGCGCCCGGCCGCCCCATCGCGAGGCGCCCAGCGTCTCCGCCGAGGATCGCCTGGCGATGGTGCGACTGGCGGTGGCCGACGTCGCGACCCTGGTGGTCGATGACCGGGAACTGCGCCGGACGCGCCACTCCTATACCATAGAGACCCTGGAAAGCCTGCGCGCCGAACTCGGCGATGAGGTGCAGCTGTTGCTCATGCTGGGTTGGGACGCCTTCTGCGGCCTGCCGGGCTGGCACCGCTGGCGCGAATTGCTGGAGCTGTGCCACATCCTGGTCCTGCAACGACCCGACGCCGACAGCGAGCCCTGCCAGGAATTGCGCGATTTCCTGGCGGCGCGCAGTCAGCCCGATCCCCAGGCCCTGAAGGGGCCGGGCGGGCAGATCACCTTTATCTGGCAGAACCCGCTCGCGGTGTCCGCCACCCAGATCCGCGGCCTCTTGGCCACCGGGAAGTCCATCCGCTTCCTGGTGCCCGATGCCGTGCTTGACTACATCCGGACGCACGGCCTCTATCCGGCGTCCTCCGAACCGAGGTAAGAGTTACACCATGCAAAGCGAACAACTCGTCCAGGTGGCCATCGCCGCCCTGGAAGACATGAAGGCCCAGGACATCATCTCCCTGGACGTCCGTGAAAAGACCAGCGTGACCGATATCATGGTCATCGCCAGCGGCACCTCCAGCCGCCACGTCAAGTCGCTGGCCGACAACGTGCTGGAAAAGGTCAAGCAGCAGGGCGTGCGCCCGCTGGGCAGCGAAGGCCTGGAAGGCGGCGAATGGGCGTTGCTCGACCTGGGTGACGTGGTCGTCCACGTGATGCTGCCGACCACCCGCGAGTTCTATGACCTCGAGCGCCTCTGGCGCGGTGCCGAGCAGAGCCGCGCCGCCCACGGCGAATAACGCCGGTGCGCCTGCGTCTCATCGCCGTCGGCTCGCGCATGCCGCGCTGGGTCGAGGAGGGCTGGCACGAGTACGTCAAGCGTCTGCCGCCGGAACTGCCGCTGGAGCTCGTCGAGATCCCGCTGCAGACCCGTGGCAAGAACGCCGACGTCGCCCGGCTGATCCGCCAGGAGGGTGAGGCCATGCTGGCCAAGGTGCAACCGGGCGAGCGCGTGGTGACCCTGGAGGTCACCGGCAAGCCCTGGAGCACCGAGCAACTGGCTGAAACACTCCAGCAGTGGCGCCTGGAAGCCCGCACCGTCAACCTCATGGTCGGCGGTCCCGAGGGTCTCGCTCCCGAGGTGCAGGCGCGCAGTGAACAGCGCTGGTCGCTCTCGCCGCTGACCCTGCCGCATCCGCTGGTGCGCATCCTCGTCGGCGAGCAGCTCTATCGCGCCTGGACCGTACTGGCCGGCCATCCGTATCACAAGTAGTCCGTACCTGCGATGTCGCAACCCATACGCCTCAAGGACCACGAGAAAGACGCCCAGCTCGTCCGCGCCCGCGTGACGGTCGGGGCGGTGCTGTTTCTCGTGCTCGCCTGCGTACTGGTGGCGCGCATGTACTACCTGCAGGTCATCCAGCACGACTACCACTCGACCCTGTCGGAAAACAACCGGGTCCATGTCCAGCCGATCCCGCCCACCCGCGGCCTGATCTACGACCGCAACGGCATCATCGTCGCCGACAACCGCCCCAGCTTCAGCCTGACCATCACCCGCGAGCGGGCCGACAACTGGCGGCAGACCCTCGATACCCTGGTGCAGGTGCTGGGCCTGACCGAGGAAGACCGCGAGCTGTTCGAAAAGCGCATGAAGCAGGGCCGGCGGCCTTTCGAGCCGGTGCCGGTGCTGTTCGAGCTGACCGAGGAGCAGATCGCCAAGATCGCCGTCAACCAGTTCCGCCTGCCCGGGGTCGAGGTGACGGCACAGCTGGTGCGCCACTATCCCATGGGCGAGCACTTCGCCCACTCGGTGGGCTATGTCGGGCGGATCAACGAACAGGAGCTCAAGCGCCTGGATCCGGTCAACTACAGCGGCACCCACCACATCGGCAAGACCGGCGTGGAGCGCTTCTACGAGCCCGAGCTGCACGGCGAGGTAGGCTACGAAGAGGTGGAGACCAACGCCCGCGGCCGGGTGCTGCGGGTGCTCAATCGCACCGACCCCAAGCCGGGCAAGGACATCGTCCTGACCATCGATTCACGTCTGCAGGCCGCCGCCGAAGCCGCCCTGGGCGGGCGCCGTGGCGCCATCGTCGCCATCCAGCCCAAGACCGGCGAGGTGCTGGCCATGGTCAGCCAGCCGAGCTACGACCCCAATCCCTTCGTCACCGGGATCAGCTTCAAGGAATATTCCGAGCTGCGCGACTCCATCGATCGCCCGCTCTACAACCGGGTGCTGCGCGGCCTCTATCCGCCCGGTTCGACCATCAAGCCTGCGGTGGCCATCGCCGGTCTCGACAGCGGCGCCACCACGCCCCAGGCGCGGGTCTTCGATCCGGGCTACTACGAGTTGCCCAACTACGATCACAAGTACCGCAACTGGAACCACGGCGGCGACGGCTACGTGGATCTGGACATGGCGCTGATGAGATCCAACGACACCTATTTCTACGATCTCGCCCACAAGATCGGCATCGATCGCCTCTCCGAGTACATGGGCAAGTTCGGTCTCGGCCAGAAGGTCTCCCTGGACATGTTCGAGGAGGCACCGGGCCTGATGCCCTCGCGCCAGTGGAAGCGTGCCACCCGCCGCCAGGCCTGGTTCCCCGGCGAGACGCTGATCCTCGGCATCGGCCAGGGCTACATGCAGACCACGCCGCTGCAGCTGGCCCAGGTCACCACCCTGATCGCCAACCATGGCAAGTGGATCCGTCCGCACCTCGCCAGGACCCTCGATGGCCAGCCCCCGGTGGACAGCAATCCCATGCCCGACATCGAGCTCAGGGACCCGACCTACTGGGACAGGGCCGTCCACGGCATGGAAATGGTGGTGCAGAATCCGCGCGGCACCGCGCACAAGATCAATGTCGGCGCCCAGTACCGCATCGCCGGCAAGAGCGGTACCGCCCAGGTGGTCGCCATTCGCCAGAACGAGAAGTACAACTCGGCGGCGCTCAAGGAGCGGCACCGCGACCACGCCCTGTTCGTCGCCTTCGCCCCGGCCGACAATCCGCAGATCGCCGTGGCGGTGATGGTCGAGAACGGCGAGTCGGGCAGCGGCGTGGCCGCCCCGGTGGTGCGCCAGGTGCTGGACGCCTGGCTGCTCGATGACCAGGGCCGTCTCAAGGCCGAGTACGCCAAGCCCAATACCGCCGCGGCCACCGCCGCCGCGACCAAGGTGCAGCCATGAGTCTTGCTCCCAACTTCGATCGCACCATCCCCGAAGGGGACGTGATGAAGCGGCGCGCCACCCTGCTGCAGCGCCTGCACATCGATGGCCCGCTGCTGATCCTGCTGGTGATGCTGGGGGCGACCGGACTGTTCGTCCTCTATTCCGCGGGCGGGCGCAATCTCGACCTGCTGTTCAAGCAGGCCAGCTCCTTTGGCCTCGGGCTGGTGGCCATGGCCGTCGTCGCCCAGCTCGAACCGCGTTTCATGGCGCGCTGGGTGCCCCTCGGCTACGTGATCGGCGTGGCCCTGCTGGTGGTGGTGGACGTCATGGGCCACAACGCCATGGGTGCCACCCGCTGGATCAACATTCCCGGGGTCATCCGCTTCCAGCCGTCGGAATTCATGAAGCTGCTGATGCCCATGATGATGGCCTGGTACCTGTCCAAGCGCAGCCTGCCGCCCAACTTCAAGCACAGCCTGATCAGCCTGTCGCTGGTGGTGGTGCCCTTCGTGCTGATCCTCGACCAGCCCGACCTCGGCACCGCCATGCTGGTGCTGGCCTCGGGCGGCTTCGTGCTGTTCGTCGGCGGCCTTCAGTGGCGCTGGCTGATCGGCGCGGTGAGCGCCGCGGTGCCCATGGCCGTGGCCATGTGGTTCTTTGTCCTGCACGATTACCAGAAGCGCCGGATCCTGACCTTCCTCGATCCGGAGATGGATCCGCTGGGCGCCGGCTGGAACATCATCCAGTCCAAGGCCGCCATCGGCTCGGGCGGGGTATTCGGCAAGGGCTGGCTGCTGGGTACCCAGTCTCATCTGGATTTTTTGCCGGAAAGTCACACGGACTTTATCATTGCCGTCCTCGGCGAAGAGTTCGGCATGGTCGGCGTCTGCCTGCTGCTGGTGCTCTATCTGCTGCTGATCGGTCGCGGACTGACCATCACGGTGCAGGCCCAGACGTTGTTCGGCAAGTTGCTCGCCGGCGGCGTGACCATGACCTTCTTCGTCTATGTCTTCGTCAACATCGGCATGGTCAGCGGCCTCTTGCCCGTGGTGGGCGTACCGCTGCCATTCATCAGCTATGGCGGCACCTCGGTGGTCACCTTGTTCACCGGGTTCGGAGTTTTGATGTCGATCCACACGCACCGCAAGTGGATCGCCCAGGTTTAACACGCAACAAAGAAGGGTTAGATGCCGACAATGGGATGGATGCGTCGCTGCCTGCTGAGCCTCGGGCTCGCGGGTGCGATGGGCGTGACGACCGGCGTCGTCGCGGGTGACTACGACGCGGCACCGCTGACGCGCGACTTCATCGCCGAGATGAGTCAGAGCTATGGCTTCGCTCCGGAACAGCTGCAGGCGCTGTTCGGCGAGGTCGAGCGCAAGCAGGCCATCCTCGATGCCATCTCGCGACCGGCCGAGCGGGTCAAGCCCTGGAGCGAATACCGGCCCATCTTCATCACCGATCGGCGCATCGCCCAGGGCGTCGACTTCTGGAAGGCCCACGAGGAAGCCCTGGCCCGCGCCGAGCGCGAATACGACGTGCCGGCCCAGTTCATCGTCGCCATCATCGGCGTGGAAACCTTCTACGGTCGCAACACCGGCAACTACCGGGTGCTGGATGCGCTCTCGACCCTGGCCTTCGACTATCCGCCACGCGCGCCCTTCTTCCGCAGCCAGCTGCGCGAATTCCTGCTGCTGGCCCGCGAACAGCAGGTCGATCCGCTCAGCCTCACCGGTTCCTACGCCGGCGCCATGGGCCTGCCGCAATTCATGCCGGGCAGCTTCCGCGCCTATGCGGTGGACTTCGACGGCGACGGCCACATCAACATCTGGTCCGATCCCACCGACGCCATCGGCAGCGTGGCCAACTACTTCAAGCGCCACGGCTGGTCCGGCTGCGGACCGACCGCCATCCGCGCCCAGGTCAGTGGCGAGCGGGTGGAGGAGGGCGTGGTGGCCGGCATCGAGCCGGTCAAGAGCGTCGCCGAGCTGCGCGCCCTGGGCTGGAACGCCCAAGACCCTGCCCTGCGTGACGATTTGCGTGTAACCTCGTTCCGCCTCGACGGAGACAAGGGACCGGAGTACTGGATGGGCCTGCCCAATTTCTACGCCATTACCCGATACAACCGCAGCGTCATGTACGCCATGGCGGTGACCGATCTGGCGAACGCCATCGCCGAGCGCCATGCCGCCGAGGGTGCCAAGCCGTGATGCGCCTGACTGCCCTGGCGCGCCTGGCCGGCTGCCTGGGCCTCGGCCTGCTGCTGGTGAGCTGCTCCAGCCAGGCGCCCAAGCCGACCAGCAAGGGCGTCGCCGGGCCGGGTGGCTACCTGCGTCCGCACCGTGACGGCGCGCCCTGGTGGGACGTGGACGTCAGCCGGATCCCCGACGCCGTGCCCATGCCCTACAACGGGCCGCTGAAGAACAATCCCTATACCGTGCTGGGCAAGACCTATTTCCCGCTGACCGATTCGCGCAACTACCGCGTGACCGGCACCGCCTCCTGGTACGGCACCAAGTTTCACGGTCAGGCCACCGCCAACGGCGAGACCTACGACCTCTACGGCATGACTGCGGCGCACAAGACCCTGCCGTTGCCCAGCTATGTGCGGGTCACCAACCTGGACAACGGCCGCAGCGTGATCCTGCGCGTCAACGACCGCGGTCCCTTCTATTCCGACCGGGTCATCGACCTGTCCTTCGCCGCCGCCAAGAAACTCGGCTATGCCGAGATCGGTACTGCCCGGGTCAGCGTCGAAGGCATCGATCCGCAGCAGTACTGGGCCCAGCGCGGCCAGGCGGTGCCCATGGTGCTGGCCCAGCCGCGCCAGGCGCCGGTGGCCCAGAAGACCACCGAGACCCAGACCTTCGGCGCCATCGAGACCTATACGCCGCCGGTCAACCAGCATGCCGAGCCGGTGACGCCCGCGGCCGTCGACGCAAAAAAAAACGTTTCTGCCCCAGCCGCTGGGCTCTATCTGCAGGTGGCGGCCTTCGCCAATCCGGACGCTGCGGAATTGCTCAAGGACAAGCTCAGCGACCTGACCAGTGCCCCGGTGTTCGTCAGTTCGACGGTGCGCAACCAGCAGACCTTGCATCGGGTCCGCCTCGGACCGGTCCAGCCGGCTGAGGTCTCCCAGCTCCAGAACAGCGTACGCGTGGCCCGCCTGGGTCAGGCGTCTCTCGTGCAACCGGATTGAAGCAGGGATGCTTCATGACGCCCAGTCGCCGGTCCCAGCCGTCGTGATCCGCCTCGCGCGGATCGACGTGGACCGAGCGGTCTGGGTCCGCTGCTCCTGCCATACCCCAACCTTTCAGAGATTCGGATGACAATCGCAAAACTCGCTCGACGCCTGCTCCTCCTAGTAACGATCGCCTGTGTCCCGGCCGTCTGGGCGGCCGAGACAATGGTTCCGGCAGCGCCCCAACTGGCCGCCAAGGCCTGGATTCTCATGGATGCCAACAGCGGCGCCGTGCTCACCGAATCCAACTCCGACCAGCGCCTGCCGCCGGCCAGCCTGACCAAGCTGATGACCGCCTACATCGCCACCCTGGAAATCAACCGGGGTCGCATCAAGGAATCGGACATGGTCACGGTCAGCGAGCACGCCTGGCGTACCGGCGGTTCGCGGATGTTCATCAAGGTCGGCACCCAGGTGTCGGTCGGTGACCTGCTGCACGGCATCATCATCCAGTCCGGCAACGACGCCAGCGTCGCCCTGGCCGAGCACATCGCCGGCAGCGAAGACGCCTTCGCCGACATGATGAACACCACCGCGCAGAAGCTGGGCATGCAGAACACCCACTTCATGGACGCCACCGGCCTGCCGGATCCGAACCACTATTCCTCGGCCCATGACATGGCCATCCTGGCGCGCGCCATCATCAACGCCGATGCCCAGCACTACGCCATCTACTCCCAGAAGGAATTCTTCTGGAACAACATCAAGCAGCCCAACCGCAACCTGCTGCTGTGGCGCGACAAGACCGTCGACGGCCTGAAGACCGGCCACACCGACGAAGCCGGCTACTGCCTGGTGGCCTCGGCCGTGCGCGATGGCATGCGCCTGGTCGCCGTGGTGTTCGGCACCAACAGCGAGCAGGCCCGTGCCGCCGAGACCCAGAAGCTGCTGACCTACGGTTTCCGCTTCTTCGAAACCCAGTCCTTCTACAAGAAGGGCACCGAGCTGGCCAAGGCGCCGGTATGGAAAGGCGACACCCGCGAGGTCCAGGCCGGTCTGGCCAACGACCTGACCATGACCCTGCCGCGCGGCCAGGCCAAGAAGCTGCACGCCGAGATGGTGCTCAATCCGCAGCTGATCGCACCCATCGCCCAGGGCCAGGTGATCGGCAAGGTCGAGGTGAAGCTGGATGACAAGGTGGTGCACACCGCCGACCTGGTTGCCCTGCAGCCGGTCGAGGAGGGTGGCCTCTTCCGTCGCCTGTGGGATAGCATTCGCCTGTTCTTCTACGGCTTGTTCAACTGATCCGTCACCCTGCAAAGGCCCGCATCTGCGGGCCTTTCACCCCCTGCCGACAGCGATCGGCCTGGAAGTCCGCATGACCGAAGACGTTCAACCCCCAAAGATCGAATTTCCCTGCCCGCGCTATCCCATCAAGGTGATTGGCGATGCCGGTGCCGACTTCGCCGAGCTGGTGCTCGACATCGTCCAGCGCCATGCCCCGGATCTGGATCGCGATACCCTGGTGACCCGCGACAGTCGTAACGGCCGTTTCCTCTCCGTGCAGGTGCTCATCACCGCCACCGGCGTGGATCAGCTGCAGGCCATCCACCAGGATCTGCGCGCCACCGGCCGCGTGCACATGGTGATCTGATGAGCACTCCCGCCCCGGCCAGCCTGGGCGTGCGCCGCTGGGGCCTGCGGCCCTACGAGGCGACCCTGGAGGCCATGCGCCGCTTCACCGACGAGCGCGGCCCCGCGACCCCCGACGAACTCTGGTTGCTGCAGCACCCTGCGGTCTTCACCCAGGGGCAGGCCGGCAAGCCCGAGCACCTGCTCGCCGTGGGCGACATTCCGGTGGTGCAGGTCGATCGCGGCGGCCAGGTCACGTACCATGGTCCCGGTCAGCTCATCGCCTATGTGCTGCTGGATGTTCGCCGCAAGGGCCTGGGCGTGAGAGAATTGGTCAGCGCCATGGAGGACAGCCTGATCGCGCTGCTCGCCGACTGGGGCGTGCAGGCCGCGGCCCGGGCCGATGCGCCGGGTGTCTACGTGGATGGCGCCAAGATCGCCTCCCTGGGCCTGCGCATCCGCAATGGCCGGTCCTTCCATGGCCTGGCGCTCAACGTTGACATGGATCTGGCACCCTTCCGCCGGATCAACCCCTGCGGTTATGCCGGCCTGGCCATGACCCAGCTCCGCGATCTGGTGACCGGGCCACTAGCTTTCGACGAGGTCCGCGAGTCTCTGGTCCGTCACCTGAGTCTGCGCCTGGGCTACCCCGAACCGATCACCCTGGAATCGGATTGACATGACCACTACAGTACAAGACAGCGTCCAGACCCTTACCCCGCCCGCCCGCCCCAGCAAGGTGGAAGCCGGCGTCAAGCTGCGCGGCGCCGAAAAGGTCGCACGCATCCCGGTAAAGATCATTCCCACCGAGGAGCTGCCGCGCAAGCCGGACTGGATCCGCGTGCGCATCCCGGTCACCCCCGAGGTCGAGCGCATCAAGCAGCTGCTGCGCAAGCACAAGCTGCACAGTGTCTGCGAAGAGGCCTCCTGCCCCAACCTGGGCGAGTGCTTCTCCGGTGGCACCGCCACCTTCATGATCATGGGTGACATCTGCACCCGTCGCTGCCCCTTCTGCGACGTCGGCCATGGCCGACCGAAGCCGCTGGACGTGGACGAGCCGAAGAATCTGGCGGTGGCCATCGCCGACCTGGGTCTGAAGTACGTAGTCATCACCTCGGTGGACCGCGACGACCTGCGCGACGGCGGTGCCCAGCACTTCGTCGACTGCCTGCGCGAGATCCGCAAGCTGACCCCCGGCATCCAGCTGGAGACCCTGGTGCCCGACTATCGCGGTCGCATGGACGTCGCCCTGGCCATCACCGAGCAGGAGCCGCCGGATGTCTTCAACCACAACCTGGAGACCGTGCCGCGCCTGTACAAGGCCGCGCGCCCGGGTTCGGACTTCGAGTGGTCGCTGGACCTGCTGCAGAACTTCAAGAAGCGCGTGCCCCACGTGCCGACCAAGTCCGGCCTGATGCTGGGCCTGGGCGAGACCGACGAGGAAGTCATCGAGGTCATGCAGCGCATGCGCGAGCACGAGATCGACATGCTGACCCTCGGCCAGTACCTGCAGCCTTCGCGCAACCACCTGCCGGTGCAGCGTTTCGTCCACCCGGATACCTTCGCCTGGTTTGCCGAGGAAGGCGCCAGGATGGGCTTCAAGAACGTCGCCTCCGGTCCCCTGGTGCGTTCTTCGTACCATGCCGACCAGCAGGCGCACGGCGCCAAGAAGATCAGCTGATCCTCGCGTCGCAATAGAAAAGGGCAGCCACGGGCTGCCCTTTTTTTGCGGATGGAAAAACTTCATCCCTGGTGATCTGCTGTCAGCCCTCTCCCCGAGGGAGAGGGCACGTGCCATCAGCCGCGCAGCACGCCATCCACCAGCGCCTTGGCTTCTTCCTGGATACGACCCAGGTGGGCTTCGCCCTCGAAGCTCTCGGCGTAGATCTTGTAGACGTCCTCGGTACCCGAAGGCCGGGCGGCGAACCAGCCGTTCTCGGTGACCACCTTGAGGCCACCGATGGCGGCGCCGTTGCCGGGCGCCTCGGTAAGGATGGCGGTGATCGGCTGGCCGGCTAGCTCCTTGGCGGTGACCTGGGCGGCGGACAGCTTGCCGAGGCGGGCCTTCTGCTCGCGGTCGGCGGCGGCGTCGATGCGCTGGTAGACCGGGGCGCCGAAACGCTCGGTCAGCGCCTGGTAGCGCTCGCCCGGGTCCTTGCCGGTCACGGCGGTGATCTCCGCGGCCAGCAGGCCGAGGATGAGGCCGTCCTTGTCGGTGGACCAGGCGCCGCCGGCCTTGCGCAGGAAGGACGCGCCGGCGGATTCCTCGCCACCGAAGCCCAGGCTGCCGTCGAGCAGGCCATCGACGAACCACTTGAAGCCTACCGGCACTTCCACCACCTGGCGGCCAATGCCCTGGGCCACGCGGTCGATCATCGAGGAAGACACCAGGGTCTTGCCGATACCGGCCTGCTGGCTCCACTGCGGACGGTGGGTGAAGAGGTATTCGATGGCCACCGCCAGGTAGTGGTTGGGATTGAGCAGGCCCACCGAGCGGGCGACGATGCCGTGGCGGTCATGGTCGGTGTCGCAGGCGAAGGAGACGTCGAATCTGTCCTTGTTCTCGATCAGGCCGGCCATGGCGTGGGGCGAACTGCAGTCCATGCGGATCTTGCCGTCCCAGTCCAGGCGCATGAAGCGAAAGGTCTGGTCGACGCGGGTGGACAGCACTTCCAGCGGCAGGCCATAGCGCTCGGCGATGCGCGGCCAGTAGTGCACCCCGGCGCCGCCGAGGGGATCGACGCCAAAGGTCAGGCCGGAGCCGCGGATGGCGTCCAGGTCGATGACCTGGCCCAGGCCGCCGACATAGCTGTCGAGGAAGTCGAATTTATGGGTGGTGCCGGCCTTGAGCGCCTGGCGGTAATCCATCCGCTTGACGCCGTCGAGACCGGCCGCCAGCAGGGCATTGGCGCGGTCCTGGATGCTTTTGGTGACGTTGGTGTCGGCCGGGCCGCCATTGGTGGGGTTGTACTTGAAGCCGCCGTCGGCCGGCGGATTGTGCGACGGGGTGATGACGATGCCGTCGGCCAGGCCCGAGCTGCGGCCGGCGTTGTATTCGAGGATGGCGTTGGACAGCGCCGGGGTGGGCGTATAGCCCGGCTCGCCATTGGTCTCGGCGCAACCGGCGTCGATGCGCACTTCCACGCCGTTGGCGGCGAGCACTTCCAGGGCGGAGATGAAGGCCGGCTCGGACAGCGCATGGGTGTCCATGCCCATGAACAGCGGGCCGTCGACGCCCTGGGCCTTGCGGTATTCGCAGATGGCCTGGGTGATGGCGAGGATGTGCCACTCGTTGAAGCTGCCCTTGAGCGAGGAACCGCGGTGCCCGGAGGTGCCGAAGGCGACCTGCTGACCCGGATCGCTGGGGTCGGGGCGATCGCTGTAGTAGCGTGCCACCAGGCGCGGCAGGTGGGTCAGAGTATTCTCGTCGGGGAGGCGTCCTGCGTTGGGAGCGAGCGTCATGAAAGCGTCCTGTATACGTCGGAAAAGGGCAGCGGTCAGGCACAAGGCCGGGTCGAAGGGGCACCATGGCACGGCGACCCTTCAATCACGCCCATAGACCGTGCTGCCCGTCGAAGGTGCAGCCTACACCGGCTGGACCTGACAGCACTGTGACGGATTCAGCCAAGATAGCCCAGGCGCAGCAGATAATGCAGGACGGTGTAGGCGCCCAATAGCAGCAATCCAGCAAAGAACAGCCGGCGGAACAGGCGCTCATCGAGATGCTGGCGCACACGCTGGCCCAGCCCCATGCCCAGGAGGGCCGGTAGCAGCAACAGACTGGAAGCACCCAGGCGCTCGACCGCCAGTCCGTTTTGCCACCAGAGGCCCACCAGCAGCGCCAGGGTGGCGACGGTGAAGCTCAACCCCAGGGCCTCGATCAGCTGTTCCTTTTCCAGCGCAAGGCTCTGCAGATAGGGCACCGCCGGCAGCACGAAGACGCCGGTCATGCCGGTGATGAGCCCCGTGACGAAACCCACCAGCGGAGCGACCTTCCCTTCACAACGACCTGGCGCGGGCAGGCGCCGGCCCGTCCAGCCGATCAGGCCATAGGCGATCAGCACCGCACCGAGCGCGGCGGCGAGTCCGGCGCTATGGCTCCCGGTCAGTAGCGGGATGCTGAGCAGGGTGCCCGGCACCAGTGCCAGTTGCAGCGGCAACAGGCGTTTGAACGTCTGCCAGGGCGAGGGACCGGCGCAGAATTGCCAGACATTGGTGAGCAGGGAGGGGATCAGCAGCAGGGCGGCGGCTTCGGCTGGCGTCATCAGCAGTGCCAGCAGGCTCATGGCGACGGTGGGCAGGCCCAGGCCCAGTACGCCCTTGGTCAGACCCGCGAGCACGAAGATCAGGGTACAGAGCAGCAGGGTCATGGTCGCCTCCTCGGGTGGAGGCGTTACCATGGATTTCAGGACCGCAGGTGAGAAGCCGGGATTGGCGAAGGCTGCCTACGGTCGGCACAGAGGCTCTCCGGCGATGCGCTACGACCTGCTCGACCTGCGTCTGTTTCTCCACGTCGTGGCAGCGCGCAGCATCACCCTGGGCGCCGAACGGAGCCACTTGGCACTGCCTTCCGCCAGCGCCCGCATCAAGGCCCTGGAAGACAGCCTGGGCACGCCGCTGCTGATCCGCCACGCGCGTGGCGTACGCCCCACGCCGGCTGGGCTGAGCCTGGAGCGCCATGCCCGGGCGATCCTGTTGCGGCTGGAAGAAATGGACCAGGACCTCGCTGGCGCGGTGGCGGACAGCCGTGCACGGGTGCGGCTGTTGGGCAACGGTGCCGCGGTGATGGAACATCTGGATGAACCCCTGGCCGCTTTCCTCCAGGCGCAGCCCAGGGTGGACGTGGAAGTCGAGGAGCTGCCCAGCTCACGCATCGTGCTGGCGCTCCGCGAAGGTCGCGCCGACCTGGGAATTTTTTTGGCGGCGCCGGGTTTGGAGGATTTGCAGATCCGGCCCTTTCGCGATGATCCCCTGGTGCTGGTCGCCGCGCCGGGTAGCGTGCCTTTGCAGGATGGCGAGTCGGTCGATTTCGCGCGACTGCTCGAGCAGCCCTTCGTCGGCCTGTCTCGCGGCAATGCCTTGCAGCTCCATGTGGAAACCCAGGCGGCGCAGTGGGGCCGGGAGCTGGCGATCCGCATTCGGGTACCGAGTCCGATCCAGGCCTGTGCCCTGGTCGCTCGCGGCCTGGGCGTGGCGATCCTGCCGGCCGCGAGTCTGCTCCGGGTAGGACCGGGCGTGGCGCTGGCCAGCCATCCGCTGCGCGATGCCTGGGCGCATCGCGAACTGGTGGTGGGCTGCCGGGACTCCAACGAGCTGTCGCCGGCGGCAGCGGCCTTGCTGGAGGTGCTGGCGGGGAAAAGCGATACGGCTGAAGCTCGACGACCCGTCCCTGGCTAAGGGACGGGTCGTCGCCAGGGCTCAGCCGCGCAGTTTGTCCAGCAGCTGATGGTTGGGATAGCCGTCGGCCGGCCAGCCCTGGGACTGCTGGTAGGCGCGGATGGCCTTGCGGGTGTTGGCGCCGATGATGCCGTCGGCGCTGCCCGGGTCCAGCCCCAGGGCGGCCAGGCGCTGCTGCAGCTCGACGCGCTCGCTGCGGCTCAACGGCAGATCGTCGGTGGGCCAGCTGCCGGCGACCTGGCCGGCGTCGCGATAGCGCTCCGAGAGCAGCGCCACGCCCAGGGCATAGGAGCTGGAGTTGTTGTACTTGAGGATGGTGCGGAAATTGTTGAACACCAGGAAGGCCGGGCCGCGATGGCCAGCGGGGAGCAGCAGCGAAGCGCCGTCGCTCGGCTGGGCGGCCGGTTGCGGCAGGCCGAGATCCTGGATGCCCAGGGCGTTCCACTCGGCCAGGCTCTTGCGCACGCCCATGTCGGCCAGGCTGTAGTCGAAATTGGCCGGTACCCGCACCTCGTAGCCCCAGGGCTTGCCGTCCTGCCAGCCGGAGGCCTTGAGGTAGTTGGCGGTGGAGGCCAGGGCATCGGCGGTGGAACCCCAGATGTCGCGGCGACCGTCGCCGTCGAAGTCCACCGCGTACTGGTCGTAGGTGGTGGGGATGAACTGGGTCTGGCCCATGGCGCCGGCCCAGGAGCCGATCATGCGGTCGGCGGTGACGTCACCGTGCTGCAGGATGCCGAGGGCGGCGATGAGCTGGTCTTGGGCGAAGTCCGGGCGGCGACCTTCGTAGGCGAGGGTGGCCAGGGAGCGGATGACGCCCTTGTTGCCCATGTTGTTGCCGTAGTTGCTCTCCATGCCCCAGAAGGCAACCAGGCGCGCCGGCTCGATGCCGTAGCGGGCTTCCAGGGAAGCCAGTAGCCCGGCCTGCTGGATCAGCAGACTCTTGCCGTTGCGCACCCGCAGGGGCGAGACGGCGGATTCCAGGTATTCCCAGACCGGCTTGGTGAATTCCGGCTGGCTGCGATCGGCGGCGATCACCGCCGGGTCGGGTTGCACGCCAGCGAAGGCCTGGTCGAAGGTGGCGGCGGATATGCCCCGGCCCAGGGCCAGGGCGCGGAAACGACTACGCCACTGCTCGAAGCTTTCCTCCGGTTGCGGCATGGCCTCGGCCGCCGAGGCGGGGGCGCTCGCCGCGGGTGCGGATTTGGACGAGGAGGGCGAAGAGGGCGCCGCGGTGGGCGTCGTCGGCGTCTGGGCGCAGGCGGCCAGGGCGGCGGTCAGCAGGGTGACCAGGGTTCCGGCGAGGAGGCCGCCGGTCTTGAATCCGCGGGTTTTCCCGAATTGCATCTGTCTCCACCGGACGTCTAGGCAGGAAAGCTCACCTTAGCACGGCCCGGGTCCCGACGTCTGTTAGGCGTCTGCACGCGGCTTTCAGGCGGCCAGAAAGACCGAAGCCTTCTCGTCTTGCAACGAGAAGGCTTCGCGGCGGTAGCTGCCTTTGCCCTTGGCGGGCTTTTCCTGACGGGCGCGATAACGGGGATCGCTGACGAGGACCTTGGCCTTGTTGGGGCCGCGGCTGTATTTCTTGGCCATGGTGCGGGCTCCGAGTGATGGGGGTTCCCCCTTGATGGGGGCGCGCCAGTCTATTGCAAGGGCCGTGAATTACAAGGCCCGCCAGCGCTAGGACCTGGGCAGGGTCAGTCGCTTGCCGGCGAGCGTCAGGGCCAGGCTGGCCAGGGTCAGCCAGACCTCGCCAGGCGCCTGGCCCTTGATCTGTTCGTCGGCGACCTGGGCCTCGCGCAGCAGGGCTTCCAGCCGGCGCGCACCCTGGCGCTGCAGGGCGCGGCCGACCAGCGGACGACGCTTGTCCCATACCGGTGGCTTGACCTGGGTGAAGGCGCGCTCCAGCGGCGTACCGCTTTCCTGCAGATGGGCCAGGTTGGCCAGCAGGCGCAGTTCCCGGGCCAGGGCCCAGAGCACCACGGCCGCTTCCACGCCTTCGCCGCGCAGGCCTTCGAGGATGCGCAGGGCGTGCTCCGCGTCGCCGGCCAGGGCGGCATCCAGCAGGCCGAAGACGTCGTAGCGGGCGCTGTCGGCCACCGAGGCGCGTACGGTCTCGGCATCCACCTGGGAGCCTTCGATGAGCAGGCGGAGCTTTTCGATCTCCTGGGCGGCGGCCAGCAGGTTGCCTTCCACCCGCTCGGCGATCAGCTCGACGGCTTCGGGGGTGGCGGCCAGCCCCAGGCGCGACAGGCGCTGGTTGATCCACTGCGGCAGCTGCGCCAGTTCCACCGGCCAGATCTGCACGAATTGCGCCTGCGGGTGCTCCAGCAGGGCCTTGGCCCACTTGGTCTTCTGCGCGGCGGCGTCGAGACGCGGCAGGCTGATCAGCAGCAGGGTGTCCTCGGCCGGGCGGGCGAGGTAGTCGAGCAGGGCGGCGGAGCCCTTGTCGCCGGGCTTGCCGGTGGGGAGGCGCAATTCGAGGATACGTTTCTGGGCGAACAGCGAGAGGCTGGCGCCCGCCTCGTAGAGACGGCCCCAGTCGAAGCCGGCATCGACGTCGAAGACCTCGCGCTCGTCGAAGCCCTGGGCGCGGGCCGCGCCGCGAATGGCATCGCTGGCTTCCTGGCAGAGCAGGGGCTCATCGCCACTGACCGCATAGACGGCGGCCAGCGAGCCCTGGAGCTGCTTGCCGAGCTGGTTGGCGTTGAGTTTCATGCTGGACCGGAATGGCAAACCGGAGCCTTGCGGCTCCGGGTGCGGCGCTTAGCGCGCGGGGGAGGGGATGTCGATCGGCGACTGCTGCGGCGGGGCGGACTCGCGGGCGCGGCGGTCGGCGTCGGCCTTGGCGGCGGCGCGGGCATCGGCGTCGCGCTGCAGCTTGTCCAGTCGCTCCGGCGTCAGGGCCTGCAGACGGGCGGCCAGCTGCTGCACCAGTTCGCGGCGCATCTCGCGACGCAGCTGGTCCTTCTGCTGTTCGGAACCGACGATGTTGTTCTGGTCGGTCACATAGTAGCGCTGGGTTTCCAGGTAGTCGCTGACCAGCACCGCCTGGTTCTTGCCGATGATGGTGTAGGGCTGACGGGTGGTCAGCTCGACCTCGGCACTGCGGGCGCCGCTGGTGTAGCTGGCGGTGCGCTCGCTCTGGGCTTCGCCGCCCAGATCCAGGGTGTAGGGCGAGCCCGAGGTGATCCGCACATGGGCGTCCTCGAGCATGTCGCGTACGTCCTTGACGGTCTGGCCATAGGCGTCGCGCGCCGTCAGGTTCAGCTCGTTCACGGTCAGGCGGGTTTCGCCGGTGCCACGCAGCTGGAAGCCGCAGGCGGTCAGCAGGGTCGCCAGGCCGACTACCGCAAGGCCGGGGAGAATCCGTTTCTTCATCTGTTGTCTGCTCCGTTCGCGTGTCTTAGTTGGCGACGATGTTGACCAGTTTACCCGGGACCACGACGACCTTGCGGATGGTCAGGCCCTCGGTGAAGCGTGCCACGTTCTCATTGGCGCGGGCGGCGGCCTCGATGGCCTCGCGGCTGGCATCGGCCGGTACTTCGATCTGGCCGCGCAGCTTGCCGTTCACCTGGATGACGATCTGCAGACTGTCCTGCACCAGGGCGCTTTCGTCCACCTGCGGCCAGCGGGCGTCGATGACCGCATCGCTGTGGCCCAGCTGCTGCCAGAGACCGTGGGCGATGTGCGGGGTGATGGGGGCCAGCAGCAGGGTGACGGCCTCCAGGCCCTCCTGCAGCAGACGGCGATCGGTATCGCTGTCCTGGGCGGCCTTTTCCAGCACGTTCATCAGGGTCATGACCGCGGCGATGGCGGTGTTGAACTTGTGATGCTGACCGATATCCTGGCTGGCCTGGCGGATGGCCAGGTGGATGGCGCGACGCACCTCCTTCTGAGCCGGCGACAGCTCGCCGAGGGCGGCGGCGCTCGGCAGGCCCTGGCTGACGTGGGCCTGGGCCAGACGCCAGACGCGGCGCAGGAAGCGGCTGGCGCCCTCGACGCCGGAATCGGACCATTCCAGGCTCATGTCCGGCGGCGAGGCGAACATCATGAACAGCCGGCAGGTGTCGGCACCGTACTGGTCGATCATCGCCTGGGGATCGACGCCGTTGTTCTTCGACTTGGACATCTTCTCGACGCCGCCGATTTCCACCGGCTGGCCGTCGCTCTTCAGGCGCGCGCCGATCACCTTGGCCTTGGCATCGCGCTCCACCTCGACATCGGCCGGGTTGAACCAGTCCTTGCTGCCGTTGGGCAGGGTGCGGTAGTAGGTCTCGGCCACCACCATGCCCTGGGTCAGCAGATTCTCGAAGGGCTCGTCGGAATCGATCAGGCCCTGGTCGCGCATCAGCTTGTGGAAGAAGCGCGAATAGAGCAGGTGCAGGATGGCGTGCTCGATGCCGCCGATGTACTGGTCGACGGGCAGCCAGTAGTTGGCTTCTTCCTTGTCCAGCATGCCGCCGGTGAAGTTCGGCGAGGCATAGCGGGCGAAATACCAGGAGCTTTCGACGAAGGTATCCATGGTGTCGGTTTCACGACGCGCCGGCTGGCCGTTGCGCGGATCGACGGTCTCGTAGAATTCCGGCATGCGCGCCAGGGGCGAGCCGGCGCCGTCCGGCACCACGTCCTCGGGCAGCACCACCGGCAGCAGGTCGGCCGGTACCGGGATGTCGATGCCGTCGTCGCCATGGATGATCGGGATCGGGCAGCCCCAGTAGCGCTGGCGGCTGATGCCCCAGTCGCGCAGGCGGAACTGGGTGCGCGGCTGACCCAGGCCCTTGGCCTGCAGATCGGCGCCGATGGCGTCGAAGGCGGCGTCGTAGGCGAGGTCGTCATAGGCGCCGGAATTGATCAGGAAGCCTTCCTTGCTGCCGTACCAGTCCTTCCACTGCACCGGGTCGAACTGGTAGCGCTCGTATTCCGCGGGGCTGAAGTCGTCCGGATTGGCCAGCACGCGGGTGGCCTCTGCGGTATCCACCACCTGGACGATGGGCAACTGGTACTTGTTGGCGAATTCGAAGTCACGCTCGTCGTGACCGGGCACGGCCATGACCGCGCCGTCGCCATAGTGCATCAGCACATAGTTGGCGACCCACACCGGCAGGCGTGCGTCGGTCAGCGGGTGGCGGACGAACAGGCCGGTGTCCAGGCCCTTCTTCTCCTGGGTGGCGATGTCGGCTTCGGCGACGCCGCCGCGCTTGCACTCGTCGATGAAGGCCTGCAGCTCGGCGTTGCCCTGGGCGGCCTGGGTGGCCAGCGGGTGTTCGGCGGCCACGGCGACATAGGTGGCGCCGAGCAGGGTGTCGGGGCGGGTGGTGAAGACCTTCAGGGTGCCTTCGGCGCCGATGCTGTCCTGGTCATAGGGGAATTGCACCTCCATGCCGCGGGACTTGCCGATCCAGTTGCGCTGCATGGTCTTGACCTGCTCGGGCCAGCCGGGCAGGCCGTCGAGGGAGGTCAGCAACTCTTCCGCATAGTCGGTGATGCGGAAGTAGTACATGGGGATCTCGCGCTTCTCGATCAGCGCACCGCTGCGCCAGCCGCGGCCGTCGATGACCTGCTCGTTGGCCAGTACGGTCTGGTCCACCGGGTCCCAGTTCACGGTGCCGTTCTTGCGATAGATGATGCCCTTCTCGAACAGCTGGGTGAACAGCCACTGCTCCCAGCGATAGTAGTCGGGCTTGCAGGTGGTGACCTCGCGGGACCAGTCGATCGCCAGGCCCAGGCTCTGCAGCTGGGACTTCATGTAGGCGATGTTCTCGTAGGTCCACTTGGCCGGGGCCACGCCGTTCTTCATGGCGGCGTTTTCGGCGGGCATGCCGAAGGCGTCCCAGCCCATGGGCTGCAGGACGTTCTTGCCCAGCATCCGCTGGTAGCGGGCGATGACGTCGCCGATGGTGTAGTTGCGCACGTGCCCCATGTGCAGCTTGCCGCTGGGGTAGGGGAACATCGACAGGCAGTAGAACTTCTCCTGGCCCGGGCGCATGGTGGCCTTGAAGGACAGATTCTGGTCCCAGAAGGACTGGGCGGCGGCTTCTATTTCGCGGGGCTGATAGTGTTCGTGCATGGGCGTGTCGAGGGCTGCAGAGGCGTTTGATCGAGCCGCCAAGCATACATGACCCCCCGAGCGCGGGGAAATGTCCCGGTCCGCCGCTTGTTTCGCACTCTGGGGGAGGCAGGGTTGGAAGGGCCGTACTAGGCTGTTCAAACGTCCGTTCACTTATCCGGGAGGATGATCGCCATCATGGGAAAGTTTCGACGCGAGTCCGAAAAGCTGCCCGTCGACGTGCGCCTGCAACGGCGCCTGGCGCTGGCGCTGGATGAGGCGGTTACCCAGGAACGCCTCTATGACAGTGCCAACGGGGAAGTCGAGGTGCAGGGCCTGAGTCCGGCCGAATATGCCCTGGTCAAGCGCTGGCTGGCGCGCCATCAGGCAGCCGATGCCGCCCTGGCCTGTTGTCTGGGCTGTGGCCGGGTCCAGCCGGCAGGTGCCTTCTGTACCCAGTGCCAGGGTCGACAACTGTTGGTCGAGGGTTCTTCTGCCCAGGTTGGCGCTCCCCTACACTAGGCGCCGCCGCGACCCGGAGGTCGCCCCCGACCGGAGGGACCATGGGTCTGCGCTATTTCTTCAAGCAACTGCTGCTGCCACCGGGCGGCCTGCTGCTGCTGCTCCTGCTGGGCTGGTGGTTGCGCCGTCGCTATCCGCGCCTGGGCCTGGCCTGTTTCCTGGGCGGTCTGCTGGGCCTCTGGGCCAGTACCCTGCCGGTCGTGGTGGAGACGGGTGGACGCCTGCTGGAGCGCGATGCCGCGCTGCCCGAGGCGCGCTGGGCGAACCTTGCGCAGCAGGCCGACGCCATCGTGGTGCTGGGTGCCGGTCGCGAAGTGGACGACCCGGGCTGGGCGGGCGATGCCGCCAGCCACCTGGCGGTGGAGCGGCTGCGCTATGCGGCCCGGCTGGCCAAGGCCAGCGGCCTGCCGGTGCTGATCACCGGGGGCTCGCCCCATGACCGCCCGCTGAGCGAGGCGGCACTGATGACCGAGGTGATGGAGCGCGACCTGGGGGTGCCGGTGCGCTGGCAGGAAGGCGCCAGTCGCACCACCTGGGAAAATGCCACCCTGAGTGCGCCGCTGCTGCGCGAGGCGGGAGTGAAGCGGGTGGTGCTGGTGACCCAGGCCTATCACATGGCCCGCGCGCGTTGGTGCTTCGAACGGCAGGGCTTCGCGGTGGTGGCCGCGCCCATGGGCTTCATCGGTATCCCCAATGCCCGGCCCTTCGGTGGCTGGCTGCCGGAAGCCAAGGCGGTCGAGCAGACCGCCCAGTTGCTCAACGAGGCCGCCGGGCTATTGCTCTATCCGCTCGCTTATCGCTAATGCTCGCCTAGCTCTGGGTGACCACCAGCGGCGCCTCTTCCGGACGATCCTGCCGACGCAGCAGCAGGCCCCACAGCAGCACCAGGGCGGAAAAGATCGCCAGCGGCCAGAGGCGGTAGTGCAGATAGGGCGTCAGGCCATCCATGGGCACTACGGTGCCCTGCAGCACGCCGACCTGGAAGGCCGGGATCTGCCGGCTGATGCGACCGAAGGGATCGACCAGGGCGGTGATGCCATCGTTGGTGACCCGCACCAGCCAGCGACCGCTTTCCAGGGCGCGCATCTGCGCCATCTGCAGGTGCTGTTGCGGACCGATGGACTTGCCGAACCAGGTGTCGTTGCTGATGGTGAGCAGCAGCTGACTCTGGGCCGCCATGCTGGCGACGAATTCCGGATAGACCACCTCGTAGCAGATGTAGGGCGCCACGCGATAGCCCTTCACCAGCAGCGGCTCCTGCTGCTCGGGACCGCGGACGAAGTCGGACATGGGCAGATCGAAGAAGCCGATCAGGCCACGCAGGTATTCCTGCAGCGGTACGTATTCGCCGAAGGGCACCAGCTTCTGCTTGTAGTAGGTGCCCGAGCCGTTGCCGACCGCGGTGATGCTGTTGAAGTAACGCGAATCGCCGTCGGCGTCGCGTTCGCGGGCGGGCAGGCCGGTCACCAGGGCGCCGCCATGGGCCGCCACCTGGGCACCTTCGGCAGCCAGGAAGTCACTGACGTATTCGCGCAGCACGGGAATGGCGTTTTCCGGCCAGACCACCAGGTCGGCCTCGGTCTGCTCGGCGGTGCGGTCGCGATAGAGCGCCAGGGTGGCGCGGGCGTGGTCGGGATTCCACTTGAGCTCCTGGGCGATATTGCCCTGGACCCCGGCGACCTTGAGCGGTGCGCCGGCGGGTTGGGTCCAGACCTGGCCCTTGAAGACATCGCCGGCGACCCAGGGCAGGGCCACCAGCACCAGGCTCGCGACCAGGGCGAGCGGTCGCATGATCAGGCGCGGGGCGTTGACCAGCAGCGCCGCGGTAAAGGCCAGCGCGGCCGAGATCAGCCAGACGCCGCCCAGCGGCGCCAGGCCCTGCAGGGGGCCGCTGAGCTGGCTGTAACCCAGCAGCAGCCAGGGAAAGCCGGTCAGCGCCCAGCTGCGGAACAGCTCCAGGGCGAACCAGAGGCCGGCAAAGGTCAGGGCGTCGCCCAGGGGTGCCTGGTTGCGTCTCAGGCACAGTGCCCAGAGCCCGGCGGGCAGGGCGAAGAACAGCGCGATGCCGGCGCAGAAGCCCACGGTGAGAAAGAGCGCCAGGGGCACCGGCGCGGCTCCGTAGGTGTGGATGCTGACGTAGATCCAGCTGGTGCCGGCGAGAAAGGCGCCGAAGCCGTAGCACCAGCCGCGCAGCAGGGCGCGCCAGGCACCGAGCCCCTTGAGGCCCAGGTAGAAGAGACCGGCGGACAGCAGTGCCAGCGGCCAGATGTTGAAGGGGGCCAGCGCCAGGGGCGTGAGGGCACCGGCGAAGAGCGCCAGAAGGTTGCCCTTCCAGCCGGGTTGAGAGATCCAGCGCATCGAAAATCCTTGGTCCGATCGAGGCTGCGCAAGCTTACTCGTCGCCGCGAGGGAGTGCCAAAGGCGTGTGCGGGGGAGCGAGCTGGATCGCAGTTGGAGAGGGGGATGGAGCTTGTCGCGGCGCGAACGTCCCGTAGGTTGGGTCGAGACGGCGCCATCGTCGAAGCCCAACAGTATCGACCTCGAAGCAAGGCCTGTCGGGCTTCGCTGCGCTCAACCCAACCTACGGTGGTCCGTAGGAGGGCGCGCAATGGTTATTGCCTGGGCCGCGGCTAGCGGTTGACCGGGGTCACGCGCAGCAGATGGATGCGGCGGCCATCGGCGTTGAGCACGCGGAAGCGGAAGTCGTCGATCACCGTTTCCTCGTTGCGCTTGGGCAGGTGACCCAGGCGGTTCATCACCAGGCCACCGGCGGTGTCGGCCTCGGCATCGGCGAAACGGGTCTCCAGGGTCTCGTTGAGCGTCTCTATGGGGGTGAGCGCCTTGACCACGAAGTCGCCATTGGGCAACGACTTGATGAAGCTCTCTTCCTCCACGTCGTGCTCGTCCTCGATCTCGCCGACGATCTGCTCCAGCACGTCCTCGATGGTCACCAGGCCGGCGACGCCGCCGTATTCGTCCACCACGATGGCCATGTGGCTGTGGGTCGAGCGAAATTCCCGAAGCAGTACGTTGAGGCGCTTGGACTCGGGTACGAAGGTGGCCGGGCGCAAGGCCGTCTTGAAGTCGAACACCCGCGCAGGGTCCAGCAGCAGCGGCAGCAGGTCCTTGGCCAGCAGCAGGCCGAGCACGTCGTCGGGGCCGTCGCCGATCACCGGATAGCGGGAATGCGCCGCCTCGATCACCGCCGGCAGGAATTCCGCCGGGGTCTGCTGGGCGCGGATGCTGATGATCTGCGAGCGCGGCACCATGATGTCGCGCACCTGCAGGTCGGCCACCGAGATGGCGCCCTCGACGATGGACAGCACTTCGCTGTCGAGCACCTTGTTCTCATGCGCCTCGCGCAGCAGTTCCAGCAGTTCCTGGCGACTCTTGGGTTCATGGGCAAAGGCCTGGACGATGCGTTCCAGCCAGGAACGATGCCCAGTGCCTGATCGATCTTCGTTCATGTGTCTGTCATTCACCGTAGGGATCGGGGTAGCCCAGTTCAGCGAGCAATTGGCGTTCCAGTTCTTCCATCTCCTCGGCTTCGTCATCTTCCAGATGATCGTAGCCGAGCAGGTGCAGGCAGCCGTGGATGACCAGGTGCGCCCAGTGCGCCGCGGCGGGCTTGCCTTGCTCGGCGGCCTCGCGGGCCACCACGGGGGCGCAGATCACCAGATCGCCGAGCAGGGGGATATCGAGGAATTCGTCCGGCACGTCGGCCGGGAAGGACAGCACATTGGTGGCGTAGTCCCTGTGCCGCCAGGTGCGGTTCAGCTCGCGGCCTTCGTCTTCGTCCACCAGGCGGATGGTGAGTTCCGAATCGCCCTGGCGGGTGCGCAGGGCCAGTTCACACCAGCGGCGTAAGTCCGGCTCCTCGGGGAAGTCGGCCGCCTCGCTGGCGACCTGGACGTCCAGTTCAATCGCCATGGCGATCCTCTCCCTGCGCCCGCGGCTTGTCCTGTAGCGCCTCGAAGCGGTCGTAGGCCTCGACGATGCGCTGCACCAGCGGGTGGCGCACCACGTCCTTGGATTCGAAGTGGGTGAAGCCGATGCCCGGTACGTCACGGAGGACCTCGATGACGTGCCTGAGGCCCGACTTGGTACCGCGCGGCAGGTCGACCTGGGTGACGTCGCCGGTGATCACCGCGGTGGAGCCGAAACCGATCCGGGTCAGGAACATCTTCATCTGCTCGAGGGTGGTGTTCTGACTTTCGTCGAGAATGATGAAGCTATTGTTGAGGGTGCGGCCGCGCATGTAGGCCAGCGGCGCGACCTCGATGACCTGGCGCTCGATGAGCTTGGCCACCTGCTCGAAGCCGAGCATCTCGTAGAGGGCGTCGTACAGCGGGCGCAGGTAGGGGTCGATCTTCTGCGCCAGGTCACCGGGCAGGAAACCGAGCTTCTCGCCGGCTTCCACCGCCGGGCGCACCAGCAGGATGCGGCGGATCTGCTCGCGCTCCAGGGCATCCACCGCGCAGGCCACGGCCAGGTAGGTCTTGCCGGTACCGGCCGGGCCTATGCCGAAATTGATGTCGTGGTCGAGGATCGACTTGACGTAGCGCTGCTGGTTGGCGCCGCGCGGGCGGATCATGCCCTTCTTGGTGCGCAGGGCCACGCTGGTGTCGCCACCGCTGCGGTGCTCTTCCTGGAGGGCTTCCAGGCCGGATTCCTGCAGGTAGAGGTGCACCAGTTCCGGGGCCACCGCGGTGCCGCTGGCGGTCTCGCGGTAGAGGCGCTGCAGGAGGTTCTGGGCCGCGCGGGTGCGCTCGGGATCGCCGACCAGTTCGAACTGGTTGCCGCGATTGCGGATCTCGATGCCGAGGCGGCGTTCGAGCTGGCGCAGATTTTCATCGAGCTGGCCGCACAGGTTGGCGAAACGGTCGGCATCGAAGGGTTCGAGGGTGAAGTGCTGGAGCGTCTGGGGGGTATTCAAGGTGTGCTGGGAAACCCTTTGGATTGGCTTTACGAAAACTTGACGTAGCTTGAGAGTAACCTGCGTCGCGCCCTTGGCAAAGGGCGCGTGCGACCATCCATCAGGCCAGCGCGACGGCGACGGGCGGGCGCGCACCGCTGGCGACGGGGGCCAGCAGGGTGCCGCGCAGGGAGTGTGGCAGGGCCTCGTCGATGTGCACCTGGACGAACTGGCCGATCAGGCTGGCATCGCTGCAGCGGAAGTTGACGATGCGGTTGTTCTCGGTGCGGCCCTGCAGCATGCCGGGATCGCGCTTGGAGAAATCGCTGACCAGGATGGTCTGGACGCTGCCGGCCATGCGCCGGCTGATCTCGAAGCCCTGCTGGTGGATGCGCGCCTGCAGGATCTGCAGGCGCTGCTTCTTGAGCTCGTCGGGGGTGTCGTCGACCAGGTCCGCCGCCGGGGTGCCGGGGCGGGCGCTGTAGATGAAGGAGAAGGAGAAGTCGAAACCGACGTCCTCGATCAGCTTCATGGTCTGTTCGAAGTCCTTCTCGGTCTCGCCGGGGAAGCCGACGATGAAGTCCGAGCTGATGCAGATGTCGGGTACCGCCGCCTTGAGCCTGCGAATGCGCGACTTGTATTCCAGCGCCGTGTGGTTGCGCTTCATGGCCGCCAGGATGCGATCCGAACCGGCCTGCACCGGCAGGTGGACGAATTTCACCAGCTCCGGGATCTCGGCGTGGGCCTGGATCAGGGCGTCGGAGAATTCCAGCGGGTGCGAGGTGGTGTAGCGGATGCGATCGATGCCATCCACCGCCGCCACCACATAGAGCAGCTCGGCGAAGTCGGCGATGCGCCCATCGCCGGTGGCGCCACGATAGCCGTTGACGTTCTGGCCCAGCAGGGTCACCTCGCGCACGCCGTGCTCGGCGAGGTGGATGATCTCGGCGAGGACGTCGTCCAGCGGCCGACTGACCTCTTCACCCCGGGTGTAGGGCACCACGCAGAAGGTGCAGTACTTGCTGCAGCCTTCCATGATGGAGACGAAGGCGCTGGGGCCGTCGATGCGCGGCTCGGGCAGACGGTCGAACTTCTCGATCTCGGGGAAGGAGATGTCCACCTGGGGCGCCTTGGTGGCACGCGCGGCGTCGATCATCTCCGGCAGGCGATGCAGGGTCTGGGGGCCGAAGACCACGTCGACATAGGGCGCGCGGTCACGGATGGCGGCACCTTCCTGGCTGGCCACGCAGCCGCCGACGCCGATCACCAAGTCGGGATTCTCCAGCTTGAGTTCGCGCCAGCGACCGAGCTGGGAAAACACCTTTTCCTGCGCCTTCTCGCGGATCGAGCAGGTGTTGAGCAGGATGACATCGGCCTCGGCCGGATTCTGGGTGACTTCCAGCGGCTCCCGTTCGCCGAGCAGGTCGACCATGCGCGACGAATCGTATTCGTTCATCTGGCAGCCATGGGTTTCGATATAGAGCTTCTTGGACATGCGCGGCAGGGAGTCGGTGGCGAGTGGACCGCGCATTATAGTGATGGCCTTCCGCACGGGGAAGAGCCGCCCGGAAGGCGGTCGGCCTAGGCTTGGCCTGAGCCTTCCGGCAGCCGTGCGATGACCTTGATCTCGAAGCGAAAGCCCGCCAGCCAGGTGGCGCCGACCGCGGTCACCGTGGGGTAGGGCGCCGTGCCCCAGTGTTCCAGCAGCACCGGCCAGATGCGTTCGAAGCTGGCCTCGGCATCGACCATGAACAGGGTGACGTCCACCACGTCGGCAAAGGCGGCGCCGGCCGCGGCAAGGACGGCGTCGAGGTTGGCGAAAGCCAGGCGGACCTGATCTTCCAGTTCCGGCTCGGGCGAACCGTCGGCGCGGCTGCCGACCTGTCCCGAGACGAACAGAAAGCCATTGGAGCGGATGGCCGGCGAATAGCGGTGCTGTTCGTAGAGGGCGTGGCGCTGGGCGGGAAAGACGACGTCGCGGGTCATGGCGGGGCTCCGGTGGGGATCGATCGGGCCACCTTAGGCGCCGCTCGTCAGGGGATAAACCCGGCCAGGCGGTCAGCATTGTTTGTACAATCCAAACAGTCCCTGTTTCAGGAGTCGGCATGGATCTGTTCGCCGCGATGCAGACCTTCGTACGGGTGGTGGAAGCCGGCAGCTTTACCCGCGCGGCCGAGACCCTCGGCCACAGCCGCACCCGCGTCACCCAGCAGGTGCAGCAGCTCGAAGCGCACCTGCAGGTGCGCCTGCTCAATCGCACCACCCGGCAGGTGCGGGTCACCGCCGACGGCGCGGCCTATTACGACCGCTGCCTGGGCGTGCTGGCGGCGGTGGACGATGCCGAGACGGGGCTTTCGGTGGCTACCCGCACGCCCCGCGGGCGCCTGCGGGTGGACGTGCCCAGTCCGCTGGCGCGGCTGATCCTGATCCCGGCCCTGCCGGACTTCTTTCGGCGCTATCCGGACATCCAGCTCGAGCTGGGCGTCAGCGATCGCCAGGTGGATCTGATCGGCGACAACGTCGATTGCGTGATCCGCGGCGGGCGCATCCGCGAGCAGTATCTGGTGGCCCGGCCACTGGGGGCGCTACGGCTGGGTTGCTACGCCGCGCCAGTTTACCTTGCCGCCCAGGGCACGCCGGCTCATCCCGCCGAGCTGGCCGAGGCGCCACACCGGGTGGTGCGGTTTCTCTGGGGGGCGGGCAAGGGCTTTCCCTATGCCCTGCAACGTGGTGCCGAGCGGCTGGAGCTGCAGAGCCGGCACAGCCTGGAGGTGGACGACGGCAACGCCTGCCTGGCGGCGGGGCAGGCCGGGCTCGGGGTGGTCTGCCTGCCGCACTATCTGGCGGCGGCGCCCATCGCCCGTGGCGAACTGGTCAGGCTGTTCGCGGACTGGCAGGTGGCGCCCATGCCGCTGTATCTGGCCTTCGCGCCCAACCGGCACGTCAGCGCCAAGTTGCGGGTCTTCATCGACTGGGTGAGCGCGCTGGTCGCCGAGCGCGCCTGGCTGGAAACCCCTGGCGACGGCTGACGGGAGTCGAGGCCGGCATGCTATGCTCGCCGCCCGCTTTTCACTGTCGAAATCCGCCTCCGCCATGAGCTCATCCCCCAGCAAGCCGGCCATCTACAAGGTCATCTTCGTCAACCAGGGCCAGGTCTTCGAGATCTACGCCAAGCAGATCTTCCAGAGCGATCTCTGGGGCTTCCTGGAGATCGAGGAGCTGGTGTTCGGCGAGCGCACCCAGGTGGTGGTGGATCCGAGCGAGGAAAAGCTCAAGGCGCAATTCGAAGGCGTGGTGCGCAGCTTCGTGCCCATGCACTCGATCATCCGCATCGACGAGGTGGAGCGCCTGGGCCAGCCCAAGATCAGCGAAGCCAAGGGCGGCACCAATGTCATGCCGTTCCCGATGCCAATGCCCGACAAGCCCTGAGAACCTGCCCAAAGTCTGCTGCGCGTCGGCCAAACGGCGTTGAAAATGGCCTGGGTCGCCAGCCCCGCCTGGGCGGCCCCGTCGTAATGCTCATTTACTACTTGTAAACCCGAGCGCGGGTCCGATCCGCTTCCTCAGCCCTTTTCGTGGGGCCGCCTAGGCCTTGTTTGTCTCTAGCTCGCGAGACTTTGAACAGGCTCTGCCGGGCTCGCCGTCAGTTCTGCGGCGGCTGGAAGGGATTGAGGTTGCCCGCGGTCTGCATGTCCTGCAGATAGTCGCGGAAGATCTGCCCCAGTACCTGGGTGGCCATCTCCAGCTCGTCCCGGCGCATCTGGGCGCTGACCAGGTCGGCGGTATCCATGGCTTCGTCGTTGCCATTGATGGCGGCCATCTTCAGCACGATGTAGGCCTGGATGTTGTTGGGCGGTACGCCCTCGCCGCGAAAGAACATGTTGCCGAGGCGATTCTGCGCATCGGCATTGCCCTTGAGCGAGGCCTGCTCGAACCACTGGCGCGCCTGGTTGAGATCCTTGGGCGTCTGCTTGCCTTCGTAGTAGAAGTCGCCGAGTTCGTACTGCGCCTGGGAATCGCCGTCGTGGGCGATCTGCTGACAGCGGGCGATCGCCTGCGCCAGGGCTTCGTTGGCCAGATTCAGGTTGCAACGGCTGGTGCTGGGGACGAGCAGCGAATTGCCTCCGGCCAGGGCGACCAGGGGCATCAGAATCAGGGCTGCGCACAGGGTACGACCAGCGCGGTGCATGAAGCGCCTCCACAAGCGAGGCAGGTTCGGAGAACCCGGCCGGCGAAACGCGCCGACATCTCATTATGGGTCAAGCCGACGCACGCTTTCAAAACCTTTACGCGCAACGGCGGAACTTTTTTACCTGTGACGCCGGCCACTCAACTAGGTGTGAGGCCGGCAGGGCAGAGAGGTTCCGCAAGCGGGACGAATGACACCTGTCAGACAGGCCCTAGTCCTTGAAGGTGGCGAAGGCGCGCTCGGCGGCGTCCAGGGTGATGCGCAATTCCTCGTCGCCATGGGCGATGGAAGTGAAGCCGGCCTCGAAGGCACTGGGTGCCAGGTAGACGCCACCGTCCAGCATCAGGTGGAAGAAGCGCTTGAATCTCTCGCTGTCGCTGGCCATGACATCGCTGAAGGTGACGATGTCTTCGGCGCCGCTGAAGTAGAGACCGAACATGCCGCCTGCCTGGGTGGTGACGAAGGGCACGCCGGCGGCATCGGCGCGGTCCTGCAGGCCCTGCAGCATCCGCGTGGTGTAGTCGGTCAGCTCGGCGTGGAAGCCGGGACGGCGGATCAGTTGCAGGGTGGTGAGGCCGGCGGCCATGGCCAGCGGATTCCCCGAGAGGGTGCCGGCCTGGTAGACCGGGCCGAGCGGGGCGATCTTTTCCATGATCTCGCGCTTGCCACCAAAGCAGCCCACCGGCATGCCGCCGCCGACGATCTTGCCGAAGGTGGTTAGGTCCGGACGGATGCCATAGTGCGCCTGGGCACCGCCCAGGGCGACGCGGAAACCGGTCATGACCTCGTCGAAGATCAGCACCACGCCATAGCGGTCGCAGAGGCTGCGCAGCCCTTCCAGGAAGCCTGGCGCGGGCGGTACGCAGTTCATGTTGCCGGCCACCGGCTCGACGATGATGCAGGCGATCTGGTCGCCGACGTTCGCCAGCGTTTCTTCCACTTCGCCCAGGTCGTTGTAGGCCAGGGTCAGGGTGTGCTGGGCGAAGGCCGCCGGCACGCCGGGGGAGCTGGGCACGCCCAGGGTCAGGGCGCCGGAGCCGGCCTTGACCAGCAGGCTGTCGGAGTGGCCGTGGTAGCAGCCCTCGAACTTGATGATGGTGTCGCGCCCGGTGTAGCCACGCGCCAGGCGGATGGCGCTCATGGTGGCCTCGGTGCCGGAGCTGACCATGCGCACCATTTCCATGGACGGCACGATCTCGCAGATGAGGTCGGCCATGGTGGTTTCCAGGGCGGTCGGAGCGCCGTAGGAAAGGCCATGTTCCAGCTGGCGGCGCACGGCGTCGAGCACGTCCGGATGGCTGTGGCCGAGGATCATCGGACCCCAGGAACCGACGTAGTCGACATAGCGCTTGTCATCCTCGTCGACGATGTAGGCGCCCTGCGCGTGCTTGAAGAACAGCGGCGTGCCGCCGACGCTCTTGAAGGCACGGACCGGCGAGTTGACGCCACCGGGGATGTGGCGCTGGGCTTGGTCGAAGAGTTGCGCGGAGCGGGACATAGGGGGTCTCCTTGAGCGGGATCAGGCCGCGAACAGCCGGGCGAAGGCGCGCGCACGGCGCTCCACCTCGCCCGCGCTGGCGGCGGAAAACAGACTGTGGACGACGGCGAGCAGGTCGACGCCGTGGGCGAGCAGGTGCGGGGCGTTGTCCAGGGTGACACCGCCGATGGCGCAGACGGGCCGGTTGAAGCGGCTGCGGGCCTGGTCGAGCAATTCCAGGGGCGCCGGCGGGGCATCCGGCTTGGTGCTGGAGGCGAAGAACCGGCCGAAGGCCAGGTAGCTGACGCCAGCCTGGACTGCAGCCTCGGCCAGTTCCAGGCTGGCGTGGCAGGTGCCGCCGACGATGGCTTCCGTACCCAGTTCGGCACGGGCCGCTGCCAGGGAGCCGTCTTCCTGGCCCAGATGCAGCCCGACGCCCAGCCGACGGGCCAGGGCGAGGTCGTCATTGATGATCAGCTGGGCGCCGTGCTGGCGGCAGAGGTCGGCCAGGGCGGCGGCTTCGTCCTGCCGGCGGCTGGCATCCCCTGACTTGTCGCGGTACTGCACCAGCCGGGCACCGCCCTGCAGTGCGGCCTCGACATAGGGCAGCAGGCGACCCTCGGCGAGCAGGGCACTGTCGGTGATCGCATAGAGGCCGCGCAGCGGGCTCATGAGCAGAAGTCCAGTGGCAGGCGCCGTGGCACGTACTGACCGCGCCCGGGACGCTCGGCGTCCCTCAGGGTACGCCAGGTGTAGTCCAGGGCGCTGCGCACCGCGCTGGGCAGGGCTTCGCCCAGGGCCAGGCGCCCGGCCAGGGTACTCGCCAGGGTGCAGCCGGAGCCGTGGTAGCTGCCGGGCAGGCGCTGGCAGATGTGGGTCTCGCAGCCACCGGCGCGGTCATAGAGGCGGTTGTGCACCTCGTGCTCCTCGCCATGGCCGCCGGTGATAAGGAGGTGGGCGCAGAAGGGCAGCAGGCGCTCGGCGCACTGCTCCGGGGTGCCCTCGGGCAACTCGGCGAGGATGCGCGCCTCGGGCAGGTTGGGAGTGGCGATGGTGGCGCAGGGCAGCAGCCGCTCGCGGATGGCGTAGCCGACCTCGTCCTTGCCCAGGGCGCCGCCACCACCGGCGCGCAGCACCGGATCGCAGACCAGGGGGACGCCGGGCAGGGACTCCATGATCTCCAGCACCGTCTCGACCATCTCCACCGAACCGAGCATGCCCAGCTTGACCGCCGCCACCGGCAGGTCGGCGATGATCGTCCGGGCCTGGGCCAGTACCCACTCGCGATCCAGCACCCGGAAGTCATGCACGTCGACGGTGTCCTGCACGGTCAGGGCAGTGACCGCCGGGGCGGCGTGGCAACCCTGGGCGAGCAGGGCTTCGATGTCGGCCTGCAGGCCGGCGCCGCCACTCGGATCGTGGCCGGACAGGCAGAGGACGACAGGACGTTGGGGTTCGAGGGTCATGGGCGTCAGCCTAGCAAAGGGGAAAGGGGCGCAGCGGCCGGGTGCCGCAGGGAGTGGCACCCTACAACGACCTCGCGCCCTGCGCCACCCGTTGACATGGGACCCGGATCGGGACGAAGGAACTCCGCTGCCGGTTGGGTAGCCGATATACTGCACCTTTGCTCGGGTAAGGCGGTTCTATGGCGTTGTGGCGGTTGTTGCGTGATTTCTTCCTGCGCCAACGGCGTGCCTACGGGACGGCCATCCTCTGCCTGCTGGGCGTCGGTCTGCTCAACCTGACCCTGCCCTGGTGGATCGGCAAGGCCATCGACGCCCTGCGCGCCGGCGAGCTGGATCAGAGCGGCCTGCTGTGGCGCGTCGCCCTGATCGTGGCGGTCGGCTGTGGCCTCTATGTGCTGCGCTATCAATGGCGGGTGCGCCTGTTCGGTACCTCCTACCAGGTCGGCGTGGAGCTGCGCGACGCCTTCTTCGCCAAGCTGGCGCGCCTGGATCCCGGTTTCTTCCAGTCCAGTCGTACCGGTGACCTGCTGGCCCGCGCCACCCAGGACATCGACGCCGTGGAGACCGCGGCCGGCGAAGGGGTGCTGGCCAGTTTCGACGGCCTGCTGACCCTGTTGCTGGTGCTGCTGGCCATGTTCATCGGCATCGACGCGCCCCTGGCCGCCCTGGCGCTGTTGCCCTTTCCCTTCATGGCCTGGGGTTTCTATCGGGTGGCGCGGCGGGTGCAGCAGCGCTTCGGCCTGGCACTGGCCGGCTTTTCCGCCCTCAATGACCGCACCCAGGAAGCCTTGAGCGGCCTGCGCATGCTGCGCCAGCATGCCCTGATCGAAGCCGAGCTGGACGACTTCGACGCCCGCGCCCGCAGCGTCGCCAGGGCCGACTACCAGGTGCAGCGCACCGAGGCGCGCTACGAGCCGATCATCTTCGTCGCCCTGAGTCTGGCCACCCTGCTGACCCTGGTCATGGGCAGCTGGCGCTATCTCGATGGCCACATCACCCTGGGCCAGCTGACCAGCTTCAGCCTCTATCTGGTGCAGCTGATCTGGCCGATGTTCGCCATCGGCTGGTGCTTCAACCTGCTGCAGCGCGGCGAGGCCGGGGCCCGCCGGCTGGAAGAGGTGTTCGCCGTCACCGAGCGCATCCGTGACGAGGGCACCCAGACGCCACCGGACCAGGCCGATCTGTCGGTCTATATTCCGGCCTTCACCTATCCCCAGGCGCGTCAGCCGGCCTTGCAGGACGTGGTCATCGACCTGCCCGCCGGCGATACCCTGGGCATCGTCGGGGCCACCGGCAGCGGCAAGAGCACCCTGCTGCGCCTGCTGTTGCGCCAGTTTCCGCTGGAGCAGGGCAGCATTCGCCTGGGCGGGGTGCCGCTGGAGGAGTATCGCCTGGGCGATCTGCGTGCCCAGTTCGCCTATGTGCCCCAGGATCCCTTCCTGTTCGCCCGCACCCTGGGCGAGAACGTCGCCCTCAGTCGTCCCGATGCGACCGCCGGGGAGATCCGCGAAGCCCTGGACGCCGCCGCCTTCGCCACCGATCTGGCGGCGCTGCCGCAAGGGCTGGATACGCCGGTGGGCGAGCGCGGCCTGACCCTCTCCGGTGGTCAGCGCCAACGGGTGGCCCTGGCGCGGGCGCTGCTCTCGCCCGCGCCCATCCTGCTGCTGGACGACACCCTCTCGGCGGTGGATACCGCCACCGAAGCCCGCCTGCTGAAGACGCTGGCCGGGCTGCAGGGGCGTACCACCCTGATCGTCAGCCACCGTCTCTCCGCCGTGCAGCACGCCGACGAGATCATCGTGCTCGACCAGGGCAGCCTGGTGGAGCGGGGTCGCCATGGCGAGCTGCTCGCCGCCGGGGGGCTCTATGCCCGACTGTGGAATCTGCAGCAGGCGGAGGAGGCCAGCCAATGACCAGGACCCGCGTGCTTTCCCTGCTGCTCAAGCCGGTACTGGCCAATCCGCGCAAGCTGGCCGGCACCCTGGCGATCCTGGTCGTGGCCACGCTGTTCGACGTGCTGGGGCCCTGGCTGACCAAGCACTACCTCGACAACTACCTGGTGCCCCACGACCTGCGCCTCTGGCCGCTGGTGGGCCTGGTCGCCGCCTATGTGGTCTCCCAGGGGCTGGCCGCCTACGGCCGCTACCTGCAATCGCTACGCTTCGCCGAGATCGCCATGGACGTGGTGCTGCTGCAGCGGCGCCGGCTGTTCCGCCACGTGCTGAGCCTGCCGCAGAGCTTCCACGACCGCACCGCCACCGGCGAACTGGTGGCACGGGTCACCAACGACACCGACGCCCTGCGTGAACTCTATGTGGCCTTTCTCGGCAACATGGTCGGCAACATCGTACTGCTGATCGGCATCCTGGTGGCCATGGCCCTGCTCGACGTACGCCTGATGGCCATCGCCGTGCTGCTGATCCCGGCCGCGGTGCTGATCGTCTGGGCCTACCAGCGATACAGCGGGGCGGCGGCCATGGAGGTGCGCATGCTGCGCGCCGAGCAGAGCGCCCGGCTGGGCGAGGCCATCGGCGGCATGGGGCTACTGCAGGCCTTCAACCAGACCGAGCGCTTCCGCCAGGATTTCCAGCGGCTCAACCAGGCCCAGTACGGCGCCCGCATGCGCACCATCCGCGTCTCCGGGCTGCTGCTGCGCTCGGCGCTGGACCTGGTCAGCGTGGCGGTGCTGGCGGTGCTGCTGCTGGTCTACGGGATGGGCCATCTGCAGGGCGGCGCCGAGATCGGTGTGCTCTATGCCTTCGTCACCTACCTGGGGCGGGTGACCGAGCCGCTGATGGACATCACCCAGAGATTCAACCTGTTCCAGCAGGCCACGGTGGCCGGCACCCGGCTGCTGCACCTGCTCGAAGAGAAGCCGGCATTGAGCGGCGAAGATGACCGCCCCATCGCGACCGCGCACTTCCATCTGGAGGCCGTGCGCTTCCGTCATGCCGGTGCGGGCCACGACACCCTGCACGGCATCGACCTGGACATCGTTCCAGGCACCTTTCTCGGTATCGTCGGCCCTACCGGCAGCGGCAAGTCGACGCTGCTCGACCTGCTCGCCGGACTGCAACCGGTCACCGGTGGCCACCTCTGCCTGGACGGTCGCGAACTGGGCAGCCTGACCCCCGAGGTGCTGGGCGCCGCCCTGGCCAGCGTGCCCCAGGAGCCCTTCATCCGTTCTACCAGTCTGAGGGACAACCTGCTGCTCGGCAGCCAGGTGTCGGATGAGCGTCTGCGCGAGGCCCTGGCCGCCGCCCATATGGACGACCTGGTGGCGCGGTTGCCGGAAGGCCTGGATACCCTGCTGGGCGAGCGTGGCTTCACCCTCTCCACCGGCGAGCGGCAGCTGCTGGCGCTGGCCCGGGCGCTGCTGCGCGACCCCAAGGTGCTCTTGCTCGACGAGGCCACGGCCAGCATCGACAGCGCCACCGAGGCGCGGTTGCAGGGCGCGCTGGACGAGTTGCGTGGCCAGGTCACCCTGATCGTGGTGGCGCACCGGTTGTCCACCATCCGCCATGCCGATCGCATCCTGGTGCTGCGTGATGGCCGCAAGGTGGAGGAGGGCAGTCACGAGGCCTTGCTGCAACGGCCCGACGGCCACTATCGCCGGCTGTGGGAGCAGCATGCCCAGGGTGACAAACCCCTATGAGCCGTCACAGCCGTTGTCACCCAGGGGTGTTAGGGTGTCAGCTATAGCCAGCGCCCCAACAAGGAAACCTGCATGACCTCCGTATCCGAGGATTTCACCGTCGTCGCCACCGCCAGCGAGGCGGTCGACCGGCTCGCGGCGTTGCACCAGGAGGCCACCCAGGCCCTGGATGCGGCGCTCAAGCGCTATCTCAAGGATCGCGTCGAACCCAGCGCCGCCGAGCGCGAGCTGTTCCGCTACCCCGAGATCCGCATCCGCTATCGCGCCCCCGGCGTGCCGCCGGCCACCACCCGCGCCTACGCCAAGATCCAGCTGCCCGGCACCTATGTGGCCACCGTGACCCATCCGGCGGCCTTTCGCGGCTATCTGCTGGAGCAGCTCGAGCCGCTGATGCGCGACTACGACCTCCAGGTCGAGATCGGTCGCAGTCGCCAGGACATCCCCTACCCCTATGTGGTGGAGCAGGGCGACGAACTGGCCGGCAGCGGCGTGACCGCCGCCGAGCTGGCGCGGGTCTTCCCCAGTACCGATCTCTCCGCCGCCCACGACGACATCGCCGACGGCCATTACGACTGGGAGCGCATCGATCCGCTGCCGCTGGCCTTGTTCGATGCCGCCCGCACCGACTTCTCGCTGAGACGCATCGTCCACTACACCGGCAGCGACTGGCGCCACGTGCAGCCCTGGATCCTGCTGACCAACTACCATCGCTACGTCGACCAGTTCATCCAGCACGGCCTGGAGCAACTGCGCAGCGATCCGCGCTTCGAGCGCCTGGTGCTGCCGGGCAACGTCATCATCGAACGCGACATGGACCCCACCGAGGCCCAGGCGGTCATCGCCGCCATCGCCTGGCACCGCTTCCAGATGCCGGCCTACCACCTGATCGCCGGTGACGGCCATGGCGTCACCCTGGTCAACATCGGCGTCGGCCCGTCCAACGCCAAGAACATCACCGACCACCTGGCGGTGCTGCGTCCGCACTGCTGGCTGATGATCGGCCACTGTGGCGGCCTGCGGCAGTCGCAGACCATCGGCGACTACGTGCTGGCCCACGCCTACATGAGACGCGACGGCATCCTCGACCGCGTGGTGCCGCCGCACATTCCCATCCCGGCGCTGGCCGAGGTGCAGGTGGCGTTGCAGGAAGCCGCCGCCAGCGTCACCGGCGAACGAGGGGAGGCGCTCAAGCGTCGCCTGCGTACCGGTACCGTGCTGACCTACGACGACCGCAATTGGGAGTTGCGCTGGGCCCAGGAACGCCCGCTGATCAACCTGGCGCGCGCCGTGGCGGTGGACATGGAGAGCGGCACCATCGCCGCCCAGGGCTATCGCCTGCGGGTGCCCTACGGCACCCTGCTGTGCGTGTCCGACAAGCCCCTGCACAGCGAGATCAAGCTGCCGGGTTCGGCCAACGCCTTCTATGCCCGCGCCGTCAGCCAGCACCTGGCCATCGGCATCGCCGCCCTGGACCAGCTGCGCACCCAGCTCGACTCCCTGCACTCGCGCAAGCTGCGCAGCTTCGACGAACCGCCGTTCCGGTAAGGCGCTGGGGTTGGGCGTGTTGGGCTTCGCTGTGCTCAACCCAACCTACGGGTGGGACTCCGGTAGGTTGGGTTGAGACGGCTCCATCGTCGAAGCCCAACATGGCCAACCCAAGCGTTGTCCGCCCGCTCGGAAACCCCCTGTCATCGCCCCCCAGGAACATCTCGGCGCCCGCTCCGGTCGGTTGCAGGAGAGGGGGGAGTCCGCACGCGTCACCGTTCGGTAAAGATCATGGATTTAACATTGATCTTCAGGGCGTCTGGCCCTAAAGTTCGCGCCCGAACGTCCATGCTGGAAACGATCCATCCGGCTCAAGTACCGACGACGAGACAGCGAGGTCAACGGCAGTACGCGTTGACCTTTTTGCTTTCGGCGATGTGCCTTGGGAAGTAGGCGAACCAAAGTGGGGAAACGGATTAGGCGTTCAGAACACCCCCTCCTTCAATTTGTTCTGCCCATCGGGAGTCCGACGCATGTCCATCAAGGTCGAAGATTACTATTCTCGCGAAACCTTCCAGAAGATGAAGGCCTTCGCCGACCAGCAGGAAACCCCCTTCGTCGTCATCGACACCGCCACCATCGGCCGGGCCTATGACGATCTCGTTGGCAACTTCCCGTTCGCCAAGATCTACTACGCGGTCAAGGCCAACCCGGCCATCGAGATCACCGAGTTGCTGCGCGACAAGGGCTCGAACTTCGACATCGCCTCCATCTACGAGCTGGACAAGGTAATGTCCACCGGGGTCGAGCCGGAGCGCATCAGCTACGGCAACACCATCAAGAAATCCAAGGACATCCGCTACTTCTACGAGAAGGGCGTGCGCATGTTCGCCACCGACTCCGAGGCCGACCTGCGCAACATCGCCAAGGCCGCCCCGGGCTCGCGCATCTATGTGCGGATCCTCACCGAAGGCTCCAATTCGGCCGACTGGCCGCTGTCGCGCAAGTTCGGCTGCCAGCCCGACATGGCCCTGGACCTGCTGATCCTGGCCCGCCAGCTGGGCCTGGAGCCCTATGGCATCTCCTTCCACGTCGGCAGCCAGCAGCGCGACATCGACGTCTGGGACGCCGCCATCGCCAAGGTCAAGGTGATCTTCGAGCGCCTCAAGGAAGAAGACGGCATCACCCTGAAGATGATCAACATGGGCGGTGGGTTCCCGGCCAACTACATCCATCGCACCAACAGCCTGGAGACCTATGCCGAGGAAATCATCCGCTTCCTCAAGGAAGACTTCGGCGACGAGCTGCCGGAAATCATCCTGGAGCCGGGCCGTTCGCTGATCTCCAACGCCGGCATCCTGGTCAGCGAAGTAGTGCTGGTGGCGCGCAAGTCGCGTACCGCCGTGGAGCGCTGGGTCTACACCGACGTGGGCAAGTTCTCCGGCCTGATCGAAACCATGGACGAATCCATCAAGTTCCCGATCTGGACCGAGAAGAAGGGCGAGATGGAAGAAGTCGTCATCGCCGGTCCGACCTGTGACAGCGCCGACATCATGTACGAGCACTACAAGTACGGCCTGCCGCTGAACCTGGCCAGCGGTGACCGCCTGTACTGGCTGTCCACCGGTGCCTACACCACCAGCTACAGCGCGGTGGAATTCAACGGCTTCCCGCCGCTGAAGGCCTTCTACCTCTAAGGGCTTTCCGCGTCGATCGAGCCCGCGCCCCGTCAGGGACGCGGGCTTTTTCATGCCTGCGAAAAAGCGCTGTGTCAGGCGGTTTTCCGAATTGTTAAGAATAATTTACATTCGCTATGGATTTGATAATCGTTTGCAAATAGAATCGCGCCGCATTCACATAAGGAGGCGGCTCGCCATCATGTCCAAGGAAATGTCCTCGCTGTCCCAGCGCCGTTTGCTGGTTTCTACCTTCAGTGTCGCCGTCGCCTCGCTGTCCCTCGGGGCGCAGGCCCAGGACGCCAAGGAGCCGGTGACCCGACTGGAAAGTCTGACCATCGAAGGTCAGGCGCAGCAGGAAGGCTTCAAGGCCGAGCAGTCCGCCTCGCGAAAGTACACCGCACCCCTGCTGGACACCCCGCAGACCGTGACGGTGGTGCCGGCGCAGGTCATCCAGGATCAGCAGGCCCTGAGCCTTAGATCGGTGCTGTCCAACGTGTCCGGCATCACCTTCAACGCCGGCGAGGGTGGTGGCGGCTCCGGCGACAGCATCAACATCCGCGGCTTCAGCGCCAACTCGAACATCCAGATCGATGGCCTGCGCGACAGCACCCAGACCAACCGCACCGACACCTTCAACCTGGAATCGGTCGAGGTCATCAAGGGCCCCAACTCGGTGTTCGGTGGCGCCGGTACCACCGGTGGCTCCATCAACCTGATCAGCAAGAAGCCGCAGGAGCGTCAGTTCACCCGCATCGGCGCGGGCCTCGGCACCGACAGCTATCGCCGCCTGACCCTGGACACCAACCAGCCGCTGCAGGGCGTGGGTGAGGGCAGCGCCTTCCGCCTGAACCTGATGGCTCACGAGAACGACGTGCCCGGCCGCGACCAGATCGATCGCGAGCGCTGGGGCATCGCGCCGTCGCTGGCCCTGGGCCTGTCGGACGATACCCGCCTGACCCTGAGCTACTTCCACCAGACCGACAACAACCAGCCCGACTACGGGGTGCCGGCGCTCAACGGCAAGCGCCTGGGCGGGGTGGATCGCGATGCCTATTTCGGCTTCAAGAACATCGACAAGGAAGACATCAACAACAATGTCTTCACCGTGGAGCTGGAGCATCGCTTCAACGACAACCTGAGTCTGCAGAACCTGACCCGCTACAGCCGCATCGAGCGCGACGTGGTGATCTCGGCGTCCCACGTCAACCTGGGCGGCGTCGCCGCGGGCCGCTATCGCCCGGCCGGTCCCCAGGGCTACGGCCGCGACGTGACCTCGGAGATGTGGATCAACCAGACCAACCTGACCGGCAACTTCGACACCTTCGGCCTGGGGCATTCCTTCGTGCTGGGCGCCGAGTTCTCCCGCGAGGACTACGACCGCGACACCTACAGCTATGGCCTGACCTTCCCCGCCGCCGGCTACTCCCTGGCCGCGCCGCCGGAGCGCTATGACGGCGCGACCGACAAGCAGACCTCGGCCATCGCCAACAACGTGCTGACCGACAAGGCGCTCTATGCCTTCGACACCATCGCCCTCAACGACTACTGGGATGTGAACCTGGGTCTGCGCTACGACTGGTTCGACGGCGACAGCGACACCACGCCGGTCGCCAACGGCGTGCGCGGCAGCAAGACCCGGCTGAGTTCCGATGACGCCAAGCTGAGCGGGCGCGCCGGCCTGGTGTTCAAGCCGGCCCCGAACGGCCGGGTCTATGTGGCCTATGGCACCTCCTTCAATCCCTCGGCGGAAAGCCTGACCTCCACCGGCGGCGGGCTGAGCGCGGCCAACCAGGATCTGGGTCCGGAAAAGAACAAGACCTGGGAGCTGGGCACCAAGTGGGAATTCCTCGACAAGCGCCTGGAGCTGGACGGCGCCCTGTTCCGCGTCGAGAAGAGCAATGCCCGGGAAACCCTGGCCGACGGCAGCACCGCCCTGGCCGGCAAGCAGCGCGTGCAGGGCATCGAGCTGGGCGCCACCGGGCGGATCACCCCGCAGTGGAACGTCTACGCCAACTTCACCTTCCTCGACAGCGAGACGCTCAAGGCCGCCGACACCCTGGACGGGCGCAATCGCGAGGGCCAGGCGCTGGCCAACACCCCGCCGCGTTCGCTCAATCTCTGGACCACCTATGAGCTGCCGGCCGGTTGGCGGGTGGGCTATGGCGCCCGCTATGTCAGCGAGCGCAATGTCACCTCCAGCAACGACGGCGCCAAGCTCGACGACTACTGGCTGCACAACGCCATGGTCGGCTATCGCGTCAATCGCAACGTCGACTTGCAGCTCAACGTCAACAATGTCTTTGACAAGGACTACGTGGAGCGGGTGCGCTCGCAACTGGGCGTGAGCACGAGGTCGTCGGCCATCGAATACGGCGATGCCCGTTCCGCCATCCTGACCGCGACCTACAGCTTCTGAGGTCGCCTGCAGCAACCGAAGCCCTGCCTGCGCAGGGCTTTCGGCGTTAGAGGGAATCACCATGATGATCAGCGTTCCGGGCGTGCTGACGCCCGAGCAGGTAAGGGCGTGCCGCCAGCGACTGGAGGCGGCGGCCTGGGCCGATGGCCGGCACACGGCCGGCTTCCAGTCGGCCATGGCCAAGGACAATCTGCAGCTGCCGGCGGACGAGCCGGCGGCGCGCGCAGTGGGCGAGCTGATCCAGCAGGCGCTGCCGCGGCATCCGCTGTTCGTTGCCGCCGCGCTGCCGGCGCGAGTCTTTCCGCCACTGTTCAATCTCTACCAGGGCGGCCAGTCCTTCGGCCTGCACGTGGACAACGCCCTGCGCCCCTTGCCGGATGGCGGCGGCTACCTGCGCACCGACCTGTCGGCCACGCTGTTCCTGTGCGAACCGGACGAATACGAGGGGGGCGAGCTGGTGGTCGAGGACACCTATGGTGCCCACAGCGTCAAGCTGGCGGCCGGCGACCTGATCCTCTATCCGGCCAGCAGCCTGCACCGGGTGCTGCCGGTCACCCGAGGCGCGCGGCTGTGTTCCTTCTTCTGGATCCAGAGCCTGGTGCGCGATGCCGGTCAGCGCAGTCAGCTGTTCGAACTCGACCAGGGCATCCAGCGGGCGGCCGCCGAGCTGGGGCAGGGGCATGAGGCCTGCCTGCAGCTGACCGGCGTCTATCACAATCTCCTGCGCCAATGGGCTCAGCCCTGATCCGCAGGGGCCTCTTCCAGCTGCACAGCCTGCTCGGCCTGGCCGCGGGTCTGGTGCTGGTGGTGCTGGGCGTGACGGGGGCGCTCTACAGCTTCCAGCTGGAATTGCTGGAGCTGCTCAATCCGCCGCTCACCACCGCGACGCCGGACCGGCGTCCGCTGACGCTGCCGGAGGTGCGGCAGCGTCTTGTTCCTCCAGGCCGGGAGCTGAGCTTCGTCTCCAGCATGGCGGGGGAGGGCTACGGCCTGCTCGGCCTGGCACCGGCGAATGGTCAGGGCCGGGGCGAGGTGCAGCTGTTCGATCGCTATACCGGCGAGGTGCTGAGCGCGCCCCGTGGCCAGGCGTTCTTTCGCCTGATCCTGGACCTGCACCGCTCCCTGGCCCTGGGACCGGTGGGCAAGGCCCTGACCGGTGCCGCCACCCTGATCCTGCTGGTGCTCTGCCTGTCCGGCCTCTACCTGCGCTGGCCGCGTCAGGTCCGGCGCTGGCGCACCTGGCTGACCCTGGACTGGGGCCGCCGGGGGCGCAGCTTCCATTGGGACCTGCACGCCGTGGTCGGCACCTGGTGCCTGCTGCTCTATCTGCTGGCGGCACTGACCGGCCTCTACTGGTCCTATGACGGGTACCGCGAGGCCAGCGAGCGCCTGCTGGGCGCCGCGCCGGAGCCCCAGACCACGGGGGTGGTGGCGCGCCGGGACGTGGACCTGGACGCGCTCTGGCGGAGCTTTCGGCAAGAGACCGGTGGACGCGTCGAGGGCTACGGCCTGCTGCTGCCCAATCCGGCGCGCAAGGTCAGCCATCCCACCCTCTGGTACCTGCCCGACGATGCCGACCATATCCGCGCCCTCAATCGCATCGTCTTCGACGGCGCAGGGCGGGTGCTCGATCATCGCCGCTATCGCGAGCAGCCGCTGGGCGCCCGGTTGCTGCTCAGCGTCTATGCCCTGCATTCGGGGGAGTACTTCGGCCTGGCTGGGCGGGTGGCACTGCTGCTCGCCAGCCTGGCCATGCCGCTGTTCATGGTGACCGGGCTCTGGCTCTATCTGGATCGCCGGCGCAAACGCCGGCAGGCACGCCAGGCGCAAGGCGGGCTGACACCGGCCGCGGCGGGCGCCGCCGACTGGCTGATCGGCTACGCCAGCCAGAGTGGCCAGGGCGAGGCGCTGGCCTGGCAGGCCGCCAGCCAGTTGCAGGCGGCGGGACTGAGCGCCGAGGTGGTCGCGCTCGGGCGGCTCTCGGTCGAGCGTCTGCAGCGGGCTACCCGGGCGCTGTTCGTCGTCGCCACCCACGGCGACGGCGAGGCGCCGGATGCGGCGCGCGGCTTCGAGCGGCGGATGCTGACCCAGGCGGCGACGCTACCAAGCCTGAGCTATGGGCTGCTGGCCCTGGGCGACCGGCGCTATCCGGCCTACTGCGCCTTCGCCCGACGGCTGGATGCCTGGCTAGGTGGGCAGGGCGCCCGGCCGCTGTTCGCCCCGGTGGAGGTGGACAATGGTGACGCTCAGGCACTTGCGGTCTGGCAGGCTCAGCTCCAGGCCCTGGGCGCGGTGGCCGGCGCGCCCGCGGTCGAGCGGCCGCTGCAGGCCTGGCCGCTGGTAGCGGTGCAGCCGCTCAATGCCGGCAACCCCGGTGGCGCGGTCTTCGAGCTGCAGCTGTCGCCACCGCCCGGGAGCAACTGGGCACCTGGCGATATCCTCGAGATCGCCCCCCGCCAGGGCGCCGAACGCGTGGCGGCCTGGCTGTCGTCCCTGGGGCTGCCCGCGAACAGCGTGGTGACGCGCGACGGCATCACCCAGGCCCTGGCCGTGGCCCTGGAAACCCGTCTGCTGCCGGAAGACCAGACCGCGCTGCCTGGCCTGGACGCCCAGACACTGCTCGACGCCCTGGTGCCGCTCGCCGTGCGCCAGTACTCCATCGCCTCGCTGCCCGACGAAGGCGTGCTGCGATTGCTGGTGCGTCAGGAGCGCAAGGCGGATGGCCGCCTGGGTATCGCCTCCGGCTGGCTGACCACGGGGCTACGACCCGGTGACCAGGTGCAGGCGCGGCTACGTGCCCATCCCGGCTTCCGGCCGCCGCTGGACGAGCGCCCGCTGATCCTGATCGCCGCCGGTACCGGGCTGGCCGGGGTGCGCCCGCTGCTGGCGGCGCGTATCGCCGCCGGGCACCGGCGCAACTGGCTGCTGTTCGGCGAACGCACGGCGGCGCATGACGATTTCTACGGGGCTGAGCTGGATGCCTGGCAGGCGCGGGGCGAGCTGGCCCGGCTGGACCGGGTGTTCTCGCGGGACGGCGACGGCTATGTGCAGGACCGCCTGCGGGCGCAGCGCGAGTTGCTGCTGGACTGGCTGGCGGCGGATGCCGTGATCATGGTCTGTGGCAGTCTGCCGGGCCTGGGGCGCGGCGTCCAGGCCACCCTGCAGGCGCTACTTGGCGAGGCCGAGGTCCAGCGGCTGATCGACGAGGATCGCTACCGCCGCGATCTCTATTAGACCTGGACCTAGGCCCGGGCGATGCACCAGACGCCGGCACCGATCAGCACCACGCCGGCCAGCTTGCCGAGGGTGACCGGATCCTGGCGAAAGCCGGCCCAGCCGAAGTGATCCAGGCTCAGCGACATGGCCAGCTGTCCGGCGATCACCAGCGCCATGAATAGGGTGGCGCCGATGCGCGGACCGGCGAAGGCGGCCATGGCGATAAAGAACATGCCCAGCAGGCCGCCGCACCAGTGCCACCAGTGCAATTCGCGCAGGGCACCCAGGGTGGGGACGCCACGCTGCCAGAGGGTCAGGCCCAGCAGGGCGAGCAGCCCGACCATGAAGGAAATGGACGCCGCGGCGAAGACGCTGCCGAGGTGCCGGGCGAGTTGGCCATTGATGCCGGCCTGCAGCGGCAGGCAGGCGCCGGCGATGAAGGGCAGGACGAGCAGCCACCAGACGGGCATCGACAGGACTCCAGGGAAAAAGGGGCGCGCAGTATGCCCCAGGGTGGGGCGAGACGGTCGAATCGGCGACTCGCGGTTGGATGCCCGTTTCCCGAGAGTCATCGTCAGGGCATCCGCCAGCGGAAGCGCGAATGCCTGTCACGCCGCCAAAGGTCAGGACACGGCGGTGTCGCTGCGGCCAACGCCTGTCGCTATTCGCTTGTACGACGGATGGTGCCTGCCCTAGAAGCCGTCGATGGGAATCTTCAGGTAACGGCGGCCATTGGCCTCGGCCGGCGGCAGGGTACCGGCGCGGATGTTCACCTGGATGGCCGGCAGGATCAGCGTCGGCATGGACAGGGTGGCGTCGCGGCGGGTGCGCAGGGCGACGAAGGCGTCTTCGTCCACGCCATCGCGGACGTGGACATTGAGGGCGCGCTCTTCGCCCACGGTGGTTTCGTGGCGCGCTTCGCGGCCGGCGGGCGGATAGTCGTGGCACAGATAGAGGCGGGTGGCCTCGGGCAGGGTCAGCAGCCGGCGGATCGAACGATAGAGATCGCGGGCGCTGCCACCCGGGAAGTCGCAACGCGCCGAGCCGACATCGGGCATGAACAGGGTATCGCCGACGAAGACATGGTCCTCCTCCACCTGGTAGGCCATGTCGGCCGGGGTGTGGCCGGGCACATGCAGGGCGCGGGCGGTCAGGGCACCGATATGGAAGACCTCGTCGGGCTGGAACAGGTGATCGAACTGGGAGCCGTCGAGGCGGAATTCCGCTTCCAGGTTGAAGACGTCCTTGAAGGCGCCCTGGACCCGGCGGATGCCCTCGCCGATGGCGATGCGGCCGCCCAGTTGCCGACGCAGATAGGGCGCGGCGGAGAGGTGGTCGGCGTGGGCATGGGTCTCCAGCAGCCACTCCACGGTCAGCCCCTGGTCGCGCACGAAGCGGGCGACGCGATCCGCCGACAGGGTGGCGGTGCGGCCCGAATGCGGATCGTAGTCCAGCACCGAATCGACGATGGCGCAGCGACTGCCGGGCGCTTCGTAGATCACATAGGTGAAGGTGGACGTGGTGGCGTCGAAGAAGGGTTCGATGCGCGGGGTCATGACCGGGCCTCGTGAAGAGATGGGATGTCCCACCTTACCACGAGGCTCCGCCGCTCCGCGGCGTGCCTCGTCGCCGCAGGTCCGCCCCGGCCTAGTACCGCGCCTGCTGCATCTCCCTCAAGCGGCTCAGGGTGCGGCGGAAGGGGAATTCCAGAAATCCGCGGGTGTACAGCCGTTCCAGGGGGACGGCGGCGTCCAGGTAGAGCAGGTGGCGGCGGTCGTAGGCTTCGTCGACCAGGGCGATAAAGCGGCGCACGGCGTCATCCTGGGGCGCCAGGCGGGGCAGTTCGCGATCGCCGGCGAGGACGTGCGTCGCGCCGTCTTCGGTGCCGCGGGCGATCCGACCCGCGCGGGGATCGCCGGACAGGCAGGGGACGTTGCCCAGCAACAGGGCAGGGAAGCGGGTGCAGAGATCGATGTAGTCGGTGGTGGCCCAGGCGCCCTGGCAGAGTACGGCGAAGTCCAGCCAGATCGCGCTGGAGGCCCGCTGCACCACGGGCAGGGGGCGCTCGCCGAGGATCAGGGGCGCGGTCGTCACGGCTTCCCCCGGGGTGAGGCGGGCAAAGGTCGTGACGAGGGCGGTGGGGTCGTTGACCCAGAAGCGGGGCTCGGGCTGACCCTCATGCAGGCGGTGATCCTGGCCGCCGTCCACCTCCAGCACGTCCAGCTGCGCCTGCAGCGCGGCGATGGCGGGCAGCAGGCGCTCGCGATTGAAGCCGCCGGCATAGAGCTGCTCGGGCGGCTGGTTGGAGGTGACCACCAGCACCAGGCCCTGGTCCAGCAGGGCGCGCAACAGGCCGCCCACCAGGATGGCGTCGCCGATGTCGCTGACGAAGAGTTCGTCGAAGCACAGCACCCGCACCTCGGCGGCCAGTTCCCGGGCCAGCACCTGCAGGGGATTGCGGGTGCCGCTGAGCTGGAACTGGCGCTGGTGCACCCAGCGCATGAAGTGATGGAAGTGCTGGCGGCGGGCGGGCACCGGCAGGCTGGCGTGGAACAGGTCCAGCAGCCAGGTCTTGCCGCGCCCGACCGGGCCCCAGAGATAGAGCCCGCGCGCCGGCCGGCCCGCCAGCAGCGCCGCGTGACAGGCCTCCAGCCGCAGGGCAGCGGCCTCCTGGGCGGCATCGGGCAGGCGTTCGCCCTGGGCCAGGGCCTGGCGGTAGGCGGCGAGGGGAGAGCGGGCGTTCGACATGGTCGCCACTCTAGCGCCCGTGCGGCCAGCAGACCATGCCCCGGCGGAATGACGTGAGTCCTTTATAGCGTTTGAAGGCCGGCCGCGGCGGTTCGATAGTGCGAGACGACGCTGCCGGACGCCGCCGGCACCCGCTTTCATCTCTGCCTGGAGCCCCGTCATGGCCGCCGATTCCACCCTGCACCTCGCCCAATGCTTGTCGTCCGTGGGCGTCTCCGAGATCCTCAAGATCACCGAGCGGGCCAACGCCCTGCGCCGCCAGGGCGCCGATCTGCTGGTACTGGGTGCGGGCGAGCCGGACTTCGATACCCCGGAGCACATCAAGGAGGCGGCGATCCAGGCCATTCGCGCCGGCCAGACCAAGTACACGGTGCTCGACGGCAGTCCGGCGCTCAAGGAGGCCATCCGCCGCAAGTTCGCGCGGGAGAACGACCTGGTGTTCGCCCAGGACGAGGTGACCGCCTCGGCCGGTGCCAAGCAGGTGATCTTCAACGCCATGATGGCGACCCTGGACGCGGGTGACGAGGTGATCATCCCCGCGCCCTTCTGGGTGACCTATGCCGACATCGTCACCATCCTCGGCGGCACGCCGGTGGTGCTGCCGTGCCGTGAGGAGGATGGCTTCCGCCTGACCGCCGCGGCCCTGGAAGCGGCCATCACCCCGCGCACCCGCTGGGTGATGCTCAACTCGCCGTCCAACCCTTCGGGTGCGGCCTATGGCGAGGAGAACTATCGCCCGCTGCTGGAGGTGCTGCTGCGCCATCCGCAGGTCTGGCTGATGGTCGACGACATGTACGAACACATCCTCTACGACGGTTTTCGCTTCGTCACCCCGGCGGCGCTGGAGCCCCGGCTGCGCGAGCGGACCCTGACCATCAACGGCGTCTCCAAGGCCTATGCCATGACCGGCTGGCGGCTGGGCTATGCCGGTGGACCGAAGGCGCTGATCCAGGCCATGGCCAGTGTGCAGAGCCAGGTGACCTCCTGCCCCTGCTCGGTCAGCCAGGCCGCGGCCATCGCCGCCCTGGATGGGCCGCAGGACATCGTGCGCGAGCGCTGCGAGCTGTTCCGCGAGCGACGGGATCTGGTGGTGGATGCCTTGAACGCGGTGCCGGGTCTGTCGGCGCGACGGCCCGAGGGGGCCTTCTATGTCTACGCCAGTTGCGCGGGGATATTGGGTCGGCGGACGCCGAACGGGGCGGTGATCGACAGCGATACGGCCTTTGCCCGCTACCTCATGGACGAGGGCGGGGTGGCGGTGGTGCCAGGCTCGGCCTTTGGCCTGGCGCCTTACTTCCGGGTTTCCTACGCCACCTCGCACGAGGTGCTGGAGGAAGCCTGCCGCCGGATCGCCGAAGCGACCCGGCGGCTGCTGGCCTGATCAGCCGGCCGGCGGAGCGGGGGGCGCCGGCGGTTGGGCACCCGGGGCGACCGGCTGGACGCCGGGGGGCGGGGGCGGCGGCAGACGGCCGGGACCGCGGGGTGCCGGCGGGGTGTCCAGGGTCTGCAGCGAGTTGGCGTCGGCGCCCAGGGCGCTGACCCGGAAGGCACGACCCTGGGCATTGGCCACCAGCTCGCCGCGCACGGCCACGTTCTGACCGGTCTTGAGCAGCGCTTGCAGGCGCAGGGCTTCATGGGGCGGCAGGCGCAGGGCGGTACCGTCCTGCAGCAGGGCGCCGTTCACATCGCCACGGGGACCGTGCAGCAGCTGGACGATCTGGCCCTGGAGGCTGTCGCCATCGCGCTCGGCGCCAGGTGCCGGGGGTGCCGGGGGCGCCGGCGGACGGCGACCGCCCACGCGATCGGGACCTTCATCGGTGACCGTCTTGCCGGTCTGGACATTGGTCAGGGACACCGCCTGGACCAGTGGCAGGCTGGCGGCGCGCAGGCCGGCGACGTTGATGCTGTCACCCGGCTTGAAGGTGGCGGCCAGTTGCTCGGACAGGTGCGGCGGGGTGTTGACCTCGGTGCCGTCGGCCAGGATCAGGCCGTCGATATCGCCGCGAGGATTGAGCAGGAACTGCTTGAGCTGGCCCTGCTGGGTGGGGATCTGGGCGCTGGCCGCGGTGGTGGTGGCGGTGCTGCCGGCGGGTGCGGTTTGTGCCAGGACGAGGCCGCTGACGGACAGCAGGGCGAAGGTCCCGATCACGAGGGTTTGGGTCTTGGTAGGCATGGATGACTCCTGCGGTGGTTGACGACTAGGCTATTGCAGGGCCTGTGCCAACTTTTATTTTATAGATAAATCAATAACTTGTGATTTTAAGCGGCCATTCGGGCCGGGCATGGCGTCCGGCTGGCGGACAGGCCTGTCGGCAAAGCGGACAGCCTATTTAGCATTGTCGTCTTCGCCGACACCCAGGCCCAGCCGGCTCAGCTTGGTGTAGAGCAACTGGCGATGGATGCCCAGGCGACGGGCCGCCTCGGCGCGATTGCCGCCGCTGCGCTGCAGGGCGCGCTCGATCAGCAGGCGTTCCAGGCGCGCGGTGGCCTCGGCCAGGGTCTCCTCCGGCCAGCTGGCGTCGATGGCTAACTCATCCGGCGTCTCGCCCTGCAGGAAGGCCAGGTCGGCGGCGACGATGCGCTCGCCCTGGGCCAGGGTCGCGGCGCGCTGGATGGCGTTGCGCAATTCCCGCACGTTGCCTGGCCAGGGGTGGCGCAGCAGCAGGGCGGCGGCATCGTCCGCCAGCACGCGCCCGCTGGTGGCGAGGAAGTGCTCGGCCAGCGGCAGGATGTCGGCCCGCCGCTCGCGCAGGGCCGGCAGGTGGATGGGCACCACATGCAGGCGATAGAAGAGGTCCTCGCGGAAGTCGCCACTGGCGACACGCTGGGCCAGGTCGCGGTGGGTGGCCGCTACCAGTCGCACGTCCAGCCGTACCGGTGCGCCACCCACTGGGGTCACCTCGCGTTCCTGCAGGGCGCGCAGGATCTTGGCCTGCATGGGCAGCGGCATGTCGCCGATCTCGTCGAGAAAGAGGGTGCCGCCCTGGGCTTCGCGAAAGGCGCCGAGGCGATTGGCGGTTGCCCCGCTGAAGGCGCCGCGCACATGGCCGAAGAGTTCGCTTTCCAGCAGGTCCGGCGGGATGGCCGCGCAGTTGACCGCCACGAAGGGCGCCCCGCGTCGCTTGCCGTGCTCGTGGATGGCGCGGGCCACCAGCTCCTTGCCGGTGCCGGTCTCGCCGGTCACCAGCACCGTGGCCTCGCTGTCCACCAGACGGCCGATGGTCTTCTGCACCTGGCGCAGGGCGTCGCTGCCGCCCACCAGGGTATGGCCCTCGACCGCGGCCGGTGGCGCGCTGGTCGGGCCGCGCTGGGCGGTCATCCCGGCCAGCGCCCGGATCAGTTCTTCGCGGCCGATGGGCTTGGTGAGGTGGTCGAAGGCGCCCAGGCGCATGGCCTCGATGGTGTTGCCGGCGCTGGCGAAGGCGGTCAGCACCGTGACCGCGGGCGGCTCGGGGCGGGTGCGGATGCGCGCCAGTACCTCCAGGCCATCCAGCCCGGGCATGCGCAGGTCGAGCAGCACGGCGTCCACCGTTTCCTGCGCCAGGAGCTGCAGGCCCGCTTCGCCCCCGTCGGCCTGCAGCACCCGGTAGCCCTGGTCCGCGGCGGTTTCCGCCAGGGCGTCGCGCAGACCGGCGTCGTCATCGATGATCAGCAGGGTTGGCATGGCAGGAGGATCTCGAAGCGAGTGGGGACGGAGGGTTCGATCAGTCGCGCCTCGCCGCCGTGGGCGCGGGCGGTCTCGCGGACCAGGGCCAGGCCCAGGCCGGTGCCCTCGGGGCGACCGGTGACGAAGGGCTCGAAGAGCTGGCCGCGCAACTCGGCAGGCGGTCCCTGGCCCGCGTCTTCCACCGCCAGCACCAGCCAGTCGCCACGGCGGCTGGCGTCGAGGCGGATCTCGCTGGCGGCCGGGGCGGCCTGGAGGGCGTTGAGCAGCAGGTTGTCCAGGGCGCGGGCCAGGGCGTCGCGATCGAAATAGCCCTGCTCGACGGCCACCCTGGCGGTCAGGCGGATGCCGCGCTGGGCGGCCTGGTCTTCGTGACCGGCCAGCACCTCGCGGCAAAAGGCCGGCAGCGCGATGGCAGTGGGTTGCAGCTGCAGCGGCTGGGTGAGGTCGAGCAGACGGCGCAGCAGGCGGTCCAGCCGGGTGACCTGCAGCAGGATGGCGTCCAGCGCGCGTTGCTGACGGCCGCTGTCGCCGGCCAGGGCGTTCTCGGCCTTGAGGCGCATGGCGGCCAGCGGATTGCGGATCTCGTGGGCGACCCCGGCGGCCACCCGACCGAGGGCGGCCAGCCGTTCACTGGCGTGGACCTGGGTGGTCAGCCGCTGGGCCTCATCCCGTGCCTGGGTCAGGCGCTGCCCGGCCTGGTTGAGCGCCGCCAGCACCCGATCCAGCTCGCGTTCGCCGGTGAGTGCGAGGGTGGGCAGGTCGTGGCTGGCACTGGCTCCCAGATCGCGCTCGACGCGCGCGACATGGCGCGACCACTGCCAGGTGAGTCGACCGAGCAGCAGGGTCGCCGCGAGCATGGCCAGCAGCAGCAGACCCAGGCCCAGTTTCAGCTGGCGCTGACCGCTGCCCTCGGCGAAGGTCAGGCGGGTCAGGGTCCAGGCGGCGAGATCGGCAATGGGCCCGGACAGCGGGCAGGCGGCGACCAGTACCGTGGCGCCATCCGCGCTGAAACTGTCGCTCAGGCTGCGCGCCTCGGCCAGGGTGGCGGCGGAGAGATCGGCCAGGTGCTGGCGTTCGGCGGTGGTCAGGGAAAAGGGACTGGCATCGGCCAGCAGTCCCGCCTGCTCCTGCCAGAGACCGCCGCCCATGCCGCGATAACGCAGCAGGGCGACACTGGCCACGCCGACGAGACTGCGCTGCAGTACCGGATCGGCGAGGCCGGCGGTAGGGCCGGACCAGCCATTGCTGTAGAAGCGATAGCTGCTGGCGATGGCCTGGCAGGCCTGCTCGGCTTCCACCGTGGCCTGGCCGAGCTGGGCGCTTTCCGACTGGCGCAGCAGCAGGATCATCAGCCAGCCGACCCCGACGGCCATGCCGCCGAGCATCAGCAGCAGGGCAATCAGACGACTGCGCAGCGATCCGAACATGGGGTTTCTCTATCCAGGCCTTGGCCTGGATAGAGTGCCACACCCCGGCGGAGTTCGAGTGCCAGAGCGGGTGTCAGGCGCGCCGGCCGAATTCCGCTTCCTGCGCCGTCCAGCCGGGCACCCGCTCGCTCAGGGACAGCCCGAGCCCCGGACGGGTCGGCACCTGCATCCGCCCGTCACGGGTTTCCAGGCGTTCGTTGAACAGCGGCTCCAGCCATTCGAAGTGTTCCACCCAGGGCTCGGTGGGATAGGTGGCGGCCAGGTGCACGTGCAATTCCATGGCGAAGTGCGGCGCCAGCATCACGCCGGCCTGCTCGGCCAGGGCCGCTACCTTGAGGAAGGGAGTGATGCCGCCAACCCGGGGCGCGTCGGGCATCAGGAAGTCGGCACCGCGCAGGCGGATGAACTCCTGGTGTTCGGCGAGGCTGGTAAGCATCTCGCCGGTGGCGATGGGGGTGTCGAAGGCCGCGGCCAGGGCGGCGTGGCCCTCGGCGTCGTAGCAGTCCAGCGGCTCCTCGATCCAGATCAGGTCGAATTCCTCGAAGCGCCGGCACATCCGCTGGGCGGTGGGTCGGTCCCACTGCTGGTTGGCGTCGACCATCAGCGGGAAGCTGTCGCCCAGGTGGCGGCGCACGCGGGCGACGCGCTCAAGGTCCAGGGCGCAGTCGGGCTGGCCGACTTTCAGCTTGATGCCGCCGATGCCCTGCTCGCGGGAGCGGTCGGTGTTGACCAGCAGCTGCTCCAGTGGCGTGTGCAGGAAGCCGCCGGAGGTGTTGTAGCAGCGCACCGAGTCGCGCTGGGCACCCAGCAGGCGTGCCAGGGACAGGTTGGCGCGACGGGCCTTGAGGTCCCAGAGGGCCACGTCGAAGGCGCCGATGGCCTGGGTGGCGAGGCCGCTGCGACCCACCGAGGCGCCGGCCCAGCAGAGCTTGGTCCAGAGTTTCTGGATGTCGCTGGGATTCTCGTCGAGCAGCACCGGGGCGATTTCCCGGGCATGGGCGAACTGGCCCGGGCCACCGGCGCGCTTGGAATAGCTGAAGCCCAGGCCGCGCTGGCCATCGCGGGTCTCGATCTCGACGAAGAGGATGGCGATCTCGGTCATCGGCTTCTGCCGGCCGGTGAGCACCTTGGCATCGCTGATGGGGTTGGCCAGCGGCAGGAACACGGAAGCCAGGCGGACCCAGGCGATGCGGTCCTGGTCGGCGCTGTAGGAGGTGTCGGACATGGGGGAGTCTCCAGGGTGAGGAATCAGGGACGGGTGGCAGGCAGGGCGGCGTCGGCGGTGGCGGGTGGCTCGTCGTTGAGTTCACCGAGGTCCAGGCGCCTGAGCGGGCCGACGATGACCAGGTAGGAGAAGGCGCCGAGCAGGCCCATGGCGGCGACGTAGGTGAGGGCCACGTCGAAGGAGCCAAGCCTGTTGATCATCAGGCCGATCGCCAGCGGGGTGACGATGCTGGCGATGTTGCCGCAGAAGTTGAAGAGGGCGCCGCTCACGCCCATGGCGCGCTTGGGCGAGACATCGCCGACGATGCACCAGCCCAGGTTGCCCACGCCCTTGGCGAAGAAGGCGATGGACATCACCAGGGTGACCAGGGCGATGGACTGGGTGTAGTTGGCCACCACGATGCTGCTGGAGAGCAGCAGGCCGACGATGATCGGCGTCTTGCGCGCGGCGGTGAGGCTGTAGCCGCGGCGCAGCATGCCGTCCGACCAGAGTCCGCCGAGGACGCCGCCCAGGCAGCCGGCCACCGGCGGGATGGCGGCGATCAGGCCGACCTTGAGCATCGTCAGCCCCTTGGCCTCGACCAGGTAGGTGGGAAACCAGGTGAGAAAGAACCAGGTGATGGTGGTCAGGCAGAACTGCCCCAGGTAGATGCCCAGCATCATGCGGTTGCCGCTGATGGCCTTGAAGGTGCGCCAGCTGAAGGGCGCCCGGGTGTCGCCCAGGTCGGGCAGGCCGCCGCCCGCCTCGATATGGTCCAGCTCGCGCTGGCTGACGCGCCGGTCATGCCGGGGCTCCTGCACGGTGGCGAACCACAGCAGGCCGATGAGGATGCCGGCGCCGCCGGTCCAGAAGAACACGTGTTCCCAGCCGAACTGGTTGAGCAGGATCACCATCAGCGGCGTGAACACCGCCAGGGCGAAGTACTGCGCCGACTGGAAGATGGCGGTGGCCAGGCCGCGCTCCTGGCGCGGGAACCACATCACCGTGAGGCGGTTGTTGGCCGGAAAGGCCGGCGACTCGGCGACGCCCATGAGAAAGCGCAGCACGAACAGCGCCAGCAGCGCCGAGGAGAAGAATTCGACGTAGCCCTGCAGGAAGGTCAGCACCGACCAGAGGATCAGGCTGGCGCCCAGTACCAGCCGCGAGCCGAAGCGATCGAGCACGATGCCGCCGGGAATCTGCATGGCGGTGTAGGCCCAGCCGAAGGCCGAGAAGGCCAGGCCCATGGCCACGGCATCGAAGCCGAGGTCGTGGCGCATGGCCGGCGCGGCGATGGAGAGGGTGGCGCGGTCGACGTAGTTGAACACCGTCACCAGAAAGATCATCGCCAGCACGAGATAGCGGACGCGGGTGCGCCGCGACGGCTCGGGGGAAGTGCGCATTGTTATTGTCCTTTTCAGCGGGCAAAGCCGGCGGCGAGGCCGGCACCTGCAGGAGGACGCTAAGCTGATTACGCAATCATTCAAGCGTCAGCGCGTGCTCTCGCGCATGACCAGGGCGAAGCCGGTATCCCGTTGCCGCGGCGCCTCGGCGCCCGCCAGGCGGGCGAGCAGGGCCGCGGCGGCATGGGTGCCCATCGCGGCGCCGCGCACGTCCACGGTGCTCAGCGCCGGGATCAGATGGGCGGCGCTGGCCAGGTTGCCGAAGCCCATCACGGCCAGCTCCTCCGGGATCTGCAGGCCGCGGGCATGGCCTTCGGCCAGCACCCCGTGGGCGAGGGTGTCGGAGCTGCAGACCACCACCTCGGGGCAGGCGCCAGCGGCGAGCATGCGGGCCAGGCCCTGGCGACCCAGTGCCGGGGTGGCCGGCGGTGGCAGGCTGACATCGGCGGGTGCGGCCAGTCCGTGGGAGGCCAGTTCGGCATGAAAGGCATCGCGGCGCAGCCGCCCGCGGGGATCGTCCAGGGTCAGGCTGGCGAAGTGGCGATAGCCGCGCGCCAGCAGCTCCCGGGCGACGGCCTGGCCCACAGCGACATGGGAAAAGCCCACCAGCATGTCCAGCGGTCGCTCGCCCTGGTCCCAGCACTCCACCAGCGGAATGCCGGCCCGGGACAGGCGCAGTCGGCTGGCGGCCGTGTGCAGGGTGCCGGTGAGAACCATGGCGTCGGGGCGGCGGCGCAGCAGGGCGTCCAGCAGCCGCTCCTCGCGTTCGGCGGAATAGTCGGTCAGGCCCAGCAGGGTCTGATGGCCGGCCTCGGTCAGGGTCTGCATGAGCGCCTGCACGGTGTCGGCGAAGATGGAATTGACGATGGTGGGCACCAGGATGGCGATCAGCCGACTCTCCAGGGGCGCGCCGCCGGTGGTAAGCATGGCCGGCTGGTAGCCGCTCTCGCGCACCGCGCGAAAGACCTTTTCGCGTAGCGCCGGGCGGACGATCTCCGGCTGGTTGAGGGTGCGCGAAACGGTGATCGGCGAGACCCCGGCCAGGCGGGCCACGTCCTTCAGGGTCGGTGGCTTGCCATCGGGACGACCGGGCCAGGACGGGGCGTTGCGATCACCGGACAAGAGCGACTCCGCGACAGGAGGGGGAATGCCCGATTCTGCCGAGTCATACGATGACTCTCAAGATGGACGAGCCACAGACGTACAAGCCAGAACCGGACGTGCTGGCTAGCCTGGGTCTCCCTCTCTAAGTCTGCAGGTGTCCCGTGGAAATCGTCCTCTATGCGCTGAGCGTCATCTACAGCCCCGGTCCGGTCAACGCCCTGGGCCTGAACGCCGGCCTGCGCGGCCAGGCCCGCCGGGCGCTGGGATTCTATGCCGGGGTGGGCTGCGCCATGCTGATCCTGTTTCTGGCCCTGGGCTATGCCGGCGCGGTCCTGGTCTCGGGGGCGCTGCTGCCGTGGCTGGCGCTGCTGGGCGGTGGCTATTGCCTGTACCTCGGCTATCGCATTGCCCGGGCCGCGCCGCCGACGGCGGACGCGGAGGAGGGCGCCGCAACGCGGCTGACCTTCGCCCGCGGCTTCCTGATCCAGGGGCTCAATCCCAAGGGCTGGCTGGCGGTGCTGCCCATTGCCACGGTGATGTTTCCGGCGGCCCAGGTGACCGGTGGCAAGATCGTCCTCTGGTCGCTGCCCCTGGCCCTGTCGGCGGGCGGCGCCCCGGCCAGCTACGCCTTGCTTGGCGCGCTGCTCGGGCGCTACCTGGTGCAAGGACGTGGCTTGCGCGGGGTGAATCTGCTGCTGGGGCTGAGTCTGGTCGGCTGCGCCCTGCTGCTGTTCCACGACGCCTGGCGCGGTCTGCTAGGCTGAGCGCCGGAGGGAGTCGCCATGAGCACCCAGATCGAATTGCCCGGCACCACGGATTGGGTACGCCACGCCCCGGCCCATGCCGAGCTGGAGTCCATCGAGGCGTTTTTCAGTGGCCATGCCTTCGACCCCCATCGGCATGCCACCTATGCCATCGGCCGCACCCTGGCCGGGGTGCAGAGCTTTTCCTATCGTGGCGCCAGGACCAACAGCCTGCCGGGCGAGACCATGGTGCTCCATCCCGATGAGGTCCACGACGGTCGTGCCGGCGCCGCCGGTGGCTTTCGCTATCGCATGCTCTATCTGCCGCCGACCCTGGTGCAGGACATCCTGGGCGGGCGACCCTTGCCCTTCCACCGCGAGAGCATCTCCCAGGATCCGCGCCTGGCCCGGGCCACCGAAGCGGTGTTCGCCGCCCTCGACGCGCGGCCCGACGCCCTCGGTCGCGACGATGCCCTCTATGGCCTGGTCGCCACCCTGGCCGAGGTCTGCCAGGCCTGGCCCAGTCGCGGGCGGGTGGATTTCGCCGCCGCGCTGCGCGCCCGCGAATACCTGGAAGACCATCTGGAGCAGGCCGTCACCCTCGACGACCTGGCCCGCTGCGCCGGTCGGGATCGCTGGAGTCTGACCCGGGATTTCCGCGCCTACTTCGGCACCAGTCCCCATCGCTACCTGACCCTGCGTCGTCTCGACCGGGTACGGCTGCAGGTACGCCTGGGGCTAGGGCTGGCCGACGCGGCCGTGGCGGCGGGCTTCTACGACCAGAGTCACATGACGAAACATTTCCGCCAGGCCTTCGGGATGGCTCCAGCCCGCTGGTTTCGTGGACTGGCCAGACCGCCCGCCGTGTCTGCCGTGGATAGTGCACCCGGCCCTTAGCGCCGCAACGGTCAGGCAGGTTTCGCCCTGCGGCATGCGCCGTTCAATGAGCGCCGCCAGCGAAACGATCCCCGTCGAGGGCAGTCAACCTGTGCGCACTTCATAAACAGGAGCCCTTTTATGACCGGCCAGGGAGAATCTGCCGCTCGTCCCACCTTCAGTCCTCCGGTCTTCTGGACCTCGACCCTGCTGCTACTCGCGCTGGTGCTCTATGCCAGCCTGTTCCAGGCCAATGCCCAGTGGCTGTTCGCCGCCATCCAGGGCTGGATCATCACCAACCTGAGCTGGTTCTACATCCTCGCCGTGGCCATCATCCTCGGCACCGTGGTGTTTCTCGGCATGAGTCGCTATGGCGACATCAAGCTCGGTCCGGACCACAGCGAACCGGACTACGCCAACACCACCTGGTTCGCCATGCTGTTTTCCGCCGGCATGGGCATCGGCCTGATGTTCTTTGGCGTCGCCGAGCCGGTGATGCACTTTCTCAACCCGCCCTATGCCGATGGCCAGACGGTGGATGCCGCACGCCAGGCCATGCGCATCACCTTCTTCCACTGGGGCCTGCACGCCTGGTCGATCTACGCCATCGTCGCCCTGATTCTGGCCTACTTCAGCTACCGCCACGGCCTGCCGCTGACCCTGAGATCGGCGCTCTACCCGCTGATTGGCGAGCGCATCTACGGCCCCATCGGCCATGCCGTGGACATCTTCGCCATCATCGGCACGGTGTTGGGTGTCGCCACCTCCCTGGGTTTTGGCGTGTCGCAGATCAATACCGGGCTCAACGTGCTGTTCGGCGTACCGGTGTCCACCCCGGTGCAGATCGGCCTGATCGTCATCACCACGGCGCTGGCCACCCTCTCGGTGGTCTCGGGGCTGGACAAGGGCGTGCGGCGGCTGTCGGAGCTCAACCTGGGCCTGGCGGTGCTGCTGATGCTGACCGTGATCATCCTCGGCCCCACCGTGCTGATCCTGCAGACCTTCGTCGAGAACACCGGCGGCTATCTCAGCGAGATCGTCAGCCGCACCCTCAATCTCAATGCCTATCGACCCACCGACTGGATCGGTGGCTGGACGCTGTTCTATTGGGGCTGGTGGCTGGCCTGGTCGCCCTTCGTCGGGCTGTTCATCGCGCGCATCTCGCGCGGCCGGACCATCCGCGAATTCGTCTCCGGCGTGCTGCTGGTGCCGGCCGGCTTCACCCTGCTGTGGATGACCGTGTTCGGCAACACCGCCATCCACATGATCCTCACCGAGGGCATCACCGATCTGGCCGCCGCCGTATCCCAGGACAGCTCCCTGGCGCTGTTCGCCTTCCTGGAGCACTTCCCCTTCGCCAGCGTGATCTCGCTGATCGCCATCGTCATGGTGGTGGTGTTCTTCGTCACCTCGGCCGATTCCGGCGCCATGGTGGTGGACATGCTGGCCTCCGGCGGTCAGGACCAGACGCCGGTCTGGCAGCGGGTGTTCTGGGGCGCCAGCATGGGCCTGGTAGCCATCGCCTTGCTCCTCGCAGACGGGCTCAAGGCGCTGCAGACCGCCACCATCGCCAGTGCCCTGCCGTTCACCATCGCCCTGCTGTTCAGCATGCATGGCCTGCTCAAGGCGCTCAAGCTGGACGCCACCAAGCGCGGCCTGCGCCATCAGTCGCTGAGTCTCACCCCGCCGACCAGCCGCACGCCGGGGGGCTGGCAGCGCCGGCTGCGCGGCCTGGCGATGTTTCCACGGCGCAGCCACGTGGTGCGCTTCATCAGTGAGGTGGCCAAGCCGGCCTGCCTGGCGGTGGCCGAGGAATGGCGCAAGCAGGGCTATGTCTGCGGCGTAGAGGACCGCGAGGACGGCGGCGTGCGCCTGAGGGTCGGCCCGGCCGAGCAGCCCGAGTTCGTCTACCAGGTAAGACCCCACGCCTATGCCATGCCCAGTTTCGTCATGGGCAGCGAGCCGAACGATGAGCGCAAGTACTTCCGCGCCCAGGTCTATCTGCGCGAAGGTGGCCAGGACCATGACGTCATGGGCTGGTCACGCGAGGACGTCATCGGCGACATCCTCGACCAGTACGAACGCCACATGCACTTCCTGCATCTGGTGGGCTGACAACCTGTCCACGATCTGTTGCGCGTCGGCCAGACCGCGTTGCACATGCCTCGTCTGTCTCTCGCTCGCGAGATCGTGAACAGATTCTGAAAGGAAAAAGCCGGGCGCAGTGCCCGGCTTTTTCATGGCGCGGCGTTGGTGTCACTTCACCCGGAAGCGCCGGACCACGGCGATCAGCTGCTCGTTGGACGACTGCACCGCCGCGGTGCTCTCGGCGGTACGCTGCCCGCTGCTGACCAGGTCGTCGACGATATGCCGCACGGCGACCATGTTCTGGTTGATCTCGCCGGCCACCGCGCTCTGTTCCTCGGCGGCGGCGGCGATCTGGGTCGACAGGTCGCTGATGCGCACCACCGAACCACTCATCTCGTCCAGGCCGTCGGTGACCTCGCGGGTCTTCTCGGCGGTGCTCTGGCAACTGGTCTTGGTCACCTCCATGGCCGCGACCGCGGAACTCACGCCCTGCTGCAGGCGGCCGAGCATCTCGTTGATCTCGGCGGTGCTCTGCTGGGTGCGTCCGGCCAGGGCGCGGACCTCGTCAGCCACCACGGCGAAGCCGCGACCCTGCTCGCCGGCCCGGGCCGCCTCGATGGCGGCGTTGAGCGCCAGCAGGTTGGTCTGCCCGGCGATTTCGCCGATCACCCCGAGCACGTCGTTGATGCGCTGGGCGTCGCTCTGCATGGCCTGCACCTTGAGGGTGGCGTCTTCCACCTGATCGACCAGGGCCAGGACGCTGGCCGAGGCCTGCTGGACCACCGCGCGGGAGCGCTCGGCCTGGCCGTTGGCGGCCTGGGTGAGGGTGGCGGTATCGCTGGCACTGCGGGCCACGGAGTCGGAGGTGGCGCTCATCTCGGTGATGGCGGTCACCGCCTGGTCGGTTTCGCTGGCATGGCGGGCCAGGATGGCACCGTTCTGCTGGGCCTGGCCGTGGAGTTGCTTGAGACCGGTGTCGATGCGGTCGGTGGCGTCACCCACCTCGCCGATCAGGCGCTGCAGATAGCCGATGAAGCCGTTGACCGCGCCGGCCACCGCATCCACCTCGTCCTTGCCGTGCATCGGGATGCGCCGGGTCAGGTCGGCATCGCCGGCGGACAGGGATTCGATGTTGCGTTGCAGCAGGCCCAGGCGACCCATCAGCTTGCCGAGCGCCAGCACCATGATGCCCACCAGCAGCAGGACCAGCGGCAGCTGGATCGCCGCCAGGGTCTTGAGGATGCCGGTGTTGGTCGCCGCGATGAGCGAGGTGGGCAGCGCCGTGGCCAGCAGCCAGGGCGTGCCGGCCAGCGGGCGCAGGAAGAAGGTGTGGGGCGTGCCGTGCTCGTCGACATAGGTGTCGCGCACCACGGCCTCGCCCTTGAGCTTGCCGAGGTTCTGCTGGATGGCGGCGACGAAGGGCGAACGGGCGGCATAGGCCGAGACGTTGTTCAGGATCTGCGACTCGCCGAGTTCGCTGAGGTTGCTGAGGATCTTGCCGTCGGCCTCGACGATCATCATGTCGGTGTCGTCGAGTTCCTTGCGCAGCTGATCCACCAGGGGATTGAAGAAGCCCAGGGTGAGGTCGATGGTCGAGACGCCAAAGGCCTTGCCGTCGCGCTGGATGGCCATGGCGCAGTTGGTGCGCGGCTCGGCGCTGGCGGCGTCCTTGTAGGCGGCGGCCCAGACGCACTGGCCGGCGGGGGCCTTGAGCCCGGCCTGGAACCAGGGCTGCTCCCAGTAGTTGAGCGACTCGGGGGAATTCCAGTGGGTGTTGACGATCAGCTTGCCGCTGGCATCGCGGTGATAGAAGGTGCTGAACTTGTCGCGCCCCTGCTCGCGCTGGTTGGGCAGCGGCCAGATGCCGCCGCCGAACACCTTGGCATCGCCATACTGGTCCACCAGGCCGGGCAGCACCCGGTCGATGGCGGCACTGTCCAGCAGCGGCACGGTCTGGGTGATGGAGCGCTGCTGCGCCTGGATCTGGTTGAGTTCGCGATAGATGCGGGTGCCCACCTCGTTGACGCGGGTAAGCACGGCGGATTCACCGGCGGCGACCAGATCCGGGGTCACCCACAGGCGGATGCCGATGACGGTGGCCGCGAGGGTCGCGCCGATGAAGCCGAGGAAAATCAGGGTGTAGCGGGTCCGGATGGTGTTCAAGGCCATGGTGTCGCTCCTGCGGTTACAGCGTCTTTCACGCTGCGAAAGGCATCCTTGGCGGTGTTCTGGACGAGGATGTCAGAGCCTTATCGGCGTGCGAGGTGTGACCTTTAGTCGCAGAAGGGGCGAGATATCAAATCGCCATTCCGGTCGTGGCGTGACCTGCTAGCCGCTTTTCAGTCAGAGGACTGCGCCATGCAGCCATCAGGATCGCAAGGCGCGTATTTCGCCCTGCCAGTCATCGGCGACCCGCCGGACAATGACCAGGCACGGGCCGTCTCCTGGCGCCGCGACCAGGCACTGGCCATCGGCCTGTCAGAAGGCACTGCGACCCACGCAGGCATAGCCGCCGGTGGGCGCGCCGTGGTTGGCCATGAGTACCGGCATGCCCAGGCGCCGGGCATGGCCGGCCAACCGGGCGCTGTCGGCGGGGTAGCCGGTCGGGCCGATGACCGCCGAGGCCAGGTAGAGGTCGGCGCCCCGGGCACGGGCGGCCTCGGCATGCGCCGGGTGGTTGCTGTCGGCGCAGATGGCCAGCGCGGCCCGCAGGCCCGGCAACTCCAGTAGCGCACCGCCGTTGCCGGGGACGAAGGGCGGCGCCTCGCCCGGATGCAGGTATTCCTTGGTATGGACGCGACAGCTGCCCTCGGCGCCGAGGATCAGCGCACCGATCTGCAGCCCCGTCGGACCCTGGACCGGCGCCCCGACCACGGCCGTGAGCCCGGCCACGCGGCAGGCCTCGCGCAGGGGCCGCAGGCGGGCATCGGCACCCTCCAGCGTCAGCGCCGCCGCCAGGGTCGGTTCATAGCCGGTCAGGGACAGTTCCGGAAACAGCAGGAGCTCCACCCCGGCGTCGGCAGCCGCGGCGATGAAGTCCAGATGACTGCGCAGGTTGGCGGCGAGGTCACCGGCGAGCGAAACGGATTGCGCGGCGGCCAGGGTGAGGGTGGGCATCGTGACTCCGAAGGAAGCGGCAGCGCCCGCGAGATCGGGGCGCGTCCACCGCTGTTGGTAGGGTGTCCAGGCGGGAAGGCAATCACAGGCCGATGTTACCTGGACATGCTGGGGTTGCCTCCAGGTTATACCGCTATCGCTACCTCTCAGTATTTAGAGCGGAAGCCTGTCGCTATAGTCGAGCCGTCTATCAATTTCAAGAATAACAGGACGAGTCATGGCGATAATCAACTATGTAACGGAGATCCGCTTCGGCGCCGGCTGTGCTGCCGAGCTGGCCGACGTCAACGCCCGGCTGGGCTTCCAGCGGCCACTGATCGTCACCGATCGGGGCGTGGTGGCAGCCGGTCTCATCGAGCAGCTGATGGAGCTCAATCCCCTGGCCGCCTACCAGGTGTTCGACGCCACCCCGGCCAATCCCACCGAGGCTGCCACCCGCGAGGGCGTCGCCTGCTTCCGGGAAGCGGAATGCGACGGCATCATCGCCGTCGGCGGCGGGTCGCCCATCGACCTGGCCAAGGCGATTGCCGTGTCCGCGCGCCATCCGGGACCGCTGAAGCAGTTCGCCGTCATCGAAGGCGGCCTGACGCGGATTACCGCGGCGACGGTGCCCATCGTGGCCATTCCGACCACGGCCGGTACCGGCAGCGAGGTGGGACGCGGTGCCATCATCATTCTCGATGATGGCCGCAAGGTCGGCATCCTCTCGCCCCACGTCATCCCGCGGGTGGCCATCTGCGATCCGCTGCTGACGCTCAGCCTGCCGCCGCACCTGACCGCCGCCACGGGCATGGACGCGGTGGCCCACTGCATCGAGACCTTTCTCGCGCCCGGCTTCAATCCCCCGGCCGAGGGTATCGCGCTGGACGGCCTGCGCCGGGCCTGGCGCCATCTGGAACTGGCGTTCAACGAGCCGGGCAATCTGGAAGCCCGTACCCAGATGCTCAGCGCCTCGCTGCAGGGGGCGCTGGCCTTCCAGAAGGGACTGGGCTGCGTGCACAGCCTGAGTCACTCGCTGGGCGGCATCGATCCGCGCCTGCACCATGGCACCCTCAACGCGGTGCTGCTGCCGGCGGTGGTCGCCTTCAACCGGGGGGCGGAGTCGGTGGTCCGCGAGGAAAAACTCGAACGGCTCGCCCAGTCCATGCAGCTGCCCGCGCAGCTGTCGGTGGAGCAGGCGCTGGCGCACAAGGCCGAGGCCCTGCGCCTGCCGACGGGCCTGGCGCAGATGGGCGTCGATAAGGCGCTCATTCCGCGCATCGTCACCGGGGCCCTGGCCGATCACAGTCACAGGACCAATCCTCGGGAAGCCACGGCCGAGGACTATGCCCAACTGATCCAGGCCTCGTTCTGAGGCCCAGCAGCCGGGGGCGGAGAGTCCCTCCGCTGCAGTGTCGTCCGTCGTCCCGCCGCGCGCCTCGATTCCGTTCCGGGCGGGCAATGGGCTGCGGATGACCGACGGCTGTTCTGCAAGACCCTCGCGCGGCAATCACAACAATTAAAGGACGCGAAACATCATGGCTCATCCCAGTACCGCCGCATCCCCGGTGCAGTTCGATCCGCTCTATCGCAAGGTCGCCTGGCGGGTGTTGCCCCTGCTGCTGCTCGGCTACATCATCGCCTATCTCGATCGGGTCAACGTCGGCTTCGCCAAGCTGGCCATGCTCAGTGACCTCGGCATGTCCGATGCGGCCTATGGCCTCGGCGCCGGCATCTTCTTCATCGGCTACTTCATCTTCGAGGTCCCCAGCAACCTGATGCTGCATCGCGTCGGCGCCAAGCTCTGGATCGCGCGCATCATGATCACCTGGGGCCTGGTCTCTTCGCTGATGGCCTTCACCGGGCCCATCGCCCAGCTGCTGGGCATCAGCCACGAGCTGACCTTCTACGGTCTGAGGTTCCTGCTCGGCGTCTGCGAGGCGGGCTTCTTTCCCGGGGTCATCCTCTACCTGACCTACTGGTTTCCTTCGGCGCTGCACAGCCGCATGATGGCCATCGTCATCCTCGGCAACCCGGTGTCCTTCATCTTCGGCGGTCCGCTCAGCGGCGCCATCATGTACTACATGGGCGCCAGCAGCCTGTTGGCGGGCTGGCAATGGATGTTCGTCATCGAGGCCGTGCCGGCCGTGCTGGTTGGGGTGGTGGTGCTGTGCCTGCTGGACAACGGCATCCAGGACGCCAAATGGCTGAACGATCAGGAAAAGGCCGAACTCACCCGGCGCCTCGCCGTGGAGGCCGCGGAAAAACCCCGCATCGCCCTCAGGCGCCTGTATGCCCTGCCCATCATCTGGCTGCTGACCGGCATCTACGTCCTGCTGATGCTGGGCAACTACGGCATCAACTTCTGGGTGCCGACCATCATCAGGAATGCCGGCGTGGCGTCGGTCCTGGACATCGGCCTCATCACCGCCATCCCCTATGTGTTCGGGGCGCTGACCATGGTCTGGATCACCCGTCAGGCCCAGCGCACAGGCAACCAGCGTGCCTATGGCGCCCTGATGTCGGTGCTGGCCGGGATCGGCCTGATCCTCTGCGCGGCCTTCCCCCAGCACCTCCTGCTGATGATCCTGGGTGTCGCCTTCGCCGTGGGTGGCAGCCTGAGCGCCATCGCGCTGTTCTGGGGGCTGCCGGGGGCCTTCCTGCAGGGTGCCGCCGCCGCGGCCGGCATCGCCATCATCAACTCCTTCGGCAACCTGGGCGGCTTCGCCGGACCCTATCTGCTAGGGCTGCTGACCACCCTGTTCGGGTCGGCGCAAGGGGGCCTGATGCTGCTCGGGGGTTGCCTGCTGGTGTGCGCGGCGCTGATGCTGTGGGTGACACGACGGCCCGCGCAGTCGACTACCGGGCTGCTGGCCGAGTAGCCATGCCGGGATAGCCGCGCGTTTTCGATCGGGAGCGACCGCCGTTCGCTTCCGCTGTCTTTGCCAGTGAAGAGGGCGTCATGGATCTGGTCAGCGAGTTGCAAACCATCGTCGGGCGTCGCCATGTCCTGCAGGGGGACGCCGCGACCCGGCGCTTCCGCCTGGGGATCCGCTATGGCGGCGGAGCGGTGCTCGCCGTGGTGCAGCCCGGCAGCCTGCTGGAGATGTGGCGCGTGCTGCAGCGCTGCCACGGCGCCGGGACCATCATCATTTGCCAGGCGGCCAACACCGGCCTGACCGGCGGCTCCACCCCGGTCGCCGAGGGCTACGACCGGCCGGTGGTGCTGATCAACACCCTGCGCCTGACCCGCCTGTCCCTGTTGCGCCAGGGCGAGCAGGTGCTGTCCCAGCCGGGGGTGACCCTGAGCCAGTTGGAGACGACGCTGAAACCCCTGGGGCGGGAGCCGCATTCGGTGATCGGCTCGACCTGCATCGGCGCCTCCATCACCGGTGGCGTCTGCAACAACTCCGGCGGCTCGCTGATCCGCCGTGGACCGGCCTTTACCCAGCTGTCGCTGTTCGCCCGCATCGACGAGGCCGGGCACCTGCAACTGGTCAATCATCTGGGCCTGGCCTTGGGCGACACGCCCGAGGAAATCCTCGGCCGGCTCGACGAGGGCCGCTTCGACGACAGCGCCGTGCAGGACCCGGTCGGCGCCATGGCCTCCGATCGCGAATACGCCCGCCATGTCCGCGACGTGCACGCGGCCACTCCGGCTCGCTACAACGCCGATCCGCGGCGGCTGTACGAGGCGTCGGGCTCGGCGGGCAAGATCGCCGTGTTCGCCCTGCGCCTGGATACCTTTGCGGCCGATCGCAACACCCGGGTGTTCTACATCGGCTCCAACCGAGCGGCTGACCTGGAAGCCATTCGCCGGCATATCCTGGTCAATTTCGCCCAGTTGCCCATCGCGGGCGAATACATGCATCGCACGGCCTATGCGCTCAGCCGTACCTACGGCAAGGACCTGTTCCTCTTCATCCAGCGCTGTGGCGCGCAGCGGGTGCCCCAGGCCTTCGCCTGGAAGACCCGCTTCGATGCCCTGAGCGAACGCCTGGGGCTGGGTGCCCAGCTCGGCGATCGCCTGCTGCAACGCCTGGCGGCGCCACTGCCCGAACACCTGCCGGCGCGCCTCAACGCCTTCGCCGAGCGCTTCGAGCATCACCTGCTGCTCAAGATGGGCGAAGACGGCATCGACGAGGCCCGCGCCTACCTGCAGTCCTGGCTGCCCAGCGCCGATGCGGATTTCATCGAGTGCGACGCGGAGGAGGGCAACGCCGCCTTCCTCAATCGCTTCGCGGTCGGCAATGCCATGAATCGCTACCGGGCGGTGCACCGGGACAGCGTGGAAGACATCCTCGCCCTGGACATCGCGCTGCCGCGCAACACCCAGGACTGGTTCGAGACCCTGCCGCCGGAACTGGCGGAGCAGGTCGAGGTGACCATGTATTGCGGGCACTTCTTCTGCCACGTGCTGCACCAGGAATACCTGGTGAAGAAGGGCCGCGACTGTGCGGCGCTCAAGCGTCGCCTGCTGGCCCTGCTGGAGGCCCGCGGCGCCCGTTATCCCGCCGAGCACAATGTCGGTCACCTCTACGCCGCGGCACCCGAGCTGGAGCGGCACTATCGCCAGCTCGATCCGACCAACGCCTTCAATCCGGGCATCGGGCAGCTGACGCGGCGCTATCGCTGGCAGGAGGACTGCTGCGCCGAGCACGCTGGCGATGCCATCGCCGCGGCAGCGACGGCGGCCCGAGCGGAGGCTGCGGAGACGAGTCGCACGTCCTGAACGGGAGTGCGGGGCCGCTCAGTCCTCCTGCTGGATGGCGTAGAGCGATTCCACCAGCAGCGCGAACGCCGGGTTCTGCTGGGCGCTGCGCCGCGAAACCAGCTCATAGGGTTCGCTATGGGACCTGAGCTGCAGCGGCAGGCGACTGACCAGGCCGTGCTGGCAGACGTAGTCCGCCACCTCGACCGACACCAGCGCCACCAGGCGGGGATTGCGGCTCAGCAGCGACAGGGTGGTCAGCGCCGAGGTGGTCTCGATCAGGTGCAGGGGAAAGGGCAGCTGCGCCTCGAAGAATTCGTGTTCCAGGGTACGTCTCATGGGCATGTTGGCCTGATAGACCACCCAGCGACTGTCCGAGAGATCCTGCAGCTCGACCCGCTCGCGCCGGGCGGCCGGATGGGAGGCGTGGGCGATGACCGCGAGGGCCTCTTCCTTGATGACCAGGGCATCGTAGCTTTCCGGTCGCTCGCTCACCGACAGGCGACAGATGGCGGCGTCCAGTCGTCCCTGGTCGACCAGGCCGAGCAGGGTCGTGCTGGTGTCTTCCACCACCTCGATCGACAGCCGCGGCTGCAATTCCAGCAGCCGCGAGAGGGCATGGGTGAGCAGGGGGACGGCGCCCATGATGGTGCCGATGGCCAGCTTGCCGCCCGAGCCGCTGGCGATGGCGTGCAGCTCATGGCGCAGGTTGTCCAGGTCGGCCTGGATCAGCCGCGCGAAACGAATCGCGCAGGTACCCGCCGGGGTCGGCAGCAGGCCGCGATTGGTGCGCAGGAACAATTCCACCCCGAGGGTGGACTCCAGCTCCTTGAGCGCCTTGCTGGCGCCCGGCTGCGTGAGCCCCAGGCCTTCCGCGGCGTTGAGCAGCGAACCCTTTTCCGCCAGGGCGATGAGCAGGCGCAACTGCTTGGCGTGCAGGCGCGACATGATGGCGTTGAGGCTGGCGAGATTCTTCATTGACCGACCGTTATACCGCAGTGGCTGCGATCACACCTTCAACAATAAGCAGCAGGTACGAGGCCTGGCCCGATTCGTTGGGCTTCGGCGATGGAGCCGCCTCAACCCAACCTACGGGGTCCGTGTAGGTTGGGTCGAGCGCCAGCGAAGCCCAACGGGACGGATTCTAGGCGCGCATCCGGTCCCTCACCCCCTTTAGAGCAGTGTGAAACTCCCCTCGCGCACCCGCTCCGAATCCAGGCCGACCATCACCTTGAATTCGCCCGGTTCCGAGACCAGCTTGAGGTCGTTGTTGTAGAAGCGCAGGTCCGCCTCGGTGATGGGGAAGTCCAGCTCGCGGCTCTCACCCGGTTGCAGCATGACCTTCTGGAAGCCCTTGAGCTCCTTGACCGGTCGCGCCAGGGAGGCGGTCACGTCGTGCAGATAGAGCTGCACCACGGTGGCGCCGGCGCGGCTGCCAGTGTTCCTGACCGTGACCCGGGCGGTGAGGGTATCGCCTTTCTTCAGGGTGGCGCTGGACAGCTGCGGCGCCGAGACTTCGAAGGTGGTGTAGCTCAGGCCGTAACCGAAGGGGTAGAGCGGACCGTTGACGATGTCGAAGTAGCGCGAGGTGTACTTGTTCGGCTTGGCCGCATCGAAGGGGCGACCGCTGCTCAGGTGGTTGTAGTACAGCGGCACCTGGCCCACTTCGCGGGGAAAGGTCATGGTCAGCTTGCCGGAGGGGTTGTGGTCGCCAAACAGCACGTCGGCCACGGCGTTGCCGCCTTCGGTGCCGGGGAACCAGGCTTCCAGCAGCGCATTGGCCTGCTCCTGTTCCCATTCCAGCGCCAGCGGGCGGCCGTTCATCAGCACCAGCACCAGCGGCTTGCCGGTGGCCTTGAGCGCCTTGATCAGCTCGCGCTGGGTGTCGGGCACGCTGATCCGGGCGCGGCTGGAGGCCTCGTGGGCCATGCCCTGGGATTCGCCGACCACGGCCACCACCACCTCGGCCTGGCGCGCGGTGGCGACGGCTTCGGCGATCAGTTCGCTGGCACTGCGCGGATCCACCGCGACCGCCGGTTCATAGGAGTTGAGGTAGGCCAGCACATCGCGGTCGTCCAGCAGGTTGGCGCCCTTGGCATAGAGCACCTTGCCCTGGCCGGCCACGGCGTTTTCCAGGCCGCGGCGGATGGACACGGCCTGGGCGGCCACGCCGGCGGCGGACCAGTTGCCCATGACGTCGCGCGGGCTGGCGGCCAGCGGACCGACCACCGCCAGGGTGGCGCCCTTGCGCAGCGGCAGGACGGCCTTCTCGTTCTTCAGCAGCACCAGGCTCTCGCGGGCCACCTGGCGAGCCTCGGCGCGGTGCAGGCGCGATTCGGCGTTGGTGTCGACCGGATCCTGGCCCTGCAGGCGACGATAGGGATCGTCGAACAGGCCCAGGCGGTACTTGGTCAGGAGCATGTCGCGCACGGCCTGATCGATCTCGGCCTGGGTCACCTTGCCGGCGGCCAGCAGGGCGGGCAGCTGCTTGCCATAGACGTCGTCGTGCATGTTCAGCTCGACGCCGGCCTTGAGCGCCTGCTCGGCGGCGTCGCGGGTATCCTTGGCCACGCCGTGCAGCACCAGTTCGTTGATGGCGCCGTGATCGCTGATCAACAGGCCCTTGTAGTTCCAGTCCTTGCGCAAGAGGTCCTGCAGCAGCCAGCGATTGGCCGTGGCCGGAACGCCATTGATGCTGTTCAGGGCCACCATCACCGCGCCGGCTCCGGCTTCGGCAGCGGCGCGATAGGGCGGCAGGTAGTCCTGCATGAGCCGTTGCGGACTCATGTCGACGTTGCTGTAGTCACGCCCGGCTTCCACGGCGCCATAGCCGCCGAAGTGCTTGATGCTGGCCATCAGGCTGTCGGGGGCGCGCAGGTCGTCGCCCTGGTAGGCGTGCACCAAGGTGGCGCCGATGCGCGAGGTCAGCCAGGTGTCTTCGCCAAAGGTTTCCGAGGCACGGCCCCAGCGGGGTTCGCGGGTGACGTCGACGGTGGGGGAAAAGGTCAGGTCGAGGCCATCGGCCGCCGCTTCCAGGGCGGAGATGCGCCCGCTGGTGGCGATGGCGTCGAGATTCCAGGTGCTGGCCAGGCCCAGGTTGATGGGGAAGATGGTGCGCATGCCGTGGATGACGTCATAGGCATAGAACAGCGGGATCTTCAGCCGGCTGTGCACGACCTGGTCCTGCATCTGGCGGATATCGGGGCGGGTCACGGTGTTGAACATGGCGCCCACCTTGCCGGCGCGGATGTCCGCCATGATGGCTTCCTTGGGATAGTCCGGCCCGACGCTCACCAGGTTGAGCTGGCCGATCTTCTCTTCCAGGGTCATCTTCGCCAGCAGGGCGTCGACATAGGCGCGAGCCGGATCCTGGTTCTGCGCCGGGGCGAGGGTGGCGCTGACCGCCAGTCCCAGGCCGAGCATGAGTGCGGTGAGGCGTGGTGCGTTCAACATCGTCCCCCAATTCCCTGTGCGTACTTTCTCGTTGTTCTTGAGCACCCTTGTGCGGAGGGGATTGTACAGCCGCGCCGCCGGGAAGCGGAGCCGTTGACGGCCGGCGGCAAGGCCGGTCGTCAGGGGCGTGTGGGGGGGGGCGAAGACCTAGAAACGCGGCTTGCGGGTTTCCCAGTCCGGCTGGTACTTGCGCATCTGGCGCACGTCGTCGCGGCTGCGGATGTCGATGGCGAGGAATTGCTCGTGCAGCTTGGCGAGCTGGTCCTGATCCAGCTCCACGCCCAGGCCGGGTGCCTCGCTGATCGCCACGCAGCCATTGCGGATCGGCAGCTTGCCGCCCTGGATGACCTCTTCGTCCTCTTCCTGCCAGGGATAGTGGGTGTCGCAGGCATAGGCCAGGTTGGGTACCGCGGCGGCCACGTGGGTCATGGCCATGAGGCTGATGCCCAGGTGCGAGTTGGAGTGCATGGAGACGCCCAGGCCGAAGGTGTCGCACATCCGCGCGAGGATCTGGGTGTCCCTGAGGCCGCCCCAGTAGTGGTGGTCGGCGAGCACGATCTGCACGCTGTTCTGGGCCACGCTGCGACGGAATTCGTCGAAGTCGGTGACCACCATGTTGGTGGCCAGGGGTATGCCGGTGCGGCGGTGCAGTTCGGCCATGCCTTCCAGGCCCGGGGTCGGGTCCTCGTAGTACTGCAGGTCGTCCGCCAGCACCTCGGCGATGCGCAGGGACGTCTCCAGCGACCAGTTGCCGTTGGGATCGATGCGCAGCGGTGCCGCGGGAAAGGCCTGGCGCAGCGCCTTGATGCAGGCCGCTTCGTGATCCGGGCCAAGCAGGGTGCCGGCCTTGAGCTTGATGCTCTGGAAGCCGTTCTCCTCAATCATCCGCGCCGCCTGGGCCACCACCTGCTCCGGGCTGATGGCTTCGCCCCAGCGATCGGGTTTGTAGGGCGCATCGATGTGCTCGGCGTACTTGAGGAACAGGTAGGCGCTGAAGGGCACCTCGCGGCGGACCGCACCGCCCAGCAGCTCGACCAGGGGAATGCCCAGGGAGCGTGCCTGCAGGTCGAGGAAGGCCACTTCGAAGGCGGAATAGGCGTTGGCCACCTGCTTGCTCGGATGGGAGCCGGGCGCCAGCTCGGCACCGGCCACCACGCCACCGGCGAGGCTGGCGACGGTCGTCACCACCCGGGCGCGCAGGCCATTGAGGTCCCAGGCGGAGAGGCCGACCAGGCTGCTTTCCATGGCCTTGAGTACCGCCAGCACCGGGGCGTCGCCATAGCTCTCGCCGAGACCGATGTGGCCGTTGTCGCCTTCCACCTCGATGATGGATCTCAGCGCATAGGGTTCGTGGATGCCGCTGGCATTGAGCAGCGGGGCATCGCGAAAGGCGATGGGGGTGACTTTGATCCGTTTGATCTTCACGCTCAGACTCCTGGACTTGTCATTGTGGTGGTCTTTGTCAGTCATCGTATGACTAGCGGTCGGGATCTTCAACCGAAAGAAGCGCCATGACCCCGGCGGGATGACCGCATATCGCATCGGGGTTGCCCGCTCCGGTCGGGGCTGGATAAATAGCCAGCCGCCACCTCATTCGTCCGTTTCGCATGAAAGCTCCGCTCGAAGACCCCTTCTACTATCTGCACAACTTCCAGCGGGTACTGGACTGGGTCGCCCTGCGCTATCCCGACCTGCTCGACGACCGCGAGCAGGCCTTCATCGCCGCCTTCGCCGACCTGCCGCAGCCTTCGCGGGCACTGCTGGTGCGCCTGGTGATGCGCAAGGGCGAGGTGTTCCGCGCCAGCAAGCTGGTCTATGGCGAGATCGGCTGCCCCCGCGCCGCGGCCACCCCCCTGGTGGGTCTCGGCTGGCTGCTTGCCGATCCGGAATTGCACCTGATCGAACTCTTCGCCCTGCTGCGCAAGGAAGAGCTGCTTGGCTGTTTCGGCGCCCGCCTGCCCAAAGCCGGGCGCAAGGAAGACTGGCTGGCCCGCCTGGAAGCCGAACAGGCCACGCCCCTGGCGTTCAGCGGCTGGGCCGGCACCGTGCCCGCGCTGGTGGAGGAGGGCGTCTGGCGGCTGACGCTGATGGATCTCTGCGATCGCCTGCGTCTGCTGTTCTTTGGCAACCTGCACCAGGACTGGACCGACTTCGTGCTGGCCGACCTGGGGATCTTCCAGTACGAGACGGTGGCCTTCAGCGCCGAATCCCGTGCCTTCGGCCAGCGCCAGGAGGTGGATGCCTACCTCCACATCCAGCGCTGCCGGCAGGCGCTGCGCGATGGGCTGCCGGCCGCCGAGCTGCTGCCGCTGCTGCCCGCCGAACGCTTCGCCAACACCTGGCTGGAGTTGCGCCGCGGCAAGCTGCTCCACGAACTGGCGCAGCACCACGAACGCCTCGGCGAACTGGCCCAGGCGCAGGCGCTCTATGCCGCCTCGGCGCATCCCGAATCGCGCATCCGCGCCCTGCGCATGATCGAACGCCTGGAGGACTGGCCCGCCGCCCAGGCACTGGCGGAAGCCATCGTCGCCGCTCCGGCCCATGACGCCGAACGCCAGCAGGTGGCGCGCATCCTGCCGCGGCTGGTGCGCAAGCAGGGCGGGCCGCCCAACAGGCGCCGTCCGGCCAGCCCGGTGGAGCGCCTCGACTTCGAATTGGTCAACGACGGCCTGCGCCGGGTCGAGTGGCTGGTGCGCGAGCACCTGGGCCGCGACGAGGCACCGGTGCACTACGTGGAAAACACCCTGCTCACCAGCCTGTTCGGGCTGCTGTGCTGGGACGCCATCTTCCTGGCCATCCCCGGCGCCTTCTTCCACCCCTACCAGCGCGAGCCCGCCGATCTGCGCCTGCCGGGCTTTCGCGAGCGGCGGGCCGAGGCCTTCGCCGCCTGCCTGGCGCGGTTGGACGACGGCTCCCATGCGGCGGTGATTCGCGAACGCTTCGCCAGCAAGCGCGGCCTGGCCTCACCCTTCGTCGCCTGGGGCATCCTCAGCAGCGACTTGCTCGACCAGGCGCTGGCCTGCCTGCCGGCGCGTCATTTGCGGCTGTGCTTCGAGCGGCTGCTGGAAGATCCGGAAAACAATCGCACCGGCTTGCCCGACCTGATCCAGTTCTGGCCGGCGGAAGGCCGCTACCGGATGATCGAGGTCAAGGGCCCGGGCGACCGTCTGCAGGACAACCAGCGCCGCTGGCTGGACTTCTTCGCCGCCCATGACATCCCGGTCAGCGTCTGCCACGTGCAGTGGCAGGTGGCCGCGACCTCCGCATGAGCTATCGCATCGCCGTTCGCGCCCTCTGCGAATTTACCGCCAAGGCTGGCGACCTGGATCTCAGGTTCACCCCGTCGCCCACCGCCCTGGAAGGCATCGAGGGCCACCAGCGGGTGGCGGCGCGGCGCGGTCCAGGCTATGAGTGCGAGGTCAGCCTGCAGGGCGATTTCGAGGATCTGCAGGTGCGTGGTCGCGCCGACGGCTTCGATGCCGCGGCCCGGCGCCTGGAGGAGATCAAGACCCACAGGGGCAGCCTGGAACGCCAGCCGGGCAACCATCGCCACCTGCACTGGGCCCAGGCCAAGGTCTATGGCCATCTGCTCTGCCAGAGCCGCGCGCTGCCGGAGCTGACCCTGGCGCTGGTCTATTTCGACATCGGCACCGGTGCCGAGACCGTCTTCAGCGAGCAGTGGACGGCCGCGGACCTGGCCGCGCATTTCGAGCTGCGGTGTTCGCGCTTTCTCGCCTGGGCGCGCCAGGAACTGGCCCATCGCGCCGCGCGCGACACGGCGCTGGCGACCCTGGCCTTTCCCCATCCCGACTTCCGCCACGGCCAGCGGCCCCTGGCGGAAGCCGTCTACAAGGCCGCCAGCGTCGGCTGCTGCCTGCTGGCCCAGGCGCCCACCGGTATCGGCAAGACGGTCGGCACCCTGTTCCCGCTACTCAAGGCCATGCCGCGGCAGAACCTGGACCGGCTGTTCTTCCTGGCCGCCAAGACCCCTGGCCGCGCCCTGGCCCTGCATGGCCTGGAGTCCCTGGCCGCACCGGTGCGGGTGCTGGAGCTGGTGGCGCGGGACAAGGCCTGCGAGCACCCGGAGCTGGCCTGCCATGGCGACTCCTGTCCGCTGGCCCGGGGCTTCTATGACCGGCTGCCGGCCGCGCGCGCCGCGGCCCTGGCCGAACCCAGGCAGCTGACCCGGGCGCGGGTGCGGGAGACGGCCCTGGCCCATGAGGTCTGCCCCTACTATCTGGCCCAGGAACTGGCGCGTTGGAGCGACGTGGTGGTGGGCGACTACAACTACTACTTCGACGGCAGCGCCATGCTCCATGCCCTGGCCCAGACCCAGGAGTGGCGGGTCGGGGTGCTGGTGGACGAAGCCCACAACCTGCTCGACCGCGCCCGCGGCATGTACAGCGCCAGTCTCGACCAGCGCCGCCTGGCGGCCGGCAAGAGCGTGGCGCCACCGGCCATCGCCAAGGGCCTGCAGGCGCTCAACCGCGAATGGAATCGCCTGCACAAGGAACAGCAGGTCGACTACCAGGTGCAGCCGGAATTGCCCGCCGCCTTCCTGACCGCCCTGCAACGGGTGGTGGGCCTGCTCACCGAGCATTTCGGCGAATCCGGGCAGCCACCGGCGCCGGAGCTGCAGACGCTGTTCTTCGACCTGCTGCAGTTCATGCGCCTGGGCGAGACCTTTGGCGATCACTCGCTGTTCGACGTCACCCTGCTTAAGGGCCGCGGCAAGGCGCAGTCGCAACTCAACCTGCGCAACCTGGTGCCGGCGCCCTTCGTCGGTCCGCGACTGGCGGCGGCGCACAGCTGCACCCTGTTCTCGGCCACCCTGACGCCGGCGCATTTCCATCGCGACCTGCTCGGGGTCCCGGCCGGCAGTGCCTGGGTCGACGTGGCCTCGCCCTTCGCCGCCGAGCAGTTGGACGTGCGCCTGATGCGGCTCTCCACCCGCTATGCCGACCGCGCCGCCTCCCGCGCCCCCATCGCCGCCCTGATCGCCAGTCGCTATCGCCAGCGACCGGGCAACTACCTGGCCTTCTTCAGCAGCTTCGATTACCTCGACCAGGTAGCCGAGGCCCTCGCCGAGCGGGCGCCCTACGTGCCCCAATGGCGCCAGTCCCGCGGCATGGACGAGGCCGCGCGCCAGGCCTTTCTCGAGCGCTTCCAGGCCGACGGCCGCGGCATCGGTTTCGCCGTGCTCGGCGGCAGTTTTGGCGAGGGCATCGACCTGCCCGGCGACCGGCTGATCGGCGCCTTCGTCGCCACCCTGGGCCTGCCTCAGCTCAATCCGGTCAACGAACAGCTGCGCCAGCGCCTGCAGCGGCGTTTCGGTGACGGCTATCGCTACGCCTACCTCTATCCGGGCCTGCAAAAGGTCATTCAGGCCGCCGGCCGGGTGATCCGCACCGTGCAGGATCGCGGCTGCCTCTATCTTATCGACGACAGATTCACCCAGCCCGAGGTCAGGGCGCTGTTGCCGAGCTGGTGGCAGGTGGAGGAGGGTGCGGTGCCCACGGGCGAACCTGCGCCGGCTTGAAGGCTATCGCGGTCATGGCCGCCCGCCGATGCAACTTATCCTATGGCACTCCGGTGTTTTGTTGATCGCGGCTATGGGCCGCTCCTACGATTACATCGAGCCTGTAGGAGCAACTGTCTTAGCCGTTATAGGGGTGCACCCGTTGTAGAGCCGTAGCGTGGAAAACGGCGCAGCCTTTTCCACTGGGGACTTCGTGGCGAGGGCGCCCTCACCCCAACCCTCTCCCGAGGGGAGAGGGAGCCATCCGCGCAGGCGATCATCTCCATCATCGAGCCTGTAGGAGCAGCCCATGGCCGCGATCACCGTACAGCCGTTGCTTAGGCCTCCGGCGTCTCCTCGCAAAACCTCAGCCTGTTACCGAATGGATCGGCGATCTCCATCACCAGGCCCCAGGGCAATGCCTCGATGCCCGGGCGGGCGAAGCCCTGGTTCCTGGCCAGCAACTCGGCCTGGAAGGCGCGGATGCCGGTCATGCGGACGAAGACCGTGGAGCCCGGGCAGGCGTCGCCGTGGTGACCGGAGAGGTGCAGGCGCAGGCCGGCGCGCTCGACCTCGGCGTACAGCGGCAGGCCGGGCTCGAAACGATGTTCCCAGACCAGGTGGAAACCCAGGAAGTGGCAGTAGAATTCACGTGCCTTTTCGTCATCGAAGATGCGCAGTATGGGGCTGGGTTGCCCGAAGGCGATGGCGGCATTGACCATGAGCGGTCTCCAGGGGCGCGCGAGAGGCATGTCGATGATGCGCATTCCACCGCGTCCGGCAACCCGAAGTGTGATCCGGAAAGCTTTGGTAACCCCTCTGGCAGGCCAGAGCGTGCGCTAGGCTGCAGTTCACCGGTGCGATGGCGAACCTATCCGGGTATCGTGCATTCTTTTTCCTTTCTGGCGGTTCGGCTGGGCCGAATCTTTCATCCTTAGTGACCAAGGTTGATCCATGCAGCGTAGACACCTGCTCAAAGCGTCCCTGGCCCTGGCGGCCTACACTGGCATTCCCTCCACCGGGCTGTTCGCCCTCCAGGCCTTCGCCAATCCGGCCAATGGCGATGGCCAGGCCTTCGATTTCGACTGGCTCAAGCAGCACGCCAAGGAGCTGGCCGGCCAGGCCTACCAGCCCACCGCCCAGAAATTGCCCGATACCCTGGCGAACATGACGCCCCAGCAGTTCAATGCCATCGGCTACGATGCCCAGCATTCGCTCTGGCACGACCTCAAGGGCCAGCTGGACATCCAGTTCTTCCACGTCGGCATGGGCTTCAAGACGCCGGTACGGATGTATTCGGTGGACGCCAAGACCAACGAGGCCAAGGAAGTCCACTTCCGCCCCGAGCTGTTCAACTACAACGACAGCGGCGTCGACAAGAGCCAGCTCAAGGGCGACCTGGGCTTTGCCGGCTTCAAGCTGTTCAAGGCGCCGCACCTGGCCCAGTACGACATCGTCTCCTTCCTCGGCGCCAGCTACTTCCGCGCCGTCGACAAGACCCGCCAGTACGGCCTTTCGGCCCGCGGCCTGGCCATCGACACCTATGCCGATCGGCCCGAGGAATTCCCCGACTTCACCAAGTTCTGGTTCGTCACCCCGAACAAGAACAGCACCCGCTTCGTGGTCTATGCGCTGCTGGATTCGCCCAGTGCCACCGGGGCCTATCGCTTCGACATCGATTGCCTGAACGACCGGGTGGTGATGGACGTGGACGCCAACGTCAACGCCCGCCGCGACATCAAGCAACTGGGCATCGCGCCCATGACCAGCATGTTCGGCTGCGGCACCCACGAGCGCCAGACCTGCAACACCTACCACCCGCAGATCCACGACTCCGACCGCCTGGCCATGTGGAAGGGCAACGGCGAGTGGATCTGCCGCCCGCTGAACAATCCGCCCAAGCTGCAGTTCAACGCCTTCAAGGACGACAGTCCCAAGGGCTTCGGCCTGGTGCAGACCGATCACGAATTCGAGAGCTACCAGGACGTCATGGTCCGCTACGATCGCCGGCCGAGCCTGTGGGTGGAGCCCACCTCCGCCTGGGGCGAGGGTGCCATCCAGTTGCTGGAGATCCCCACCACCGGCGAGACCCTGGACAACATCGTGGCCTTCTGGGCGCCGGCCGAGACCATCACCGCCGGCAAGTCGCTGCACTATGGCTACAAGCTGCACTGGAGTGCGCTGCCACCGGTGAGCACGCCGCTGGCGCGGGTCAACGCCACCCGCTCCGGGATCGGCGGCTTCCCCGAGGGCTGGGCGCCCGGTGAACACTGGCCCAAGGTCTGGGCGCGGCGCTTCGCCATCGATTTCAACGGCGGCGGTCTGTCGTTCCTGCCCGAGGGGACCGGCATCGAGCCGGTGGTGACCGTCACTGACGGCAAGGTGCAGGATTTCCACGTGCTCAAGATCGACGAGATCGGCGGCTACCGAGTGATCTTCGACTGGTACCCCACCAGCGACAAGGCCGATCCGGTGCAGATGCGTGCCTTCATCCGCACCCAGGACCGCGCCCTGAGCGAAACCTGGCTGTACCAGTACTTCCCGCCGGCCGCCGACCAGCGCCGTTATCCGGACTGGAAGCAGTCCTAAGCGACGACCAGGAAAAAGCCGCTGCGCCTCTCCGGCACAGCGGCTTTTTTGTGCCCGGAGCAAGGGCGCAAAGGCTGACAGGTCGCGGTGATCAGTCGGCCAGCACCACCTGGTTGCGCCCTGCGCGCTTGGCCCGGTAGAGAGCCGCGTCGGCCAGGCCGTAGGCGAGCTCGAAGTCGGTGCCCGGCTGGTTGAGGCTGAGGCCGAAGCTGGCCGTCACCGGCGCCGCGCCGGTCGCCTCCCGGGCGATGCGCAGGCGCAGGCGTTCGGTCATGGCCAGGGCCTCGTCCCGTGCCAGGGTCGGCAGCAGCACGGTGAATTCCTCGCCGCCCACCCGACCGACGATGGCCGGCGCTTGGACCAGCTCCTGCAGGCAGCGGGCGATGGCCTGGATCACCCGATCGCCGGCGGGGTGGCCGAAGTCGTCGTTGATGCGTTTGAAGTGATCGATGTCCAGCACGATCATGGCACCGCCCCGCTGTCGCAGCGCCTGGCCGGCCTGGTCGATCACCGCACCGCGATTGAGCATCCCGGTGAGGGCGTCGTGGGTCGCGCGGTATTCCAGCTGCTGGCTGAGGGTCTGCAACTGCTGGTTGAGGGCGTTCATCTCGCGTTCGGCGCGATCACTGCGGGCGATCAGCCGGCGGGTCTCGCGCATCAGGCGTTCGAAATGCAGCGTCAGGTCGCCCAGGGCGGCTCGGTAGCCCTCGGCATCGGCGGCGTCGGCCACATAGAGGGCGCGCGCCGCCTGCAGCACCCCGGCTTCCTGTTCGAACAGGTCGGGGCCCGCTTCAACCGGGCTGCAGCGCCTGACGCTGGCGGTCATGCCGGCAGCTCGGGATGCTCGACGAACGTCAGCGCCTGGAAGTCCAGGCGCAGCTCTTCGCCGAATTCCTGGATGGTCTCGTCCTCGGCATCGTAGTACCAGTGCAGCTCCACCTGGTTGCCGCCTTGGGCCGCCTGGTCCAGGGCGTCGAACAGGGTGAACAGCATCTTGGTGCTGGAACTGTTGAAGTAGGCCAGGGCCACGTGCACTCGGATGTTGGCGTCCTGGCGCTGGTCGAGATAGGCCCGCAGCGACTCGATCACCGGCAGGTAGAAGGCCGCGGCGTTTTCCGGAAAGGATTCGCCCTTGAGCCAGAGTTCGTCCTCGGCGAAACGGAAGTCCACCTCCGGAGAGGTGGCGGTGGGCGCGATGAACACGGTGTCCATACGAGGTCGGAGTCCCTGTCAGATGATGGCTTTCAGGCAGAACAGGGTGGTGCCCGGCGTCTGCGTGGAGGGATGGAAGGCGAATTCCAGGGGTGCGCTGGCATCGCGCGCCATGGTCAGGAAGCCGAGGCCGGCGCCCTTGCTGTCGGCCGGGGTCTCGGCGCGCAGGGATTCGCGATAGGCCTGCTTGATCTGCTCCAGGGACATGCTGCACAGCGGCTCGAGCCGCGCGCGCAGGGCGTCCACCTTGTCGCTGACGATGGGGTTGGCACAGAGCATCTGGTAGTTGCCGTCCTGGCGGGTGATACAGACCGAACCCTGACCCAGCTTGGCGTCCGCCAGGGCGTCCGGGGGCAGGGCATCGGCGGAATAGTGCAGGACGTTCTGTGACAGTTCGATGAAGGAGGAAAACAGCTTGCGCCGGGTGGCGCTGCTGATCCCCTCGAATGCCAGTTGCAGCTTCACCACCTCGGCCATGGCGGCGACGATGCCATGGGAGAAATAGCCACGGTGATAGAAGATCACGTGCTGCTGCTGGGCGATTTCGAGAAAGGCGCCGTTCGCGGGAAAGGAAGCGGTCATGTCGGTCAGGCCACGCGGATGCAGAGAAAGGTGAGGTCGTCGCGACGCAGTTCGTCGCCCTGCCAGCGCGCGAGGTCCGCGCTGAGCTGTTCGCAGAAGGCCGCGGTGGGTGCCATGCGCGACTCGCTCAGCCGGGCCAGGGCGCGGCGCTTGCCGAAGGAGGTGCGCCGCGGACCGCCGATCTGGTCGATCAGGCCATCGGTGGTGGCGAACAGCAGGCTGCCCGGTTGCAGCGGCAGGGTGGTGGCCGGCCAGCACTGGTCGAGCGGGCTGTCGGCGTAGCCGATGCCCAGGCGCAGCGGCGCCAGGGTCAGGACCTCCGCGGCGTCGGGCGCCAGGAGGTGGAGGGGCATGCGGGCGCCGGCGTAGGTCAGGCTGTGGCTGTGTCTGTCCACCCAGAAACAGGCCAGGTCCAGGCCGTCGTTGGATTCGGAGATGCCGCCGGACTGCCCCAGCATCGCCTTGACGCTGCCGTTGATCGCCGCCAGCAGCGCCGAGGGATCGCGCGGCCCCAGCTGTTGCAGGGCCTGGGTCAGGGACGCCGAGGCGATCAGGGTCATGAAGGCGCCGGGCACGCCGTGGCCGGTGCAGTCGGCGATGGCGCCGAACCAGCCGTCCTCGTGCTGGGCGAAGTGATAGAAGTCGCCGCCGACGACGTCGCGCGGCTGCCAGACCAGGGTGGCGTCCTGCTCCATCACCGCCAGGGCCTCGCGCGAGCTGCGCAGCATGGCGCGCTGGATGACGCTGGCGTATTCGATGCTGTGCATGATCTGGCGATTCTTCTCGGCCTGCAGGTCCGCGACCATGCGCATCAGTTGCACGCCCAGGCCGAGTCCGACGAAGCGACCCTCGCGGGTGACGATGAACCCGTCGGCCAGGGCCTTTTCGCCCACCTCGACGGTGCGCCGGGTCAGCTCCTCGATGGACAGGGCGGCGTCCACCACCAGCGGCTCCTTGTCCATGAAGGCGATGCAGCTCTTGCGATCGTAGACTTCGCGGTGATACGGCTTGCTCATCTGCGAGAGAAAGATGTCGCGGTTGATCAGCCCGATCGGACGGTCGTGCTCGATCACCGCGAGACTGGTGATCTCGCGGCGTTCGTTGAACAGGTCCATGACCCTGGCGTTGGTGTGCTCGGCCTCGACCGCGGGCCACTGGGTGCAGAGGTCGAGGGCGCAGCCTTGGCTGGGACGGGAGGAGGTACGCGAGGAGGACAGGGGAGCGGACGACATCGATACGAATCCGTTCTCGGGAGGTCGATGCAGCCTAGGGGCTCCGTATTGAGCTTTGATGACAGAGGATGGCCAGGCGCCAGCACGGGGTGGCGTCTGGGCAGGGGGACTGCGTCAGCCGGTCAGGATGCCCAGGGCGGCACGGGTGAACGGCGGGGGTGGCACGGCGTTGAGCACCGCACCCTGCAGCAGCAGACCGCTGTGAGCGAACTGGCGCTGGGTCGCCTCGATTTCCTTGGCGGTGTTGCAACCGTAGCGCGACACCAGCAGGCAGGTGCCGGCCTGGGCGGCCAGCAGCACGGCATCGGTCACCGCCAGCACCGGCGGGGTGTCGAGGATGATCAATTCGTAGTCCTGCTGCAGACCGCGCAGCAGTTCGGTACAGCGCGCACTCATCAGCAATTCGGCCGGATTCGGCGGACGGATGCCTCCTACCAGGCAGTCCAGGCCGGGTATCGCCGAGGGCTGGATCGCCTGCTCGGGCGTCGCCAGCCCCGCCAGCACCTCGGCGAGGCCCGGGCGACGGGCCAGCTGCAGGCGCCGGTGCAGGCGCCCGCGCCGCAGGTCGGCATCCACCAGCAGCACCCGAGTTCCGCCTTCGGCCAATACCCGCGCCAGTTGCACAGCCACCGACGACTTGCCGGCGGCGGGGCTGGCACTGGTGATCAGCAGCAGGTCGTTGCGCGCCTCGGTACGGGCGAAGGCCAGGCTGGTGCGCAGGATCCGCAGGGCTTCCTGGTAGCCACTGTCCAGCGAGGTCTGCAGGGGCCCGCCGACCTGGCGATTCGGTGCCAGCGGCAGTTGCGCCAGCACCGGCAGGCCGAGGTCTTCCAGGCCCTCGGCGTCTTCGATACCGCGCTCGAGGCTGGCGCGCAGATAGACCCAGGCGGCGCCGGCCAGGCAGCCAAAGAGCAGGGCGCTGAGGATCAGCAGGGGCTTCTTGGGATAGACCGGGGCGATCTGGGTGTAGGCGCTGTCGATGATGCGCACGTCGCTCACCGTGCCGGCGCGCACCACCGACAATTCCTGGATGCGCTTGCTGATCAGCGCATAGACCTTGTCCGCCGCCTCCACTTCGCGCTGCAGGCGCAGCACCTCCTGCTGGGTCTGGGGCAACTTGGCCAGGCGCTGCTGCAGGGCCTGACGCTCGCCGCTGAGCACCTGGCGCCGCGCCAGCAGGCTCTGGTAGAGCGGATGGGTGGGCGTGAAGCGCAAGGCCAGGCCCAGGCGCTCCATTTCCAGGGCCGATAGCTGGCCGTCGAGCTCCACCGCCTGGCTCAGCAGGCTGCGTCCCTCCGCGCCGATGGCGATGGAACCCCGTTGCCGCTGGTAGCGGTCCAGGGCCTGGCGACCTGCAGTCAGGCGCTGGTTCACCCGCGGCAGTTCCTGGCGCAGGAAGGCCAGCTGCTGGGTGGATTCATCGGCGTTGCGGGTCACGTCCTGGCGCACATAGGCCTCGGTGATGCCGCGCAGGATGCGTTGCGCCCTGAGCGGAGCGGTGTCCTGCAGCTGGATCGAGAGGATGCCCGAGCGCTTGCCGCGCTCGCTGACCATGAGCCTTTCCTGCAGCGCCTGGATGGTCACGCCACGACGCTGCTTGACCAGGATGAATTCGGTGCCCGGATAGGCGTGCAGCTGGGCGATGTCCAGGCGCAGCTCGCCGGCGCTGGCCGGCTCGCCCAGCCGACCCTCCAGCAGGCGCTTGCCCTGCGCATCGCTCAGCAGGAAGCGATCCGGGGCCTCGGCGGTGAGGGTGAGCGGCTGGCCATAGAGGGCGTCGGGCACGCTCAGGTGGGCGATGGTCAGCTGCTCGCCGCCCCAGCCGAACTGCTTGAGGCCGAACAGCGGCGGGGCGACGGCCTCACCGGTTCTTTCGTGACGCCGGGCCAGCCAGTCGCCCAGCAGCGGCAGGCGCCGCGGGGTGACGCTCAGATCCAGGCCCTCGGCGTCCACGACCTCGCCGACCACCCGCCGCGAGGTGAGCAGCTGCATTTCGGTGATGGCTTCCGGCGGTGGCATGGGCCGGCCATTGTCGGCTTCGTCCAGGCGCACGATGCCGCGCTGGTATTCGATCTGCACCGTCGCCACCGCCTGATAGCGCGGCGCGGCCAGCTGGGTATAGGCCACGCCCAGGAGGGTGCAGAGGGCGATGCAGACGAGCAGGCTGCGGCGATGGCGCCAGAGGGCGGCGCAGTAGCGGGCGAAGCCGATGTCCGCCACCTGGGTGGCAGCGGGTAGAGCGTGATGCGACTTGTCCATGCAGGAGCGGGCCTTGGGCAGGTACGGAGGAGGACAGCCGTCGCGGCCGTGCGCTGTCGAGGAGACAACGCGCGGCGAACCGGGGTCGAAATCGTCACGCCAGGCAGGGCACAGCTGGAAACGCCAGGCGCTGGATCAGGGATCCGCACCTTGTCGGCTGGAGTGCTGCGTCGACTCTAAGCGAAAGCAAAAGCCAAAAATGTGACACTCCATGCAGAACGTGACAGATGCCCGCTTGGCAGTCTCAAGGTGCTAAGGCAGTCTTCTTCGCGACCTGTCGTGTCTCCGGACGACAACCCTGGCTCGCGCCTGGTTTTCCGGAATCGCTGGTGCCCTGCCGATGCTGGCGGGCGTACCCAGGTATCAGATGCGAACGCCGCTGCCTCCCGGCAACGGCGTGTTCCTGATGGCTTCTTGAATGTAGTCAGCGGTTGAAGCCCGGTTACCCGCCCACGCGCCGCTTGGCCTGCGTGGGCGGTCTTGCACCGGCTGTACCAGGCCTGCGGAAGATGGCGCCTGGTTCTTCACTGCCCTGGACGGCGTTCTCGACTGCATGGCTGTCAGGAGACAGGACAATGAGCGTGGTATCTGACGTTACCCATCCCGGGGTCCGGGTGGGACGGTGGCCTTTCTGGCTGGGCGGTCTGGCGGTCGGCCTGCTGTTGCTGCTGGCCCTGCTGTGGCGCCTGCCGGATTTCCGCGACGGCACCGGGGCGCAGAATCTCGAAGCCAGCTATCACGTCCTGCTCAGTATCAATGCCCTGGACGAGTCCGGCGTGGCCCGGCACTGGTGGTTGCCCACGGTGACCCTGGGTGGCAGTCACGACAAGCAGGTGTCCTGGGGCGCGACCATTCCCACCCACAGCGGCGACTATGTCTACACCAGCTTCAGCAGCTACGGCTTCCTCGCGCCCTATTTCGGTCTCAAGGCCGCGGGCCTCTCGCCTTCGCTGCACAGCCTCGCGCTGTTCAACGCCGCCCTTGGCGCCCTGACCGCGCTGCTGCTGTTTCGCCTGCTCTATCTGGTACTGCGCAGCCATGGCGCCAGCCGCGCCCTGGCCGCCACGAGCGCGGTGCTGGGCTGTCTGATCGCGATCTTCAGCCGCGAGGCGCTGCTCTCCCAGGGCCTGCTCTACTGGGTGCAGAGCTTCTACCAGGTGCTGCTGCTGGCCAGTCTGCTGACCTTCTTCCACTACCTGCGGGCGCCGGCTGGCCAGCGCAACCGCCTGGGCTGGCTGCTGGCCGGCCTGGTCTGCTTCGGCGCCCTGACCGAATGGACCGGCTATGTCTTTGGCGGCGGGCTGGTCGCGCTGTTCTGGCTGCAGCACCGGCACCTGCTGGAAGGCCGGCGGATGGCCTGGCGCCTGGCCTTCGCCACGGCGCTGGCCGGCCTGCTGGTGGTGCTGCACTACAGCCTGGCGGCGGGCCTGTTGCCGACGCTCAAGGCCTTTGCCCGGCGCTTTCTCGCCCGCAGCCCGAACAATGCCCACCTGGCCGATTTCTTCACTGGCTACGGACTGTCCTTCGGCCTGTTCCTGGCCGCGGTGGCCATCGCCCTGGGGGTACTGCTCTGGAAGCGGAAGTCTCTGAACTGGCCGCGCAGCACCGCGTTGCTGCTGGTCGCCGCCAGCGTACCGCTGCTGGAAAATCTGCTGCTGCTGCAGCATGCCACCCAGTTTTCCTTCGATCGCCTCAAGTTCATCTTTCCCGCCGCGCTGCTGCTCGGCCTGGCCTTCCTGGCCCTGAAGACCCCGGGACGCGCCGTACTCGCCGTGGTGCTGGTGGCCGCGGCCCTGCAGAACGGCCAGACCTATCGCCAGGACCTCGCCGGCTATGCCGGCTGGGACGCCATCGACCGGCAGAACCAGGCGCTGGTGGGGCTGGTGAAAAGCCAGGTCGCGCTGGACTGCACCCTCATCTCCACCGACATGACGGTGCGCGGCTACGCCAACCTGCTGTTCCACCGCAGCATCCACGAATTGCAGCGCCAGCCGCTGGACTACCACGGCGAGCCGGGGGCCTGTGGCGGGCTCTATCTGGAAGGCCGGGATTTCCGCGTCGACCTGCCGGAATACACCCGCGCCCGCCTGAGTCTGGCGGACGGCCGCCAGCTGACCTACGCCAAGGTCGAGGGTGACTGGCGCCTGCAATGAACGCCTTATCCATGAACACGCTGCGAGGAAACCGGGCATGCCGGGTACGCTGATCAATCGACTGAGTTTTCTGGCCCTGGGTGGCCTGATGGTCCTGCAGTTCGGCGTCTTCGAACAGAGCCCGACCAACCCGGTGGGCATCCGCTACGTGGGCGAGCTGTACCTGGCGATCTGCCTGGGTTTCTTCGCGCTCTTCACCCTGAGCACCTGGCATCGGCCGCAGCGCGACTACCGGCTGCTGATGGGCTTCTGCCTGTTTTCCACGGCGATGTTCGTCGGCCTGCCGGCGGTGTTCGCCCAGCTGTTCTGGGGCCAGCCGCTGGTCTACGGCCTCATCGAGGAGCGGCGGGTGCTCTACTGCTTCAGCGCCTTCCTGGTCCTGTACCTGGCCAAGCGCCTGAATGCCGTGCAGTTCGAGAATCTGATCATCCTGGTCGGGCTGCTCTCGGCGCTGCTGTGCTGGCTGTCCTACTTCAAGATGCTGCCGGACCTGCGCGACGAGGTGAAGGACCTCAGCCGCCCCGGACGGGCCTCCACGGGGGCGGGCGCCATCTTCTTCGGCTACTTCATCTGCATCTACTTCGCCGGTCGCGGGCGTTCCTTCATCGACGGCCAGTTGCGGCCCAAGCTGCGTCACGGCCTGCTGGCACTGTTCTTTCTGGCGACCATCGTGGTGGTGTTGCAGACCCGCCAGCTGATCGTGGTCTGCCTGGTGTTCACCATCCTCGCCCTGCGCGCGCGCCTGATCGGACCGGCACTGTTCGGCGCCATCATCATCGCGCCGCTGATCCTCTATCCGCACCTCCTGGAAACCCTCGGCTTCAACCTGGATTTCTATGCGCGCTCGGTGCAGGAAGGCCCCACCGACAACGTCCGGGAAAACACCATTTCCCAGATCATCAACCACCTGCAGCTGTACAACGGCCTGCCCAGCGGCAGCCTCAGCCTGATGTGGAACGATGGCTTCAAGCCGATCTTCGGCGACTACTTCTTCCTCTCCGACGTCGGCATCTTCGGCACCGTGTTCCGCTTCGGCTTCCTGTCGATCCTGGTGATTCCCATCGGCCTGGCGGTCCACTACCTGGTGGCACGCAAGCTGAGCCGCGACCTGGAATTCACCCTGGCGGTGTTTCTTGCCTTCATGACCATCTGGCCGCTGCAAGGACTGTTCGAATACCAGGGCACCGCGGCCCTGCTCTTTGTCATGCAGGCGCTGAAGACCTACCACGGCGCGCCCCAGTACGGGGTGGTGAGCCTGCCGGAGCGACCGGGGGCGCTGCCGCCCGGTCGCCAGGTCTTGCCGGTCTAGCAGCCGGTCAGGCGTTCGACGCGGCGTTCGCCGGGAAAGAAGAAGGGGCGCAGGCGCACGCCCAGGCTGTTGCCGAAAAAGGCGGCTACCAGCCATAGCCAGCCGTGCAGGCTGCCCGAGGCGATGCCGCTGAAGTAGGCGCCGATGTTGCAGCCATAAGCCAGCCGCGCGCCGTAGCCCAGCAGCAGGCCGCCAAGCACCGCCGCCACCAGCGACCGCGCGGGGATGCGCAGGCTGGGGGCGAAGCGTCCGGCGAGGCCCGCGGCGGCCAGGGCCCCCAGCATGATGCCAAGGTTCATCACGCTGGTGACGTCGAACCAGAAGGGCTCGGCCAGCGCCCGCGCATTGGCGGGTTGCTGCCAGAAGGCCCAGCCGGAGACGTCCAGCCCGAGCAGACCGGCACCCTTGGCGCCCCAGAGGGCGAAGGCCGAGGTGACGCCCCAGGGGCGACCGGCCAGGGCCAGGGTGACGAAGTTCAGTATCGCCAGGGCGATGGCGCCCCAGACCAGCGGCCAGTTGCCGCGCAGCAGGCGCGCCGCGCCCTGGTGTTCGCCGGGCACCGTGGCTTCCAGTCTGCCGTGGCGACGGCGCTCCAGCACCACCGAGAGCCAGGCGATCAGGGCGAAGGCCGCCAGGCTGACCAGGATGCCGGGCAGCACGCCCAGGCTGGTCACCAGCGAGGTGGGTGGCAGGCTGGGCAGGGCGAACCACCAGCCCAGGTGCTGGGTGGCGATCAGCGAACCGATGACGAAGAACAGCAGGGTCACCAGCATCCGCGCATTGCCGCCGCCGGCGGTGAACAGGGTGCCGGAGGCGCAGCCACCGCCCAGTTGCATGCCGATGCCGAACAGGAAGGCGCCGATCACCACCGAGGTGGACAGCGGCGAGACATTGCCGCGTACCGCCTCGCTGAACAGACTGCCGGCGCCGAGGGCGGGAAAGAACAGCAGCACCGCCAGGGCCAGCATCACCATCTGGGCGCGCAGGCCGGCGCCGCGACGGTCGAGAATGAACACCCGCCAGGCCGAGGTGAAGCCGAAGGCGGCGTGGTAGAGGGTCAGGCCCAGGGCGCCGCCGAGCAGCAGCAGCAAGGCCTGACGACCGCCCACGGCCTGGTTGAGAAAGACCATGCCCACGACCAGCAGGCAGGTCGCCCACAGGGCCGCCCAGGGCAGGCGGGGAGAGGAGAGCGTAGAGGTCTGCTGCATCATGGTTCCGGTAGCTTCGAACTAAAGTCCGACTATTTTAGTGGGACTTGTCTGGGAATCCCAGCGGACTTCCACTGCTGGTTGAATGAAAAGGTTACATCGATATAACCAGAAGTTATCGATCACGCAGCACAGCCATTTGCTCAGCGATGTGGTCAAATCGGCCAAAGGAATCTCCCGGAGTCGCCGTGTCCGCCGCTGTCGTCCTGTCCGCTTCCGCTTTGCCCACCCTGTCGCGGCTGCGCGGCTGGACTGCTCTCGTCGCTGCACTGGTACTGGCCGGTTGCAGCCTGACGCCTACCTCCACGGGGCCCACGCGCTCGCCGGCCGAGGTGCGGGTCGAACTCTTGCGGCTGCTGCCCGCCAGCGTGGCGGATCGGCAGGGCTGGGCGAGCGACATCCAGACCGCCTTCAGCGCCCAGAGTCTCGAGCCCTCGACGGACAACCTCTGCGCCGTGCTGGCGGTGGCGGAACAGGAATCCACCTACCAGGTCGATCCGCCGGTGCCGGGGCTGGGGCGGATCGCCCGGGAGGAGATCGACAGACGCGCGGCGCGGGCCTTTGTACCCCAGTTGCTGGTGCGCACCGCGCTCAACCTCACGTCGCCCACCGGCAAGACCTACGCCCAGCGCCTGGACAGTGCCCGTACCGAGCGCGAGCTGAGTCTGATCTTCGAGGACTTCATCGCCATGGTGCCCCTGGGTGGCCAGCTGTTCGGGCGCTTCAATCCGGTACGCACCGGCGGACCCATGCAGGTCAGCATCGACTTCGCCGAGGCCCATGCCCGCGGCTATCCCTACGACCGCGACGGGTCCATCCGCCACGAGGTGTTCAGCCGACGGGGCGGTCTCTATTTCGGTACCGCGCACCTGCTCGGCTATCCGGCGGACTATTCCACGCCGCTGTATCGCTTCGCCGATTTCAACGCCGGCTGGTACGCCAGTCGCAACGCCGCCTTCCAGAGCGCGGTGAGCCGGGCTACGGGGATGAAGCTGGCGCTGGATGGCGATCTGGTGGTGCCCGGCTCGCGCACCCAGGGCGAGACCGAGCGCGCGGTCAATCGTCTGGGGCCGGCCCTGGGCATGAGCGACATCGCCATCCGCCATGACCTGGAGGCGGGCGAATCCGAGGACTTCGCCAGGACCGATCTCTATGCCAAGGTCTATGCCCTGGCCGAGCGCAAGGTAGGTCGCAGCCTGCCACGCGCCATGCTGCCGGGCATCACCCTGGAAAGCCCCAAGATCACCCGGACCCTCACCACCGCCTGGTTCGCCCAGCGGGTGGAGGAACGTTGGCAGCGCTGCCGGGGCCGTGCCTCGCGCTGAGCGGGCAGGGAGCCGAACGGCGTTTTCCAGGTGACGAGGGTCGGGCCCGGGGATGGCAATTGGCCAGACTATTCGCCTACCATGGGGAGATGAAGCGGCCTCGCGCCGTGCGGTTCTGGTGTAGTCCCTAGAGGTCCAGATGACCGATATCCCCGGCTCCCGGTTGACGCTGATCGTCGACCAGCCCACCCCCACGGCCCGCCATCGGCTGCCGCCCCGCGAACAGGCCAAGGCCCTGCGCCTGCTGCGCACCCTGGGCCTCGAAGCCGATACCCCGCCGGAACTGGTGCTGGCCTGGCTGGAGCGCCGCGATGGCGGCTGCTCGCTTCCGGAAGCGGCGCGCCAGATCGGCCTGGGCAACTGGCTGGGGATCACCACCAGCCTGGCCGATCTCACCCAGAACCTGGCGCGCTTCGAAGCGGCCTATGCCCTGGACAGCGTGCTCGACTCCCTGACCGTCCTGGTCGAGCAGTCGCCGCCCGAGTCCCGCTAGCCGCTAGAGTCCGGCACCGCGGATGTTGACGTAGAGGCTATAGAGCGAGTGGGAGCCGGCCATGAACAGCCGGTTGCCTTCCGGGCCGCCAAAGCACAGGTTGGGGCAGCGTTCCGGCAGGTGGATGTGGCCCAGCGCCTTGCCGCTGGGATCGAACACCCGCACGCCATCGAGCACCTCGGGCTTGGCCGCCGGGGCGCCACTGCTACCCCAGCCGCACCAGAGATTGCCCGCCACGTCGCACTTGATGCCATCCAGGGCGCCGAATTCCAGCGCCTCGATGTGCTTGCGGCGCTCGCCCAGGCTGCCGTCGTCCTTGACCGTATAGGCCCACACCAGGCGATTGGGCTTGGCGCGGCCCTCGACCACATAGAGCAGCTTCTCGTCCGGCGAGAAGGCCAGGCCATTGGGACCGTTGAGATCGCCGATCACCCGGGTCACCGCCAGGCTCTCGCCGTCGATGCGATAGACCCCGTCGGGCTGCTCGGTCTTGACCCTGTGGCCCTCGTAGTCGCTGTTGGCCTGGAACGGCGGATCGCTGAACCAGATGGAGCCGTCACTCTTGACCACCACGTCGTTGGGCGAGTTGAACGGTTTGCCTTCGAAGTTATCGGCCAGCACCGTGAGGCGCCCGTCGTGCTCGGTGCAGGTGACCCGCCGGCCGAGGCCGTGGGTGGTGGAGCCTTCACAGGCGATCAACCGGCCCTGACGGTCGCGGGTCAGGCCGTTGGCGAAATTCGACTGGGCGCGATAGGTGTCCAGCCGGCCACTGACCTCATCCCAGCGCACGATGCGGTTGTTGGGGATGTCGCTCATCAGCAGGTAGTTGCCGTCGCCGATCCAGACCGGCCCTTCGGCCCAGCGCAGACCGGTGGCCAGGCGCTCGACGCTGGCATTGAACAGGCGCAATTCCAGGAAGCGGTCGTCGAGGATCTCGATCAGCGGATCGGGATAGCGTTGACTCAGGGGTTCGGCGGCGCGGGCGAGGGTGGGCAGCGCGAGGGCCGCGCTGCAGACCAGGCCGCCCTGAAGCAGACGACGACGCGACAACGGCCGGGCGAGTCCCGGGGAAGAGTCATGCATGGTGCAGGTCCTTGATTGTTATTGTTCAGACGAGGCTATGCGGATCGACCTGCGGCAGCAGATCAATCGTCAGACATCATATGTCTTGTGGCGCAGCGCGCCAACCCGAGATCGGCGCTACTCGGCGTCCAGCACCAGGCAGGTACGGCCACGGCCCTGGCGCTTGGCCTGATAGAGACGCCGGTCGGCTTCGTGCAGGAAGCCTTCGAGGTCATTGGCGAGCCCGTTGAAGACGCCCGCGCTGAACGACAGCGGCGGCGCGCCGGGGGCGTAGGTCTGGGCGTGGCAGTAGCGCCGCAACAGGTCCAGCGCCTGCAGCAGCTGCTCCGGGGGCAGGCGGCTGACCAGGGCGAATTCCTCGCCGCCCAGGCGGCCGGTGAGGTCCTGGGGCAGGGTGCGCGCCAGCGCCTGGGCAAAGACCACCAGGGCGCTGTCACCGCTGGCGTGGCCGTGTTCGTCGTTGATGCGCTTGAAATGATCCAGGTCGAGCATGGCCACGCTCAGCGAGTGGCCCTCGCGCTCGGCCTGGCGGAACAGTTCCTGGGCCTGGTCCTGGAAGGCGCGGCGATTGCGCAGCCCGGTGAGGGAATCGTACTGGGCGGCGTGGGTGAGGGCGCGCAGCAGATCCCGCCGCTCCAGGGTCGAGACCACCCGGCAATTGAGCTCCTCGGGGCAGAAGGGCTTGCGCAGGAAGTCGTCGGCGCCCTGCTTGATGAACTTGGCGCTGAGCGAGCCCTTTTCGTCGGCCGACAGGCCAATGATGCTGAGGTCGTGGCGGCGCAGCTTCTGCCGCAGCAACTGCACCAGCTCGAAGCCGCTGAGACCGGGCATGCTGTGGTCCACCACCAGCAGGTCGATGTCCGGCTGCTCCTGCAGCAGGCGCAGCGCCTCGTTGCCGTCGCAGGCGTCCAGCAACTGGTAGCGGTGGGGCGTCAGCACGTGGCGGATGTAGTTGCGGGTGGCGTCGGAGTCCTCGGCGATGAGGATCTTCACCGCGGTATTGCTGTCCAGCCGGCGCAGCAGCCGGAAGGCGAATTCGTAGGAGTACTGGCTTTCCTTGAGTACATAGTCGACCACGCCCTTGGTCAGCAGGTCGTCGCGCCGGCGTTCGTCGTAGGAACCGCTGAGGACGATGCAGGGCAGGCGATAGCGCAGCACCAGGTCGACGCTTTCGCCATTGGGCGCATCGGGCAGGTTGAGATCCACCAGGGCGGCAAAGAACAGGTTGGCCGAGGTTTCCAGCATCAGCTCGGCTTCGGCCAGGGTGGCACAGAATACCGGCTCGAAATCGCGCTGCTGACGAAAGAGGTGCGCCAGAATCTTGAGGACCATGGGGCTGTCTTCGATGACCAGGATGGAGCGCACCGGTAACTCCTGCAGGACAAGGATCGGCCGAGAGCGGGTCTGGCGTCAGATGAAGCGATCATTCGCCTAGGCGTATCGGCCAAAGGATCGGCGACTTGAATGGTCGCCGATCCTTGGCATTTCAGCTGTCCGGCAGGCCTTCCAGCCGGCGCTGCCGGGGCAGGCGCAGGGCGTCGTCGCGCGGCAGCGGACGGCTCAGCAGGTTGCCCTGTACCTTGTCCACCTGCAGCGCCTTGAGCGTCGCCAGTTCGGCAAGGGTTTCCACGCCTTCGGCAATCACTTCCTTGCGTGTCTCGCGGGCGAAGGCGATGATCGCCGAGGCCAGCGCCCGGCGTTCGGCGTCGCTGTCGATGTCACGGACCAGACTCATGTCCAGCTTGATCATGTCCGGCCGCAGCCTGAGGATGTGCCTCAGGCTCGAATAGCCGGCGCCGGCATCGTCGATGGCCAGGCGCACGCCCTGGGCCCGTAGCGGTTGCAGCTGGGCATGGAGGGCGTCGTAGTCGTCGACCTCGGCGTGCTCGGTGATCTCCAGCACCAGCCGGCCCGGCGGATTGCCAGCCAGCAGCGCGGGCAGGCGGCCGGCCAGGATGGTCTGCGGCGAACAGTTCATGGTCAGGTAGGTATCGTCCGGCAGGCTCTGCAAACCTTGCAGTGCATAGCGCATGGCGCTTTCTTCGAGTTCGTCGCCCAGGCCGACCGCGCTGGCCTCGGAAAACCACAGGTCGGGGCTGCGCTGCGGCGGGCAATGGAAGCGCGACAGGGATTCCCAGCCAGCAATGCGCAGATCGGCGAGATGATAGATCGGCTGGTAGACGATGCTGGGCTGGTGGGCGGCCACCGCGCCCTGGATGCGCTGGCGCATCTCCACCTGACCGCGGCGACTGGAGACGTCCAGGCTGAGGCGATCGGCCACCAGCTCGGCAAAGGTCCGCACCAGCTCCAGGTCACGGGGACTCAGGGTCGGGTCGGGCTGGTACTTGAAGCAGCAGAAGGTGCCATAGAGTTCGCCATCGCTGAGCCGCACGGGCACGCTCAGGTGCGCGCCAATGGGCACGCTGCGGGTTTCCGGGATCAGTCGCGCGGGGCCGACGGCGCGGGTATCGGGGATGAGTTCGGGCAGGTGGCCGGTGACCACCTGCTGACAATAGCCCTGGCTGAGCGGCAGGGTGTCGCCGGCCTTGATCGGTGCATCGGGCACGGCATCGACATTGCGAAAGACCCGGTCCTGCTGGCGAAATTCGGCCAGGAAGGCCACATCCATGTTCAGATGGGTGCGCAGCGCGTGCAGCACCTTGTCGATACAGCCCTGGCTGCTCAGGTTGCCGGTATCCAGGCCAACCACGTCCAGCAAATCGGTACCTGATTCCCTCATGTCCTCACTCCCGGGAAACTACGACCTGAACCAGTGTAGAGCCTGGAATGAATTTGTCAGTCAAATGACCTCATCCGTTCGGCTTAACCCTGTTCGGCGTACCAGGCCTCGAAGGCGGGCAGGGCCATGGGGCGGGCCAGCAGATAGCCCTGGACCTCGTCGCAGCCGGCTTCCTGCAGGAAGGCCAGTACCTCTGGCGTCTCTATCCCCTCGGCGACGCTGCGATAGCCGAGTTTGCCGATCAGCGCCAGCAGTGCCCTGACCACCTCCTGCTTGCGCGGATCCTGGGGCAGGTCGTGGATCAGCGAGCGGTCGAGCTTGACGCTGGTGACCGGCAATTCATAGAGATAGGCGAAGTTGCTGTAGCCGCTGCCGAAGTCGTCGATGGCGATCTCTACACCCAGCTCGCGCAGGGCATGCAGCTGGGCGATGGCCTCCGGATTGCGTCTCAGCCATTCGCCTTCGGTGATCTCCACCTCCAGCCGGCGGGGATCGACGCCCTCGCGCCGGCAGGTCTCGCGCAGCAGGTCGACCAGGTCGCCCTCGTCGAAATCGCGTGGCGACAGGTTGAGTGACAGTCGCCCCTGATAGCGATTGTCCCAGTGCGCCAGCTGGCTGACGGCGGTACGGATCACCCAGCGGGTGACGCTGTGGATCAGTGCGGTCTTCTCGATCGCCGGAATGAAGTCGCCGGGAGCGATGGGGCCGAGTTGCGGATGGGTCCAGCGTAACAGGGCTTCGGCGCTCCACAGTCGGCGCCCGGGCAGGGCCAGGCGTGGCTGGAAGGCCAGGCTGAAGTCACCGCGCTCCAGGGACTCGGGAATCTGCCGGACCAGCTGGAAGATGCGCTGGAAGGCCTCGTCCTGCGGACGCTCGTAGACGACCCAGTGACGACTGCTCAGCGTCGCCTGATCGACCGCCACCATGGCCTTGCGCAGCAGGTCACGGACTTCGCCCAGGTCGAGCAGGAAGGGCACCACACCGGCCTTGACCGGCGGATCGATGGGGATGCGGTCGGCCTGGACCGGCATCCGCAACTGGGCGATGAGCGCGTCGAGCAGCGGCGGATAATCGCAGTCCTCCGGGAGCAGGAAGGCGAATCTCTTGGTGTCCACGTGATAGACCTTGGCCCGGCCGTTCAGGGCGTCGCACAGGCGCAGGGCCAGGCTGCGCAGGAAGGTCTCGAAGGGCCACATGCCCTGGGCCAGGATCAGCTGCTCCTTCCAGTGGGTCTCCAGCGGATCCACCAGCACCAGCAGGCGCCCCTCGTCGGGCTGGAGTCCAGCCAACTGAGCGACATCGGCCTGGAACTGCTGACGATTGGGCAGGCCGCTGACCGGATCGCGGCGGCGCAGGTGCTGGCGCAGGGCGATGAGCCTCATCACCTGGGCGGCGAAATCGTCCAGGCGCTTGCGCTCCTCCGCCGTCAGTTCGCGCGGCTGGCTGTCGAGGATGCACAGACTGCCGATGGCGTAGCCGCCCTCGGTGACCAGGGTCGCGCCGGCATAGAAGCGCACATGGGGGGCGCGTACCACCAGGGGGTTATGGCTGAAGCGGGTATCGCAGCAGGCATCGTTGATCTCCATCCGGCCATCCTCGGCCTGGATGGTGTGAGCGCAGAAGGCGTCCTCGATGGGCATCTGCGCCAGGTCGAAGCCGACACGGGCCTTGAACCACTGGCGGTCACGGTCCACCAGACTGATCAGCGCGGTCGGCACATTGAAGCTGCTGGCGACCAGCGCGCAGAGTCGATCAAATTCCTCCGCCGGCGCCGAATCGAGCAGCTCCAGGGCGTGCAGGGCGTTGAGGCGGTCATCTTCGTACTTCAGTGAATCGGCCATCAGGCTATCTCGGGAATATCGATGAGCCTTGTGCGAGCAACAAGCACATCGTGGAAGAACTGCCGCCACCCGAGCCAGGCGGGCGCAGCAAACGAGAGGCAGGTCTGTGGAGGTATCGGCAAGAAATCGTAATACTTTAGCCGTTTCGTCTCGCCTGCCAGTCTGGAACCTTAGCGCGGCTGCACGTCGGGTGCGAGCCCTGGTCGAAAGGTATCCCTGCCGAGTAGCGACCATGACCCTGACCTGCCTGTTCGACATCAACGAAACCGTGCTCGACCTGTCCGCGCTGGACGGCCTGTTCACCGAGCTGTTCGGTGACCCCCAGAGCCGCACGCTGTGGTTCGCCCAGACCCTGCAGAACGCCATGACTGCGGAACTCTGTGGCCGGCACACGCCCTTCGAGGCCCAGGGCCAGGCGGCGCTGGAGATGATCGGCGCACGACTCGGACGGACGCTGACGACCGCTGGCAGACAGCGTGTGGCCAAGGCCCTGCAGGAGCTGCCCGCCCATGCCGATGTCCGAGCCGGGCTCGATTTCGCCCGGGCGCAAGGGGTGCGCTGCATCGCCTTTTCCAACAACGCGCGCGCCGCTACCCAGGCGCAGCTGGCGTACGCCGGCCTGAGCGACGCCTTCGCCGGCATCCTCTCGGCCGAAGACGCCGGTGCCAGCAAACCCGCCACGGCGGCCTATCGCCAGGCCGCCGCCAGCCTTGATCAGCCGGCCGAACAGTTGTGGCTGGTCGCCGTCCATGCCTGGGACATCGCCGGCGCCCAGGCGGCCGGCTTCAAGGGTGCCCTGCTGCAGCGGCAGGCCGAGCAGGTGGCCAATCCCCTGGCGCCGCCCGCGGTGACCGCCGGCACGCTGCAAGAGGCAGTGGCGCGCATTCTGGCGCACGAGGGCCGCAGCCAGCGGCCCGGCGTGCTAACGTCCGCGCCATCACCGGCGGGTGCCGGGTTTTCAAGACAGTGAGAGTCGCTTTCCCATGACGGATACCCTTGCCCGGCTGCGCGCCGGCGAACTGGCCGGGGCCACGCGCCTGACCCTGCGTGCCGACCTGACCGAATTCCCCGAAGAGATCTTTGGCCTGGCCGACAGCCTGGAAATCCTCGACCTGTCGGGCAATCGGCTGACCCGCCTGCCCGCCGACCTGGGCCGCTTGCACCAGCTGCGCATCCTCTTCTGCTCGGGCAATCCCTTCACCGAATTGCCCGAGGTGCTCGGCACGCTACCCAGGCTGGAAATGATCGGCTTCAAGGCCTGCCAGCTGGAGCGGGTGAGCGCTGCGGCCCTGCCGCCGCACCTGCGCTGGCTGATCCTCACCGACAACCGCATCGCCGAATTGCCTGCCGCCCTTGGCGAGCGGCCCGCCCTGCAAAAGCTGATGCTGGCCGGCAACCATCTGCAGAGCCTGCCGGCGTCCATGGCCGACCTGCACCAGCTGGAGCTGCTGCGGCTGTCGGCGAATCGCTTCGCGGCGCTGCCCCCGGCCGTCCTCGAGCTGCCGCGGCTGACCTGGCTGGCCTATGGCGACAATCCCCTGGGGGCCGAGCGCGAGCGTGCGGTGCGCACCCAGGCGGCGCGGCAACAACGCATCGCCTGGAGCGACCTGGTGCTGGGCGAGCGGCTGGGGGAGGGCGCCTCCGGCATCATCCACCAGGCGCGCTGGCAGTCGCCCACGGGGCCGCGCGAGGTCGCCGTCAAGCTGTTCAAGGGCAGCATGACCAGCGATGGCACCCCGGAAAGCGAAAGCGCCGCCAGCCTCAGCGCCGGCACCCATCCCTGGCTGATCGGCGCCCTCGGCGATCTGGCCGAGCATCCGGAGCAGCGCAGTGGCCTGGTCTTGGAGCTGGTGGAGCCGGCCTTCGGCAACCTGGCCGGTCCGCCGAGCTTCAGCACCTGCAGTCGCGACGTCTATCCCGAGGACACCCGCTTCACCGCTAGCGCCGTGCGCACCATGGCGGGCGGCATGGCCAGCGCCCTGGCGCACCTGCACGGGCATGGCCTGGTCCACGGCGACTTCTATGCCCACAACATCCTCTGGGACGGGGGCGCGCGCTGCCTGCTGGGCGACTTCGGCGGCGCCTCGCTGCTGCCCGAGGACCGGGCCCAGGCCGCGCGGCTGCAACGCTTCGAAAGTCGCGCCTTCGGCATCCTGCTGGAAGAATGGCTGACGCGTTGCAGCGAGCCCGTGGATCCGGCCCTGGCGGCCCTGGCCGCGCAGTGCCGGCAGCCCGCGCTCGATGCGCGCCCGCTGCTGGCCGAGGTGGCGCAACGGCTGCAGGGCTAGCCCTGAGCTTCGTCCAGCGCCCAGTCCACGGCGGCCAGGGCATGCAGTCGCGTGGTGTCGAACAGCGGCACCGCGCTGTCGCCCTGGTCCACCAGCAGCATGATCTCGGTGCAGCCGAGCACGATGCCCTCGGCGCCCTGGGCGACCAGCTCGGCGATGATCGCGCGATAGGCTGCCCGCGACTCGGGGCGCACCTCGCCACGTACCAGCTCGTCATAGATGATGCGGTGCACGATCTGGCGCGCGGCTGCGTCGGGCACCACCACTTCCAGACCGAAGCGGTCGTTCAGCCGCTCGCGATAGAAGGCCTGCTCCATGGTGAAGGCGGTGCCCAGCAGGCCGACGGTCCGCAGGCCCCGGGCGCGGATCGCCGCACCCGTGGGGTCGGCGATGTGCAGCAGCGGCAAGGTCGTGGCCGCCTCGATCTCCGCCGCCAGGCGGTGCATGGTGTTGGTACAGAGGACCAGCGCCTCGGCACCACCGGCGGCCAGTTGCCGCGCATGGTCTTGCAGACGCCGACCCAGCGCCGTCCAGTCGCCGGCATGCTGCAGCGCGGCGATCTCGGCGAAATCCACCGACAGCAGCAGGCAGGCTGCCGAATGACTGCCGCCCAGCCGGCACCGGACCTCTTCGTTGAGGATGCGATAGTAGTGAGCCGAGCTTTCCCAGCTCATGCCGCCCAGCAGGCCCAGGGTGCGCATGGAGTGTCTCCCCCTTGATTGCAAAGGCCTAGCTTGCCTGGCCGGCGCTGGCCTGGAGAGAGGCAGTCACGAGCGGATCGAGGGATACAGTGGAGCCGATCAGGGCGCTGGCGTAACGGGTGGCGGCTGCGCTGGCCTCCGCTATGCTTGCCAAAGGCCACTCCCGGCCCTTGGAGGTGCTCGCCATGCTCAAAGCTCTGTTCGCCGCGGTAGCCCTGACCCTCTTCGCATCCGCCAGCGTCCAGGCGGCACCCTGCCGGGATGCCCACGGCAAGTTCGTCAAATGCGACACGGCCAAGACCAAGGCCGCGCAATGCAAGGATGCCAAGGGCAAGTTCGCCAAGTGCGGTACGCCCGGGGCCACGCCGGTCAATTAGAGGCGGCCAGCCGGACGTCAGGCAGGGTCCTGGTCAAGACGCCTCGCCTGACGTCGCCACCTGCGCCTGCCAGCGCCCCGGCGCAAGGGCCGCTAGTCCTTTTCCGCCGACCCCGGCTCCGACCAGGCGCGATGACGCTCGGCCTTCTGGGCTTCGCTTTCCACCCGATTGAGCACCTCGCCCTCGTGCTGAACCTCCGGGCCGCCACCATAGACATGGTCCAGTCCCTCCATCAGCGCGGCGTAGCCTTGCGCGGCCACCTGCACCGGATCGTTCTTGGGCCCGGCGCCGACGCTGGTGTCGTCCTCGCCGGCGCGGTGGAAGAAGTTGGTGTCGGTCTGGCCGGGCATGAGCACCGTGAAGGTCACGCCACTGTCCTTGAGTTCATTGCGCAGGGCGAAGGCGAAGGAGTTGATGAAGGCCTTGGAGGCACCGTAGACGGCCTCGAAGGGAATCGGCGCCGTGGCCGAGATGGACGACGTGAAGAGCACCCGGCCACGGCCGGCGGCGACCATCTCCGGCAACACCAGCTTGGCCAGGTGCACGGTGGACATGACATTGAGCTGGATCAGCGCCATCTCGTCTTCCAGCCGCGTCTGGCCGACAAAGGCGCCGCCCAGGCCGACTCCGGCGTTGAGTACCACGACGTCCAGCGGCCGCCCTTGGCGGCGCAGGAATCTATAGGTCTCTTCCACGCCCACGGCGGTGCGCAGGTCGGCGGCATGACTCCAGACCTTGACCCCCAGGGCGCGCAATTCGCGCTCGGCGGCGTCAAGGCCGTCGCCGCGGGAAACCAGCAGCAGATCATGGCCATGGCGGGCCAGCTGCTTGGCCAGTTCGAAGCCGATGCCGCTGGAGGCACCGGTAACGGCGGCCAGTGGCCGGGTAACATTGCTCATGCTGAAATCCTCTGCAGACCTGGTGTAGCTGGGATCGTCGCGGAGGGCTGGTGCTCCCCGCGGCCGACGGTTGACCCCTGACGGCATGGCATAATCGCCAGGCCGTGTAGAGGAGACAAGCGATGCAACCCGCGGATCTGGACGCCCTGGTGACCTGGACCATGCCCTATGGCAAGTACGCCGGCCGCCTGCTGGCCGACCTGCCGGGCCACTACCTCAACTGGTTCGCCCGCAGCGGCTTTCCACCTGGCGAGCTGGGCCGGTTGCTGGCGCTGATGCAGGAGATCGACCACAACGGCCTCAAGCCGCTGCTCGATCCGCTGCGCCGCCGGCGCTAGTCCGCCAGGCGGCGCATGTCGATATGGGGAATCCCGTCCTCGTCGTACACCGCTGAGCAGGGCGTGAAGCCATAGCGGCCATAGTAGGCCTGCAGATGGGCCTGGGCGGAGAGGAACAGCGGGCGCCCGGGCCAGCGCTCGGCGCAGACGCGCAGGGCTTCCGCCAGCAGCAGATGCCCCAGGCCGCTGCCGCGGCCCTCGGGGGCGACGATCACCCGGCCGATCACCACGTCCTCGCGTACCGCCCCGAGCAGGCGGAGGTAGGCATGCAACTGGTCGTCACGCCAGCCGAACAGGTGCCAGACATCCGCTGCCAGATCCAGGCCATCGGCGTCGGGATAGATGCACTGCTGCTCCACCACGAACACCCGGGCGCGCAGCACCAGGGCGGCATAGAGCTCGGCGATGGTCAGCGCTGGCGCGGCACGGCAGCTCCACTGGAGGGTCATGGTTAGTCCTTGCGCCGGCCGGACAGCATGCGGAAGCGGTTGCGGTTGAGCAGCACGTAGCCGGTCAGCTGCAATCCGGCCGCGAACAGCAGGCTGCGCATGGTACCGGGTTCGGTGGGCCGCGGACCCTGGTAGAGGCCGTAGAGGGCGAAGGCCACGCCCAGCAGGCCAAGGATGAAGAAGACCAGGCCGATCTTGGTCAGGCGGGGGAGGTTGCGCAGATTCATGGGCATGTCGTCAGAGGCGAAGGCCGCCACGCTAACCGTCCGCGCCGGGCTTGTCGAGCCGATAGGCAGGCGTGGCGGACTGGTCTAACGTGGCCTGATGGCCCTGCCAGCGGGAGAGAATCCATGTTCAGCCATGTACAGCTAGGCGCGCGCGACCTGGAGCGCCTGACCGAATTCTACGACAGCGTCTTGCACGAACTCGGGCTGGTGCGCATGCCGGCGGAAGACGACGGCGGCCCGCCCGGCTGTGGCTGGCAGCGCCCGGGGCGGGCGTGGCCGCAATTCTATGTGCAGCTGCCCTTCAACGGCCTGCCGGCCTCCTGGGGCAATGGCGTCCAGGTGAGCTTTGCCGCGCCTAGCCCCGCGGCCGTGGAGGCGGCCTGGCATCGCGCCCTGCAACTGGGCGGCAGCGACGAGGGTGCGCCGGGCATACGACCGGGCTACGGACCGGACTTTTATGCCGCCTATTGCCGGGATCCGGAAGGCAACAAGCTGTGCTTCGTCCACGCCGAGGGCCTGGCCGCCGCCTGCGACTAGCGCGTGTTCCGGCGGTCCGGCGGTCCGGCGCTCAGACGTTGGCCGCCAGGGCGACCGCATCGGTGCGGGCGGCCATGATGAAGTCGTTGCGGTGCAGGCCGCCGATGTTGTGCGTCCACCAGCTCACCGTCACCGCGCCCCATTCGGTGAGCAGGGCCGGGTGATGGTCCTCGTCCTGGGCCTCGCGGCCGACGCGGTTGGTGAAGTCCAGGGCCTCGAGGAAGTTGCCGAAGGCATAGCGGCGTTCCAGCCGCGCAATCCCTCGCGTTCCACCAGTGTCCAGCCGGGGACGGCCTTGAGCAATTCGCTGCTGGCGGCCGCGCTCAGGGCCGGCTCGCTGGAGCGGCAGGGGACGCAATGGGAGTGGGCGAGATCGGCCATGGGGCGCTCCTTGGGGAAAGACAGTCACGAAAGGGCAAGGGTAACAGACCCGCGGTCAGCTCCCGGCGCCCCGTCCGACCATGGTCGAATGGTCCGAAACCGGTGCGCGCCGTACAACGGAAGGCAACAAGAACAACAGTTTCCCGCCGAGGAGATCATCCCATGAGTGCCGCCTTTTACCCGGTCCGCGCGGAAGTCGCTTCCCGGACCCTGACCGATGAAGTCACCTATCGCCGGCTGTACCAGCAGTCCATCCTCAACCCCGATGGCTTCTGGCGCGAGCAGGCCCAGCGCCTGGACTGGATCAAGCCCTTCAGCCGGGTCAAGCAGACCTCCTTCGACGATCATCGCGTCGACATCCAGTGGTTCGCCGATGGCACCCTGAACGCCTCCTACAACTGCCTGGATCGCCACCTGGAAACCCGCGGCGACCAGACCGCCATCATCTGGGAAGGCGACGATCCGGCCGACAGCCGCCACATCACCTACCGCGAACTGCATCGCGAGGTCTGCCAGCTGGCCAACGCCCTGCGCGGCCAGGACATCCACCGCGGCGACGTGGTGACCATCTACATGCCGATGATCCCCGAGGCCGTGGTGGCCATGCTGGCCTGTGCCCGCATCGGCGCGGTGCACTCGGTGGTATTCGGCGGCTTCTCCCCCGAATCCCTGGCCGGCCGCATCAGCGACTGCCAGTCCAAGCTGGTCATCACCGCCGACGAAGGCGTGCGCGGCGGGCGCAAGATCCCGCTCAAGGCCAACGTCGACGAAGCGCTGACCAATCCGGCCACCCATTCGGTGCACAAGGTGATCGTCTGCAAGCGCACCGGCGCCGACATCGCCTGGCACCGCCACCGCGACGTCTGGTACGAAGACATCACCTCGGTGGCTCCGGAACATTGCGAGCCCAAGGAGATGTCCGCCGAGGCACCGCTGTTCATCCTCTATACCTCCGGCTCCACCGGCAAGCCCAAGGGCATCCTGCACACCACCGGCGGCTACCTGACCTATGCCGCCCTGACCCACGAGCGGGTCTTCGACTATCGCCCCGGCGAGGTCTACTGGTGCACCGCCGACGTCGGCTGGATCACCGGCCACAGCTACATCGTCTACGGTCCCCTGGCCAATGGCGCCACCACCCTGCTGTTCGAGGGCGTGCCCAACTACCCGGACGTCACCCGCATGGGCCAGGTGGTGGACAAGCACCAGGTCAACGTCCTCTACACCGCCCCCACCGCCATCCGCGCCATGATGGCCCAGGGCGAGGCGGCCATGCGCGGTGTCGACGGCAGCAGCCTGCGCCTGCTCGGTTCGGTGGGCGAGCCGATCAACCCCGAGGCCTGGCACTGGTACTACAAGACTGTGGGCCAGGAGCGCTGCCCCATCGTCGACACCTGGTGGCAGACCGAGACCGGCGGCATCCTCATCAGCCCGCTGCCGGGCGCCATCGGCCAGAAGCCCGGTTCGGCGACCCGTCCCTTCTTCGGCATCCAGCCGGCGCTGGTGGATAACGAAGGCAACCTGCTCGACGGCGCCGTGGAAGGCAACCTGGTGATCCTCGATTCCTGGCCGGGCCAGTCGCGCTCCATCTATGGCGATCACGATCGCTTCGTCGACACCTACTTCAAGACCTTCAAGGGCATGTACTTCACCGGTGACGGCGCCCGCCGCGACGAGGATGGCTACTACTGGATCACCGGTCGCGTCGACGACGTGCTCAACGTCTCCGGCCACCGCATGGGCACCGCCGAGATCGAGAGCGCCCTGGTGGCCCATCCCAAGGTGGCCGAGGCCGCGGTGGTGGGCATGCCCCACGACCTCAAGGGCCAGGGCATCTATGTCTACGTCACCCTCAACCAGGGCGAGGAGGGCAACGAAGCCCTGCGCCAGGAGCTCAAGCAGTGGGTGCGCAAGGAGATCGGCCCCATCGCCACCCCCGACGTCATCCAGTGGGCGCCGGGTCTGCCCAAGACCCGCTCCGGCAAGATCATGCGGCGCATCCTGCGCAAGATCGCCGTGGGTGAATACGACTCGCTCGGTGACATCTCCACCCTGGCCGATCCGGGCGTGGTGCAGCATCTGGTCGGGACCCACCAGCAGATGAGCCAGGCCGTCGCCTGATCCAGCGCCCTCATCGACCGCCCGCTATCGTCCAGGTAGCGGGCGGTTTCTTTTTGGCGGTCCTGTAAGGACGTGTCGCCAGGCTAAAAGCCGCCGCCGTTGCGCTGGCGCTAGAATCGCGCCAGCCGGCGGGCCGCACGGCACTCCGGTCCGCTACCCGGGCAAAGGCCGGGACAGGGGCAGCGCTCCGGCGTACCATGCGTGCCACCCCACAAGGGTTTCATGGCGCGCGGGCCCCGGATCGGTCGCCCCCGCCGCTCTCGACAGGAAGCCAGACGTTAGATGACCATCCGCATCGCCTTTCTGCTGTGGCCCGACGTTCGTCCGCTGACCGTGGGCCTGGTCGAGGAAGCGCTGGAACTCGCCTCTCGCCATTCGAGCGATACGCCCTACGAGGTGCGCTTTCTGCAGGCCGGCAGCGAGTTTCAGCCGCGACTGCCGGGTGGCCATTGGGAAGGGCAGCTGGAACGCCTGGATCGGCTCTTCGTGCTGGCCGACGAACCCTCGCCGACGCTGCCGCCGCCGCTGGTCGCGGCCCTGCGCCAGACCGCCCGGGCCGGCGTGGTGATGGGAGGCTTTTCCGCCGGGGTGCACATCCTCGCCCAGCTCGGTCTGCTCGACGGTCATCGCGCCGCCGTGCACTGGCGCTGGCTGGAGGAATTCAGCGAGCAATTCCCCAAGGTCATCGCCACCCACCACCTCTACGAGTGGGACCGCGATCGCCTGACCGCCTGTGGCGGCCTGGCCATCCTCGATCTGCTGCTGGCCATGATCGGCCGCGACCGCGACGCCGAGCAGGCCGGCACCATCGCCGAGGAGCTGATCGTCGAGCGCCTGCGCGAAGGCAGCGAGCGGCAGCGCATTCCACTGAAGAATCGGCTGGGGTCGAGTCATCCCAAGTTGACCCAGGCGGTGATGCTGATGGAAGCCAACATCGAAGAGCCCCTCACCACCGACGAGATCGCCCAGCACGTCTGCGTTTCCCGCCGGCAGCTGGAGCGGATCTTCAAGCAATACCTGGCGCGGGTGCCCAGCCAGTACTACCTGGAACTGCGGCTGAACCGGGCGCGCAAGATGCTCACCCAGACCAGCAAGTCCATCATCCAGATCGGCCTGTCCTGCGGCTTCTCGTCGGGGCCGCACTTCTCCAGCGCCTATCGCAACTTCTTCGGCGTCACCCCCCGCGACGACCGCAACCAGCGGCGGGGTGCGGCGGGCGAGGGCAGCATGGTGGCCGAGCGCTAGGCGCCGAGGCCCTGCCGATTCAGCTCAGCGACTCGGCCGCCCGCTCGTCCAGCCAGGCGCCCAGCTGGTCGGCCGGCAGGGGCGCGCCGCAATGGAAGCCCTGGATCTCGTCCGCCGGCAGGTGCTGCAGCTGGCGCAGGTGCTCGGCGTCTTCCACCCCCTTGAGGGTTACCGTCAGCCCCAGCGAGCGGCCGAGATCGATCATGGCCCGCACCAGGGCGCTGTCTTCCGGCGCCTGATGGTGTCGGGCGATGAGGCTGCGATCCAGGCGGATGCCGTCCAGCGGATAGCGGCGCAGATAGGCCAGGGAGCAGAGGCCGGAACCGAAGTCGTCCAGGCACAGGCGTACGCCCAGGCCCTTGAGCGCGCCCAGGGTGTTGGCCACGTCGGCGGCCGGGTCCAGCAGGGTGCGTTCGGTGAGTTCCAGCTCCAGCCGCGACGCCGCCAGGCCGCTCTGGTAGAGGGCCTCGGCCACGGTCTGCACCGGGTCTTCGTTGGCGTGGAATTGCTGCGGCGACAGATTGACCGACACCGAGAGTCGTTCCGGCCAGCCCTGGGCATCGTGGCAGGCGGTCTCCAGCACCCAGCGCCCCAGGCGCTGGCCGAGGCCGGCGTCCTCAGCCAGGGTCAGGAAGTCCAGCGGCTCCAGCAGCCCCTGGGTCGGGTGCTCCCAGCGCACCAGCGCCTCGAAGCCACGCAGGCTGCCATCGGCCAGGCAACGGCGCGGCTGGTAGTAGAGGCTGAGACGGTCATCGCGCAGGGCCTGGCGCAGGTCCTGCTCCAGCTGCCGGCGCAACAGCACCTGCTCGTTCATGGCCGGCTCGTGAAAGCGCCAGGTGCTGCGGCCAGCGGCTTTGGCCTGGTAGAGGGCGATATCGGCCAGGCGCAGCAGTTCCGCCGGGATGCCGGTATCCCGCGGTGCCAGGGCCACGCCCAGGCTGCTGCCGATGAAGACCCGCTGCTCGCCGAGGCGGAAGGGTTGGCGCAACTGCTCCACCAGCCGTCGGCAGAGGTCGGCGATGGCGCCCGGGTCGCGGTCGCCGCTGAGCACCACGCAGAATTCATCGCCGCCCAGGCGCGCCACCAGGTCGGTGGCGGTCACGTTCTGCCGCAGACGCTGCGCCGCTTCCTGCAGGACCTGATCGCCGGCGGCATGGCCGAGGGCATCGTTGACCGTCTTGAATCTATCCAGGTCCAGGCTGATCAGCGCCAGGGGCCGCGGCTCCGGGCCTTCCAGGTGGGTGGCGAGGAACTGGTGCAGGCGATGGCGGTTGGGCAGGCCGGTCAGGGGGTCGTGCCAGGACAGGTGCTGGACCTGGGCCAGGGCCTCGATCTCGTCGGTGAGATCGGTGACGGTACCGCGATAGCCACCCTCGGGAATGGCCCGGGCGGCGACCCGGCAGGTGCGTTCGCGGCCGTTGCCGTCCAGGTAGTGACAGACCAGCGGCGGTCGCGGCTTGTGGTCGTGCGCCTGGCCGGCTAGCCAGTGCGCCAGGGTGTCTGCATGGGGCGTCAGGAGTTCGTTGAGCGGCCGCCCCAGCCAGCGGTTGGTGGCTTCCCCGGTGACTTCGGCGAAGCGATCCGAGACATAGACCAGGCGCAGGGTGGCGTCGACCTCCCACAGCCAGTCCGAGGTGGCCTCGGCGATGTCGCGGAAGCGTCGCTCGCCGATGGCCAGTTCGCTGCGACTGGCCAGCAGGTCATCGTACTGGGCATCCAGCTGGCGCATCGACAGCAGCGCCTGGCGAAACAGCCAGATCAGCCCCAGCAGCAGGATCAGCACCCCACCGCCGAACAGCGGCAGGGTCTGCTGCATCAGCCACAATCCCGGTCGCGGCGGGCGCCAGGTCAGCTGATAGCCGGAGCCCGGCAGTTGCCAGCTGGCGCGGCTGCCGGCCGGGTCGGTGGTGATGCTCAGCGGCGGCAGGTTGTTGGCTTCGCTCAGGGCGGCCAGTCGGGCGGGACTCAGCACATTGACGAAGACCAGTACCGAGGCAGGCGCCTCCTGGGGACGGACGCCGGCATGATCGCCCGGGGTGATGGCGGCGGCGGCCACCAGCGCCGGCATCCCGGCCACGGTCAGCACACCGGACACGCTGCCGGCGCGGGCGTCGGCGCTGCGTGCCGCGGCCAGCAGGCCGGCGATGTCGCCCTGCAGCCAGGGCGTAGCGGGATCGGCCCGCTGGCCATCGAGCAGGCGATAGCGGGGGCGGTCCTGGCCGTTGAATACCAGCACCCCTTCGTAGCCATAGACGCGGTACAGCGATTCGCCGAGGTTGCCCTGGTCGTAGGCCCAGTCGGAGTCCAGTTCCTGATGGAGGCGGCGATAGGCCTCGTCCCATTTGCTGTAGTCGATCAGGTTGCGGGCGACCTCTTCGTCGAGGCGGGTAAAGGTGCGACCGATGGCGCGCTCGGTGTGCTGGGCGACGGTGGCATCCTGGCGCACGGCATTGTCGACCAGCAGATAGCAACCCAGGCCGATAAGGCCGAGGAGCAGCACGCAGAGCGCCGGGAACAGCCGCAGGAGGACGGTATGGCCCCGCCGACGCGGTAAGGCGCTGCGGGACGCGGGAGATGTTGGCATGCCTGGACCCTGGCTGGATGAGCGTTCCTGTGGCTTCGCCCGGCGCGACCCGGAGGTGGCCAAGCGAAGCGGATGAAGCCTTGCCGTCGCTAGACTAGCCCCTGGGGGCGCGCGACGCTAAACGTAAAGCGGAAGATGCCAAGGGGATCGCGCTAAGCATCGCGCGAACGCCCGGGTTAGGTGGGGTTGCCGGCACCACCGTAGAAGGCGCAGCCCTGCCAGGTCTGGCCATTGATGCGCAGTTCGGCCTGCAGCGACTGCACGGTGCCGGTCCGGCCATCCACGCAGCGCCGGGGATTGATCCACAACTCGACCTTCTCGCCATTGGCCTCGGTGGACAGGGCGCGCATGCCGCCGGGCAATTCCTCCTGCACGAAGGGCAGGGCGCGGCGCTGTTGGCCGGCGGTACTGACCAGCATGCCCTGGTTGCTGACCTGGACGCTCCAGTCCGGTCCATGGCCACCGGCATTCATGGCGGTACGCTTGAAGTTCGGATCGCTGCAACCCGGACCGCTGTACTGCACGCGGTAGACGTCGGTGACGGCGAATACGCCCTGGGCGCCATCGCGGCCCCCGGACTTGAGCTTGCCGCGCAGATCGGCGAACAGCGAAGCGGCACCGCTGTCGGCGGCCAGTTCGTGGGCATCGCGCAGGATGGCGGTGTTGTTGGCGTCGGTGACGTCGAAGAAACGCTGTTCCTGGCAGGGGCGGAACAGCAGCTGGTCACCGCTCCAGCGCAGATCGCCCTGCAGGCGCTCGCCGCCCGGTGCACGCGGGGTGTCGTCGCTCTGGAACAGGCTGCAGCCGCCGAGGAGGCCGAGCAGGGCAAGGGGAAAGATGGCACGCGGCGCTGGCATCGCAGGACTCCGACTGAGGTGGGCACACGTTACTCAGACAGCGCCGCGAGCTCAAGGACTTACCAGACGCGATAAGTCTTGCCGGTTTCCCGCCCTTCCACGCTGCGTTCGTAGGCCAGGGCCGCCTCGGCACCCGATACCGCCTTGAAGCCGCGGAAGAAATCGCCGTAGTGTCCCAGCGATTCCTCCAGCACCGTCGGACTCACCGCGTTGAGCCGCTGACCCCGTGGCAACTCGATGGCCGCGCCGCGGACGAAGCCTTCCAGCGCCGCGTTGACCATGGCCGCCGAGCTGCCCTGCGCGATGGGCTGTTCGCTGAGGATGCCGGTGGAGAGGGTAAAGGAGGCGCCCTCGGCGGCCTGCGCCTGGCCCAGCAGCACCAGGTTGACCTGGCCCATCAGCTTGTCCTGCAGGCCTTTCCCGTAGGCTTCGGGCGTCATCTCGGTGAAGGGGGCGAAGGTCACCGAACCCACCGCGCTGACCAGGGCATCGAAACGACCCACCTGGGCGAACAGGGCACGGATGGACTCCGGTTGGGTGATGTCGACCTGCAGGTCGCCGGATTGGCGGCCGACGCGGATCAGCTCGTGGCGGCTGCCCAGGCGTTCGGCGATGGCGCTGCCCAGGGTACCGCTGGCACCGACGAGGATGATTTTCATGATGCGACTCCGTGAAGGGAAGGGAGTCTCCAGCCTAGAATGGCGCATTGCCCTGATAAATCACCTGAATGGCAATCCAGTGTTTCCTGGAGGAAACGATGCAGGACGATTTCGCTGATCTTGCGGCCTTCGCCATCCTCTGTGAAAGCGGCAGCTTCACCCGTGCAGCCGAGCGCCTGGGCTGCAGCAAGGGGCAACTGTCGAAGCGCATCCGGGCGCTGGAGGTGCGACTGGAGACCCGCCTGCTGCACCGCACCACCCGCCGTCTCGCTCCCACCGCCGCCGGGCGCACCCTGCTGCCCGAGGCCCAGGCCCTGGTGCGCCAGCGTGAGCGGGCCCTGCAGAGCGTGGCCCGCCTGCAGGAGGAGGCAGCCGGGCCGGTGCGCCTGACCGTTCCGGTATCCCTGGGCTACACCTTTTTCGAGGTACTGCTGGCCTGTCGCGCCACCCACCCCGCCATCCAGCTGGACCTGGTGCTGGACAACGGCTATCGCGACCTGGTCGCCGAGGGGTTCGACCTGGCGATTCGCGCCCGACTGGAGCCGGACGAGCGCCTGGTCGCGCGACCGCTGTTCGCCATGCAGGAGGTGACCTGCGCGGCACCCGCCTATCTGGCCGGGCACGAGGTCCCGCAGGCACCCGAGGCGCTGCTCGGCCACCGCTGCCTGGTCAACAGCCACTATGCCGAGGGCGAGGTCTGGCTCTATCACCGCGAGCACCGACTCGACCGCGTGCAGGTAACCCCCAGCCTGGCCTGCAATCACTACAGCCTGCTCAAGCAGGCGGCCCTGGCCGGGCAGGGCATCGCCCGGCTGCCCTCATTCATGGTGCACGAGGAGCTGGCCAGTGGTGCCCTGGTCTGGCTGCTCCGGGAATGGCGCACGCCCAGCCAGCCGCTGTTTCTGGTGCATCCCTACCAGGGTGGGTTGCCGAAGCGGACAAGGGTGGTGGCGGAAGCCCTGAGCGACTGGTTCGAGCGCAGTCGGCAGCGCCTGGAGGCGTTGGGGTAGCGGGGCCGATGGAGCTGGAGGCCTGCGGGGACAGTCCCTTCTCGCTGCGGGAGAGGGCTGGGGTGAGGGCACCCTTCGCCGGGAAGCCCCAGTGGAAAAGGCTGCGCCGTTTTCCACGCTACGGCACTGTTGGGCTTCGACGGTGGAGCCGTCTCGACCCGAAGCACGTGCTATCGCGGCCATGGGCCGCTCCTACGGGTGCCTGTAGGAGCGGCCCATGGCCGCGATAGGATCCACAGCAAAAGCGGTCGCATCGGCGAACCGACATCGTCGCGATAGAATAAACGGCTCAACCGCCCAGATAGGCCTTGCGCACGTCCGGGTTGGCCAGCAGTTCGGCGCCGCTGTCCTGCATGACGATGCGGCCGTTCTCCAGCACGTAGCCGCGGTCGGCCAGCTTGAGCGCCTGGTTGGCGTTCTGCTCGACCAGGAACACCGTCACCCCATCCTGGCGCAGCTGTTCGATGATCTCGAAGATCTGCTGGATGATGATGGGCGCAAGTCCCAGCGACGGCTCGTCGAGCAGCAGCAGGCGCGGCTCGCTCATCATCGCCCGGCCGATGGCGAGCATCTGTTGTTCGCCACCGGACATGGTACCGGCGCGCTGGGCATAGCGCTCCTTGAGGCGTGGAAAGAGGCCGAGAACCTTCTCCAGCTGGCGGTCGTAGGCCTGCTTGTCGGTGAAGAAGCCGCCCATGGCCAGGTTCTCTTCCACGGTCAGGCGGGCGAACACCCGGCGACCTTCCGGCACCACGGCGATGCCCTTGCGCATGATCTGCGCGGTTTCCTGGCCGACCAGCTCCTCGCCTTCATAGCGGATGCTGCCGCCGTGGGCCTGCGGGGTACCGCAGAGGGTCATCAGCAGGGTGGACTTGCCGGCCCCGTTGGCGCCGATCAGGGTGACGATCTCGCCCCGGTTCACCTGCACGCTGACGCCATGCAGCGCCTGGATCTTGCCGTAGAAGGTGGAGACGTTGTCGAACTGCAGCATGGTGGTCTCCATCAGGATTCGCCCAGGTAGGCCTTGATCACGTCGGGGTTGTTGCGGATCTGCTCCGGCGTCCCGTCGGCCAGGGGGGTGCCCTGGTTGATCACCACGATGTGGTCGGAAATGCTCATCACCAGGTGCATGTCGTGCTCGATCAGGAGCACGGTCACGCCGTGCTCGGCGCGCAGCAGGGCGATGAGCGCCTTGAGGTCCTCGGTCTCGCGCGGGTTGAGACCGGCGGCCGGCTCGTCGAGCATGAGGATCTGCGGGCGGGTCATCATGCAGCGAGCGATTTCCAGGCGGCGCTGCTGGCCGTAGGCAAGGTTGCCGGCGTTACGGTTGGCGAATTCGGTGAGGTTGACCTGCTCCAGCCAGAAGCGCGCATAGTCCATGGCCTCGGCCTCGCTCTTGCGAAAGGCCGGGGTCTTGAACAGCCCGGCCAGGAAGCCGGTGTTGAGGTGGCGGTGCTGGGCCACCAGCAGGTTCTCCACCGCGGTCATTTCCTTGAACAGGCGAACGTTCTGGAAGGTGCGCACCACGCCCTTGCGGGCGATCTTGTGGCCGGGCAGCCCCTGGATGGCTTCGCCATTGAGCAGGATCTCGCCGCCGCTGGGTCGGTAGAAGCCGGTCAGGCAGTTGAACACCGTGGTCTTGCCGGCGCCGTTGGGACCGATCAGCGAGACCACCTGGCCCTGTTCCACGCGGATGTTGACGCCGTTGACGGCCAGCAGGCCGCCGAACCTCATGGACAGGCCGGAGACATCGAGAAGGGCTTGGCTCATTTGCGCAACTCCAGGTGCGGGCGTTGCATCGGGAGCAGGCCTTGCGGACGCCAGATCATCATCACGACCATCAGCAGGCCGAACATCAACATGCGGTATTCGCTGAATTCGCGCATCAGCTCCGGCAGCAGGATCATCACGATGGCCGCGAGGATCACGCCGAGCTGGGAGCCCATGCCGCCCAGCACCACGATGGCCAGGATGATGGCCGATTCGATGAAGGTGAAGGATTCCGGCGACACCAGGCCCTGGCGAGCGGCGAAGAAGCTGCCGGCGAAACCGGCGAAGCAGGCGCCCAGGGTAAAGGCCGAGAGCTTGATCAGCGTGGGATTCAGGCCCAGGGCGCGGCAGGCGATCTCGTCTTCGCGCAGGGCTTCCCAGGCGCGGCCGATGGGCATGCGCAAGAGGCGGTTGATCACGAACAGGGTCAGCAGCACCAGCAACAGGGCGATCAGGTAGAGGAAGATCACCTTGTATTCGGAGTTGTAGGGGATGCCGAAATACTCGTGGAAGGGCGTCATGCCCTCGGGGGCCCGGCGTTCGAAGGTCAGGCCGAACAGGGTCGGTTTTTCGATGCCGCTGATGCCGTTGGGGCCGCCGGTCCACTGGGTGAGGTTGCGCAAGAGGATGCGGATGATCTCGCCGAAGCCCAGGGTGACGATGGCCAGGTAGTCGCCGCGCAGGCGCAGCACCGGGAAACCGAGCAGGAAGCCGAACAGCGCCGCCATCAGCCCCGCCAGCGGCAGGCAGACCCAGAAGCCCAGGCCGTAGTAGTGGGAGAGCATAGCGTAGGTGTAGGCGCCGACGGCATAGAAGCCGACGTAGCCCAGGTCGAGCAGACCGGCCAGACCCACCACGATGTTCAGGCCGAGGCCGAGCATCACGTAGATGAGGATCAGGGTGGCGATGTCCACCGCGCCGCGCGAGCCGTAGAAGGGCCATACCAGGGCGACCAGCACCAGGCCCAGGATCACCCAGCGCTGGGTCCTGGGTTCGGTGAGCTTGGTGCCCAGGCCGGTGGCCGGCAGGTGCAGGCCGCCACCGCGGCGCCAGCCGGCGGTGAGCGGGTCTCGCACCAGTTGCCAGACGAACATCAGCACCGCGGCCAGGGCCACGATCCAGAGGGTGCGCGGCGTGGCGCCGTGCACCTCGAGGTTGACGCCCACCGTCTCCAGCTTGAGGCCGAGGATGGGATAGGCGACGGCCAGCACCAGCAGGGCGCTGAAGAAGGCGGTTCGCAGACGGGCACTCATACCTTTTCCACCTCCGGGCGACCGAGGATGCCGGTGGGGCGGAACAGCAGCACCAGCACCAGCAGGCTGAAGGCCACCACGTCCTTGTACTGGTCGCCGAAGACGTCGGCGCCAAAGGCCTCGGCCACGCCCAGCACCAGGCCGCCGAGCATGGCGCCGGGGATGCTGCCGATGCCGCCGAGCACGGCGGCGGTGAAGGCCTTGATGCCGGCCAGGAAGCCCAGGCTCGGGTTGATCACGCCGTACTGGATGCCCAGCAGCACCGCGGCCACGGCGGCCAGGGTGGCGCCGATGACGAAGGTCAGGGCGATGATGCCGTTGGTGTTGATGCCCAGCAGGTTGGCCATCTTGATGTCCTCGGCGCAGGCGCGGCAGGCGCGGCCCAGGCGGGAGCGGGAGATGAACCAGGTGAGGCCGAACATGGTGAGCAGGGTGACGATGAAGATCAGCACCTGCACATAGGAGATCACCACGCCGTTCATGGCGTCGGTGCCGATGATGAAGTTGCCCGGCAGCAGGTTGGGGATCGACTTGTCCTTGGAGTCCTGGGCCAGCAGCACCCAGTTCTGCAGGAAGATCGACATGCCGATCGCCGAGATCAGCGGGATCAGCCGGTTACCGCCACGCAAGGGGCGATAGGCGATGCGTTCGATGCTGTAGCCGTAGGCACTGGCGATGATGATGCTGGCGCCAAAGGCGGCGAGCATGACGATGGGCAGGCTGTGGATACCCAGCATGGCCAGGCCGGCAATGGCGATGAAGGCCACATAGGAGCCGATCATGTACACCTCGCCATGGGCGAAGTTGATCATGCCGATGATGCCGTAGACCATGGTGTAGCCGATGGCGATCAACGCATAGGTGCTGCCGACCGTGAGGCCGTTCACCAGCTGTTGCAGGTAGTGGTAGAACTCGGGCATGGGTGTCTCCAGGGGACCTTGGTGCACTTCTGGTGCGGGTCCCAGGCCTCGGATGGAGGCGGATAAACGAAGCCCACCGCCGGTGGCGGTGGGCTTCGGTGTTACGGACTTCGAAGCTGTTCAGAACCTACTGCGCGTCGGCCAAACTGCGTTGAACACACCTTCGGAATGCTCATTTACCTCTTGTAAACTCCGCTTCCTCAGGTGTGTTCGCCTTGTTTGTCTCTAGCTCGCGAGGTCCTGAACAGCTTCTAGGGCTTACTTGGCTTCAGTCTTGGTGCCGTCGGCGTGCCATTCGTAGACCACGAACTCGAAGTTCTTCAGGTCGCCTTTCTCGTCGAACGCCAACTCACCGGTGGGGGTGTTGAAGGTGTTGCTGCGCAGTGCCTTGGCCACGTCCTCGGGCTTCTCGTCGCCCGCCTTCTCGATGCCTTCGGCGATGACCTGCACGGCGGCGTAGGAGGGGAACACGAAGGGACCGCTCGCATCCTGCTTCTTGTCCTTGAACGCCTGCACCAGGGCCTGGTTCTTGGGATCCTGGTCGAAGGAGCGCGGCAGGGTGACCAGCAGGCCTTCGGAGGCCTTGCCGGCAATGGCGGAGATGGAGCTGTTGCCCACGCCTTCCGGACCCATGAACTTGGCGGTCAGGCCCTTCTCGGCCGCCTGACGCAGGATCAGGCCCAGCTCGGGGTGGTAGCCGCCGTAGTAGACGAAGTCGACGTTGGCCTGCTTGAGCTTGGCGATCAGCGAGGAGAAATCCTTGTCGCCGGAGTTGATGCCCTCGAACACGGCAACCTTGACGCCGGCCTTGTCCAGGGTCTGCTTGACCGCGGTGGCGATGCCTTCGCCGTACTGCTGCTTGTCGTGGATGACCGCGACGATCTTCGGCTTGACGTGCTCGACGATGAACTTGCCGGCGGTCGGGCCCTGCATGTTGTCCAGGCCGATGGTGCGGAAGATCAGCTTGTAGCCACGGTTGGTGATGTCGGGGCTGGTGGCCGCCGGGGTCACCATCAGGATGCCTTCGTCCTCATAGATGTCGGAGGCGGGCTGGGTGGAGCTGGAGCAGAGGTGGCCGACGACGAACTTGACGCCATCGTTGACGATCTTGTTGGCAACCGCCACGGCTTGCTTGGGATCGCAGGCGTCGTCGTAGATCACGCCTTCGAGCTGCTTGCCCTTGACGCCGCCGGCCTTGTTGATCTGCTCGATGGCCATCTGGGCACCAATGAACTCCATGTCACCGTACTGGGCGACCGGGCCGGTCTTGGGGCCGGCCAGACCGATCTTCAGGGTGTCGGCTGCCAGGGTGTGGCTGGCCATGCCGGCCAGGGCCAGGGCCGCGACCAAGCGGGAGAAACGCAGAGTTGCCTTTTTCATGAGTGCTCCACTCGGAATGCTTTTATTAATGAGGCAGTTGGAAGCGAAAATGTGCCGATTTTGTTCTTTATGACGCGCCGCGCAGTTTAATCACCGTCTGTTCGTCTTGGAAAGCTGGCGACGACAACTTGTCGGATCTGTGGCCCGTGCGTCCGGCCGCTCGGCAATTGGGGAGGGCAACGGTAGAATCCGCCCTTTTCGCGAGGCCCGCACCATGACCGATCACGCAACGCGCTACGCCACCCTGCTCGGGCAGACCGCCGCCATCGGCTGGGAAGAATTGCAACCGCATTTTGCGCGGGGCGTGCTGCTGGAAGTGGCACCCGAGCTGGACCTAATCGAGGCGGCCATCGCCGTGACCCAGGACGATGCCGCCCGGGTGGGTCTGTGGCTGCAGCAGGGCCAACTGGCCAAGGTCGACGAAGACCGCGCGCGGCGCCGGCTGGAGGCGCCTGAGGTGGCCCTGTGGGCGGTGGTGGTGGCGCCCTGGGTGCTGATGCAGGAGCGTCCGGCCGAGCGCTGAAATACCAACGGCCCGCGCAAGGCGGGCCGCTGCTGGCGAGCGTGGCTCAGCGTTCGCTGTCGAGATCGCGGAGCTGGTGTTCGCCGTAGCGATCACCGGCCACGGCGTCCGGCGGCAGCAGCCGTTCCAGTTCGGCGCGATCCGCAGCGCTCAGGGCCACCTCCAGCGCACCGAGGGATTCGTCGAGCTGAACGCGGCGGCGGGCACCGACCAGCGGCACGATATCGTCGCCCTGGGCGGCGACCCAGGCCACCGCCAGCCGGGCCGGGGTGGTGCCCCGGTGTTCGGCGAACTGCTTCAGGCCTTCCACCAGCGCCAGGTTTTTCTCCACGTTGCCCGGCTGGAAGCGCGGACTATGGGCGCGGAAGTCGCCGCTGCCCGAGGGTTGGCGCCAGTGACCGCTGAGCAGGCCACGGGAGAGCACGCCATAGGCGGTGATGCCGATGCCCAGGTCGCGGCAGGTTGGTAGGATCTCCGCCTCGATGCCGCGCGAGACCAGCGAATACTCGATCTGCAGGTCGCAGACCGGATGCACCGCGGCCGCCCGCCGCAGGGTCTGTGCGCCCACCTCCGAAAGGCCGATATGGCGGATGTAGCCGGCCTGCACCAGCTCGGCGAGGGCGCCCATGGTGTCCTCGATGGGCACCTGGCGATCCAGCCGTGCAGGGCGATAGATGTCGATGTGGTCCACACCCAGGCGCTTGAGGCTGTAGGCGACGAAATTCTTGATCGCCGCCGGCCGGGTGTCGTAGCCCAGCCACTCGCCGCCCGGACCGCGCAGGGCGCCGAACTTGACGCTGATCAGTGCCTGGTCGCGCCGACCGCGCAGGGCTTCGCCCAGGAGCAGTTCGTTGTGGCCCATGCCATAGAAGTCACCGGTGTCGAACAGGGTGACGCCGCGTTCGAGGGCGGCCTGGACGGTGGCGATGGCCTCGCCCCGGTCGGCGGCGCCATAGAGGTCGGACATGCCCATGCAGCCCAGACCAAGGCTCGATACCAAGGGGCCCTGGCGGCCCAAGCGACGCTGTTGCATGAGGGATTCCTCTTCAGGTGGATGAGGCTTCACTCTAGCCAGGATGACGCTGTGCGATAATCCGGTCTCGACACAACGACCTGTTCGCTCAGCCGTACAATGGAGGCACCTTGAATCTGGATGACCTGGCGGCCTTCGCCGCCGTGGCCGAGGCCCGCAGCTTTCGTGGCGCCGCCTATGTGCGCGGCGTGGCGGCCTCTTCCCTGAGCGATGCCGTGCGGCGGCTGGAGCGGGAACTGGATGTCCGGCTGCTGCACCGCACCACCCGCAGCGTGACGCCCACCGCGGCCGGCCAGCGTCTGCTGGAGCGCCTCACCCCCGCGCTGCGCGAGGTGCGCGGCGCGCTGGACGCCATCAATGCCGAGGGCGAGAGTCCGGTGGGGAGCCTGAGACTCAATGTGCCCACCATCGTCGCCCGCGTGCTGCTGCCGCCATTGATCGGCCCCTTCCTCGCCCGGCATCCGGGCATTCGCCTGGAGGTGGTGGCCGAGGACCGGCTGATCGACGTGCTCGCCGCGAGTTTCGATGCCGGGGTGCGCTACGACGAGCACCTGGAGGCGGACATGATCAGCGTGCGGCTGGGCCCGGTCACCCAGAGATTCGCCGTGGCTGGAACCCCTGCCTACCTGGAACAGCACGGCGTACCGGCACACCCCGCCGACCTGGTCCGGCATTCCTGCATCGGGCATCGCTTCGCCAGCGGTCTGATGGCGCAGTGGAGCTTCGAGCGCGGCAGCGAGGTCATCAATGTCGCGCCGGGCAGTCGCCTGCTGGCCTCGGCGCTCGACCTGGAATTGCAGGCCGCCCTCGACGGCGTCGGCCTCATCTATTCCTTCGCCGACTATCTGGCCCAGCCCCTGGCCGACGGTCGCCTGGTGGAAGTGCTGGCGGACTGGTCCACGTCCTTTCCTGGTCCGCGGCTCTACTATGCGGATCGCCGCCAGCTGCCCGCGCCCCTGCGCGCCTTCGTGGCCTTCTTGCGCGAGCGTCACGGCTAGGCGAGCGCGCGGGGCGCCGCTACCCTGAGCGCCAGTCCGCCGCCTGGAGCCGCCATGACGTCCCTGTTCATCCGCCTGGTACCGTCCCCATGATCATCGGCACCGCCGGCCACATCGACCATGGCAAGACCGCGCTGATCCAGGCCCTCACCGGGGTCGCCGGTGACCGCCGCCGCGAAGAGCAGGCGCGCGGCATCACCATCGACCTGGGCTATGTCTATGCCGATCTGGGCGACGGCGGCCTCACCGGCTTCATCGACGTGCCCGGTCATGAGCGCTTCGTGCACAACATGCTGGCCGGCGCCAGCGGCCTGGACCTGGCCCTGCTGGTGGTGGCGGCCGACGACGGCGTCATGCCGCAGACCCGTGAGCACCTGGCGATCCTCGAATTGCTCGGCATTCCCCGGCTGCTGGTGGCCCTGACCAAGGCCGATCGGGTGGACGCCGAGCGCCTGGCCCAGGTGCGCCAGGACGTCAGTACGCTGCTGGCCGCCGGCCCCTTCGCCGGGGCGCCGCTGTATCCGGTGGCCAGTCCCGGCGGCGTGGGCATCCCCGCCTTACGCGCCGCCTTGCTCGCGACCCTGGACCAGGTGCGCCAGCGCAACGCCCGCGGCGGCTTTCGCCTGGCGGTGGACCGGGTGTTCAGTGTCGCCGGGGCCGGAGTGGTGGTCACCGGCACCGCCTTTGCCGGCCAGGTGGCCGTCGGCGACGAACTGCTGCTCACCCCACGCGGACAGCGCCTGCGGGTGCGGGGGCTGCACGCCCAGAACCGCGCGGCGGAAACCGCCCAGGCCGGTCAGCGGGTGTCGCTCAATCTTGCGGGCGAGCGGCTGAGCACCGACAGCCTCGCCCGCGGTGACTGGCTGGTGGCCGAGGCGCTGCATGCGCCCACCACCCGGATCGACGTGGAGCTACGACTGCTGCCCGGCGAGGCGCGCAACCTGGCGCACTGGACGCCGGTGCACGTGCACCTGGGCGCCCAGGATCTCACCGGTCGCGTCGCCCTGCTGGAAGGCGACAACCTCGCCCCTGGCGCCATGACCCTGGCACAGCTGGTGCTCAATGCGCCGCTGCACGGGGTGCATGGCGATCGCCTGGTGCTACGTGACCAGTCCGCCCAGCGCACCCTGGGCGGGGCCCGGCTGCTCGATCCCTTTGCCCCGGCGCGCCATCGCCGCACGCCGCAGCGCCTGGCACAACTCCAGGCACTGCGTCGGGGCGGTCTGGAGGAGGCGCTGCCTGAACTCCTGGCCCAGGCCGACGGCGGTCTCGATCCACGGCTGCTGGCGCGTCAGTTCAACCGCCCCGAAGGCGACTGGCACGTGCCCGCCGACACCCTGAGGGTGGACACGCGGGTTGGCCCGCGGCTGTTTGCAGCCTCCTTGTGGCAGGCGGCGCTCGAGCGCCTGGGCGCGGCGCTGGCGACCTTTCACCAGGAACAACCCGACGAACTGGGTCCCGATCGGGATCGCCTCCGCCGCATCGCCGCGCCGGAGCTGGAGCGGGCAGTCTATCTGGCGCTGCTGGAGACGGCCCTGGCCGAGGGGCGATTGCAGAGCAGCGGTCCCTGGCTGCACATGCCCGATCACCGGGTTCGCCTCACCGAGGCGGAGGAGGGGCTCAAGACCCGCCTCTGGCCGCTGCTGGAGGCACAGCGTTTCGATCCGCCCTGGACCCGCGATCTGGCCAGGAGTCTGGATCAGCCCGAGGCCGAGGTGCGGCTGCTGCTGCGCAAGCTGGCCCGGCTGGGGGAACTGACCCAGGTGGTCAGGGATCTCTTCTATCCCCAGGCGAGTCTGGAAGCCGCGGCCGGCGAGGCATTGCGCCTGGAGCGCGAAGCAGGGATCATTCGCGCCGCGGCCTTTCGCGATGCCCTTGGCATCGGTCGCAAGCGCAGCATCCAGATCCTCGAATGCCTGGATCGCATCGGTTTCACCCGTCGCTTCGGCGACGAGCGCCGGGTCCGCCCGGACAGCGCCTGGGCCCGCGCGGCCGAGGGCTAGCGCAACAGAGGAAGGCAATCACGCCCGGTGGCGTGGCCGGGCTTCAAACCCGGTTGGGGACGGCAGCCGTTCCCGGGTGGGTTCGACTCCCACTGCCTTCCGCCATTTCCTGAGCTCAGTGCCCGTCCACCGGGTGATGCAGCACCGCGCCCTCCCGTTGCAACTCCTGCAGAAACCAGTCGGCTGCCCAGAGCTGTTCGGGCATATAGAGACCCGCCGGCAAGGGTTCACCGCCCGCCAGGCCCAGCACCTGCTCCAGCGACAGCACCAGCCCGAGGGCGGTCAGCGAGGCCTGCCCCTGGCTGAATTCCAGCACGGACCGTGCGGTGGTGGTCTGGCCGTCTCTTTCACCGGTCACCCTGACCGCGATCTCGGCCGCCGTTTCCGCGCCCCGCCGCCGGCTGGAAGACTCGCCCAGGGCGATGTCGAAGCGCAGCTCCGGCGCGGCGGTGGTGGCCCAGAGGCTGAGCAGATCGATGGAGCCGAAGGCCGTGGCGGCCAGCGTGCGACCGTCCAGCGCCGTGACGCTGCCCTGCAGGTCGGCCACGCTCAGCCAGGCGCGGCGTCCATGGCGGAACGCCAGGGCCGCGGGAGCGGCGCTGTGCACTCGCTCCATATCTTCCCAGGCCAGCGGGCCGGCCGGGTCCGCCTCATCCAGCAAGACCTCCACCCCGATGGCCGCGACCCGGGTGAAGCGGCGGGCGAGATCGAGTGCCAGCGCCAGGGCGGCGCCCGAAGCCCAGTGGCTGGACAGCACCAGGGCATGGGCGCCGGGGCGCTGCATGAACTGGGCGACCTCCGGCCCCAGTTCGGTGACGCCGGTGTTGGCATTGAGATAGGGGATGCCCAGCCGCTGGGCGAGGCGCAGGCCGTGCAGGGCCTGATCCGGTGCCAGCATGATCATGGCTGCCGGGACGAGGGTGGGATCGAGTCCCAGCCCCGGCCGGTCGAGGTCCAGGCGCACCGCCCGGGCCTGCTCGGTGGCCTGGGCGACGTCCTCGGCAGCGGCGAGGTTGCGGCCACCCACCAGCAGGGGCCAGTCAGGCTGGCGCTGGCGGAACCAGTGGACGGCCTGGCGGCCTACCGTGCCCGAACCGCCGGCAAAGAGTATGGGTTGCAGTGGCATGATGCTGTCCTCTTCGTTGCAGTGCTGAGGTTCCGGAGACCGCACAGCCAATTGCCACGGGCTGTTCTCCGCATTAACCTACCAGAAGTAGGTTCTGGTTCAGGATTAACCTACCTTTAGTAGGTTTGCAAGAAGAGTTGACCAATGGCAGCACGATCCACCCCTGAAAAACCGCTCTCCGAAGTCGCCGGGCGGCGTCTCTCAAAGGCAGCCCGGCGTCGGCAACTGCTGGAAACGGCGCGGGTCATCGTTCGGGAAGAAGGCGCGGATCGCCTGACCCTGGGCTATCTGGCCGTGCAGGCGGGCGTTTCCAAGCCGGTCGTCTACGAGCATTTCGGTACCCGCTCGGGACTGCTCATCGAGCTCTATCGCTGGCTCGATCTGGCGCAGATGGATGCCTTTCGCCAGGCCATGACCGCGCGGCAGCAGAGCGCCGAAGAAGCCACCACGGCGCTGGCCGAAGGCTACATCCGCTGCGTGACCGACATGCAGGGTGAGGTTGGCGTGCTGGCGGCGGCCCTGGCGGGAAGTGAGGAAAAGACGGCGGTGTACCAGGAACTGCTGGAACATGGCACCCAGATGGTGGCGGCGGTGCTCACGCCGCACAGCCAAAGACCCGCCGCGGAGTTGCAGGTGTCCTGCATCGGTCTGGTCGGCGCCGGCGAGGCCCTGGCCGCGGCCGTGGTGCGTGGGGCACTGGGCGAGCGCGAGGCCATCGAGGCCTTCACCCGCCTGGTGCGCGCGGTGCTGTAGCCGGCGGCGCTAGTAGACGTCCTTCAGATAGCGCTTCTGCTCGCTCATCCCGCGCAGGTACTCGCTGGCGGCCTCGTCGCTGAGATGGCCATGGGTCGCCACCACCTGGCGCAGGGTCTGGTCGACGTCCTTGGCCATGCGGCTGGCGTCGCCGCAGACATAGACGCGGGCGCCGTCCTGCAGCCAGCGCCAGACGTCGGCACCGCGTTCGCGCAGCCGATCCTGCACATAGATCTTCTCGGCCTGGTCGCGGGAGAAGGCCAGGCTCAGTTCGTTCAACAGGCCACCGCGCTGGAAGGCTTCCAGTTCGTCGCGGTAGTAGAAGTCATGGGCGGCGTGCTGCTCGCCAAAGAACAGCCAGTTGCGGCCCCCGTCGCCCCGGGCGCGACGCTCATGGAGAAAGCCGCGGAAGGGCGCGATGCCGGTGCCGGGGCCAATCATGATCAGCGGGACGTCGCCCTGGTCCGGCAGGCGGAAATGGCGCGAAGGCTGGATATGCACCTCGGTGGTGGCCTCGCCCAGGCGGTCGGCGAGAAAGCTGGAGGCCACGCCCTTGCGCTTACCGTAGCGCACCGCCGAGACGGTGAGGTGCACCTGGCCGGCATGGGCCAGGGGGCTGGAGGCGATGGAGTAGAGGCGTGGCTGCAGGCGCTTGAGGCTGCCGAGCAATTCGCCGGCGTCGTGGCGGGCGGGAAAGCGGGCCAGTACATCGGCCAGTTGCCGGCCCCAGAGCCAGGTCTTGAGTTCGTCGCGAGCGGCCAGCAGGGCGCGGCAATCGGCACTGTCGCTGCGCTCGGCGATCAGCGCCAGGGTCTCGGGGTTGGGGCGGGCGATCTCATAGTGTTCGCTCAGCGCCTGGCGCAGCGACAGCTCGCCGACCTTGGCCACGGCGACCGACTGTTCGCCGTCCAGTCCGGCGAGGGCGAGGACTTCCTCGACCAGCTCCGGGCAGTTGCGCGCTCTCACGCTCAAGGCGTCGCCGGCCTGGTAGGCCAGGGGCTGATCGGATTCGAAACCGAACAGCCGGACCTCCTTGTTGGACCCGGCACTGTTGAGTCTTTGGTTGATGACCAGTCGCGCAGGCACCGCCGTCGGGCGGCTGGTTGCGGTCGGGAGGGTGACGGGCACGTGCTCGGCCTGGGGCGCCAGCTGCCCTTGCAGGGCGGCCAGCCAGGCGTCGGCGCCGTCGAGGTCATCGGCGTCGCAGTCCAGGCGCGGGCAGAGGCGCCGGGCGCCAAGCTGAGCCAGGCGGGCGTCGAGGCGCTGGCCATGGCCGCAGAATTGCTCGTAGGTGGAATCGCCCAGGGCCAGCACGGCGTAGTCCAGTTCGGCCAGGGAGGCGTCGAGCCGATTGAGGCCCTGCCAGAAGGCCTGGCCATTGTCCGGCGCCTCGCCATCGCCAAAGGTGCTGCTCACCAGCAGGACGCGACGGGCTCCGGTCAGGCGTTCCACGGCATAGGCGGCCATGTCGTGCAGCTCCACGCTGAGACCGGCCTGGCACAGGCGGGCAACGCAGCGCTCGGCCAGGGCTTCGGCGTTGCCGGTCTGGGAGGCCCAGAGCACCACCAGATCGGCCGGCGCGGTGGGGGCCATGGCCAGGCCGGCGGCCCGGCTTTCCGGCAGGCGGCTGAACAACCCGGCGAGCAGGCCGTCGAGCCAGAGGCGGGTGTCGGCGGCCAGCGGCGCCTGGGCCGGCAGGCAGGGCACGCCCTGGGCACCACCGTCGCGCAGACCGTCCATGAAGCCGGCCAGGTAGGTGCGTTCGGCCGCGCTGAGCTGGGGCCGTACCGCGGTCGCGACCCCGGTGAGCTCGGCCAGCCGCGCCAGGGCGGGCAGCTGGATGCTCTCCGCGACAGGCTCGTCGGCCGGCAGCTGGCGATGGGGAATGGTGGCGACCCGGGTCAGGCGCACGGCGCAGACCTTGAGTTCCGGTTGCAGCGAGAGCGGATCGACGGCGTCGCTGGTGACGGCGTTGATGGCCAGGTCGCTGCCCTGCACGTCGGCCCAGTGAAAGGGCGCGAAGCAGTTGCCGGGCTGGACCCGGTCGCTGACGGTCACCGGCAGCACCGCGCGGCCGCGGCGGGAGGTGATCTCCAGGCGGTCGCCCTCCGCCAGGCCCAGGGCCTCGGCATCCCGGGGATGCACTTCCACGAAGGGCGCCGGATTGAGGCGGTTCAGGGCGGCGATCTTGCCGGTCTTGGTGAGCGTATGCCACTGGTGCTGCAGACGCCCGGTGTTGAGCACGAAGGGGTAGTCGGCATCGGGCAGCTCGGCCGGGTCCAGGTGCGGACGGGCGAAGAAGTGGGCCTTGCCACTGGGCGTGGCGAAGTTGAGCGCGGTCGGTTCGCCGGTTTCGTCCAGGCGCAGGGTCTGGCTGCGGCCGTCGTTGCGATAGCGGATCGGCTGGCGCGGATCGCTCTCCGCGCTGCGGCAGGGCCATTGCAGCGGCGTCTCGCGCAGCCGGGCATGGCTGGCGCCGCGGAGGTCGTAGCCGGTCTGGGGGTTGTGGAATTGCTTGATCTCGTCGAACACCTCGGCGGCCGAGGCGTAGCTGAAGTGTTCGCCATAGCCCAGGGCACAGGCCACGTCGGCGATGATCCGCCAGTCGGCGCGGGCCTCGCCGGGCGGGGTGACGGCCTGGGGCGCCAGGGTCAGGTTGCGCTCGGAATTGATCATGACCCCGTCGGCCTCGGCCCAGAGCGCGGCGGGCAGGAGGATGTCGGCGTAGCTGTTGGTCTCGGTGTCGAGAAAGGCGTCCTGGGTGATCACCAGTTCGGCGGCCTGCAACCCGCGGATGACCGTCTCGCGATTGGCCACGCTGGCCACCGGGTTGGTGCAGATGATCCAGCAGGCCTTGACGGTGCCGGCGGCCAGCTCCTCGAACAGGGCGACGGTGCCCTGGCCCAGGCGGGTGTGCAGGGTGCCCTCCGGAATCCGCCAGGCGCGCTCGACGAAGGCGCGGTCGGCGGCGGACAGCAGGCTGCGCTGGCCGGGCAGGCCGGGCCCCATGTAGCCCATCTCGCGCCCGCCCATGGCATTGGGCTGTCCGGTCAGGGAAAAGGGACCGCTGCCGGGGCGGCAGATCTTGCCGGTGGCCAGGTGCAGGTTGCACAGGGCATTGGTGCTCCAGGTGCCGTGGGTGCTCTGGTTCAGGCCCATGGTCCAGAGGCTGGTCCATTCGCCGGCCTCGCCGATCCAGCGCGCCGCGGTGCGGATATCCGCCTCGGTCAGCCCGGTCCCCGCGGCCACCCGTGCCGGGGTGTAGTCGGCGAGAAAATCGGGCATGGCCGCCCAACCTTCGGTATGGGCGGCGATAAAGGCTTCGTCTATATGGCCCTCGGCGTGCAGCAGGTGCAGCAGGCCGTTGAGCAGCAGCAGATCGGTGCCCGGACGCAGTTGCAGGAAGAGATCGGCCTTCTCGGCGGTGGCGGTGCGCCGCGGATCTATCACGATCAGCTTGGCGCCGCGCTTGACCCGATCCAGCAGCCGCAGAAAGAGGATGGGATGACAGTCGGCCATGTTGGCGCCGCTGACCAGGAAGAGGTCGGCGCGGTCGAGGTCGTCATAGGAACCGGGCGGGCCGTCGGCGCCGAGGGACAGCTTGTAACCGGTGCCGGCGCTGGCCATGCACAGGCGGGAATTGGATTCGAGCTGGTTGGTGCCGATGAAGCCCCGCGCCAGCTTGCTCGCCAGGTACTGGGCCTCCAGCGACATCTGGCCGGACACATAGAAGGCGATGGCGTCGGGTCCGTCGCGATCGAGGATGGCGCGCAGGCGTTCGGCGGTGGCGGCGATGGCCTGGTCCAGCCCGGTCTGCACCGGTTCGTGGGAGCGGTCATGGCGGACATAGGCCTGCTCCATGCGCCCGCTGTCCACCAGCGCCTGGTGGCTGGTGCTGCCCTTGGTGCAGAGCCGGCCGCGATTGGCGGGATGATCGCGATCGCCGCCGACCTTGGTGATCCGGCCGTCTTCCACCTGCATGACGATCCCGCAGCCGACGCCGCAGTAGGGGCAGACGCTCTTGATGTGGGTAGTGGCCATGGCAAGGATCCTTCGAAAACCAGAAAGCGAAAAGGCGCCGGTCGCGCTCCCCGGAGGGAGGCGAACACGGCGCCTTTGTCGTGAAAGGAAGCGATCGGCGTTGACCGCTCCAGGCCAGGGATTTAGCAAGGCCCGCGCCAGCTTGGCCCGGCGCGCGCGGGGAGCGCATTCCTACTGGTCTGGCGGGGTGCCGGCGGCGCCGGCCGAGGTCGCGGCGATGGCGGTCGCGATGCGCCGTGACGGGGCAGGCCGGCCACGTCTTGCACCGTTGTGGTTCTGCTCGGCGGACGTGCGGACAGCCGTCGGCAGGGCACTCGGCAGGCCGCAGCCCGCGCCAGCGGCGGATCTTCAGGCGATCAGGCGGAACTGGCACAGCCGATGCAAAAGCCCTGGCAGACCCGCACATTCGGGTCGCCCGGTCGATCAACGGTGATCGACAGCCACCGCAGGCGACGGGCACGGAGCAGAGCCTAGGGCTCCTCCCTACCAGAACAGGCAAAGGCGCCTGAGACCGCAAGGTTTCAGGCGCCTTTTTATTTGCCGCGAATCAACCTGATTGGCCTCGGCCGGGGGATAGCCTCCATGAACAGCATCGTGACCCGCAAAGAACGTCTGATCGTCGTCGGCAACGGCATGGTCGGCCATCACCTCGTCGAGCAGCTGCTGGCCGCTGGCGCCCTGGACCACTACGAGATCCATGTCTTTGGCGAAGAGCGCCAGCGCGCCTATGACCGGGTCCACCTCTCCGAGTACTTCGCCGGTCGCGATGCCGAATCCCTGGCCATGAGCGAAGCCGGCCTCTATGCCGTGCCCGGCCTGGTGCTGCACCTGGGCTGCGCGGTGACCGCCATCGACCGCGAACAGCGCGAGGTGCTGACCCCTGAGGGCGCCTTTGGCTACGACCGCCTGGTACTGGCCACCGGCTCCTATCCCTTCGTACCGCCCATCGAGGGCGCCGAAGGAGACTCGCGCCTGGTCTATCGCACCCTGGACGACCTGGACACCATCCGCCTGGCCGCCGCCAGGGCGCGCCGCGGCGTGGTGGTGGGCGGCGGCCTGCTCGGCCTGGAGGCGGCCAATGCGCTGAAATCCCTGGGCCTGGAGGCCCATGTGGTGGAATTCGCGCCGCGCTTGATGCCGGTGCAGCTGGACGACCTCGGTGGCGCCGCGCTCAGGCAGCGCATCGAGGACCTGGGCGTGGGCGTGCATCTGTCCAAGGCCACCCAGAACATCACCGCCGGCAGCGAGTATCGCTACCGCATGAACTTCGCCGGCGAGGATTTCCTCGAGACCGACCTGATCCTGTTTTCCGCCGGCATCCGTCCCCAGGACGCCCTGGCCCGCAGCTGCGGCCTGGAACTCGGCGCCCGCGGTGGGGTGGCGGTGGACAACGGCTGCCTGACCAGCGATCCCTTCATCCATGCCATCGGCGAATGCGCCGCCTGGAACGGCAGCATCTTCGGCCTGGTCGCCCCGGGCTACCAGATGGCGCGCCTGGTGGCCGCCACCCTCTGCCATGGCCAGGCCACGCCCTTCACCGGCGCCGACATGTCCACCAAGCTCAAGCTGCTGGGCGTGGACGTGGGTTCCATCGGCGATGCCCACGGCGCCACCCCGGGCGCGCGCAGCTATCGCTACATCGACGAGGCCAGCGCCAGCTACCGCCGCCTGGTGGTCTCCGCCGACGGCAAGCACGTGCTGGGCGCCGTGCTGGTGGGCGACAACAGCTACTACGACACCCTGCTGCAATACGCCCAGAATGGCATCCCGCTGCCCCAGGATCCGGCCAGCCTGATCATGCCGGTGGGCGAGGGCGCCCCGACCCTGGGCGCCGATGCCCTGCCGGCCACCGCTACCCTGTGCTCCTGCCACAACGTCACCAAGGGCGCGCTCTGCGCCGCCATCGACGCCGGCTGCACCGACCTCGCCGGCATCAAGAGCTGCACCAAGGCCGCCACCGGTTGCGGCGGCTGCGCGGCGCTGGTCAAGCAGGTGTTCGAGCACGAGCTGATCGCCCGGGGCGTGGAAGTCGACAAGAGTCTCTGCGAGCACTTCGCCCATACCCGCCAGGAGCTCTACCACCTGGTCCGGGTGGGAGGCATCCAGAGCTTCGACGAGCTGCTGGCCCGCCATGGTCGTGGTCATCACGGCTGCGACATCTGCAAGCCAGCGGTGGCCAACGTCCTGGCTTCCTGCTGGAACGCCCCCATTACCGATCCGCACCTGGTGCCCCTGCAGGACACCAACGACACCTTCATGGCCAACATGCAGAAGAACGGTACCTATTCGGTGGTGCCGCGCATCCCGGGCGGCGAGATCAGCCCGGAAGGCCTGATCGCCATCGGCCAGGTCGCGAAGAAGTACGATCTCTACACCAAGATCACCGGCGGCCAGCGCATCGACCTCTTTGGGGCCCAGTTGCACGAGCTGCCGGACATCTGGGGCGAGCTGATCGCCGCCGGCTTCGAGACCGGTCATGCCTACGGCAAGTCCACCCGCACGGTGAAGAGCTGCGTGGGCAGTACCTGGTGCCGCTACGGGGTACAGGACAGCGTCAAGATGGCGCTGGACATCGAGCACCGCTACAAGGGCCTGCGCGCACCCCACAAGCTCAAGTTCGCCGTGAGCGGCTGTACCCGCGAATGCGCCGAGGCACAGAGCAAGGACATCGGCGTGATCGCCACCGAGAACGGCTGGAATCTCTATGTCTGCGGCAATGGCGGCATGCGCCCGCGCCACGCCGAGCTGTTCGCCACCGACCTGGATGACGAAACCCTGATCCGCTACATCGACCGGCTGCTGATGTTCTACATCCGCACCGCCGACCGCCTGCAGCGCACCTCGGTGTGGCGCGAGTCGCTGGAGGGCGGGCTGGACTACCTCAAGCAGGTGATCATCGACGACAGCTTGGGCCTGGGCGCCGAGCTGGAAGCCCAGATGCAACTGGTGGTGGATCGCTACGAATGCGAATGGGCCAATGCCCTGAACGATCCCGACAAGCTCAAGCGCTTCCGTACCTTCGTCAACCAGCGCGGCAACGACCCGGACATCCACTTCGTCAAGGAACGCGGCCAGCGCCGGCCGGCACGCCATGGCGAACTGCACCTGATCAACCTGACCGAGGAAGCCTGACCATGACCCAGACCAATACCGCCCGCACCCTGGAGCCCCGCTGGCAACCCCTGTGCAGCCTGGCCGACCTGGTGCCCCAGTCCGGCGTGGTGGCCCTGCACGAGGGTGAGCAGGTGGCGCTGTTCTACCTGCCGGAGACCGAGCAGAAGGTCTTTGCCGTGGGCAACCGCGATCCCAAGTCCGGCGCCAACGTCATCGGCCGTGGCATCGTCGGCCAGCTGGGCCCGGATCTGGTGATCGCCTCGCCGCTGTACAAGCAGCACTTCCGCCTGGCGGACGGCGGCTGCCTGGAGTATCCCGAGCAGGCCTTGCCCACCTGGGCGGTGCGGCTGAATGGAGAGCGGGTGGAGATCGCCTGAGGCCTTTGCGTCCGGCCTTCCCTCACCCCAGCCCTCTCCCGGGGGGGAGGGGGCGGTACGGAGTGGGGCGGGGCTTCGTGCGTAGCCTGGACAACGGCGCAGCCTTGTCCGGGTCTCTCGCCGTGCGATGCGACCCCACTGTTGCGCCTGCCGCAGTGCAGCGTTGCGCAATCGGGAGCTGACTAGGGCGGCGAAATGACCGCCCCGGGTCGATACTCAAGGAGTGGGGACGCTGTCTGCCGATCCTGGCAATCGTCCCGTGGGAGGTCACCATGCGCCTGACAAGAACAATTCGCTCCGCGCTGTTCATCGCCCTGCTCTCGGCCCTGGCCGCTATCGCCCTGCTGGAGGGCTGGCGCGCGCAACCGGTGGGCGAACTCACCCTGCGCGCCGATCCGGTCTGTACCCATGGGTATGCCCCCTATGGCTGCTATCCGGTTCCGGCCCGAGGGGGCGATCTGGGCTGGCTGGAGCGCCTCTAGGTCGTCAACCCGCCGGCAGGTCGGTTGCCAGCAGCGCTGCCAGCTCGCGACCCGTCAGGGAGGGACCGAACAGGGCCCCCAGGACCTCGTCGCAGTGCCGTGCCTGGAGCCAGGCCAACTGGCCAGGCGTCTCCACGCCCGTCGCCGTCACCCTGAGGCCCAGGGTTCGTCCCAGGCCAATCAGAGCCTGGGCAATGGCGGCATCGACCTGCTGATCCTCCAGGCGCGCGACCAGACGGCTATCCAGGCTGATGCCATCCAGCACGGGGTGGCGCAGCGAGTCGAGGGCGCCTGAGCCAGTGCCAAGGTCGGCCAGGCCCAGGCGCACGCCCAGGGCCTTGAGCGCCTGCAGCGGCGGCGCCAGAGCGCTGTCTGCCTGCAACAGCGCCTCGGGCAGCTGCAGCTCCAGGCGTTCCGCTGCCAGGCCGCTCGTCTGCAAGGCGCGGGCGACCGTCGCGACCAGGGCCTCGCCATCCGCGCGCGGGCGAGCGGACAGGCCGACGACCAGCTGCAGCGGCGCGGGCCAGGCCGCGGCAGCGTGACAGGCGTTGTCCAGCAACCAGAATTCCAGGGGAACGCTGAGTCCGGTTTCTTCGGCCAGGGGCAGGAAAGCCTCCGGCGGCAGCAGGCCGCGCCGCGGATGGGCCCAGTGCAGCCGCACCTCGATGCCGCTCAGCCTGCCCTCGGCGGCGCTCCGACGGGGCAGGTAACCCAGGCGCAGCTGGTCGAGCGCCAGCGCCTGGCGCAGCTCCTGTTCCAGGTCACGCCGCTGGCTGAGCTGGGCGTCCATCGCCGGAGCATGAAAGCACCAGCCGTTGCGGCCCGCGGCCTTGGCCTGATACAGCGCGATATCCGCCAGGCGCAGCAGGTCCTCGACCTGGCTGGCCTGCTCCGGCGCCTGGGCGATGCCGATGCTGGTCCCGACGCTGACCGACTGTTCCTCCAGTAGGATGGGTCGGCCGATGGCGTTCACCAGGCGCGCACAGATCTGGTCGACGGTCGCCCCATCCAGGTGACCGAGCAGCACCACGATGAATTCGTCACCGCCCAGGCGCGCCACCAGGCCGCCAGGTCTCAGACTGGCCTGCAGACGCCGGGCGATTTCCTGCAGCACCCGATCGCCGGCGGCGTGGCCGAGACTGTCGTTGACCGGTTTGAAACGATCCAGATCCAGGCTGAGCAGCGTCAGCGGGGTCCTGGCTTGCGTCAGCTTGCGCGCCAGGTAGTGCTGCAGTTGCAGGCGATTGGCCAGGCCGGTCAGGCTGTCGTGTTGCGACAGGTGTTCGATTTCCGCCTGGGCATTGACCGCGGCGGTGATGTCACTGGCGGTGCCGCGAAAGCCCGCGTCCTTGGGCAGCGGCCGGGCGGTGATCTCGCAGACCCGGGAGTGACCCAGGCGGTCGCGATAATGGCAGCGCAGCACCTGGCGCTCGTCGAGGTGTCGAGCATTGCCCTGCAGCCAGGCAGCCAGCGGGGTCGTCCCGCTGCTGAACAGCTCCGCCAGCGGCCGCCCGAGCCAACTGCCGGGTGCATGCCCGGTGATGCGGGCGAAGCGTTCGGAGAGATAGGTGATGCGGCCCGCGGCATCGCTTTCCCACAGCCAGTCGGAGGCGGCCTCGGCGAGTTCGCGAAAGCGCCTTTCGCTGCGACTCAGCTCGGCCTGGCTGGCGACCAGGGCATCGAACTGCTGGTCGAGCTGCCGCGCCGAATTCAGCGCATGGCGGATCAGCAGGGCCAGCACCAGCCCGAGCAGCAGCACCCCGGCCAGGAAGACCGGCAGGGTGCGGCGCAGGAGCTGGGCGCCGGGTTGCGGCGGTTGCCAGTTGAGCAACAGCGGTGAATCCAGCAAGCGCAGATATTCGTGATCGACCAGGGGCACCCGCGACGCTGCGAGTCGCGGCAAGCCATAGGTATCGCTGAGATGGGCCAGGGTGTCCGGATCGAGCACGTTGACGAACAGCATCACCGAGGGCGCGCCGGGACCCGGGGCCACGCTGTAGCTCGCGCCGGGCGTGATGGTGGCCGCGGCGACCAGCGCCGGGACACCGCCCACGCTCAGCACCCGTACCAGACTCTCGGTCTCGCCAGGGCGCTGGCGGGTGGCCGCCAGCAGGCCGGCCAGGTCGCCTTCGAGCCACTGCGCCGCCGCGCGCTCCGTCGGCCGGCCATCGATCACCGCATAGACGGTACGATCCTGCGGATCCAGCACGAAGACCCCGTTGTAGCCATAGAGCTCATAGGGGATGTCGCCGACGTTGCGCTCGTCGTTGGCCCAGAAGAGGTCGACCGTCAGGTGCAGGTGCTTGTAGGCCTCGCCCCACTTGGCGTAGTTGATGATGTTGTGGCCGATCTCGTTTTCGACCTGCACCAGGGTGCGGTCGATATAGGTCCGGGCGCGTTGCTGGACGTCGGCGTCCTGGCTGGTGGCGGTCCTGATCAGCAGGTAGCAGCCGAGGCCGAGCAGGATCGGCAGGGCGCAGATGACCGGAAAGAGGCGCAGCAGCAGATTGTGGCTGCGGCGGGTGGCGATGGGCGTGGACGGCATGGCGAACCTGGGCGGTGCTGGACGACAGTCAGGATTCCCACGCGGTGGCCAAGAAGGGCGCGAGGGGTGCCTGGCCAGCGGCCATTATCCGCCACCGCCCCCCAGCCGTCTGCTCGCGGTCTGACCAGGGGCAGCGCTGAGCTGCCCGGACGGTCGACCGCTCAAGGCCGCGGTGGATAGCTGACGAGCAGCTCGTTGATCAGGCGGCTGGAGGCGGCGCTGCGTTGGGCGGGTGTGGCGTTCTGGTCGTCCAGCAGGCGCTCTTCGCTGGCGCGCCAGACCAGCTTGCCGTCACGGCCATCGAGCATGTCGAGCTGGACCGTCATCACCGGGTAGGTGACGGTCTGGGTGCGCACATAGCTAGGCCCCCAGGGGCCGGGACCCCAGGCGGAGCCCCAGGGACCGCCCCAGCCCGGGCCCCAGTAGGGGTCGGCATAGCTGTAGCTCTGCTGGCGCTGATCGAGGATCACATAGAGCTTGATCTTCAGATCCGGGCGCGTGCCTGCCACCGCGGGGCGCAGCCCGCGCTGGTCGAGGCCGCTGCTGACCGAATCGCGCAGGCGCTGCTCGGTCAGATCGCTGCGCACCCGCGGATCGTTGGGGCGGTACTCGATGGCCGGATCCGCCCAGCCCCAGCTGCGATAGGCGGCGAAGTCGCGGCTGGCGTCATAGTCCAGATTGCGCGGGCCACGCTCGGCGCAGGCCGCCAGCAGGAGGACCGCGAGCAGCAAGAGGCAACGTTTCATGGGCGATCCTCTGAGGTGAGCGCGCTAGTCTGCTTGGACTGGCTTAAGGGCCACTTATCCCTTCAGCTCGGCGGATAGTTGGCCAGCAGGCGGCGGGTGGTGTCTCTCAGGGTACGCGCGCGTTCGCCGCTGTTGCCGCCGCTGGCCTGCTCGGCGGCCGAGTGCCAGAGCACCCGGCCGGTGGCGGGATCGAGCAGTTCCACCTCCAGCACGTCGACCAGAAAGGTCCGGGTGCGGGTCCGCGCCTGACCGACGCTGGCACCATAGCCGGGGCCGTAGCCATAGGGTCCGTAGCCATAGCCGGTGTCGTAGTAGTCGGTGTATTGCTCGCTGCGCTGTTGCTGGGTGAGGCGGGCTCGCACCTGCAGATCGGCGCGGGCACCGCCGATGGCCGGTCGCAAGCCGCGCTGGTCGAGGCCATCGGCCACTGCCTGCTGCACCGTCTGGCCATCCAGGCCGCCGCTGACCACCGCGGCGCCCGGTGCCCAGCTCCAGGTGCGATAGCGACTCCAGTCACGCGGGGTGGGCGGATAGGCCGCCGGATCCTGCTGCGGCAGCACCGGCACCGAGGCTTCGGGCAGGCTGCTGGCGACATAGGGATTGGGCGTCTGGCAACCGGCCAGGGCGAGCAGCGCGAGCGACAGGCAGAACAGGGGGCGACGCATGACCGGTTCCTCGAAGGAATGCTGGCCAGAGCATACCGCGCCCGGGGTCATCCTGCCTCAGGTTGGCAGAGCCAATGCAGATAGCGCCCCAGGCCCGCGAAAGCCGGGTGCCTCCGGTGGGCCAGTTCCATGGCCACCAGCGCTTCGCCGTCGGCACGGGTCTGGAATTCCGGCGGCATGTAGTCGTGAAAGACCCGGACGCCACTGCGCGCTCGGATCCGCCAGTCCGGCGCTAGCCAGGCCTCGACCTCGCGCGGATCGAGGGGCTGTTGCGGCGTCAGGCCGCGTTGGCCCGCGCCCGCGTAGTCACGCTGCCTGAGTTTGCGAAAATGCCCCTTGAGCAGATTGCGATAGATCAGGGCGTCACGGTTGTAGAAGGCCAGGGACAGCCAGCCGTCCGGCGCCAGGCAGCGCTGCAGGGTCGGCAGGATCGCCGGGGGCGTTTCCAGCCATTCCAGCACCGCGTGGCAGAGCACCAGGTCGAAGGGCTCGGCGAAAGCGGGCAATTCCTGCCAGGGCAGCGCCAGCCAGTCGGCGTCGAGTCCGGCGGCGGCGAAGGCCTCCCGGGCCCCGGCCAGCATGGGCGCCGAGGGTTCGGCCAGGGTCACGGCATGGCCCTGCTGCGCCAGCCAGAGACTCATGTGGCCGAGCCCGGCACCGATGTCCAGCACCCGCAGCGGGCGGTGCGGCAGCACTTCGGTCAGGTCCGCCTGCAGCACGGCCAGGCGGATGGCGCCCTTGGTGCCGCCATAGATGTTGGCCGCGAAACGGGTGGCGCGGTCGTCGAAAAAGGTATCGCTCACGGCAGGAAGCGCCTCTCGTTGTCGGCCAGCTTGGCCAGTACCGCCTGCTCCACGTCCAGCTCCAGCTCGCTGCCCAGTTGCAGCAGATAGAGCAGCACGTCGGCGATTTCCTGGCCGGCGTGCTCGCGCTCGGTGGCGCTCAAGGTGCGGGCTTCGGCATCGCTCTTCCACTGGAAGATCTCCACCAGCTCGGCCATCTCGACGCTGGCGGCCATCGCCAGATTCTTGGGGTTGTGATAGCGCCGCCAGGCGTTGGCCTCGCGGATCGCGTGCAGGCGGGTGAGCAGGGCAGGGAGGTCCATGGGCGTCCGAGGGTCGACAAAACGCCATTCTCCCATGGCGAGACGGCTGTCGTCCGCCGGCCTGCGCGACAGCCTGGCGCTGTTGTTCTACCCTGGGCCCATCACCGCTATGCTGGCTGCTGGAGCCCTGATGAAATCTCGCCTGTCCGGACTGGGCTTGGCCCTGCTGCTGATCACCGGCGTCGCCCATGCCGAAAAGCTGCTGCTGGAAGGCACCCTGGGCCAGGCCCGGGTGGTGGTGGAGGTCGATCCCACCGCCAACGACGAAAGCTATGGCCGCTATTTCTACGACCGCTATCGTCGCGACCTGCGCCTGAGCGGTCCGGCGCAACCGGGCGACCGGCTGAAGCTGGAGGAGGGTGCGCCCTGGCAGGACGGCCCCAAGGCCAGCTGGGTGCTGACGCGCGGCCAGGACGGCTCCTGGACCGGCACCTGGAGCGGTGCCGGCAAGACCCTGCCGCTCGCCCTGGCGCCGTTGCAGCTGGAGCCGCCGGACGCTACCGATCGCTACCGGCAGACCCTGCGCCAGGACGATCCCTATGAATATCGCCGCCTGCAGGGACTCACGCTGGAACAGGGCGAGCGCCAGACCTTCATGGGTCGTGGCCTGCGCTGGTGGCGCGAGCCGGTCTCGGGCATGCGGCTGTTCACCGTGGAGGGCGCCAGCGAGGCGGCCAATGCCGTGCTGCGCGAACGACTCTGGGCGGAGGTCGATGCCCATCTGAGCTGCATCGGCCCTGACGGCGAGCACCGCCTGCAGGTGACCCCGCAACTGCTCAGCGAGCGGGTGCTCAGCGTCAATCTGTTCAGCCAGTACAGCTGCAGCGGCGCGGCCCACCCGGATTTCGGCAGCGCGCCCCTGACCCTGGATCTCCAGACCGGCCAGGAGTTGGCGCTGGAAGACTTTCTCTGGCTGGGCCACGGCCAGCCGATCCGTCCGCAGCCGGAGGATCGCTATTCCCAGGCCCTGGCGGACTATCGGCAACGGACCCTGGCGCCCTGGGTGATCCGGCTGTTCACCCGCCTCTATCCGCCGCTGATGCAGGCGCCCGCCGACGGTGAGGGCTGCGACTATCGCAGCGCCGACGTCTGGCAATTCGCGCCCTGGTACCTGACGTCCAAGGGCCTCTATCTCGGCCCGACCTTTTTCCGCGCCGCCCGCAACTGCGACGAACCCGGCGGCACCCTGGTGCCCTACGCCGAGGTCCGCAAGCATCCGGGGCCGCTGGCGGGATTGCTGCCCCGCTAGGGCACAGGCGGGTGCCGGGTAAGGTTGGGCTTCGACGATGGAGCCGTCTCGACCCAACCTACAAGACCAGTCGTAGCGCGGCGAATTGCATGGCGTTTTCACCGGGAAGCAAGGTCCCGCGTGGGTAAGGCTGCGCCGTTACCCACCCTACAGTCAGCTGTCAGTCCGTAGGGTGGAAAACCGCGAAGCGTTTTCCACTGGGCATTGAGTATCGGCAGCGGACAGGGCTTTGCCTCCTTCGACTCTAGTCGTCGGCGATCAGCCGTTTGCCCAGGGTGACGACCTCGGCCTCCACATAACCCAAGGCCGCATAGAAGCCGATGATCGCCGCGTTATCCCGCCGTACCATCAGTTGCAACTTGGGACAGCCGCGTTCGGTGAGCAGGTGTTCGGCGGTCTCCACCAGACGCCGCGCATGGCCGCGGCGCTGATGCCCCGGGGCCACTGCGAGGTAATAGAGCCAGCCGCGATGGCCGTCGGTGCCGACCATGGCGCTGGCCATGAGGGTACCGTCCACTTCGCCCACCAGGAACAACTCGGGTTGCTCGACGAGCTTGCGCTGGATGTCGCGGTAGGGATCGTTCCAGGGGCGGGTAAGGCCGCAGGCCTGCCAGAGGCTGACCACGGGCTCGGTGTCGGCGGATTGAAAGGGGCGGATGTGCATGGGGAGGCAGCCTGTAGCGGGGCAGGGGTGTGTCGGGCTTCGACGATGGGGCCGTCTCAACCCAACCTACAGGACTTCCGTAGGTTGGGTTGAGCGCCAGCGAAGCCCAACATTACCGCGCCAGGCCAAAGATGTAGGGCTTCGACGATACAGCCGTCTCAACCCAACCTACAGGGCTTGCGTAGGTTGGGTTGAGCGCCAGCGAAGCCCAACAGCCCAATGCCAAGTCCGGAACCTTGGGCTTCGACGATGGAGCCGTCTCGACCCAACCTACAGGGCCTGCGTAGGTTGGGTTGAGCGTAGCGAAGCCCAACAGCCTCAACGCCCTAGAGAAAGTTCTCCGCATAGTGGCAGGCCACCTGGCGGGCTTCCACGTTGCGCAGCGCCGGGACCTCGGTCTTGCACTTTTCCGTCGCATAGGGGCAACGGCGATGGAAGACGCAACCGGGTGGCGGATCCAGCGGGTTGGGCAGCTCGCCCTGGATACGGATGCGCGGCTTGCTCGGGTCCGGGTGCAGACTCGGGGTAGCCGACAGCAGCATCTGGGTATAGGGATGCAGGGGCCGCTCGAACAGCAGGTCGCGGCTGGTCTTTTCGACGATGCAGCCGAGGTACATCACCATCACCTCGTCGGCGATGTGGCGCACCACCGAGAGGTTGTGGGAGATGAACACATAGGCGGTCCGGTACTGCTGCTGCAGATCCATGAACAGGTTGAGCACCTGCGCCTGGATGGACACGTCCAGCGCCGAGGTCGGCTCGTCCGCCACCAGCACCTTGGGCTGCAGCATCATGGCGCGGGCCACAGCGATGCGCTGGCGCTGGCCACCGGAGAACATGTGCGGATAGCGTTGGTAGTGCTCGGGTCGCAGACCGACCTGCTGCATCATCGCCTGCACCTTCTCGCGCCTTTCGCTGCGGGAGAGGTCGGTGTTGATCTGCAGCGGCTCGGCCAGTTGGTCACCGATCTTGCGCCGCGGGTTGAGCGAGGCGTAAGGATTCTGGAACACCATCTGCACCTCGCGGCGCAGCTCCTTGCGGCGGGCGGCATCGGCCTGGGCGACGTCCTGGCCGCCTATGACCAGGCTGCCGGCGGTGGGCTGCTCGATCAGGGTCAGGGAACGCGCCAGGGTGGACTTGCCACAACCGGACTCGCCCACCACGGCCAGGGTGCGCCCGGCCTGGAGGTCGAAGGAGACGCCGTTGAGCGCCTTGACCGTGGCGCTGTCCTTGAACAGGCCGCGGGAGAGGTGGTAGTGCTGGGTCAGGTTCTTGGCTTCGAGCACGAGGCGCTCGGATGCCTGCCCCTGGGTAGCGGGACTAGCGAGGACGGTGGCTTCAGACGGCGCCATGGCGATCCTCCGGCAACTGGCTGGGTCGTTGATGTTCGGGCAGTACCTCGGGCGCCTCGCCCGGGGCTACATTGCGCGGGAAGAAGCAGCGCACCGCGCCGCGGTCATAGGGCTCCAGCGCCGGACGTTCCGCGCAGCGCGGCTGCACATAGGGGCAGCGCGGGCTGAGCAGGCAACCGGCGGGACGGTCGTAGCGGCCGGGAACGATGCCCGGCAGGGTGTGCAGGCGATCCGTCTGGCTGTGCTCGGGAATGGCCGCCAGCAGGGCTTCGGTATAGGGATGGGCGGGGGCGTCGAACAGGGTCGGCACCACGCCTTTCTCCACCGCTTGCCCGGCATACATCACCACCACGCGCTGGGCGGTCTCGGCCACCACGGCGAGATCGTGGGTGATGAGGATCAGCCCCATGCCCTCGTCGCGTTGCAGGTTAACCAGCAGTTCCATGATCTGCGCCTGGATGGTCACGTCCAGGGCCGTGGTGGGCTCGTCGGCGATCAGCAGGCGCGGCTCGGCGGCGATGGCCATGGCGATGGCCACGCGCTGGCTCATGCCCCCCGAGAGCTGGTGCGGATAGGCACTCAGGCGGCTGGCGGCGGCCGGGATCTCGACCTTCTCCAGCAATTCCACGGCGCGCTGGCGGGCGGCGCGGCCCTTGAGGCCCAGGTGCTGGCGCAGCACCTCCTCGATCTGGAAGCCCACCGTGTAGCTGGGATTCAGCGCCGTCATCGGGTCCTGGAAGACCATCGACAGCTCCTTGCCGATCAGGTGGCGGCGACGGCTACCCTTGAGGCTGAGCAGGTCCTGGCCGTCGAAGTGCAGGCGGTCGGCGGTGATGCGGCCGGGGTGATCGATCAGGCCCATCACGGCCATCATGGTCACCGACTTGCCGGAGCCGGATTCACCGACGATGGCGACGATCTCGCCCTGATCCACGGTGAGATCGAGGCCTTCCACCACCGGCGGGGCGTCGGCGCCGCCGAAGCGCACCGAGAGGTTCTGGATTTCGAGGAGGCTCATGACTGCACCTTCAGACGCGGATCGAGGGCATCGCGCAGGCCGTCGCCCATCAGGTTGATGGCCAGCACGGTGAAGAGGATGGCGAGACCCGGCAGGGTCACCACCCACCAGGCGCGCTCGATGTAGTCGCGGGCCGAGGCCAGCATGGTGCCCCACTCGGGGGTGGGCGGCTGGACGCCGAGGCCGAGGAAGCCCAGGGCGGCGGCATCGAGGATCGCCGAGGAAAAGCTCAGGGTGGCCTGGACGATCAGGGGGGCCATGCAGTTGGGCAGCACGCTGACGAACATCAGGCGCAGGGTGCCGGCGCCCGCCAGCCGCGAGGCCGTGACGTAGTCGCGATGCAGTTCACCCATCACCGCGGCGCGGGTCAGGCGCACATAGGAGGGCAGCGAGACGATGGCGATGGCCACCACGGTGTTGGTCAGGCCTGGGCCGAGGATGGCGACGATGGCCACCGCCAGCAGCAGCGAGGGCAGCGCCAGCATGATGTCCATCAGGCGCATGATCACCGGACCCGCGCGATTGGGCGAGAAGCCGGCGATCAGCCCGAGCAGGATGCCGGGGATCAGCGAGAAGACCACCGAGGCCAGGCCGATCAGCAGCGACAGCCGGGCGCCATGGATCAGCCGGCTGAGCAGGTCACGTCCCAGCTCGTCGGTGCCCAGGGGGAACTGGCTGTTGCCACCGTCCAGCCACAGCGGCGGGGTGAGCATGAAGTCGCGGAACTGCTCGCTGGGCGCATGGGGCGCGACCCAGGGCGCGAAGAGCGCGCAGAACACCACGATGACCATGAAGATCAGTCCGCCGAGGGCGCCCTTGTTGCGGGCGAAGGCGTGCCAGAACTCCTTGAAGGGAGAAGGGTAGAGGGCGCTCGGGTCTTGAGCGGCCGGGGTGTTTACCGTTGTCATAGGCTCTGTCCGTATGGGCGCATCAACGCTAGTGGCGGATGCGCGGATTGACCAGGCCGTAGAGGATGTCCACGACGAAATTGACCAGGATGACCAGGGTGGCGATCAGCAGGATGCCGTTCTGCACCACCGGATAGTCCCGGGCGCCGATGGCCTCGATCAGCCACTTGCCGATGCCGGGCCAGGAAAAGATGGTCTCGGTGAGCACCGCGCCGGAGAGCAGGCTGCCGACCTGCAGGCCGAGCACCGTCAGCACCGGGATCAGGGCGTTGCGCAGGGCGTGGACGAAGACCACCCGTCCCGGCGACAGGCCCTTGGCGCGGGCGGTGCGCACATAGTCCTCGCGCAGGACCTCGAGCATGGCCGAGCGGGTCATGCGGGCGATCACCGCCAGGGGAATGGTGCCCACCACGATGGCCGGCAGGATCAGGTGCTTGAGGGCATCGACGAAGGCGCCGGGCTCGTCGGAGAGCAGGGTGTCGATGAGCATGAAGCCGGTGCGCGGCGGGATGTCGTAGAGCAGGTCCAGGCGGCCGGAAACCGGGGTCCAGCCGAGCTGCACGGAGAACAGCATGATCAGCAGCAGGCCCCACCAGAAGATCGGCATCGAATAGCCGGTCAGGGCCACGCCCATCACCCCGTGGTCCACCGTGGTGCCGCGCCTGAGGGCGGCGATGATGCCGGCCAGCACGCCGAAGACGGTGGCGAACAGCATGGCCGCCACCGAGAGTTCCAGGGTGGCCGGGAACAGGGTCAGGAATTCGTCCCAGACCCCGACGCGACTGCGCAGGGATTCGCCGAGGTTGCCCTGGGCAAGGTTGCCGATGTAGTCGAAATACTGCTGGTACAGGGGCTTGTCGAGGCCCAGGCGGTGCATGGCTTCGGCGTGCATCTGCGGATCGACGCGGCGTTCGCCCATCATGACCTCCACCGGATCGCCGGGGATGAGGCGGATCAGGGCGAAGGTCAGCAGGGTGACGCCAAAGAACGTCGGTATCAGCAGCCCGAAGCGACGGGCGATGAAGGCGAGCATCGGAGGGGGTATCTCCTCTTGAGGCTGATCAAGACGGCGCGAGTACATGCCCGGCCGCGTTTTTAAGTGAGAGCCCGCTCAAAAGCTAATGAGCTTTTGATCTGACTCTCAGACCTTGTGGGTCTGGATTCATCCCTGAAGAGACCATCCTGGTCCGCAACGAACGACACCTGCGCGAGGCAGCCTCGTTCGGTCCTACGAATAGGTTCGAAGAGCGCTCTGGGCCAACGCTCCAAACCCGGCAGACTACCACGTTGCCACGGGCGTCGATATCCTCGACACGGCCAGGGCTTCGCCGGTGTTCGCGGCGCGATCCCGGCCAGATGCCGGACACTGCGTGGAAGCCGCCGGGGCCTGCCATTACAGCAGGTTGAACGGCAGGGTGGAGACCAGGCGCAATTCCTTGACGTTGCCGTCGACCTGGTTCTGGCTGGCGCGGTGATCGGTCAGCAGCAGGCGGAAGCGACTGTCCTTGAGCGCGCCCTGCTGCACCTTGTAGGTGGTGACCAGGCCGATCTCGTGGTGCTTCTCGCCATCCTGCTGCAGGACCTCGGCATAGTTGGCGTACTTGCCGGCGCCGGCATCGTAGTGGGTGCCGTCTATGTCCCAGCCCTTGGCGTACCAGACGCCGGTGCTCAGGCCGGGCACGCCGAAGTAGCTCCAGTCGGTCTCGTAGCGGATCTGCAGCGACTTCTCGTTGGGGCCGTTGTAGTCCGAGACCAGGGAGTTGGCCAGGTAGATGGCGGCGGTCTCGTGGGCGTAGTCGAAGTACTCGTTGCCGTCGATCTGCTGGTAGGCCAGGGTCAGGCTGTGGGCCTGGTGGCTGCCGGTGAACGCCAGGCTCCAGGCGGTGTTGTCGATGTCGCCAGCCTTGGCGCTGCCAGCGTCGACGGTGCGATAGGCGTTGGCCACCGCCTTCCAGGCGAAGGTGTCGAGAGTGCCGCCGGCCTGGGTGATGCTCAGGAAGTACTGATTCCAGACGTCTTCGAAGTTGGCGCCATAGACGCTGACCTCCCAGCCCTGGGGCAGCTTGTAGTTGCCGCCGAGAAAGCTCAGGCGGTCGGCGGTGACCTCGCGGGTACCGTACTCGGTGGTCCACTTCTCGTCGCCGGCACCGGTCCGCGGACTGACGCGGGTGAAGCTGCCACCTTGCAGCGAGAGGTTGTCCCATTCATCGCTGGTCAGGGCGAAACCGTCGAAACCGGACGGGAAGGGCCGGTTGTCGTTGTAGCTGATCACCGGGGTGTCGAGCATGAAACGACCGATCTTGAGCTCGGTGTTGGAGACGCGGAAGCGCGCATCGGCGATGCCCAGCTTGGACCACTCGGCATGGCCCTCGCCCTCGGCGTTGGCCAGGGTGCGATTGCCGCCGCCACCGATCTGGCCCTTGCCCCGCTCCAGGTTGGTGGCCTGATAGCCGGCCACGTCGATGCCGAAGCCCACTGGACCCTGGGTGTAGCCGGAGCTGTACTTGAGCGCCGTGGCCTGGACCCAGGTATTGCGCGAGTGGGTACGCACCCGGGTGCCGTTCTTGCTGTAGCTGAAGATCGGATCGGAGCTGGTCTCGCGGGCGAAGAAGTTGCGCGTGGTCAGGGTCAGGCTGTCGTCGGCGAAAAAGCCCTTGGCGCCTTCCTGGCCCTTCACCGGCTTCTGCACATTGGGCAGGGTCTGGACCTCGTTGGCGTAGCTGGGATCTTCCGGCGCCGGCGACTGGGCGTGGGCGGTCAGGGCCAGGGTGAGCAGGGAGAGGGCGAGGCCTCCACGGTGGACGTTGGTCATCGGGTGTGCTCCAAAGCGGTCGTTTTTTCTGTTATCTGGGCGTTTTCCGGCACGACCGAACCCATCGCGCCGAAACACGGCGCGAGGCGGGAAAGGTCGAGGGGACGGGCCGCCCGGGCCCGGTCGCTTACGGCATCAGAGGCCGATCAGTCGAGGGTCACCGTGGAGAAGTCGTAGACCCCCAGCGGACTCTGCACATAGCCCTGCACCTTGGGTTGCAGGACATCGGTGAACAGCGGGTGCGCCAGCGGAATCCAGGGCATCTGCTGGTGGAAGATCTGCTGGGCCTGCTCGTAGAGCGCGGTACGCTGGGCCGGGTCGTTGATGCGCTTGGCCTGCTCGATGGCGTCGTTGAAGGCCTTGTCGCACCAGAAGGCGCGGTTTTCGCCGCCCTGCACCGCGGCGCAGCTCAGGTTGTTGGTGAGGAAGTTGTCCGGATCGCCGTTGTCGCCGGTCCAGCTCATCATCATCAGGTCATGCTCGCCGGCCTTGGTGCGCTTGACGAACTCGCCCCACTCGAACTGGGTGATCTCGGCCTTGATGCCGATCTTGGCCAGGTCGCCCTGGATCAACTGGGCCACCAGCGCCGGACTGCCGCCAGGGCCGGTACCGGTGCTGATGTAGTACTTGAGGGTGAAGCCATCGGCGTAGCCGGCTTCCTTGAGCAGCGCCTTGGCCTTTTCCAGGTCATGGGGCCAGGGCTTGATGTCCTTGGCATAGCCGAGCAGCGAAGACGGATAGGGATTGATCGCCGCCTTGGCGCCGCCTTCGCCGAACACCGTCTTCAGGTAGTTCTGCTGATCGAAGGCCATGGCGATGGCCTGGCGTACGCGCACGTCGCTCAGCGCCTTGTGCTTGGTGTTCATCGCCAGGTAGGAGGTGGTCTGGCTTTCCACCTGGGCCAGCTTGAGGCTCTTGTCCTGCTTGAGCATCGGCACGTCCTGCGGTTTCACCGTCAGGCCGATCTGGCACTCGTTGTTGCGCACCCGCTGGATGCGCACATTGGGGTCCAGGGTCACCGCCAGCACCAGGCCATCCATCTGCGGCTTCTTGCCGAAGTAGTCCGGATTGACCTTGTAACGGGTGTTGGAATCCTTGGCATAGCGCTGGAAGACGAAGGGACCGGTGCCGATGGGCTTCTGGTTGATGTCGTCGGTCTTCTTGCTGGCCAGCAGGCTGTCGGCGTATTCCTTGGACAGGATCGAACCGAAGGCCATCGCCAGGTCGGCGAGGAAGGGCGCCTCGGGCTGGTTGAGGGTGAAGCGCACGTGGCTTGCGTCCACCTTGTCGATGGACTTGATCAGGGTGCCCATCTCCATGGCCGCCGCATAGGGATAGCCGCTGGGCGAGAGGTTGTACCAAGGATTGTTCTTGTCGAGCATGCGCTCGAAGCTGAACACCACGTCGTCGGCGTTGAAATCACGCGTTGGCTTGAAGTAGTCGGTGGTGTGGAATTTCACCCCCTGGCGCAGGGCGAAGGTGTACTGCAGGCCATCGGGGGAGACCTCCCAGCTTTCGGCCAGGCCCGGCTCCAGCTCGGCGGTGCCCTGCTTGAATTCCACCAGGCGGTTGTACAGTGGCGTGGCCGAGGCATTGAAGGTATAGCCGGAGGTGTAGCGACCCGGATCGAAGCCTTCCGGATTGGCCTCGGTGCAGACCACCAGGGGCCGGGCCAGGGCGGCATTGGCCGTCAGGCAGAGGAGGGCGGCGAGAGACAGCGAGAATAGCGGTTTGGACACGGAAGGCTCCTCGTGAAGGCCCGCGAGGCGGGCCGGACAGAATCAGCGGTCGAGGCTTACGCCATAGAAACCGGTGACGCCAAAGGGATTGATCTTGAAGCCCTGCACCTCTTTGCGCATGGGCTGGGACACCACCGAGTGGGCCATGGGGCTCACCGGCATCTGCTGGCGAATGAGCTGCTGCGCCTGCTCGTAGAGACGGGTGCGTTCGGCGCGATCGTTGCTGGTCTTGGCCTTCTGGATGAGGGCGTCGTAGTCCTTGTCGCACCAGCGCGCATAGTTGCTGCCGCCGATGGCGCTGCAGCCGTAGAGCACGCCCAGCCAGTTGTCCGGATCGCCGTTGTCGCCGGTCCAGCCATAGGTCAGCACATCGTGTTCGCCAGCCTTGGCGCGCTTGATGTACTCGCCCCATTCGTAGCTGACGATCTTGGCCTTGATGCCGACCTTGGCCCAGTCCTGCTGGATCATCTGCGCCGACTGGCGAGCATTCGGGTTGGAAGCACGCTGCACCGTCATGGCCCAGAGGGCGATCTCGGTGCCGTCCTTGATCCCCGCCTGCTTGAGCAGTGCGCGGGCCTTGGTCGGATCATAGGGCGCACCCTTGATGGCGGTGTCGTAGGACCACTGATTCGGCGGGATCACGTTCTGCGCGACCTGGCCGGCGCCCTGGAACACGGTGTCGACGATGGCCTGCTTGTTGATGGCCATGTCCAGGGCACGCCGCACCTCGGGCTTGTCCAGCGGCGGGTGCTGGACGTTGTAGGCGAGGAAGCCGACGTTGAAGCCCGGCTGCTGCAGGACCTTGAGGTTGGCATCCTGCTTCATCTCCACCAGGTCCGCCGGACGCGCATAGCCGCTGACCTGGCACTCGTTGGCCTTGAGCTTCTGCAGGCGGGTGGCGGCGTCGGGGGTGATGGCGAAGATCAGGTTGTCGAGCTTGACGTCCTCGGGCTTCCAGTAGTCCGGATTGCCCTTGAAGCGGATCACCGCATCCTTCTGGTAGCGGCCGAAGACGAAGGGGCCGGTGCCGATGGGCTGCTGGTTGAGCAGCTCCGGCTTGCCCTCCTTGAGCAGCTGCGCGGCGTACTCCGCCGACTGGATGGAGGCGAAGCTCATGGCCAGGTCGGCGGCGAAGGCGGCATCGACCTTGTTCAGGGTGAAGACCACGGTATGGTCGTCGACCTTGGCCACCTTGGCGATGTTCTGGTCCAGGCCCATGTCGGTGAAGTAGGGGAATTCCGTTGGGTAGGCCTTACGGAACGGCTGCTCCTTGTCGAGCATGCGCTGGAAGGTGAAGACCACGTCGTCGGCAGTGAAGTCGCGGGTGGGCTTGAAGTAGTCGGTGGTATGGAATTTCACGCCCTGGCGCAGGTGGAAGGTATAGGTCTTGCCATCCGCGCTCACGTCCCATTGGGTCGCCAGGCCCGGCTCCAGGGTGGTACCGCCACGCTGGAACTGCACCAGGCGGTTGAAGACGGTTTCCGCGGAGGCGTCGAATTCGGTGCCCGAGGTGTATTGCGCCGGATCGAAACCGGCCGGGCTGGCTTCCGAGCAATAGACGAGATTGCTCGCCGCCTGGGCGAGCGGAGCACAGGCGAGCAGGCTCGCCGCCAGCAACGAGTAGGCGTAGGGAAGGCGCATGGGTCTCACTCCATCAGTCAAATGAACGGCCAGTACCGGGAGTCTGGCTCCCGGCACTGGCCAAGAGGCTTCACTTGCTGACGCTGACGCCGTAGAACTCGTTCAACCCGAAGGGGCTGATCTTGTAGTCCTGGACTTCCTTGCGCATCGGCATGTAGACCGTGGAATGCGCGATGGGCGTCATGGGCACCTGCTGCTTGAGCGCCTGTTGGGCCTGTTCGTAGAGCTTGGTGCGCTCGCCCTGGTCGGTCACGCGCTTGGCCTTGACCACCAGATCGTCGAACGGCTTGTAGCACCAGCGGGAATAGTTGTTGCCGCCAATGGCGTTACAGCCGAAGAGGGTCGCCAGCCAGTTGTCCGGGTCACCGTTGTCGCCGCTCCAGCCGATCAGCATGATGTCGTGCTCGCCGGCCTTGGCGCGCTTGTTGTACTCGCCCCATTCGTAGCTGACGATCTTGGTCTTGACGCCGATCTTGGCCCAGTCCTGTTGCAGGATTTCCGCCATCAGACGGGCGTTTGGGTTGTAGGGACGCTGCACCGGCATGGCCCAGAGGGTGAATTCGGTGCCTTCCTTGAAGCCGGCTTCCTTGAGCAGGGCCTTGGCCTTTTCCGGATCGTAGGGCGCGTCCTTGATGGACTTGTCATAGGACCACTGGGTCGGCGGCATGGCGTTGACCGCCACCTGGCCGGCACCCTGGTAGACGGCGTTGATGATGGCCTGCTTGTTGACGGCCATGTCCAGTGCCTGACGCACCTTGAGGTTGCCCAGATCGCCGTGCTGGGTGTTGTAGGAGATGTAGCCCAGGTTGAAGCCCGGCTGCGACGGCAGCTTGAGATTCGGGTCCTTCTTCAGCCCGTCCAGGTCCGCCGGACGCGGATAGACGGTGATCTGGCACTCGCCGGCCTTGAGCTTCTGCATCCGTACCGAAGGATCGGTGTTGATGGAGAAGATCAGGTTGTCCACCTTGGGCCCATCGACCTTGTCCCAATAGTCCGGGTTGGCCTTGTAGCGGATCACCGCATCCTTCTGGTAGCGGCTGAAGACGAAGGGACCGGTGCCGATCGGCTTCTGGTTGATCTCGGCAGCCTTGCCGGCCTTGAGCAGCTTGTCGGCGTATTCGGCCGACTGGATCGACGGGAAGGGCATTGCCAGGTTCTGCAGGAACGCCGCATCCACTTCGTTGAGGGTCATGCGCACCGTGTAGTCGTCGACCTTTTCCACCTTGGCGATGTTCTGGTCGAGGCCCATGTCGGTGAAGTAGGGGAATTCGGTGGGGTAGGCCTTACGGAACGGATTGTCCTTGTCCAGCATGCGCTGGAAGGTGAAGAGGACGTCATCGGCATCGAAGTCGCGGGTCGGCTTGAAGTACTCCGTGGTGTGGAATTTCACGCCCTTGCGCAGGTGGAAGGTGTACACCTTGCCGTTTTCGCTGATGTCCCAGCTCTCCGCCAGACCTGGCTTGACCTGGGTACCGCCGCGCTCGAACTGGGTCAGCTTGTTGAAGATGGTTTCCGCCGACGCATCGAAGTCGGTGCCGGTGGTGTATTGCGCCGGATCGAAACCGGCCGGGCTACCTTCGGAGCAGAACACCAGGTTGGTTGCCTGGGCCAGGGGTGCGCCGGCCAGCAGACCGGAAGCGAAGAGGGCAGCGAGTACGTTCTTGTGCATGGAGACCTCATGTCGGGGACGGCGCAACACGATGTGGCGTTGCGAAACAGAATGCCGATGTCTTGTGGACAGATGAGCCCACATGCACAGCTTATGCCCATGTCCATAGCTCAGGCGAGCTATTGACCCTGAGCGACCCAAACAGGAAACAGATGTCGCAAAGATGTAAGACGAGGTATCGCGGCAGGAAGGCGGTGCGCACCAAAAGTGCGCACCGAAACAGCGTTGTTACTTTTCTGCACTAGATCAGGGCATCTGTACTTCGATGGTACCGCCCGCGGTCACTTCGACGGTGGTGGTGCCGGGGGCGACGTCCGGGGTCACGGCATCGCTGGCGGCCTTCATCGCCGACATGCGCAGCATCGGCAGCGGCTGGGGTACGCCACTGGTGCCGAGGTCCAGGTTGACGATGCGATAGCCCGAGCCACCCAGGGCTTCGGTGGCCAGTTGGGCGCGCGCCTTGAAGGCGGCCACGGCGTCCTTGAACAGGGCATCCTCCTGCTGCTTGCGGGTGCCATCGGCGATGGTGAACTGCAGGTTGCTCATCTTCAGGTTGCCCAGCAACTCGCCGGTCAGCTTGGACAGGGCGGCGAAATCGGCGCTTTCCAGGCGCAGTTCGCCGCGCTCGCGCCAGGCATTGATGGCGCGGCCCTGGTCTTCGTAGACCGGGTAGGTGTTGCGATTGCCCAGGGAAACGTCCACTCCGGCGACCTTGCGCGCCTGTTCCAGCGCGGCGTTGAGGGTCTTGGTGGTGTCGCTGGCCAGGGCCGCCGGATCCTGCCCCTGGCTTTCGGTATAGAGCATGACCTGCATGCGGTCGCGCGGCACCTCACGACTGACCTCGGCTCTCAGGCTGATCTGGTTGTAGCGCGCTTCGTCGGCCTGGACGCCAGTGGCGAGCAGGGTACTGAACAGGGCGGCGCCCAGCACGAGTGGACGTAGGGAAGGGGTCATGGTGTTCTCCTGAGTGGCAGTACGAAAGCGGTGTGACCGCGGACCCGGCGGATGGTGCGTCGCTTTGCCGCGTCGGCGGCTGCGGGCGGATACCCATCGCTATAATGCCAAGTCTGCTCTGACCGGCAGGTCCCTCGGGGCTGCCGTCTCGATCGTTTCTTGCGCCTGGAACCTCGCATGTTCTCCTTGCCCGTTCAATGGTTGTCCGCCAATCGCCAGAATCTCGGGCGCCTGGTCCTTATCCGCGTGCTGGTACTGGCCGCCCAGGCCGGCTCGGTGGGGATCGCCCGGCTGTCGGGCATCGTCCAGCTGCCCTGGACGGCCCTGGCCATCACCCTGGGCGTCTCGGCGGTGCTCTGCCTGTTCGCCGCCCTGCGGCTGACCCGCCCCTGGCCGGTCACCGAGCAGGAGTACGCGGCGCACCTGGGTTGCGACCTGGCCATCCACAGCGCCCTGCTGTATTTCGCCGGCGGTCCGACCAACCCCTTCGCCTCCTATTACCTGGTGCCCCTGACCATCGCCGCGGCCACGCTGCCCTGGCTCTATACCCTGGTACTGGCGGCCCTGACCCTGGCGGTCTTCTCGCTGATGCTGCTGTCCTACGAGCCGCTGCATCTGCTGGTGGCCAATGACGGCGCGGTGCTCAGCTACGGCATGTGGCTGAGCTTCGCCCTGTCCGCCGCTGTCATCACCCTGTTCGTCGCGCGCATGGCCACCGCCCTGCGCGAGCAGGAAAGCCTGCAGGCCCAGCGCCGCGAGCAGGCCATGCGCGATCAGCAACTGCTGGCCGTGGCCACTCAGGCCGCCGGCGCCGCCCACGAGTTGAGTACGCCGCTGTCCACCATGAGCGTGCTGCTCAAGGAGCTGCAGCAGGAGTACGCCGGCCAGCCGACCCTGAGCGAAGACCTGGCGCTGTTGCAGGCCCAGGTCGGGCAGTGCAAGCAGACCCTGCAGCAACTGGTACGCGCCGCCGAAGCGGACCGCCGCCAGACGGTGCAGGAGCAGACCGCCGTGGAGTGGCTGGAGGCGACCATGGATCGCTGGCACCTGATGCGACCGGAAGCCACCTACAGCTTCGAGGTGGTCAGTCTGGGCACGCCGCCGCGCCTGACGCCGCCGGTCGAACTTACCCAGGCACTGCTGAATCTACTCAACAACGCCGCCGACGCCTGCCCGGAAAACCTGGCCATCCGTCTGCACTGGGACGCCCGCGAACTGTGCCTGTCGATTCGCGACCATGGTGCCGGGGTGCCCCTGGCCATCGCCGAGCAGCTCGGCAAGCCCTTCTTTACCACCAAGGGCAAGGGCTTCGGCCTGGGCCTGTTTCTCAGCCAGGCCAGCGTCACCCGCGCCGGCGGCACGGTGAAGCTCTACAATCACGAAGAAGGCGGCACCCTGACCGAATTGCGCCTGCCGCGGCACTACGCCCTGGCGTGAATGCCTGGAGAATTCTATGACTGACGACCTCAACAGCGGTTTCGACGACCAGCCCCATATCCTGCTGGTCGACGACGATCCCACCTTTACCCGGGTGATGGCCCGCGCCATGGACCGCCGCGGTCTGCGCGTGTCCATCGCCGACAGCGCCGAGGAAGGCCTGCAACTGGCCAAGGAAGACCTGCCGGACTACGCCGTGCTCGACCTGAAGATGGAAGGCGACTCGGGGCTGGTGCTGCTGCCCCAGCTGCTGGAGCTGCACCCGGAGATGCGCGTGGTGATCCTCACCGGCTATTCCAGCATCGCCACCGCGGTGGAAGCCATCAAGCGCGGCGCCACCAACTACCTGTGCAAGCCGGCCGATGCCGACGACGTCCTGGCCGGCCTGCTCGCCCAGCACGCCGATCTCGACACCCTGGTGCCGGACAATCCCATGTCGGTGGACCGCCTGCAGTGGGAACACATCCAGCGGGTGCTGTCCGAGCACGAAGGCAACATCTCGGCGACCGCGCGCGCCCTGGGCATGCACCGCCGTACCCTGCAGCGCAAGCTGCAGAAGCGTCCGGTACGTCGCTGAGAACCTGTTCAAAGTCGGCTGCGCGTCGGCCAACCGGCGTTGAAAAGACCTTCGGAATGCTCATTTACCACTCGTAAACCCGAGCGCGGGTCCGATCCGCTTCCTCAGGTGTTTTCGCGGGGCCGCCCAGGCCTTGTTTGGCTCTAGCTCGCGCGACTTTGAACAGGCTCTTTCTTCTTGCCATCGCCCATGATCGCCGTGGGCGACAAACTGTTACATTGTTTCAGTCAGAATTCGTTCAGGCTTTCCGGCATAGGCTGTGCAGGCGTCTCGTTGAGCAGTCCTTGAGAGTCCGAGCATGTCCGAATCCGCCGTACCCGTGCCCTCCGTCTACGGGGCTTCCCGTGGACATTTCCTGGCCCGCGTCTGGGCCCTGATCACCCCCTACTGGCGCAGCGAGGAGAAAGGCAAGGCCTGGCTCCTGCTGTCCGTGGTCATCGCCCTGTCCCTGGCCGGGGTCGGCCTTTCGGTGGCCCTGAACACCTGGTACCGCTATTTCTACGATGCCCTGCAGAATCGCGATCTGGCCGCCTTCATCCGGCTGATGCTGTATTTCTGCGGACTGGCCGCCACCGCCATCCTGCTGGCCGTGTACCGGCTCTATCTGACCCAGGCGCTGACCATCAACTGGCGGCGCTGGCTGACCGAAAAGCACTTCGGCCTCTGGCTGTCCGATCGCAACTACTACCAGCTGGAGCGCGAAGGCGGCGCCGACAACCCCGACCAGCGCCTCACCGAAGACATCCGCGACTTCGCCGACACCACCCTGAGCCTGGGGCTGGGCTTCATCCGTACCGTGGTCAGCTTGGTGTCCTTCGGCGTCATCCTGTTCGGCATCTCCGGCGACATCACCCTGTTCGGCATCACCATCCCGGCCTATATGTTCTGGGCGGCGCTGATCTACGCCGCCGTCGGTACCTGGCTGACCCATCTGATCGGCCGTCGGCTGATCGGTCTCTACAACCAGCAGCAACGCTATGAAGCCGACCTGCGCTTCGGCCTGATCCGCGTCCGCGAGAAGGCCGAGAGCGTGGCGCTGTTCCGCGGCGAAGCCAACGAGCACCGGCGCCTGCTGGATCGCTTCGGCTATGTCTGGGGCAACTACCATCTGGTGATGAACTACACCAAGCGGCTGACCTTCTTCACCGCCGGCTACAGCCAGATCGCGATCATCGCCGGCTTCGTGCTGGCGGCGCCGCGCTACTTCTCCGGCAAGATCCAGCTGGGCGACCTGATGCAGATCAACTCGGCCTTCGGCAATGTCCAGGAGAGTCTCAGCTGGTTCGTCGACGCCTATGTCAGCCTGGCCGGCTGGCGCGCCGTCTCCGACCGTCTGCTGACCTTCCGCGAGACCATGGCCGAATTCAGCCAGGAGACCGATATCCTGGTGCCTCATGCCAGTGACAGCGACCTGATCCTGGAAGGGCTCTCCCTGGGGGCCGCCGGCCGGTTGCTGCTGCATCCCACCGATCTGCGCATCGCCCGTGGCGAACACCTGCTGATCGAAGGGGCTTCGGGCAGTGGCAAGAGCACCCTGTTGCGCGCCCTCGCCGGACTCTGGCGGCAAGGGCAGGGCGGTATCGCCGTACCGCCGGGTCGCCAGCTGTTCCTGCCGCAGCAGCCCTATCTGCCCATTGGCACCCTGCGCGAAGCCCTGGCCTATCCGCAACCCGTGGAAGCCTATACCGACGAGCGCCTGACCGAAGTCCTGCGGCACTGTCGCCTGGACCAGCTGGTGGAGCACCTCGACGAAAGCCGTCATTGGGAACGTACCCTGTCGCCGGGCGAGCAGCAGCGCGTCGCCCTGGCCCGGGCGCTACTCTATGCCCCCGACTGGCTGTTTCTCGACGAAGCCAGCTCGGCGCTGAGCGAAGCGGACGAGCGCGCGCTCTATGAACGCCTGCTGGCGGAAAACCCCGGCCTGACCCTGGTCAGCGTCGGCCATCGTCCGAGTCTGCGCGCCTACCACCGTCGCCACCTGCTGCTGGAGGGTCAAGAGCTGCGTCCTAGAGCGGTTGGCGAGGCATCCTGATATGGACTAAGCGGTCTAAATCGGGCGTTTGGGAAGAGGGGGGTGCTATGATTCCAGAGTCCCTTCAATCGGTACGAGAATCCATGTCAGCACCCACCGTATCCCGCCCCCGAAAAAGACCCCGTAGCCTGGCAGAAGAGGTCGTCGGGGTGCTGATTCAGCAGATCGGCGACGGCCAGTTCCAGCCCGGCGACAAGCTTCCCACCGAGTCGGCCATCATGCAGGCCCAGGGCGTGAGCCGCACCGTGGTGCGCGAGGCCATTTCCCGACTGCAGGCCGGTGGCTATGTGGAGACTCGCCACGGCATCGGCACCTTCGTGCTGGAGCGGCGCCCCGAGTCGCCGTTGCCGATCGATCCGGCCACCATCACCACCCTCAAGGACGTGCTGGCGATGCTCGAGTTGCGCATCAGCCTGGAAGTCGAGGCCGCGGGCCTGGCCGCCCAGCGTCGCTCGGCCGAGCAACTGCAGGCCATGTGGGCATTGCTGGAAGCCATGCGCACCGGCGTCGAAGAGCCTGATCGCGCGGTAAGCGCCGACCTGGAGCTGCACCTGCTGATCGCCAGCTCGACCGGCAATCGCTATTTCAGCGACATCATGAGCTACCTGGGCACGGTGCTGATTCCCCGGACCCGCCTCAATTCCGCCTATCTCGCCCACGATGACCAGCAGCTCTACCAGCGCCGTCTGGATGCGGAGCACGAAGCCATCCTCCAGGCCATCGAAGACGGCAACCTGGAAGCGGCTCGCGCCGCCATGCGGCTGCACCTGAGCAACAGTCGCGAGCGTCTGAGACGCGCCCACGAAGAAATGGAGCGTCAGGCGGAAGAGCTCTGAAACAGGGTGGGAGCATCTTAAGGAGCATTTTTCTGGTTGGGGCTTGCCCCTTCCATAAAAGAGGTTGTACGATGACTTACAACAGGTAGCGGACCTGCCGCACCTCAGTCCAACCTTTGCCGAGGCACTCAAGATGACTCCACAAGAACTCAAACACGTCCTCTCTTCAGGTCTGCTGTCCTTCCCGCTGACCGACTTCGATGCCAACGGCGACTTCCGCCCCGACACCTATGCCAAGCGCCTGGAGTGGCTGGCCCCCTATGGCGCGACCGCGCTGTTCGCCGCCGGCGGCACCGGTGAATTCTTCTCGCTGGAAGCCAGCGAATACAGCGGCATCATCAAGACCGCGGTGGACACCTGCCAGGGCAGCGTGCCGATCCTCGCCGGTGTCGGTGGCTCCACCCGCCAGGCCATCGCCTATGCCCAGGAAGCCGAGCGCCTGGGTGCCAAGGGTCTGCTGCTGCTGCCGCACTACCTGACCGAAGCCAGCCAGGACGGCGTGGCCGCCCATGTCGAAGCCGTCTGCAAATCGGTCAAGATCGGCGTGGTGGTCTACAACCGCAACGTCTGCCGCCTGCAGCCCCATCACCTGGAGCAACTGGCCGAGCGCTGCCCGAACCTGATCGGCTACAAGGATGGCCTGGGTGACATCGAGCTGATGGTCGCCATCCGCCGTCGCCTGGGCGATCGCTTCAGCTACCTGGGCGGCCTGCCCACCGCCGAAGTCTATGCCGCCGCCTACAAGGCGCTGGGCGTGCCGGTCTATTCCTCGGCCGTGTTCAACTTCGTTCCCAAGACCGCCGTGCAATTCTACGAAGCCATCGCCCGTGACGATCACGAGGCGGTTGGCAAGCTGATCGACGACTTCTTCCTGCCGTACCTGGAAATCCGCAACCGTTGCGCCGGCTATGCCGTCAGCATCGTCAAGGCGGGCGCCAAGATCGCCGGCTACGACGCCGGTCCCGTGCGGACCCCGCTGACCGATCTCAAGCGGGACGAATACGAGCAACTGGCCGCGCTGATGGACAAGCTCGGTCCGCAGTAAGGTCCGCTACCCGGGAGGTGCTCCGGCATCTCTCCTCCCGTTGCACAACCCGCGGCCAGTCGCTTGGTCGCGGGCTTTTTTTTGCCCGCTCGCCGGGGTTGGCAGACCTTGGTAGCACGCGGCGGGAGGCGACCGGCTTAAGCTATCGCTAAGGACCGGGTGCGAGGCTGAGCAGGCCAGCGCGCCTGAGCGCGAAGCCGGGCAGGGTGGCGCTCCAGCCCTTTCCTGAGCAACGCTTCGCTTGGAGATCCCCGCCATGAGCGCCGCCCTGCTGTATCTCGCCCTGGCTGCATCCCCCGGACACACGACCTGCCTGGCGGCAAGACCGCCCTCGGCCGCGGCGCTGGCGCAGGCGGTCAGTCATCCTCCAGCGGCCGGGCCCCGGGCGCTGCCGGTCATCCATACCGCAGGGACCCTGCCGCATACCGGCATCCACGACCAGTCCGCCGCGGCGGTACGGGATTTCGGCTACATGCTCGATCTGGCGCTGGCTTGGCGGGACAGTCGCGATGCCGTGGCCCTGGCGCGCCTGGGCAGCTATCTCGATGCCTGGCTGCCAGGGTATCGGCCCAGCTTCCAGCCCATCGACGAAACCAACCTGAGCAGCCTCATCGTTGCCTATCAGCTGACCGCGGCGGACCTTCCCGCAGCAACGGCCCGGCGTTCCCGCGCCTTCATCAAGACCCTGGCCGAGGGTTATCTGCAGCAGATGGAGGCGCATCGGGGGAATGCCCACGGGGTCTGGAGCAACAACTGGCAGAGTCACAGGATCAAGCTGGCGACCCTGGCCGCCGGTGCGCTGGACGATCCGGCGCTGTTCGCCCGGGCGCGGGCGGCCTTCGTGGCGCAGCTGTCGGTCAATCTCAAGCCCGATGGCGAGGTGCTGGACTTCGGTGAGCGCGATGCCCTGCACTATGTCGTCTACGACCTCGAACCCCTGGTACTGGCGGCGGCGGTAGCCCAGGGTCGCGGCGAGGACTGGTTGCACTTGCCTGGCGCTGAAGGCCAGACCCTGGCCAGGGCGCTCGACTGGTTGCTGCCTTATGCGCAGGGTCAGCGCAGCCACGAGGAGTTCCGCAATACGACGGTACGCTTCGATGTGCAGCGTGCCCAGGCCGGGCTGCCCGGCTATGCGGGTCCCTGGCAGCCCCAGGGCGCCAGAAACCTGTACTGGTCGGCCAGTCTGCTCGACCCGCGCTATGCGTCCATCGCCCGACAGCTCGCTGCGACACCGTCCCGGCTACTGTGGGCCTATGCCCCGGCCTGTCAGGGCTAGCGCCCGTATCAGTCCAGGCTGCGGATGCTGACCCGGGAGGTGCCGTCGGCCACCATGTCGAGCCGATCGGCCGCGCTGCGCGACAGGTCGATCAGGCGTCGACGAACCGTCGGGCCGCGATCGTTGATGCGGACCACCACACTGCGGCCGTTGGCCAGGTTGGTGACCTGGACGCGGGTGCCGAAGGGCAGGGTGCGGTGGGCGGCGGTCAGGGCGCCAGGGTCGTATTTTTCGCCGCTGGCGGTGCGGCGACCGGCGTGCCACTTGGAGTAGAAGGACGCCATGCCGGTGTCCTGATAGTCATGGACAGCGCTGGAGGACAGCGTGGGCGGGAAGCTTTCCTGACTGGCGCAACCGGCGAACAGCAGGACCAGCGACAGCAGTCCGGCACGGTGGATCCGATGCATCTCGATGCCTCCTGGCAAAACGACCGGCAGCAGCTTAAGGGATGAGTGTGGTGATTCAGAAGCCATCTACACAATTTTGGCGGCGCTTTTTCGGCCGCGGCGGTGGACCGTCCCGGCGGCGTTGCCGCTCCCCGCCACAGCTCTGCTATGACGCGTCGCGGCGCCGAACCGTCAAAAAATCACTCGCTAATTCTTGCGCGAACGTCTGCAACACCACACCAGGACCGGGGCTGTCAGCCCCGGTCCGTAACCCCGTGCGACTGCCGTCAGCCTTCCAGTTTCTGCTTGAGCAGCTGGTTGACCTGGCCGGGGTTGGCCTTGCCCTTGGAAGCCTTCATCGCCTGACCGACGAAGAAGCCGAACATCTTGCCGCGCTTGGCTTCGTCGCTGGCGCGATATTGCTCGACCTGGGCGGCGTTGGCGGCCAGGACCTCGTCCAGCATGGCCTCGATGGCACCGCTGTCGGTGACCTGCTTGAGGCCCTTCGCTTCGATGATGGCATCGGCGCTCGCGCCTTCGCCGGCGGCCAGTGCCTCGAACACCATCTTGGCGATCTTGCCGGAGATGGTGTCGTCCTTGATGCGCAGGATCAGGCCGCCCAGCTGGGCCGCGCTCACCGGCGCCTGGGCGATGTCCAGGTCCTGCTTGTTGAGCAGGCTCGACAATTCACCCATCACCCAGTTGGCCGCCAGCTTGGCATCGCCGCTCACCCGCTGGACTTCCTCGAAGTAGTCGGCCAGTTCGCGGCTGGCGGACAACACGCTGGCGTCATAGACCGACAGCCCGTACTCGCTCTTGAAGCGATCGCGCTTCTCGGTCGGCAGCTCGGGCAGCTGACTGCGCACCTCGGCCAGGAAGGCCGGCTCGATCACCACCGGCAAGAGGTCGGGGCAGGGGAAGTAGCGGTAGTCGTTGGCTTCTTCCTTGCTCCGCATGGAGCGGGTCTCGTCCTTGTTGGGATCGTACAGGCGGGTTTCCTGCACGACCTTGCCACCGTCCTCGAGGAGCTCGATCTGGCGCTGGACCTCGTGGTTGATGGCCTTCTCGATGAAGCGGAAGGAGTTGACGTTCTTGATCTCGGCGCGGGTGCCGAAGGCCTCCTGGCCCTTGGGGCGCACCGAGACGTTGCAGTCGCAACGCAGCGAACCCTCGGCCATGTTGCCGTCGCAGATGCCCAGGTAGCGCACCAGGGCATGGATGGCCTTGACGTAGGCCACGGCTTCCTTGGCGCTGCGGATGTCCGGCTCGGAGACGATCTCCAGCAGCGGCGTGCCGGCGCGGTTCAGATCGATGCCGCTCATGCCGTGGAAGTCTTCGTGCAGGCTCTTGCCGGCGTCTTCTTCCAGGTGCGCGCGGGTGATGCCGATGCGCTTGACGGTGCCGTCTTCCAGGGTGATGTCCAGGTGCCCCTTGCCGACGATGGGATGATCCATCTGGCTGGTCTGGTAGCCCTTGGGCAGGTCCGGGTAGAAGTAGTTCTTGCGCGCGAAGACGTTGCGCTCGGCGATCTCGGCATCGATGGCCAGGCCGAACTTGCAGGCCATGCGCACGGCCTCGGCGTTGAGCACCGGCAGGGTGCCGGGCATGCCGAGGTCGACCAGGCTGGCGTGGGCATTGGGCTCGGCGCCGAAGCTGGTGGCGCTGCCGGAGAAAATCTTCGATTGGGTGCTGAGCTGAGCGTGGATCTCAAGCCCGATCACGGTTTCCCATTGCATGTCTCTATCCTTCCTCAGAAGCCGCTCGGCGCCTGGCGATGCCAGTCGCTGACCTGCTGGTACTGGTGGGCGACGTTGAGCAGACGGCCTTCCTGGAAATAGTTGCCGAGCAGTTGCACGCCCACCGGCAGGCCGTCGACGAAGCCGGCCGGCATCGACAGGCCCGGAATGCCGGCGAGGTTGGCGGCGATGGTGTAGAGGTCCTCGAGGTAGGCGGAGACCGGGTCGTCGCTCTTCTCGCCGAGTTTCCAGGCCAGGTTCGGCGTGGTCGGGCCGAGGATGACGTCGACCTCGGCGAAGGCCGCGACGAAGTCGTTCTTGATCAGCCGGCGGATGCGCTGGGCCTTGAGGTAGTAGGCGTCGTAGTAGCCGGCCGACAGGGCATAGGTGCCGACCATGATGCGGCGCTTCACCTCGGCGCCGAAGCCTTCGCCACGGGATCTCTTGTAGAGATCTTCCAGATTGACCGGATTCTCGCAGCGATAGCCGAAGCGCACGCCGTCGAAGCGCGACAGGTTGGAGCTGGCCTCGGCCGGGGCGATGACGTAATAGGCCGGAATCGCGTGCTGCAGGGTGGGCAGGGAGATGTCCTTGACGGTGGCGCCGAGCTGCTTGAGCGCCTCGACCACGGCCAGCACCTTCTCGCCGATGCGGGCGTCCAGGCCGGCGCCGAAGTATTCCCGCGGCAGACCGATGCGCAGGCCGCTCAGCGGCTGCTGCAGGGCAGCCTGATAGTCGTCCACTGGCTGGTCGACGCTGGTGGAGTCCTTGGGGTCGAAACCGGCCATGGCCTGCAGCAGCAGGGCGCAATCCTCGGCAGTGCGCGCCAGCGGGCCGCCCTGATCGAGGCTGGAGGCGTAGGCGATCATGCCCCAGCGCGAGACGCGGCCGTAGGTGGGCTTGATGCCGGTGAGGTTGGTCAGGGCCGCCGGCTGGCGAATCGAGCCGCCGGTGTCGGTGCCGGTGGCGGCCGGCAGCAGGCGCGCGGCCACGGCCGCGGCGGAGCCGCCGGAAGAGCCACCCGGCACCCGGGTGACGTCCCAGGGATTCTTCACCGGGCCGTAGTGGCTGGATTCGTTGGCCGAACCCATGGCGAATTCGTCCATGTTCAGCTTGCCGAGGGAGACGGCGCCAGCCGCGGCCAGCCGCTCCACCACGGTGGCGTCATAGGGCGCCTTGAAGCCGGTGAGGATCTTCGAACCGCAGCTGGTCAGCACCCCCTGGGTGCAGAACAGGTCCTTGTGGGCGAGCGGCGCACCGAGCAGGGCGCCGTTTTCGCCGGCGGCGCGCCGGGCGTCGGCAGCCCGCGCCTGGGCCAGCGCCTGGTCGGTGGTCACGGTGATGAAGCTGTTGAGCCGGGGGTCGAGCTGCTCGATCCGCTGCAGCAGGCCGCGGGTCAGTTCCTCGGCGGAAAAATCCTTGGCGGCCAGGGCGGCGGCGATTTCGGTCAGGGTCAGCTGATGCATGTCGTGTCTCACTCGATCACCTTGGGAACCAGGTACAGGCCGGCTTCCACGGCCGGGGCGATGGCTTGGTAGGCCTCGCGCCGGTCGCCTTCAGTGGCCTGGTCGGGTCGCAGGCGCTGGGTGGCCTCCAGCGGGTGGGCGAGGGGGGCGATACCCGTGGTATCCACGGCCTGCATCTGGTCGACGAGGCCGAGGATGTCGTTGAGGGTGGCGGTGGTAGCGGCGAGATCCGCTTCATCGAGACCCAGACGGGCCAGGTGAGCGATCTTTTCGACGTCGGTGCGTTCGAGCGCCATCGGCTTCTCCAAGCAGGAAGGCGGCGTGACCCGGTTGGCGGCCGCGTATGCTGGAGACGGGCTGGGCAGGTCGGGCGCCGCGTTGAACAGGGGCTTAACGGCCCGGAAAAGCTCTCAATCTAGCATATCGGCGCCTTGCCCTAAATCCCTGCGATTGTTAGAGTCTGCCGCACTTTTTTACCCGCACGTTTGTCCTGTCGCGTGCCTGCTTGTCACCGCCTAGGGTCACCTCATGTTCAAGAAATTGCGTGGCATGTTCTCCAGCGATCTGTCGATCGACCTGGGAACCGCCAACACCCTGATTTATGTCCGCGAGCGTGGCATCGTGCTCAACGAGCCGTCGGTCGTCGCCATCCGTACCCATGGCAACCAGAAGAGCGTCGTCGCCGTCGGTACCGACGCCAAGCGCATGCTTGGTCGGACGCCGGGCAACATTGCCGCCATCCGCCCGATGAAGGACGGCGTCATCGCCGACTTCAGCGTCTGCGAAAAGATGTTGCAATACTTCATCAACAAGGTGCACGAGAACAGCTTCCTGCAGCCCAGTCCGCGGGTGCTGATCTGCGTGCCCTGCAAGTCGACCCAGGTCGAGCGCCGCGCCATTCGCGAATCCGCGCTGGGCGCGGGTGCCCGTGAGGTGTTCCTGATCGAGGAGCCGATGGCCGCGGCCATCGGCGCCGGTCTGCCGGTCGAGGAAGCCCATGGCTCCATGGTCGTCGACATCGGCGGCGGCACCACCGAGATCGCCCTGATCTCGCTGAACGGCGTGGTCTATGCCGAATCCGTCCGCGTCGGCGGCGATCGCTTCGACGAAGCCATCGTCACCTACGTGCGCCGCAACTACGGCAGCCTGATCGGCGAATCCACCGCCGAACGCATCAAGCAGGAAATCGGTACCGCCTATCCGGGCGGCGAGGTCCGCGAGATCGACGTCCGGGGCCGCAACCTGGCCGAAGGCGTACCGCGCAGCTTCACCCTCAATTCCACCGAGGTGCTCGAAGCCATGCAGGAATCCCTGGCGACCATCGTCCAGGCGGTCAAGAGCTGCCTGGAGCAGTCGCCGCCGGAGCTGGCCTCCGACATCGCCGAGCGTGGCCTGGTGCTGACCGGTGGTGGCGCCCTGCTGCGCGACCTGGACAAGCTGCTGTCGCTGGAAACCGGGCTGCCGGTGATCGTCGCCGAAGACCCGCTGACCTGCGTGGCCCGTGGCGGCGGCAAGGCGCTGGACATGATGGATCGCCACGCCATGGACCTGCTGTCCACCGAATAAGGCAGTTCCAGGCTACAGGCCCCGCTCCGGCTGCTCCTGGCGGCCGGAGCGGGGCGCGTTCTGCGAGGAACTCACCATCAAGCCGATTTTCAGCAAAAGCCCGGCGCTGGGCATTCGTCTGCTGATCCTGGCCGCCCTTTCGGTGGGTGTCATGGTCACCGACGCGCGCTTCGACTACCTGAAACCGGTACGCAGCGAACTGGCACTGGTCCTTTCGCCCCTCTATGAGGTGGCGGGTTTCCCCCTGCGCGCCTGGGAAGGCGTCAGCGACCAGTTTTCCAGCCGCACCGAACTGATGGCGGAAAACGAGCGGCTCAAGGCTGAGCAACTGCTGCTGCAGCGCCGCCTGCAGAAACTCGCCGCCCTCACCGAACAGAACGTGCGCCTGCGCGAGCTACTCAATTCCGCCGCCCTGGTGGACGACAAGGTGCTGGTCGGCGAACTGATCGGCGTCGACCCCAATCCCTACACCCACCGCATCATCATCGACAAGGGCGCGAAGGACGGCGTCTTCGTCGGCCAGCCGGTGCTCGACGCCAGCGGCCTGATGGGCCAGGTGGTGGAGGTGATGCCCTATTCGGCGCGGGTGCTGCTGCTCACCGACGTGACCCACAGCATTCCGGTGCAGGTCAATCGCAACGGCCTGCGCGCCATCGCCGTCGGTACCGGCAATCCCGAGCGGCTGGAACTGCGCTATGTGGCCGACACCGCCGACATCAAGGAAGGCGACCTGCTGGTGAGTTCCGGCCTGGGCCAGCGCTTTCCGGCGGGCTATCCGGTGGCCACCGTGTCCAAGGTGATCCACGACTCGGGGCAACCCTTCGCCGTGGTGCGCGCCATTCCCACCGCCAAGCTCAATCGCAGCCGCTACATGCTGCTGGTGTTCAGCGATACCCGCACGCCGGAGCAGCGCGCCAACGATGCCGCCGAGGCCCAGGAAGCCGCCGATCGCCATGCGGCCCAGCGCCCGGCGGCGCCGGCGAATCCGCCGCCGGCCGGCGCCTCGGCTGCGCAGCCGGCGGCCGCCAACGCCACGCCGGCGCCCGCTACCGGCACCGGCACCGGCAGTCGCAGCGCGACGCCGGTCAAGCCGCCCGCGGGCCAGGGCAGCAGCTCGGCCCATCCCGCCACGCCGACCAAGCCGCCCGCGAATGCGAGTGGCAACGCGGCTCATCCGGCGACGCCGGCCAAGCCACCGGCGTCGGGCGCGACCGCCACGCCCGGCCACCCGGCAGCTAACGCCACCCAACCGCAGCGCCGGACCCAGCAACCCGCACCGGAACTGCCGGACGAGGGTGATCGTTGATGGCGCTGCGCATCGGCCACAACGGGTGGGTGATCTGGCTCACCCTGTTGGTCGGGTTGCTGCTGTCCGTCGTGCCCATGCCCGAGTTCATGGAGATCGGCCGGCCGCTGTGGCTGGCCATGTTGCTGACGTTCTGGACCCTGACCCTGCCGCACCGCGTCGGCCTGTTCACCGCCTGGACGATGGGCATCGCCGAAGACGTCCTCTACGGCAACCTGCTGGGCCAGACCGCCCTGGTACTGAGCCTGGTGGTCTTTCTCGTGCGCTCCCTGGCGCAGCGGCTGCGGGCCTTTCCCATCTGGCAGCAGAGTTTCGTGCTGCTGGTGGTCTACGGCATCGCCCAGTTGCTGGCGCTGTGGCTCAATGCCCTGGCCGGCAGCCGGCCACCGACCCTGGTGTTTCTCACCCCCTCGCTGGTCAGCGCGCTGCTCTGGCCGTGGATCTATCTGCTGCTGCGCGGACTGCGCCTCAGATTCGGCGTCAACTGAGGCTCGTCTGAAAAGTCGCCGAGCGAAGGTCAGGCAAGGCGCGACGACCAACGAGTGACGGCCGAAGGCTGGCCCGAAGGATGAGCGCTAGCGAATCAAGGCAGCGAGGAAGCGGACCGGGCTCGCGCACGAGCTCACGAAGGGTAGATGAGCCTTCCGAGTTGATTTTTACCGCCGCATGATCGAGCGCAGCACTTGTCAGACAAAGCCTAGGCTGGTTTCACCTGCAACAGGCTGGCATTCTCCCGTCATCCCCCCGCCGTCTGGTTGTTGTCGATGTCCCAGCTCTACCTCGCCTCCGCTTCGCCCCGCCGCGCCGAACTGCTCGAACAGATCGGCGTGGCCTTTCAGAAGGTCGCCGCAACGGTGGACGAAACCCCGCATTCGGGGGAGGCGGCGGACGCCTATGTCGAACGCCTGGCGCGGGCCAAGGCGGCCATGGGCTGGCAGGTGCTGGCCGGTGCCTCCGCTGGCTGCGTGCTGGGCGCCGATACCTGCGTGGTGCTCGATGACCAGCTGCTCGGCAAACCCCGGGATCGCGCCGACGCCCTGGCCATGCTCGCCGCGCTCAGCGGACGTCGGCACCGGGTGGTGACCGGCGTCGCCGTCGCCGATGGCGAGCGCTGCCTGAGTCGCGTGGTGTCCGCCGAGGTGGAATTCCGCCCCCTGGCGGCCGGCGAGGCCGAACGCTACTGGGACACCGGCGAGCCGGGCGACAAGGCCGGCAGCTACGCCATCCAGGGCGCCGGCGCGGTCTTCGTGCGCGGCCTGGTGGGTAGTTACAGCGCCGTGGTAGGGCTGCCGCTGTGCGAGACGGCGGAACTGCTGAGCGCTTTCGCCATCCCTTGTTGGCGGTCTGTCTGACGGCCGAATACCCCGTCCTGAGGCGCCAGGCGCCACGGTCCCCTTTCTGCCCTTCCACGTCGTCCAAGAGTCCTCCATGAGCGAAGAGATCCTCATCAACATCACGCCCATGGAGTCCCGTGTCGCCGTCGTGGAAAACGGTGTGCTGCAGGAGGTGCACGTAGAGCGCACCCTGAGACGCGGCATCGTCGGCAACATCTATCGCGGGCGGGTGGTGCGGGTGCTGCCGGGCATGCAGGCGGCCTTCATCGACATCGGCCTGGTGCGTGCGGCCTTCATCCACGCCGCCGAGATCTCCCAGCGCGAAGGTGCGGCGGTGGAAAGCATCAACGCCCTGGTACGCGAGGGCCAGACGCTGGTGGTGCAGGTCACCAAGGATCCCATAGGCACCAAGGGCGCCCGCCTCACTACCCACCTGTCGATCCCCTCGCGCTACCTGGTCTACATGCCGCGCACCTCCCACGTCGGCATCTCGCTGAAGATCGAGGACGAAGCCGAGCGCGAGCGCCTCAAGGCGATCATGGCGCGCTGCGTGGAGAGCGAGGGCATCGAGCACGAGGGCGGCTTCATCCTGCGCACCGCCGCCGAGGCGGCGCGCGAAGAAGACATCCTCGCCGACATCCGCTACCTGCGGCGGCTCTGGCAGCAGATCTCCGGAAACCTCCAGGGACCGACGCCGGTGCCCATCTACGAAGACCTGACCCTGGCCTTGCGCGCCCTGCGCGATCTGGTCGGGCCGCGCACGGAAAAGATCCGCGTCGACAGTCGCGAGAATTTCCAGCGCATCGGCCAGTTCGTCGAGGAGCTGATGCCCGAGGTGGCGACGCGGCTGGAGCACTATCCGGGCGAGCGGCCGATCTTCGACCTCTATGGCGTGGAAGACGAGATCCAGAAGGCCCTGGAGCGTAAGGTGCTGCTCAAGTCCGGTGGCTATCTGGTGATCGACCCCACCGAGGCCATGACCACCATCGACGTCAACACCGGCGCCTTCGTCGGCCATCGCAATCTGGAAGAGACCATCTTCAAGACCAATCTGGAGGCGGCCACCGCCATCGCCCGCCAGCTGCGGCTGCGCAATCTCGGCGGCATCATCATCATCGACTTCATCGACATGGAAGACGAAGAGCACCAGCGCCAGGTGATCCGTACCCTGGAAAAGCAGCTCGAACGCGACCATGCCAAAACCAACATCATCGGCATCACCGAACTGGGCCTCTTGCAGATGACCCGCAAGCGCACCCGCGAGAGCCTGTCCCAGGTGCTCTGCGAGCCCTGCGCCAACTGCCAGGGGCGCGGCATCCTGCGCACCGCCGAGACGATCTGCTACGAGATCTTCCGCGAGATCCTGCGCGAGGCGCGGGCCTACCAGGCCAATTCCTACCTGGTGCTGGCCAACCAGAAGGTGGTGGATCGGCTGCTGGACGAGGAATCGGGCAACGTCGCCGATCTCGAGGCCTTCATCGGCCGCACCGTCAAATTCCAGGTCGAGACCATGTATTCCCAGGAGCAGTACGATGTCGTGCTGCTCTAGGTCCGGGTCTTGATGTCCCTGCTCAAACGCGGCGCGCTGGGTCTGGCGCTGCTGGTGCTCGTCCTGTTGACGCTCTACCTCGGCCTGGGGCGGTTGCTCATGCCCTGGGTCGGCGAATACCGCGATGAAGTCGAGTCACGCGCTGCGGCGGTGCTCGGCGAGCCGGTGCGCCTGGGCCGGCTCGAAGGACGCTGGGCCCGCTGGAATCCGGTGCTGATCCTGCGCGATCTGTCCCTGGGTCGCGGCGAGGGCATGGTGCAGCTGGATCATCTCCAGGTGGTGCCGGATGTCTTCGGCAGCCTCTGGCATCGTCAGCTGCGGCTCAAGTCCGTGCAGGTCGATGGCGTCCATCTGGTCCTGCAGGAAGACGCCCAGGGGCATTGGCAATTGCGCGGCCTGCCGCCGCGAGCGCCGGATGCCAAGCCCTTCGATCCGGGTCCGCTGCTCGATGGCCTGGCACGTCTGGGCCATGCCAGTCTGCTGGACAGCCAGCTCAGCCTGATTCCCCAGCAGGGTTCGCCGGTGACCCTGAGGTATGCCGAGGCCAGTCTGTCCCGGCAGCTCAGCGGCGCCCTGGAACTGGCGACCCGTTTCCGGCTGCCCGACGGTGGCACGGTAGCGGCGCACTTCACCGCCATGCCGCGTCCCGAAGACTGGCGTGCCAGTACCGTCGAAGGCTATCTCAGCCTGCCCGCCAGCGATTGGTCCCGCTGGGTGCCGGCGGCCCTGACCCGGCAGTGGCAACTGCGGCGTGCCCAGGCGGAAGGCGAGCTCTGGTTCGCCTGGGCCGAAGGTCGACTAGAGCGCTCGCACCTGCGCCTGAAGGCGGATGAATTGACGCTCGCCTATGCCGATCATCCTCCGGTGCGCCTGCAGGGCCTGACCCTGGACGCCGACCAGCAGGCCGGTGACGCCAGCCAGTACCGTGGAGCCCTGGCGCTCAAGGCCCAGCTCGACGGCAAGCCGCTGGAGGCCCGCTATGGCCTGGGCTATGACAGCACCGCCCAGCACCTGCAGGTGCGCGGCGACCAGCTGGATCTCAGGCAGGCCGCCAGGCTGGCGCGGGACCTGGCGCCCCTGCCGGCGCCGGTCGCCCAGGCGCTCCAGGCCCTGGCGCCCCATGGCCAGTTGCGCAACCTCAACGCCGACTTCTATCCGCAGAAGCCGCTGCGCGAGCGCCTGACCTATGCGGCCAACCTGGAACGGGTGGGCTTTGCCGCCTATCACGGCGCCCCGGCCGCCGAGGGCGTCACCGGCAGCCTGAGCGGCAGCCTGGGCGGTGGCGAATTGCGCCTGGATACCACCGACTTCATGCTGCACCTGAGCGACCTCTTTCCCGAGCCCTGGCGCTATCGCACCGCCAGGGCGCGGCTGACCTGGAGTCTCGACGACCAGCGCTTCACCCTGGGCAGCGCCCTGATGCAGGTCACCGGGCCGGAAGGCGCCGCCAGTGGCGACATGCATATCCAGCTCGGCCTGCATCCCGAAGTGGACAGCTACATGGACCTGCGCGTCGGCCTCAAGGATGGCGACGCCAGCTACACCCGCAAGTACCTGCCGACCAAGCTGCCGGCCACGGATTTCAGCCCGGAGCTGGCCCAGTGGCTGACCACCGCCATCGTCGGCGGCCGCATCGACGAGGGCATCTACCAGTACCAGGGTTCGCTGCGCCACGGCTCGCCGGCGCACTCGCGCACCATGAGTCTGTTCTTCCGGGTGCACGACGCCCAGTTGGCCTACCAGCCCGGCTGGCCCGCCCTGCGCGAGGCGCGCGGCGATGTCTTCATCGAAAGCGACGGGGTCAAGGTGCAGTTCCCCGAAGGCCGCATCCTCGACACCCGGGTCAGGGACGTCGAGGCGCGCATTCCGCTGCTGCACGATGGCAGCGCACCCCACCTGCGGCTCAGCGCGCTACTCGACAGCAGCGTACGCGATGGCCTGAAGATCCTTCAGGAAACGCCGCTGCCGACCGCCAAGGTCTTTGCCGGCTGGAAGGGCGAGGGCGCGCTCGCCAACAGCAGCCTGAATCTGGACATCCCCCTGGCCAAGGGGCAGCCACCGGTGGTGGTGGTCGAGCTGACACCGGACAAGGCGCGCCTGGAGCTGGCCGATCCCCCGCTGACCCTCACCGAGCTGCGCGGCACCTTCCGCTACGACACCCGCAGCGGCCTCAGTGCCCCCGACATCCATGCGCGGGTCTTCGATCAGCCCATTCGCGGTCAGGCGCTGGCCGAGGGTAAACCCGACGATCCGCGCACCCGGCTGGTGGTGGACGGCCGGGTCGACGTCGACCAGCTGGCGCGCTGGCTGGGCAGCGAAGGTCGGCCCATCCCGGCGCGTGGCCTGCTCGGCTATCGCCTCGGCCTGATCCTGGCCGAGCACAGCGAACTGGCGGTCACCTCGGATCTGCGCGGGGTGACCGTCGATCTGCCGGCGCCCTTCGGCAAACACGCCGACGAGGCGCGTGACGGCTTCTTCAGCCTGGCACTCAACGAGGGCGAGCGGCGGGTCGAGGCGACCTACAAGGGCCTCGCCGATGCCGTGCTGCTGCTCGACCCCAAGGCCATCGCCAAGGGCCGCGGCGAGATCGTGCTGGGCGGCGGCACCGCCAATCTGCCCACCGCCGCCGGCTACGACCTGCGCGGGCAATTGGCGGAATTCGATCTGGCCGCCTGGCAGGACATCTACCAGCGCTATGGCAGGGCGGGGAGCGGCGGCAGTGCAGGGCCGGGCGGTGGCAATACCCTGGACGTCTCCAGCCTCGGGCGGGGCGATCTCAACTTCGGGCGCTTCCTGGCGTTCGGGCAACAGATCGACAACCTGCGGCTCACCTATGAACCCCAGGGCTCTGCCTGGCAACTCGGCCTGGCCAGCCAGACCATCGCCGGCCAGGTGCGCATCCCGCGCCAGACCGGCCAGCCGATCGACATCAACCTGCAGCACCTACGCATTCCCCAGACGCCGGCGGATCCCTCGGTGGAAAGCGAGGCGCCGCGCCCCGATCCGCTGGCCGACGTCGATCCGCGCAGCCTGCCGGCGCTGAATCTGGTCATCGATCGCCTGGAGCTGGGTGGCCGTCTGGTGGGTGCCCAGCGCCTGCAGCTCAGGCCTTCGCCCTCGGGCGCCAACTTCAACGCCCTGGATCTCGACCTGCGGGGCCTCAAGGTACAGGGCGCGCTCCGCTGGGAAGGCGCGCCAGGTGCAACCCACAGCTACTACCAGGGCCGCCTCGCCGGCGGCAACATCGCCGATATCCTGCTGGGCTGGAATTTCGCCTCCAGCGTCACCAGTCGCGATTTCCGCCTGGATGCCCGGGTCGACTGGCCCGGCTCGCCAGCCTATGTCGCCCTGGCCCGGCTCAATGGCAGCCTCGATGCCCGCTTCAATGACGGCCAGTTGCGCCAGGTGGAAGGCACGGCCTCGGCGCTGCGCATCTTCGGTCTGCTCAATTTCGAATCCATCCGCCGCCGCCTGCGGCTGGATTTCTCCGATCTGTTCGGCAAGGGCCTGAGTTACGACAGCATCACCGGGGTGCTCGACGCCCAGCAGGGTGCCTTCCGCACCCGCAAGCCCATCAGCCTCAGCGGGCCGGGTGCCGAGATGAGTCTGCAAGGCCTGCTGGACATGGCCAGCAACCGGGTCGATGCCAACCTCAAGGTGGGGCTGCCGGTCAGCAACTCCCTGCCGCTGGCCGCGCTGATCGCTGGGGCGCCGGCCATCGGTGGCGCGCTGTTCATCGTCGATCGGCTGATCGGCGATCGCATCACGCGCATGGCCAGCATCAACTACCATATCGAAGGCCCCTGGCAGAATCCGACCATGACCACGGGCAAGCGCGATTGAGCATTGCCCTGCGGCCGCGCCGCTGCTTAGGATGGACGCTCCCTTCTGGAGTGCCTGCATGTCCATAGCCATCCTGCAGATGGTCAGCGGTCCCGCGGTGGCGGCCAATCTGCGCGCCGCCGAGCGACTGCTCGAACGCGCTGCCGGAGCGGGCGCGCGCCTGGCGGTGCTGCCGGAAAACTTCGTCGCCATCGGCCATCCAGCCCCTGCCGAACTGGCGCGGGCCGAGGCGCTGGGGCAGGGCGAGATCCTGCCCTGGCTCTCCGGTCGGGCGCGCGAGCTGGGGCTCTGGTTGCTCGCCGGTACCCTGCCGCTGCTGCCCGACGGCGCGACCGAGGGCAAGCCCTGTGCCTGTTCGCTGCTGTTCGACGACCAGGGTCGCCGCGTCGCCCGCTATGACAAGCTGCATCTCTTCGATGCCGACGTCAGCGACAGCCAGGGCAGCTATCGCGAATCCGATCACTATGCCGCCGGTGAGACCCTCACGGTGGTGGATACCCCGGTCGGCCGCCTGGGCCTGACCGTCTGCTACGACCTGCGCTTTCCCGAACTCTACGGCGCCCTGCGCGCCGCCGGTGCGGAGCTGATCAGCGCCCCCTCGGCCTTTACCGTGCCCACTGGCCAGGCCCATTGGGAGCTATTGCTGCGCGCCCGGGCGGTGGAGACCCAGAGCTACCTGCTGGGCGCCGCCCAGGGCGGTGTCCATGCCAATGGCCGCACGACGTGGGGCCACGCCATGGCCGTGGATCCCTGGGGCGAGGTGCTTGCCGTCCAGGCCAGTGGCGAGGCCGTGCTGCTCATCGAGCGCGATGCCGAGCGCCAGGGCCGATTGCGCCAGCGAATGCCCGTCATCCAGCACCGCCGCTTCGCGCCGGCGCGCCTGGCTGGCCACTAGGAGCCGAACGGCAATGGCGCCCATTGGTCTTTTGCATCAGGGATCAGTCACTTCCGCGAGTAGGCTAGAGGTCACCTCGCGACCCTTTCATCGTTCCGGCGCCCCTGTTGGCGTCGTTTGGAGTTTCCATGAGTGATTACCTGAATAGCGTCGGCTCGGCCCTGCTGGGCCCCGGCGGACTCGCGGTGGACGATCTGCAACCCGTGCTGCAGCGTCTGGCCGGGCCCGGCATCGACGCCGCCGACCTGTATTTCCAAAGCATCGTCTCCGAGTCCTGGCTGCTGGAGGATGGCATCGTCAAGGAAGGCGGTTTCCACCTCGACCAGGGCGTCGGGGTGCGGGCGCTGTCCGGCGAGAAGACCGGTTTCGCCTACAGCAACGCCATTACCGGCGAGGCCCTGGATCTGGCCGCCCAGGCCGCGCGTTCCATTTCCCGCAGCGGCGCCGAGGGCCAGGTCCAGGCGTTTCGCGCGGTGGAGCCGGCGCAGCGGCTCTATGGCCAGGACAATCCCCTCGAGGTGCTGGATCGCGCCACCAAGGTCAGCTTCCTGAAGCAGCTGGACGAGGCGACCCGCGCCCTGGACCCGCGTATCCAGCAGGTCACCATCAGCCTGGCCGGGGTCTGGGAGCGCACCCTGGTGGCCGCGGTCGACGGCACCCTGGCGGCCGACGTACGCCCGCTGGTACGCCTGGGCGTCAGTGTCATCGTCGAGCAGAACGGCCGCCGCGAGCGCGGCAACAGCGGCGGCGGCGGTCGCTGCGACTACCGCTATTTCCAGCGTGACGACCGCGCCCTGGGCTATGCCCGCGAAGCGGTGCGCCAGGCGCTGGTCAACCTCGAAGCCACCGCGGCCCCGGCGGGCACCCTGCCGGTGGTCCTGGGCGCCGGCTGGTCCGGCGTGCTGCTGCACGAGGCGGTCGGCCATGGCCTGGAAGGCGACTTCAACCGCAAGGGCAGCTCCAACTACAGCGGCCAGCTCGGTCGCCAGGTGGCGTCCTCGCTGTGCACCATCGTCGACGACGGTACCCTGCCGGATCGTCGCGGATCCCTGTCCATCGACGACGAGGGCACCCCCAGCGGCTATAACGTGCTGATCGAGAACGGCATCCTCAAGGGCTACATGCAGGACAAGCTCAACGCCCGGCTGATGGGCGTGGCGCCCACCGGCAACGGTCGCCGCGAATCCTATGCGCACCTGCCCATGCCGCGCATGACCAACACCTACATGCTGGCCGGCCAGAGCGATCCGGCCGAGATCATCGCCTCGGTGGAGAAGGGCATCTATTGCGCCAGCCTGGGCGGCGGTCAGGTGGACATCACCAGCGGCAAGTTCGTCTTCACCACCAACGAGGCCTATCTGATCGAGAACGGCAAGCTCGGTCGCCCGGTGAAGGGCGCCACCCTGATCGGCAACGGCCCCGAGGTCATGAACCGGGTGTCCATGGTCGGCAACGACCTGGCGCTGGATGCGGGGGTAGGGACCTGCGGCAAGGACGGCCAGTCACTGCCGGTGGGCGTGGGTCAGCCGACCCTGAAGATCGATGCCATCACCGTGGGCGGCACCGGCGCCTGATGCGGGCGCCGGCCGTGGCCATCGCGGACAGAGACCTAGCGCAGACCGCGCTGGCTCTCGTCGAGGGTGCGGATGTACTTGAACACCTTGCGCGCCGCCGCGGGCGGCTTGTTGTGCGCGGCCTCGTGCTGGGCATGCCGCACCAGGCCGCGCAAATGCTGGCGATCGGTTTCCGGATACAGCGCCACGAAGGCTTCCAGCGCCTGGTCGCCCTCGGCGATCAGGCGGTCGCGCCAGCGCTCCAGGGCATGGAAGCGCTCGTTGTACTGCCGCGTCGAGGTGTCCATCTGGTCGGCCAGCGCCAGGATGGCTTCCAGGTCCTGGTCGCGCATCAGTTTGCCCAGGTACTGGATATGCCTTTTGCGCGCGATGTGCGTCTTGTGCTTGGGCGCGTCGGCCAGGGCCTTGCGCAGCGGATCGGTCAGCGGCAGGCGGTCCAGCTGCTCGGCCGGCAGGCCGGCCAGGCGTTCGCCCAGATCCTGCAGCGCATGCAGCTCGCGCTTGACCTGTGTCTTGCTCTTTTCGCCCAGCGGCGCGTCGTCGTCGTAAGAATCAACCATGAACTATGGGGTCCAGCTAAGAATGGGCGCCATCATAACGAGTTGCCGCACGGTTGTCCGGCCTGGCCGGCGCCGTCCGTAAGGAGAACGTCATGAATCGCAACGCCGCCGTGGGTCCCGCCGCGCTCCCCGAATTGCGCGAACAGGTCGAGGCCATCCTGGCCGAGGCCCGGCGCCAGGGCGCCAGTGCCGGTGAAGTGGCCGTCTCGGTCGACCAGGGTCTGTCCACCTCGGTGCGCAAGGGCGAGGTGGAAACGGTCGAATTCAATCGCGACCAGGGCTTCGGTATCACCCTCTATGCCGGTCAGCGCAAAGGCTCGGCCAGCACCTCCGCCACCGGTCCCGAGGCGATCCGCGAAACCGTGGCCGCGGCCCTGGCCATCGCCAAGCACACCTCCGAGGATCCCTGCGCGGGCTTGGCCGACGCCGAGCTGATGGCGCGCGGCGAGCTGCCCGATCTCGACCTCTATCATCCCTGGGACATCACCCCCGAGCAGGCCATCGAGCAGGCCCTGGCCTGTGAAGCGGCGGCCTATGCCGCCGACAGTCGCATCGGCAACGCCGACGGCACCACCCTCAACACCCACCAGGGCTGCCGGGTGTACGGCAACAGCCACGGTTTCGTCGGCGGCTATGCCAGCACCCGCCACAGCCTGAGCTGCGTGATGATCGCCGGCAGTGGCGAGGCCATGCAGCGCGACTACTACTACGACGTCAACCGGATCGGCAGCGAGTTGATGAGTGCCGAGGAAATCGGCCGCCGCGCCGCCGAGCGTGCCGTGAGTCGCCTGGGCGCGCGGCCGGTGCCCACCGCCAAGGTCCCGGTGCTGTTTTCCCCGGAAATGGCGGCCGGTCTGTTTGGCACCTTTCTCGCCGCCATCTCCGGCGGCAACCTCTATCGCAAGTCGTCCTTCCTCGAAGGCGCCCTGGGCCAGCAGGTGTTTCCCGAGTGGCTGACCCTGGACGAGCGGCCGCACCTGCCGCGCGCCCTGGGCAGTGCCGCCTTCGACGGCGAGGGGCTGGCCACCTACGCCAAGCCCTTCGTCGAGAACGGCCGCCTGGTGTCCTATGTGCTCGGCAGCTATTCCGCGCGCAAGCTGGGCATGCAGAGCACGGCCAATGCCGGCGGCGTGCACAACCTCCATGTCAGCCACGGCACGGCGGATCAGGCCGAACTGATCCGGCAGATGGGCACCGGCTTTCTGGTCACGGAAATGATGGGGCAGGGCACCAACCTGGTCACCGGTGACTATTCCCGTGGCGCGGGCGGCTTCTGGATCGAGAATGGCGAGATCCAGTTTCCGGTCCAGGAGGTCACCATCGCCGGACGGCTGGGCGACATGTTCCGCCAGGTCCTGGCCGTGGGCAGCGACGTGGAACGCCGCGGCAGTCTGCGCACCGGCTCGGTGTTGATCGATGGCATGACCCTGGCGGGCAGCTAGTTGCAGGTCGCCGCAGACGTCGTGGAAAGGAAAATCCTGTCGAACGCGAGACAGCCCACCCCGTTACTCGTTAGTATCCTAGCAATGCACTAGGACATAGCCGTGCGGTCGAATCCGCTGACCGGACGGCCCAGGCTTCAGACGGTGCGCCGTGGCGCACCAGCCGTACACCCCATCGCCCAAGGGCGATGGGTCCATACCAAAGCCACCATGGAGACAATCCGCATGCCGCATACTCTGCCTCAGCTGCCCTACGCCTACGACGCGCTGGAACCGCACGTCGATGCCCAGACCATGGAAATCCACCATACCAAGCATCACCAGACCTACATCAACAACCTGAACGCGGCGCTGGAAGGCACCGAGTTCGCCAACCTGTCGGCCGAAGACGTGGTTCGCCAGCTGGACAAGCTGCCCCAGGACAAGCGCGGCGCCGTGCAGAACAACGGTGGCGGCCATGCCAACCACAGCCTGTTCTGGACCGTGATGGCCCCCAACGCCGGTGGCAAGCCCGAAGGCGCCCTGGCCGAAGCCATCGAGTCCCAGCTGGGCGGCTTCGATGCCTTCAAGGAAGCCTTCACCAAGGCTGCCCTGACCCGCTTCGGCAGTGGCTGGGCCTGGCTGAGCGTCACCCCCGAGAAGAAGCTGGTGGTCGAGAGCACCGGCAACCAGGACAGCCCGCTGATGACCGGCAACACCCCGATCCTCGGCCTGGACGTCTGGGAGCACGCCTACTACCTGCGCTACCAGAACCGCCGTCCCGAGTACATCGGCGCCTTCTTCAACGTCATCAACTGGCCGGAAGTGACCCGTCGCTACGAAGCGGCGCTGAACGCCTGAGTCGACGCCCAATAAAAAAGCCGCCTTCGGGCGGCTTTTTTATTGGGCGATGCTGGAGCAGGGCCGATCACTCACCTTCGTCGAAGTAGTTGTTGATCAGCTCGACCAGGGCACGCATGGCCTCGTCGCTCTGTTCACCCTCAGTTTCCAGTTGCAGCACCGTGCCCTTGCCAGCGGCCAGCATCATGACCGCCATGATGCTCTTGCCATCCACGGGCGGCTCGCCACTGCGACCGACGCGAATGCTGGCGGGATAGCGGCCGGCCACGCCGACGAACTTGGCAGCCGCACGCGCGTGCAGGCCCAGCTTGTTGATGATGGTGATCTGTTGGGCAGGCATTGAGTCTGTCCTTGTCGAAACAAAACGGGCGTCAGAGATCGCGGTGACGAATCTGGACGTTCTTGAGCAGGTCTTTGAGTTCGCGACCCAGGCGATCGGCCAGATAGACCGAGCGGTGATGACCACCGGTACAACCAATGGCGACGGTCACATAGGACCTGTTGTTGGCGGCAAAACGCGGCAGCCACTTCACCAGGTAATCGCGGATGTCATTGTACAGGGTCTCTACCTCGGGCTGTTGCTCGAGATAGTCGCGTACCGGCGCATCCAGTCCGGAAAAGTCGCGCAGGTCCGGTTTCCAGTAGGGATTGGGCAGGAAGCGCACATCGAACACCATGTCCGCGTCCACCGGCAGCCCGCGCTTGAAGCCAAAGGATTCCACCAGGTAGGCGGTACCGGGCTCCGGCGCGTTCAGCAGGCGCAACTTGAGGATGTCGCGCAGCTGATAGAGATTCAGGTGGGTGGTGTCGATCTTCAGGTCGGACAGGTCGGCGATGGGCGACAGCAGCACCTGTTCGTCGTGAATGGCCTCGGCCAGGGACCTTTCCTGGTTCGACAGCGGATGCCGGCGGCGCGTCTCGGAAAAGCGCTTGAGCAGCGCCTGGTCATCGGCATCCAGGTAGAGGACGTCGCAGCGGATGTTGCGACTGCGCACCTGTTCGAGCAATTCGGGAAAGCGTTGCAACTGACTGGGCAGGTTGCGCGCATCGATGGAGAGGGCGACCTTGGGCTGGGGGCGCTCCATGTCGGTCAGCGCATGCTGGGCCAGATCGGGCAGCAGGCTAGCCGGCAGGTTGTCGATGCAATAGAAGCCATTGTCCTCAAGCACGTTGAGCGCCGTACTCTTGCCCGACCCGGAACGTCCGCTCACGATGATGAGGTGCATGTCAGTGTCCGCTCTGGGCCTCGACGACGATCTGATAGAGCGCCTGACTGTCCCTGGCCTTGCGCAGCCGCTCGCGGATGTCGGCGCGATCGAGGATGCCGGCGATCTGGCGCAGCAGCGTGAGGTGCTGCTCGGTGGCGGCTTCCGGGACCAGCAGGACGAACACCAGGTCTACCGGAGCGCCGTCCAGGGAGTCGAAGTCGACCGGTTGCTGCAGGTGGAAGAGCACGCACAGCGGTTGCTGCAGACCCGCCAGGCGGCAGTGGGGAATGGCAATGCCGTTGCCGAAACCGGTCGAACCCAGGCGCTCGCGCGCCATCAGGCATTCATGGATGTGCGCCGCGTCGTGGCCGGGCAGTTCCTGCGCGGCCAGTTCGGCGATGCGTTCCAGTACAGCGGCTTTGCTGCCACCCGGCGCATCCGTCTGGGTGCGGCCGGGGGTCAGGATGTTTTCGAGTCTGATCATAAAGCGGCGATCGAAACCTCAGCGGACGCCGACGCCCTGCTGGCGTTCGATCGATTTTTCCTTGTGTTTAATCAGTTGGCGGTCGAGCTTGTCGGCCAGGAGATCGATGGCGGCATACATGTCGTCGTGCTCGGCATTGGCAACCACCGCGGCGCCGGCGACGTGCAGGGTGGCTTCGGCTTTCTGCTTGAGCTTGTCCACTTCCAGAATGACCTGGACGTTGGTGATACGGTCGAAGTGCCGTTCGAGGCGGGCGAGTTTCTCGCCGATGTAGTCACGCAGGGCTTCTGTCACTTCAAGCTGATGGCCACTGATGTTGACTTGCATACCGCTTCTCCTTATTGCCGGGCTGCGATCGGCGAAGCTGCTCGCCGACATGACACGGGTCGAACGAAGCACGGTCACACATCAGGACGCGTCAGATGAGACGCTTGCGTTCGCTGGACGGAGCGATACCCAGGGATTCCCGATACTTAGCCACCGTGCGACGAGCGACTTGTATACCTTGCGATTCCAGTAAACCAGCGATCTTGCTGTCACTCAACGGCTTTTTCGCGTTTTCCGCCGCCACCAATTTCTTGATGATCGCGCGGATCGCGGTGGAGGAGCATTCGCCCCCCTCGGCGGTGCTGACGTGGCTGGAGAAGAAATACTTGAGTTCGTAGATGCCACGCGGGGTGTGCATGAACTTCTGGGTGGTCACCCGGGAGATGGTCGACTCGTGCATGCCCACCGCCTCGGCGATGTCATGCAGGACCAGCGGCTTCATGGCCTCTTCGCCGTATTCGAGAAAACCGCGCTGGTGCTCGACGATCTGGGTCGCCACCTTCATCAGGGTCTCGTTGCGGCTCTGCAGGCTCTTGATGAACCAGCGCGCTTCCTGCAGCTGGTTGCGCATGTAGGTGTTGTCGGCGCTGCTGTCGGCACGCTTGACGAAGCCGGCGTACTGGGGATTGACCCGCAGGCGCGGCACGGCTTCCTGATTGAGCTCCACCAGCCAGCGCTCGTTATGCTTGCGGACGATGACGTCCGGCACCACGTATTCGGCTTCGCCGGATTCGATCTGCGAGCCGGGACGCGGATGCAGGGTCTGGATCAGTTCGATGACGGGCTTGAGCTCGTCTTCCTTGATCTTCATGCGCCGCATCAGCTGCGCATAGTCGCGGCTGCCGAGCAGATCGAGGTAGTCGCTGACCAGGCGCCTGGCCTCGCCGAGGAGGGGGAGGTTGGCCGGTAGCTGGGCCAGCTGGATCAGCAGGCATTCGCGCAGGTTGCGAGCGGCGACACCGGCCGGCTCGAATTGCTGGACGCGTCTGAGGACCACCTCGACTTCATCGAGATCGACTTCCAGTTCGGGATCCAGCGAAGCATGGATGTCTTCGAGGCTTTCCTGCAGATAGCCGTCGGTATCGATGCCGTCGATGATCGCCACGGCGATCAGGCGATCGAGATCCGACATGGGTGCCAGGTTGAGCTGCCAGAGAAGGTGGGTCTGCAGGCTCTCGCCCGCCGAGGTGCGAGTGGTGAAGTCCCACTCGTCGTCGTCATTGCTGGGCAGGCTGCTGGCGCTGGTCTGGTAGATGTCTTCCCAGGCGGTATCGACCGGCAGCTCGCTGTCGCTGGGGATGCGCTCGCTCCACTCGGATTCGTCGGCCATCTCGTTGGTGGCGACCGAAGTTTCCTTGAAGGTGGTTTCCATGTTGCCCGAGCCTGAGCTCTCATCGCCTTCGCTCGAGGCTTCGCTCTGGTCGAAGTCTTCACCTTCTTCCTGGCGTTCCAGCATCGGGTTGGACTCCAGGGCTTCCTGGATTTCCTGCTGCAAGTCGAGCGTCGAGAGCTGAAGCAGACGTATGGCTTGTTGCAGCTGCGGCGTCATCGTCAGCTGCTGGCCCATCTTGAGGACTAGCGATGGTTTCATGGCTGCGGAAATACACCTTGTCTACCGACGCGAACAGCGCCACCGAACCTCGCGAACCCTGCGAGCGTTAGCAAATTATATGCCTTGTTTCCCCGGGTTTGCCTAGAGGCGGAATTCGTGGCCCAGATAGACTTCCTTGACCAGGTCGTTGGCGAGGACTTCCTCGGCGGTACCCTCGGCGATGAGCTGGCCGTCGTTGACGATATAGGCCGTTTCGCAGATGGTCAGGGTTTCCCGGACATTGTGGTCGGTGATGAGCACACCGATGCCCTTGGCCTTGAGGTGGCGAATGATCTGCTTGATGTCGCCCACCGAGATGGGGTCCACACCGGCGAAGGGTTCGTCCAGCAGGATGAACTTGGGTGCGGTGGCGAGGGCGCGAGCGATCTCGACGCGGCGTCTTTCGCCACCCGACAGGCTCATGCCGCGATTGTCGCGGATATGGGTGATGTGGAATTCCTGCAGCAGGCTTTCCAGCTCGCGCAGGCGACCGGCCTTGTCCAGGTCCTTGCGGGTTTCCAGGATGCCGAGGATGTTGTCGGCCACGGTCAGCTTGCGAAAGATCGAGGCTTCCTGCGGCAGGTAGCCGATCCCGGCGCGGGCCCGGCCATGCATGGGCAGGGCGGTGACATCCTGATCGTCGATCAGCACGCGACCCTGATCGGCCTTGACCAGGCCGACGATCATGTAGAAACAGGTGGTCTTGCCGGCGCCGTTCGGACCGAGCAGGCCGACGATCTGACCGCTGTCGATGCTGACGCTGACGTCGCGAACGACCTGACGACCCTTGTAGCTCTTGGCCAGATGCTGGGCTTTGAGCGTGACCGTCATTGTCCCTGCCCCGACTGCTGCTGATCCTTGGGCTGGATGACCATGTCGATGCGCGGCCGTGGCGTGGTGACCTTGCTGCCGTTGGCGCGCCCGGCGTTGACGATCTGGCGCTGGGTATCGTAGACGATCTTCTCGCCTTCGAAGGTGTTGCCCTGTTGGACCACCTTGGCCTGATCGATCAGGATGATGCGATTTTCCTGGGCGAAATACTGGATCGTCAGACCATAGGCCTTGACGATGTCCTTGTCTGCCGAGGGCTTCTGCTCGTAGTAGGCCGGTTTGCCCACTGCGGTGGCGACCTTGATGTTGCCCTGGTTGTCCTGGGTCAAGGTCACCGTGTTGCCGGTGATCTTCATGCTGCCCTGGGTGATGACCACGTCTCCGCGGTACACGGCCACGCCCTGCTTGTCGTCGAGCTCGGCGCTGTCGGCCTGCACGCGGATCGGCTGGGTGCGATCGGTCGGCAGGGCCCAAGCCGCGGCACTGCCAAAGGTGGCGCCGAGGGTGAACAGGAAGGGGAGGGTTTTAACGAACCTCATGCTGGCCTCTTACGTTGGACAGCAGGAGCATTCTGCCGTCTTCTAGATACGCTTTCATGCCATTGGCCGTGGTCACCCCATTGGCGGCCTCGATTCTAACGGCTTGCTCGGTTTGCGCATATTGTTTGTCAGGAAAGACGGTCATGCGGGTGGTGGTCAACACCACCGGGCGGCCTTTTTCATCGGTACGCTCGACGCGCACGTCATCGATCAGCTCCGCCTGACTGCCACCGGGGGCGACCTCGGCGCGGGCACTGCGAATGTGCCAGGGATAGTCGGTACCGCGAAAGGCCAGCATGTCGGGCCGGGTCACCAGGGTGACGTCGGTCGCCTTGACGTGTTCGCTGCGCTCGGCCTTGAGTTCGTACTGGATCTTGCCGTCCAGGCGATACTGGATCGTCCGGGTATTGAGGGCATAGCCGTCGATGGCGCTGTCTTGCGGGGTCGACGAGGCCGGAGCATCGACGAAGCGCTGCGGCAGGATGTTCCAGTAGCCGATCGCGATGAGCGCGGCGGCGATCAGGACCAACAGCACGGGGCGGCGCAAGCTGCGAAACATGAGGGTACCTGTGGTGGGCCGCACCAGGGGCGGCGGGTTGAACACGAGATTGCGGCGTATTAGTCGGGCAGTATAACCCGGCCTACAGCACCCCGGCGCGTAGCAGGTCACCCATGTTGAGGGCGCCGATCGGCCGGCGCTCGTCATCGATCACCACCAGCGCGTTGATCTTGTGCTCCTCCATGATCTTCAGCGCCTCGGCGGCGAGCATCTGCGCCCTGGCGGTTCGACCGCCACGGGTCATCACGGTTGCGATCGCCGTGGCGCGCACGTCGATGCCGCGATCCAGGGCGCGACGCAGATCGCCGTCGGTGAAGATGCCGGCCAGACGACCATCGGTGCCGAGCACGCTGGTCATGCCCAGTCCCTTGCGCGACATCTCCAGCAGGGCATCGGACACCAGGGTGTCTTCGCTGACCTGCGGCAGGTCGACGCCGGCATGCATGACGTTTTCCACCTTGAGCAGCAGGCGCCGACCCAGGGCGCCGCCCGGGTGGGAAAAGGCGAAATCCTCGGCGGTGAAGCCGCGGGCCTCGAGCAGGGCGATGGCCAGGGCGTCGCCGAGCACTAGGGCGACGGTGGTGGAGGAGGTGGGTGCCAGATTGAGCGGGCAGGCCTCGGTGGCGACGCTGGTATCCAGGTTGACGTCGGCGGCCTTGGCCAGCGGCGAGGCGGGATTGCCGGCGAAGCTGATCAGCGGGACGCCGAGGCGCTTGATCAGTGGCAGCAGGGTCAGGATCTCACTGGAGGTGCCCGACTGGGAGATGGCGATGATGACGTCATCGCGGGTGATCATGCCCATGTCGCCATGGCTGGCTTCGGCCGGGTGCACGAAGAAGGCCGGACTGCCGGTGCTGGCCAGGGTCGCGGCGATCTTGTTGCCGACATGCCCGGACTTGCCCATGCCCAGGACCACGATCCGCCCGCGGCAGGCGAGCAGGCGGCGACAGGCGGCGGCAAAGCTTTCGTCGATACGTTCGCCCAGGGCGGCCACTGCCGCTCGCTCTACATCTATGGTGCGCTTGGCGGAAGCGATGAAATCTATTGAGTCGGGCATGGGTCAGAAGGCAGGTGACGGGACAATCGGAAATTATATGCGCAAAGCCGCGACACTCAGCAACGTCGCCCGCAGTTCAGGAGTCTCATCGGCAACGAATGCTATAGTGCCGCCCTTTTGCCGGGGCCGCCGAACGCGAGAGCCGCGTGCCCTGAAGCGGCGGAGCGGCGTCTCCCTGCACAGAGTTGAACCTTAGGAGTCTCGATGACCGTCGATAGCCCGTACGCCGTGGAGCTAAAGGGCGTTTCCTTCAAGCGCGGCACGCGTCTCATCTACGACCGGGTCGATATCCGCATCCCGCGGGGCAAGGTCACCGGGATCATGGGACCGTCCGGCAGTGGCAAGACTACCCTGTTGCGCCTCATCGCCGCCCAGTTGCGGCCAAGCAGTGGCGAGATCTGGGTCAATGGCGCCAATCTGCCGCAGCTGTCCCGGGGTGAGCTGTTCGACATGCGCCGGCAGATGGGTGTGCTGTTCCAGAGCGGCGCGCTGTTCACCGATCTCGATGTGTTCGAGAACGTGGCCTTTCCACTGCGGGTGCACACCAAGCTGCCCGAAGAGATGATCCGCGACATCGTCCTGCTCAAGCTGCAGGCGGTGGGCCTGCGCGGTGCCGTCGAGCTGATGCCGGACGAGCTGTCCGGCGGCATGAAGCGCCGGGTCGCCCTGGCACGGGCCATCGCCCTGGATCCGCAGATCCTCATGTACGACGAGCCCTTCGTTGGCCAGGACCCCATTGCCATGGGCGTGCTGGTACGGCTCATCCGCCTGCTCAACCAGGCGCTCGGGCTGACCAGCATCGTGGTCTCCCACGACCTGGCCGAGACGGCCAGCATCGCCGACTACCTCTATGTGGTTGGCGATACCAAGGTGCTGGGGCAGGGCACGCCGAAGGAGCTGCGCGAATCGCCCGATCCGCGGGTTCGCCAGTTCATGCAGGGCATCCCCGATGGCCCCGTACCCTTCCACTACGCCGCGCCTGATCTGCGCGATGCCTTGCTGGGGAAACACTGATGCGTAAGGTCTCCGCCGTAGAGCGGATTCGTCGGCTGGGCAAGGCCGGGCTGGACGTCGTGGCGGCCATTGGCCGCTCCGTCATCGTCCTGCTCCTGGCAGTGTTCGGTCGCGGTGGCGTGGGCAGCGGCCTGCAGCTGCTGGGCAAGCAACTCTATTCAGTGGGCGTGATGTCGTTGCCCATCATCGTGGTGTCGGGCTTCTTCATCGGCATGGTGATTGCCCTGCAGGGCTACAACATCCTGGTCAAGTACGGCTCCGAGCAGGCCGTGGGGCAGATGGTCGCCCTGACCCTGCTGCGCGAACTCGGCCCGGTGGTGACGGCGCTGCTGTTCGCCGGTCGGGCCGGTTCCGCCCTGACCGCCGAGATCGGCAACATGAAATCCACCGAGCAGCTGTCCAGCCTGGAAATGATCGGCGTGGATCCGCTCAAGTACATCGTCGCGCCGCGTTTCTGGGCCGGCTTCATTTCCATGCCCTTGCTGGCCGCCATGTTCAATGTGGTGGGTATCTGGGGCGCGGCCATGGTCGCCATCGACTGGCTCGGCGTCTACGACGGGTCCTTCTGGGCCACCATGCAGAACAGCGTGATGCTCAGCGACGTGCTCAATGGAGTGATCAAGAGCCTGGTGTTCGCCTTCGTGGTGACCTGGGTCGCCGTTTTCCAGGGGTATGACTGCGAGCCGACCTCCGAAGGCATCGGTCGCGCCACCACCCGTACCGTCGTCTATGCGTCGCTTGCCGTGCTCGGCCTCGACTTCATTCTTACCGCCCTGATGTTTGGAGATCTCTGATGCAAACCCGCACCCAGGAAATCGGTGTCGGACTCTTCCTGCTGGCCGGCGTGCTCGCATTGCTGCTGCTGGCGCTGCGGGTAAGCGGTCTGACGATGAGCGACCATCACGATACCTACAAGGTCTATGCCTACTTCGACAACATCGCCGGTCTCACCGTGAGATCGCGGGTGACCATGTCGGGCGTGACCATTGGCAAGGTCACCGCCATCGATCTCGACCGCAACAGCTACCGCGGCCGGGTCACCATGCAGATCGACAAGCAGGTGGACAACCTGCCGACCGACTCCATCGCCTCGATCCTGACCGCCGGCCTGCTCGGCGAGAAATACATCGGCATCAGCGTGGGCGGGGACGAACAGGTGCTCAAGGAAGGCTCGACCATTCGAGATACACAATCCTCGCTGGTTCTCGAAGACCTGATCGGCAAATTCCTGCTCAACTCGGTCAATAAAGACTCTTCCGCCAACAAATGATGAGAGGCTTCTCCATGCTCAAGCTACTTCGTCACGGAGTGATCGCGATCCTGGCCCTGCTGCCCCTGGTGTCCCAGGCGGCACCCTCGGCCCACGACGTGATCCAGCAGACCACCAGCACGCTGCTCAGCGATCTCGAGGCCAATCGCGACAAGTATCGCAGCAGCCCGGAAGCCTTCTACGAGTCGCTCAACAATATCCTCGGCCCGGTGGTGGATGCCGAAGGCATCTCGCGCAGCATCATGACCGTGCGCTATAGCCGCAGCGCCTCGCCCGAGCAGATGACGCGCTTCCAGGAAAACTTCAAGCGCAGCCTGATGCAGTTCTATGGCAACGCGCTGCTGGAATACAACAACCAGGGTATCCGGGTACTGCCCGAAGGTCCGTCCGACGGTCCTGATCGCACCAGCGTGGGCATGGAGGTCAAGGGCAACAACGGCGCCGTCTATCCGGTGCAGTACAGCATGGTCAAGCAGGGCAATGACTGGAAGGTGCGCAACGTCATCATCAATGGTCTGAACCTCGGCAAGCTGTTCCGCGACCAGTTCGCCCAGGCGATGCAGGAAAACGGCAACGACCTGGACAAGACCATCAACAACTGGGCGGGCACCGTGGCCAAGGCCAAGGATTCTCCCGAGGCCCAGAAGGCCAAGGTCGGTTCGTGAGTCGCGCCGCCATTACCCGCGAGGGCGCCCGGCTGCAGCTGTCGGGCGTACTCGATCACGCCAGTGTGCCGGTCCTGCGCGAGCAAGGTCGAACCCTGATCGCCCAGGGCAGCGGTCCGCTGGTGCTGGACTGCGCTGGCGTTGAGCACTCAAACAGCGCCGGGCTGGCGCTGTTGCTGGCCTGGTTGCGCGATGCCCAGGCCGCGGGCTGCTCGCTGGCTATCGTCAGGCTGCCCTCCGAGTTGCGGCAGATCGCCGAGGTCTCGGATGCCCTGGAGCTGCTACCCCTGGCGGACGACGCTCACGGGTAACGGTCATCGCAGTCGCCGTACAGCCGGTTTTTTTGTATGATCGCCGGCTGTACTAGATTGCCGAGGTGCCGCCATGCAGGCCCAAGAAGTCAAAAGCCTCCTTGAGGCAAAACTGGCCGATACCCAGGTTGAAGTGGAAGGCGAGGGCTGCAACTTCCAGCTCTACCTGATCAGCGACGAGCTCCAGGCACTCAGCCCGGTCAAGCGTCAGCAGCAGGTCTACTCCCATCTCCAGCCGCAGATCGCCGATGGCAGCATCCATGCTGTCACCATGAAATTCTTCACCCGTGCTGCCTGGGCCGAACGCGCCTGATTCGCAGCGCCGAGAACTCGCTATGGACAAACTGATCATTACCGGCGGCAACTGCCTGAACGGTGAAATTCGCATTTCCGGGGCCAAGAATTCCGCCCTGCCGATCCTGGCCGCGACCCTGCTCGCCGACACCCCGGTGACCATCGCCAACCTGCCGCACCTGCACGACATCACCACCATGATCGAGCTGTTCGGCCGCATGGGCGTCCAGCCGGTGATCGGTGAAAAGCTCAATGTCGAGGTAGATGCGTCCAGCATCAAGACCCTGGTCGCGCCCTATGAACTGGTCAAGACCATGCGCGCCTCGATCCTGGTGCTGGGCCCGATGGTCGCGCGCTTCGGCGAAGCGGAAGTCGCTCTGCCCGGTGGCTGCGCCATCGGCTCGCGTCCGGTCGATCTGCACCTGCGCGGCCTGGAGGCTATGGGTGCCAAGATCACCGTCGAAGGCGGCTACATCAAGGCCAAGGCGCCGGCCGGCGGCCTGCGCGGTGCCCACTACTATTTCGACACCGTCAGCGTGACCGGTACCGAGAACGTGCTGATGGCCGCCACCCTGGCCAAGGGGCGCAGCGTGATCCAGAACGCCGCTCGCGAGCCCGAGGTCGTCGATCTGGCCAACTGCCTGATCGCCATGGGTGCCAATATCCAGGGCGCCGGTACCGACACCATCACCGTGGAAGGCGTCGAGCGCCTGGGCGGCGCCACCTATTCGGTCCTGCCCGACCGCATCGAGACCGGCAGCTACCTGGTCGCCGCCGCTGCCACCCGTGGCCGCGTCAAGCTCAAGGACACCGATCCGACCATCCTCGAGGCCGTGCTGGCCAAGCTGGAAGAGGCCGGTGCCCACATCTCCACCGGCAGCAACTGGATCGAGCTGGACATGAAGGGCAATCGCCCCCGCGCGGTCAACATCCGCACGGCGCCCTACCCGGCGTTCCCCACCGACATGCAGGCCCAGTTCATCTCCATGAACGCCGTCGCCGAAGGCACTGGTACCGTGGTCGAGACCATTTTCGAGAACCGCTTCATGCACGTTCACGAGATGGTACGCATGGGTGCCAACATCGCCATCGAAGGCAATGCCGCCATCGTCACCGGCGTGCCCAGCCTCAAGGCCGCCCCGGTCATGGCGACCGACCTGCGCGCCTCGGCGAGCCTGGTCATCGCCGCCCTGGTGGCCGAAGGCGATACCCTGATCGATCGCATCTACCACATCGACCGCGGCTACGAATGCATCGAGGAGAAATTCCAGCTGCTCGGTGCCAAGATCCGTCGTACGCCCAAGTAAGGACCTCCGATGCTGACCATCGCCCTGTCCAAGGGCCGTATCCTCGACGACACCCTGCCGCTGCTGGCGGCGGCGGGGATCGCCCCGACCGAGAATCCGGACAAGAGCCGCAAGCTCATCATCCCGACCACCCAGGACGATGTGCGCCTGCTCATCGTTCGCGCCACCGACGTGCCCACCTATGTGGAGCACGGCGCCGCGGACCTGGGCGTGGCCGGCAAGGACGTGCTGATGGAGTACGGCGGCGATGGCCTCTATGAGCCGCTGGACCTGCGTATCGCCCGCTGCAAGCTGATGACCGCGGGTGCCGTGGGCGCTCCGGCGCCACGTGGCCGGCTGCGGGTGGCGACCAAGTTCGTCAATGTCGCCAAGCGCTACTATGCCGAGCAGGGCCGCCAGGTCGACATCATCAAGCTGTACGGCTCCATGGAGCTGGCACCGCTGGTGGGGCTGGCCGACAAGATCATCGACGTGGTCGACACCGGCAATACCCTCAAGGCCAACGGTCTCGAACCCCAGGAGCTGATCGCCCACATCAGCTCGCGCCTGATCGTCAACAAGGCCTCGATGAAGATGCAGCACGGTCGTATCCAGGCGCTCATCGAAACCCTGCGCCACGCCGTCGAGGCGCGTGGCGCCTGAGAACCTGTTCAAAGCCTGCTGCGCGTCGGCCAAACTACGTTAAAAATGGCCTGGAGGGTCAGCCCCGTCGGAATGCTCGTTTACCACTCGTAAACTCGTGCGCGAGCCCGGTCCGCTTCCTCAGCTATTTTCGTGTGGCCGCCTAGGCCTTGTTTGTCTCTAGCTAGCGAGACTTTGAACAGGCGCTAAGTCCTGGCCGGTAGCTGAATGCCGGCCAAGACTGCTTCCATCCTTCCAGCTTCGCCTATCCGTGCCATAGCCAAATTGTCGGGCGCCCACACGGAGCCGGCTGTTACTCTCGGGCGCCCCTTTCGCTCTCCTGAAGAGGATCCGCCATGACCGCTCCGCTCGCCATCCGCCGACTCGCCGCCTCCGCTCCGGATTTCGCCGAGCATCTGGATCATCTGCTGAGCTGGGAAGGGGTGTCCGACGCCGACATCAACCAGCGGGTCCTGGCGATCATCGCCGACGTCCGTCATCAGGGTGATCAGGCCCTGCTGGAATACACCCGGCGCTTCGACGGCGTCGAAACGACGTCCATGAGCGATCTCATCCTGCCGCGTGCGCGCCTGGAAGAAGCCCTGACCCGGATCACGCCGGAGCAGCGCACCGCGCTGGAAGCCGCCGCCGAGCGCGTCCGTCGTTATCACGAAAAGCAGCGCCAGGATTCCTGGCAGTACCAGGAGGCCGATGGCACCGTGCTCGGCCAGCAGGTCACCCCGCTGGATCGTGCCGGTCTCTATGTGCCGGGGGGCAAGGCCTCCTATCCGTCCTCGGTGCTGATGAACGCCATCCCGGCCAAGGTCGCCGGCGTGCGCGAGGTGGTCATGGTGGTGCCGACGCCCCGCGGCGAGGTCAACGAACTGGTGCTGGCCGCTGCGGCCCTGGCCGGTGTCGATCGCGTCTTCACCATTGGCGGCGCCCAGGCGGTGGCCGCCCTGGCCTATGGCACCGAAAGCGTGCCTCCGGTTGACAAGATCGTCGGCCCCGGCAACGTCTATGTCGCCACCGCCAAGCGCCACGTGTTCGGCAAGGTCGGCATCGACATGATCGCCGGCCCCTCCGAGATCCTGGTGGTCTGCGACGGCCAGACCGATCCCGACTGGATCGCCATGGACCTGTTCTCCCAGGCCGAGCACGACGAGGATGCCCAGGCCATCCTGGTCAGTCCGGACGCCGCCTTCCTCGACGCCGTGGCGGCCAGCATCGCCCGCCTGCTGCCCGAGATGGAGCGCGCCGACATCATCCGTGCCTCCCTGGAAGGGCGGGGTGCCCTGATCCAGGTCACCGACATGGCCCAGGCCATCGAAGTGGCCAATCGCATCGCCCCCGAACACCTGGAGCTTTCCGTCGCCGAGCCGGAGCAGTGGCTACTCAGCATTCGCCATGCCGGCGCCATCTTCATGGGTCGCTACACCGCCGAGGCCCTGGGCGACTACTGCGCCGGTCCCAACCATGTGCTGCCGACCTCGGGCACCGCGCGCTTCTCCTCGCCGCTGGGCGTCTACGACTTCCAGAAGCGTTCCTCGATCATCCACTGCTCGGCCGCTGGCGCTTCCACGCTGGGCCGGGTCGCCTCGGTCCTGGCGCGCGGCGAGTCCCTGACCGCCCACGCCCGCAGCGCCGAATACCGTATTCAGGAAGAGCAGGCATGAGCGAACTCTGGAGTCCCTTCGTCAAGAATCTGGTGCCCTATGTGCCGGGTGAGCAGCCCAAGCTGACCAACCTGGTCAAGCTCAATACCAACGAGAACCCCTATGGTCCGTCGCCGCGGGCGCTGGACGCCATCCGCGCCGCGGCTACCGATGACCTGCGTCTCTATCCCGATCCCAACGGCCAGGCGCTGAAGGATGCCGTCGCCCGCTACTACGGCATCCAGAGCGACCAGGTGTTTGTCGGCAATGGCTCGGACGAGGTGCTGGCGCACATCTTCCTGGGCCTGTTCGGCCATGGCCGACCCGTGCTGTTCCCGGACATCAGCTACAGCTTCTATCCGGTCTATTGCGGCCTCTACGACATCGCCTTCGAGACCCCGGCGCTGGACGAGGATTTCCAGATCGTCCCCGAGGACTATCTGCGCCCCAATGGCGGCATCATCTTCCCCAACCCCAATGCGCCGACCGGCAGCGCCCTGGCGCTGGACGCCATCGAGCGCATCGTCGCCGGCAATCCGACCTCGGTGGTGGTGGTGGACGAAGCCTATGTCGACTTCGGGGCGGAGTCAGCGGTCGCCCTGATCGAGCGCCATGCCAATCTGGTGGTGACCCAGACGCTGTCCAAGTCCCGTTCCCTGGCCGGTCTGCGGGTAGGCCTGGCCATGGGTCAGGCGCCGCTGATGGAGGCCCTGGAGCGGATCAAGAACAGCTTCAACTCCTATCCGCTGGATCGCCTGGCCCTGGCCGGCGCGACCGCTGCCTTCGAGGACCGCGCCTATTTCGACGAGACCTGCCGGCAGGTGATCGAGAGTCGCGAAGCGCTGGTGGGCGAGTTGCTGGCGCGCGGCTTCGAGGTCCTGCCCTCGGCCGCCAACTTCATCTTCGCCCGTCATGTGCACAAGGGCGGGGCGGTGCTGGCCGCGGGCTTGCGCGAGCACGGCGTCATCGTGCGCCACTTCAGCCGCCCCGAACGCATCGCCGACTTCCTGCGCATCACCATCGGTACGCCCGCGCAGAATCAGGCGTTGATCACGGCCCTCGACACCCTCTAAGGGCCGCTCATGGCCAGGCTCTGTTCGAAAAGTCGCCGAGCCTAGGCACTTTACGTACGGAGCCTAGCGCGCCTTCTCCATCAGGGGGCGCAGCCCGACGGTCACCTTGACCTGCACGGTCTTGTCCTGGCGCAGCACCTCGATGGGGATGCTGTCGCCAGGTTGCTTGCGGGCGATCTGGTTCATCGCCAGCCGGCCGTCTCTGATCGGTTGACCGGCCAGCTTGACCAGCACGTCGCCGGCGCGCAGGCCGCCCTTGTGTGCCGGTCCTTCCGGATCGATATCGGTCACCACGATGCCCTGGTCGACCTTCAGCCCGTAGGTCTTGACCAGCTCTGGCGTGATCACTTCCACCGCCACCCCCAGCCAGCCGCGGATGACCTGGCCATGCTGGATGATCGAGCGCATGACCTCCATGGCCAGCTTGATCGGGATGGCGAAGCCGATGCCCTGGGAGCCGCCGGAGAGGATGGCGGTGTTGATGCCGATCAGATTGCCGTTGGCATCCACCAGCGCCCCGCCCGAATTGCCCAGGTTGATCGCCGCATCGGTTTGGATGAAGTCCTCGTAGGTATTGAGACCCAGCTGGTTGCGGCCGGTGGCGCTGATGATGCCCATGGTCACGGTCTGGCCGACGCCAAAGGGATTGCCGATAGCCAGCACCACGTCACCGATGCGGATGGCGGTCGAATCGCCTACCGAGATGGCCGGCAGGTTGGGCAGGTCGATCTTGAGTACGGCAAGGTCGGTGGCCGGATCGTTGCCGATCAGCTTGGCCAGGGTCTGGCGACCGTCGGCGAGCGCCACCACGATGGATTCGGCGTCGAGGGTCACGTGGTTGTTGGTCAGCAGATACCCGTCATGGCTCATCAGCACGGCCGAGCCCAGGCTGAGTTCTTCCACCGGTTTGGTCGCGCCCTTGCGGTCACTGGCCGTATCGCCGGCCTTGCCCGGCTTGGCCGCCTTGGTCGAACGCAGCGATACCACCGCGGGCGCGGCGCGGCTCGCCGCGTCGGCGTAGGAGACCGGTCCCTGCTGACGCGAATTCGCGGGCGCCTGGGCCGCCTCGAACAGCGGCGGCTGGGCGGGCAGGCCGAGCCATTGCGGATAGCGCTGCATGATCAGGGCCGCAACGAGCAGACCGCACAGCACGGGCCAGCCGAGATAACGCAAAGCCTTGTACATCGATCACATCCTTGAATTTGTCCACCCGGGGTGCGCCGGATAAGCTGGCGGGCATTATAAGGAGCGGCGCCACCCGAAGACACGCTGTGGCGCCGCCAGCGAGGAGGTAAGCCGTCCGTGACCCTGTCCCTTGATCAATTGGTGGAGACCGCCGACCGCTACCTGGAGTCGGCCCGTATCCAGGATTATTGCCCCAACGGCCTGCAGGTCCAGGGCCGCGAGCAGGTGCGCCTGCTGGTCAGTGGCGTCACCGCCTCCCAGCAGCTGCTGGACGCCGCCGTGGCGGCCGGGGCCGATGCCATCCTGGTGCACCATGGCTATTTCTGGAAAAACGAGGACGCCCGCCTTATCGGCATGAAGCACCGGCGGATCAAGACGCTGCTGAGCCACGACATCAGCCTGCTGGCCTACCACCTGCCGCTGGACGTCCATCCCGAGGTGGGCAACAACGTCCAGCTGGGTCGCCGCCTGGGCCTGCAGGATATCCGGCCGCTGCCGAGTGATGCCAAGGGGCTGATCTGGCAAGGCGAATTGCCGCAGCCACGGTCCGCCGCGGACTTCGCTCGGCAGGTGGCGCAGGTGCTGCAGCGCGAGCCGCTGGTGGTCGACGGCGGGCGGTCGATCCGGCGCCTGGCCTGGTGCACCGGCGGTGCCCAGGGCTACCTCGATCAGGCCATTGCCGCAGAGGTGGATGCCTATCTCACCGGTGAGGTGTCCGAGCAGACGGTGCACAGTGCCCGTGAGAACGGGGTGAGTTTCTTCGCCGCCGGCCACCATGCCACCGAGCGCTATGGGGTGCAGGCGCTGGGCGATTTTCTGGCCGCGCAACTGGGCATCGAGCATCGTTTCATTGACTGCGACAATCCCGCCTGAGCGTCATAAGCATATAACTTCTGGATCTAGATGGCCTGGCGGGCCATAACCGTTGCCTATGGTAAGGTTGAGGTTCGTCCACGGCCCGCTCTGTCCGGTGTGTCCAGTCGACTGGATGCCGCAACGGACATCTTCTAGGCCACCTTTCTGCAATCGTGAGTAGCCATGCTCGACAAACAGACGCACCTCAAACAGCTTGAGGCGGAAAGCATCCACATCATCCGTGAAGTGGCCGCCGAGTTCGACAATCCGGTCATGCTGTATTCCATCGGCAAGGATTCGGCCGTGATGCTGCACCTGGCCCGCAAGGCCTTCTTTCCCGGCAAGCTGCCGTTCCCGGTACTCCACGTGGACACCGGCTGGAAATTCCAGGCCATGTACGAATTCCGCGATCGCATGGTCGCCGACATGGGGCTCGATCTGCTGGTGCACAAGAATCCGGAAGGGGTCGCCCAGGGCATCAACCCCTTCACCCATGGCAGCGCCAAGCACACCGACATCATGAAGACCCAGGGCCTCAAGCAGGCGCTGGACAAGTACGGCTTCGACGCGGCCTTCGGCGGCGCGCGCCGCGACGAGGAGAAGTCCCGGGCCAAGGAGCGCGTCTACTCCTTCCGCGACAGCAAGCACCGCTGGGATCCCAAGAATCAGCGTCCCGAGCTGTGGAACATCTACAACGGCAAGACCAACAAGGGCGAGTCGATCCGCGTCTTTCCGCTGTCCAACTGGACCGAGCTGGACATCTGGCAGTACATCTATCTCGAAGGCATCCCGATCGTGCCGCTGTACTTCGCCGCCGAGCGCGAGGTGATCGAGAAGAACGGTACCCTGCTCATGATCGACGACGACCGTATCCTCGAACACCTCTCGCCCGAGGAGAAGGCACGTATCCACAAGCGCCAGGTGCGCTTCCGTACCCTGGGCTGCTACCCCCTGACCGGCGCGGTGGAATCCCAGGCGACGACGCTGACGGACATCATCCAGGAGATGCTGCTCACCCGCACCTCCGAACGCCAGGGCCGAGTCATCGACCACGATGGCGCCGGATCCATGGAAGAGAAGAAACGTCAGGGGTATTTCTAAGATGTCGCACCAATCCGATCTGATCGGCCAGGACATCCTGGCCTACCTCGCGCAGCACGAACGCAAGGAGCTGCTGCGCTTTCTCACCTGCGGCAATGTCGATGACGGCAAGAGCACCCTGATCGGGCGCCTGCTGCACGACTCCAAGATGATCTACGAGGATCACCTGGAAGCCATCACCCGTGATTCCAAGAAGGTGGGCACCACCGGCGAAGAGGTCGATCTGGCACTGCTGGTGGACGGCCTGCAGGCCGAGCGCGAGCAGGGCATCACCATCGATGTGGCCTATCGCTATTTCTCCACCGCCAAGCGCAAATTTATCATCGCCGACACCCCCGGCCATGAGCAGTACACCCGCAACATGGCCACCGGTGCCTCCACCTGCGACCTGGCGATCATCCTGGTCGACGCCCGCTACGGTATCCAGACCCAGACCCGTCGGCACAGCTACATCGCCTCGCTGCTGGGCATCAAGCACATCGTGGTCGCCATCAACAAGATGGACCTGCTGGGCTTCGACGAGGCGGTGTTCGAGCGCATCAAGGACGACTACCTGGCCTTCGCCCAGCGCATCGACCTGAACGCCAAGGACATCCATTTCGTGCCCATGTCGGCGCTCAAGGGCGACAACGTGGTCAACCGCAGCGAGCAGACGCCCTGGTACAGCGGCAAGTCCCTGATGGAGATTCTCGAAACCGTCGAGATCGCTGCGGATCGCAACCTCGACGACCTGCGCTTCCCGGTGCAGTACGTCAATCGTCCCAACCTCAATTTCCGTGGATTCGCCGGGACCCTGGCCTCGGGCGTGGTCACCAAGGGCGATGCCGTCGTGGTCCTGCCGTCGGGCAAGGGCAGCCGGGTCAAGTCCATCGTCACCTACGAGGGTGAGCTGGAGCAGGCGGGCCCTGGCCAGGCGGTGACCCTGACCATGGAAGACGAGATCGACATCTCCCGCGGCGATGTCCTGGTGCATGCCGACAATCGTCCCCAGGTGACCGACAGCTTCGAGGCCATGCTGGTGTGGATGGCCGAGGAGCCCCTGCGCCCGGGCAAGAAGTACGACATCAAGCGCGCCACCAGCTATGTGCCGGGTTCGCTGCCGAGCATCGTGCACACGGTGGACGTCAACACCCTGGAGCACGGCGCTGCCAGCGAACTCAGGCTCAACGAGATCGGCCGGGTCAAGGTGGCCCTGGATGCCGCCATCGCCCTCGACGGCTATGGCGTCAACCGCACCACCGGTGCCTTCATCGTCATCGATCGCCTGACCAATGGCACCGTGGGTGCCGGCATGATCATCGCCGAGCCGGTGGGCGCTAGCGGTCACGGCCAGGGCGCGCATCAGTTGCACGTCGCCACCAGCGAGCGGGCGGCGCGTTTCGGTCAGCAGCCCACCACGGTGCTCTTTACCGGTCTTTCCGGTGCCGGCAAGACCACCCTGGCCTATGCGCTGGAGCGTCGGCTGTTCGATGCCGGTCGTGCGGTCTTCGTGCTGGACGGCCAGAATCTGCGCCACGACCTGAACAAGGGGCTGCCGCAGGATCGCGCCGGTCGTCGCGAGAACTGGCTGCGCGCCGCCCAGGTGGCCCGTCAGTTCAACGAGGCCGGCCTGATCGCCCTGGCTGCCTTCGTTGCACCCGATGCCGAGGATCGGGCCCAGGCCCAGGCGCTGATCGGCGCCGAGCGTCTGCTGACCGTGCATGTCAAGGCCTCGCCCAAGGCTTGTGCCGAGCGCGATCCCCAGGGACTCTATGCGGCCGGTGGTGACAACATCCCGGGTCTTTCCTTCGCCTACGATGCCCCGGAAGACGCGGATCTGGTAATCGACACCGAGCAGCTGTCGGTGGAGGAGGGCGTCCAGCAGATCCTCGACGTCCTGCGTCGGCGGCAGGTGATCTAGGGCGTTCAGCCATGAAAAAACCCGCCTCTCGGCGGGTTTTTTCATGAGCCTCTACCAGCGCGGGGGCGGGCCGTAGTAGTAGGCGCCGGGCGGCGGGCCGTAGTACACGGGGCGCGGTTCCACCACGCGATATTCGTAGACCGGTGCCGGTTCGTAATAGACCACGCGCGGCGGTGGCGGCGGTGGCCCTTCGACATAGACTGGCTCGCGGGCGTAGGAATGGGAGACGATGGCTCCGCCAACCACGGCGCCCACTACGGCACCGAGAAAGGCCGGACCGGGGCCACGACCGTGGGCGGACGCCTGACCGGCGATGGCGAGGCAACCGGCAAGCACCACGACTTGAGTGATGCGACGTAGCATGATCATTCTCCTGCAACCCGGGGAAATGAAACCGGGTATGTCTATCAGACCGCAAGGGCGGCGAGTCGCCTAGATCGACGCGGGTAAAGTTTGGGTAAAACCAAATTCGGGGACATCAGTCCCAACAACTCGAGGTCGACGTGTCCCCAGTCCCGCGGGATGCATCTCCTGTATCTGGTACCGCGACCGGTGCCCTGACCACGAGACCACCGTGCAGATTCTCTATACCGCTCTGATTCTCTTGCTGATGGTGGGTGCCACCCGTCTCAGCGCCCATCTCATTCCCATCCCGCTGCCCCTGATCCAGGTGGTGGTCGGCGCCTTGCTCGCCTGGCCCACCCTGGGGTTGCATGTCGCCCTGGACCCCGAACTCTTCCTGCTGCTGTTCATCCCGGCACTGCTGTTCTCCGATGGCTGGCGCATGCCCAAGCGGGAGTTCTGGCGTCTGCGCCGACCGATCTTCGTCCTGGCCTTCGGCCTGGTATTCCTCACGGTGCTGGGCGCCGGCTGGTTCCTGCACTGGATGCTGCACCTGCCCTGGGCGGTGGCCTTCGCCCTGGCGGCGGTACTGTCGCCCACCGATGCCGTGGCGGTCTCCAGCATCGTCCGCGGCCGGCTGCCCAGCGCCCTGCTGCACGTGATCCAGGGCGAGGCCCTGCTCAACGACGCCTCGGGTCTGGTGACCTTCAAGTTCGCCGTGGCGGCGGCCCTCACCGGCGTCTTTTCGCTGAGCCAGGCCAGTCTGGAATTCGTCATCGTCGCGGTGGGCGGCGTGCTGGTCGGCGGGGTGCTGAGCTGGCTGGTCGGCCGGGCGCGCGCCTGGATGGTGGTGAAACGCGGCTGGAGCGACGCCGCGCCCCATGTCGTCTTCATGCTCCTGCTGCCTTTCGCCGCCTATGTGCTGGCGGAGCGACTGGGCGTTTCCGGCATCCTGTCCGCCGTGGCCGCCGGGATGATGCAGAGCCGGGTCGACATGCTGCCCCGCCAGACCGCTACCCGCCTGCTCAATCACAGCGTCTGGGGGCTGGTGGAGTTCGCCTTCAACGGCCTGGTGTTCCTGATCCTGGGTCTGCAGCTGCCCGACATCCTGGCGGCCGCGCTGCCGGCCTCCCAGGCGCTCTGGCCGGCCGCGGGCTGGCTGACGCTCTATGTGCTGAGTGCCTACGGGGTGATCATGGCCATTCGCTTCGGGGTCATCCTCGGCTATTGGCACCTGAGCCAGCCTGGCAGCGGCCCCATCACCCTTGTGGGCGATCCGCGCCTGATCGCCGCCATCGCCTCGCTCAGCGGGGTGCGCGGCGCCGTGACCCTGGCCGGTGTGCTGTCGCTGCCGTTGATGCTCCCGGATGGCACGCCCTTTCCCCTGCGCGACATCCTGGTGTTCATCGCCGCGGGCGTGATCCTGCTGTCACTGGTGGTGGCGAGCATCGGTATTCCGCTGCTGCTGGCGCGCTTGCCGGAGCAGTCCAACGACCTGTTGCAGCGGGAGCGTTGCGAGGTGCGGATCAACGCCGCCCGGGCTGCCATCGCAGCGCTGGAAGACGTGGCATCGAACGATGCCGACGAGCCGGCGCGGGCAGCGCTGCAGGCCGAGATCAAGGCCGGCATCATCGCCGAATTCCGTGACGAGCTGAGTTCCGCCGACGACAGCGAGGATGCCCGTTCCCTCGCGCGCCTGCGGGATACCCTGGATGGCGAGCTGCGCCTGCTCGCCATCCGCGCCCAGCGCCGCGAACTCTACCGGCTGCGAATCGCCGGGGTGATCGATGACCTGGTGGTCAGCGAGTTCCTCCGCGAGCTGGACATCCAGGAGACCGCGCTGATGCGCGATCAGGGCAATCGCTAGCCCTGGCAGAAGCGGCGGATGCGCTCCGCCGCTTCCACGCATTCGGCCAGGGGCGCGACCAGCGCCATGCGGATGCGACCGGCGCCCGGATTGACGCCCGCCACTTCCCGCGACAGGTAGGAGCCTGGCACCACGGTCACGTGTTCGCGGGCGAACAGGTCGCGGGCGAAGGCTTCGTCATCGCCCGGTGTCCTGGCCCAGAGATAGAAGCCGCCATCCGGCAGCGACACCTCCAGGCTGCCCTGCAGGATATCCAGCACGGCGGCGAACTTCTGCCGATAGAGCTCGCGGTTCTCGCGCACATGGGCCTCGTCGCGCCAGGCCACGGCACTGGCCTTCTGCACCTGCACCGGCATGGCGCAGCCGTGGTAGGTGCGATAGAGCAGGAAGCGCTTGAGAATGGCGGCATCGCCCGCGACGAAGCCCGATCTCATGCCCGGCAGGTTGGAGCGCTTGGACAGGCTGTGGAAGACCACGCAGCGAGCGAAGTCGCTACGACCCAGTTCGGCGCAGGCGGTGAGCAGGCCGGGTGGCGGGCTGGCTTCGTCGAAATAGAGTTCGCTGTAGCACTCGTCGGCGGCGATCACGAAGTCGTATCGATCGGCCAGGGCGATGAGCTTTTTCAGCGTCGCCACCGGCAGCAGGGCACCGGTGGGATTGCCGGGCGAGCACAGGAACAGCAGCTGGCAGCGCTGCCAGACTTCGTCCGGCACGCTGTCGAAATCGGGATTGAAGCCCTTATCCGCCAGGCACGGCAGGTAGTGGGGCTCGGCGCCGGCGAGCAGGGCCGCGCCTTCGTAGATCTGATAGAAGGGGTTGGGACTCAGCACCAGGCCCGCCTGGCTGCGATCCACCACCGCCTGGGTAAAGGAGAACAGCGCCTCCCGGGTACCGGTCACCGGCAGCACGTGACGCGCCGGGTCCAGCCAGCCCGCGGGTACGCCGAAGCGCTGGCCGGCCCAGCTGGCGATGGCCTCGCGCAACTCGGCGATGCCAAGGGTGGTCGGGTAGACCGCCAGCTGATCCAGGTTGGCGGTCAGAGCCTCGGCGACGAAGGCCGGTGACGGGTGCTTGGGCTCGCCGATCGACAATGGAATCGGCTTGAGCGCCGCCGGCGGGGTCACGCCAGCGAGGAGGGCGCGCAGCTTCTCGAACGGATAGGGCTGCAGCAGGTCGAGGGTGGGATTCATCGTCGGGTGGTCCTTCGTTCGAGACTAGATGCTGATGCGGCTAAGTGGCGCCTGGCTGTCAGGCTCGCGCAGCTGTTTGATCAGGGCCTGCTGCAGGGCGCTGCAGAGGCCGGGATCCGCCAGCGGACGACCCTCGGCGTCGGTGACATAGAAGACGTCTTCCACGCGTTCGCCGAGGGTGGCGATCTTGGCGTTGAGCACGGACAGGTCGAAGTCGAGGAAGATCCGCCCCACCCGCGCCAGCAGTCCGGGCCGATCCGGGGCCGTCAGTTCGATCAGGCTCGCCGAGCGCGTGGTGTCGGTGTAGATGTTCACCTGGGGCGAGAAGGCGAAATGCTTGAGCTGGCGGGTCACGCGCCGGTTGATGATGCTCGGGTATTCCTCGGGATGCTTGAGCGCCTCGATCAGGCCGCCGCGGATCTGGGCGATGCGCGCGGGATTGTTGCCGATCGAGCCGCCATCGGTATCCAGCACGATGTAGGTGTCCAGGGTGAACTGGCTGCTGGAGGTGATGATGCGCGCGTCCTGAATGTTCAGGTTGAGCTGGTCCATCACCGCCACGGTCACCGCGAAGAAATCGTGCTGGTCCGCGGCATAGATGAAGATCTGGGTGCCGCCTTCGGAATCGCGCTGGGTGGTCTCGCGGATCAGCACCAGCGGCTCGGCGGTATCGCCATGGCCGAGGATGGCCTCGGTGTGCCAGGCGACGTCCAGCGCGGTATGCCGCAGGAAATAGGTGTCGCCCAGCTGCGACCAGAGCTGTTCGGCGTCATCGGCATCGATGCCGCGACGCATCAGGGTGTCCAGCGCCGATTGCTGGGTACTGCGGATCTGTTCTTCGCGATTGACCGGATTTTCCAGGCCGCGACGCAGGGCGCGCTTGGTCTCGGTGTAGAGCTGGCGCAGCAGGGTCGCGCGCCAGGAATTCCACAGCGACGGATTGGTCGCGGTGATGTCGGCCACGGTGAGGACGTACAGATAGTCCAGGTGGGTGTGGTCACCGACCGTCAGGGCGAAATCGTGGATCACCTGGGGGTCGGAAAGATCCTTGCGCTGGGCGGTGGTGGACATCACCAGGTGATTGCGCACCAGCCAGCTGACCAGGCGGGTGTCCCACTCCGGCAGCTGGTGACGGCGACCGAAGGCCTCGACGTCTGCCGCGCCCAGTTCCGAGTGATCGCCACCCCGGCCCTTGGCGATGTCGTGGTAGAGGCCGGCGATGTAGATCAGCTCCGGCTTGGGCAGCTTGTGGATCACCCGCGTCGCCAGCGGATACTTCTCGGCGAGTACGTCATAACTCATCTTGCGCAGATGCTTGATGAGATTGAGCGTATGGGCGTCCACCGTATAGATGTGGAAGAGGTCATGCTGCATCTGGCCGACGATCTGGCCGAATTCGGGCAGGTAGAGCCCCAGCAGCCCGTAGCGATTCATCCGTCGCAGGTTGCGATGGATGCCGGATTCGCTCTTGAGCAGTTCGATGAAGAGGCTGGTATTGCGGATGTCCTGGCGAAAGGCGTCGTCGATGAGGTGACGGCTGTCGCGCAGCAGACGGATGGTGCCGGCACTGGGTCCCTTGATCGCGGGATTTTGCGCCAGCAGCACGAACAGCTCCATCAGCGCGAAGGGGGTGCGCAGGAACACCTGGGGGTGCACCACCTCCAGATAACCGTTGCGGATCTGGAATCTGTTGTTGAGCGGAGTCACCGCGACTGGCACCTGCTCGTCGCGCAGATTCACTTCCTCGAAGTGCTGCATGACCACATCGCTGAGCTGGGACACGTCCATCACCACCCGGTAGTACTTCTGCATGAAGCGTTCTACCGCCAGCTTGGCGTCGTTGTCCTCGTAGCCGAGCAGGCTGGCGATGCGCCGCTGGTGGTCGAACAGCAGCCGATCCTCGGCGCGCCCGGCCAGCATGTGCAGGGCATAGCGGACCTTCCACAGGTATTCCTGCGCCGAGATCAGCAGGCTGCATTCGCTTTCGGTCAGGAAGCCCTGGCCTACCAGGGCCTGCAGATTGAGGGTGCCGAACTGCCGCCGGGCGATCCACAGCAGCGTCTGGATGTCGCGCAGACCGCCAGGCGAACCCTTCACGTTGGGTTCGAGGTTGTACTCGGTGTCGTTGTACTTGGCATGCCGCGCACTCTGCTCGGCGCGCTTGGCCAGATAGAAGGCGCGTCCTGGCCAGAGGTGCTCGACACTCGTGGCCGCCAGCATTGCCTGGCGCAGGTGCTCGGGGCCGGCGAGGGTACGGCTTTCCATCAGGTTGGTGATCACCGTCAGGTCGGCCAGGGCCTCGGTGGTGCATTCGCGCAGGGATCTGACGCTCTGCCCCACGGCCAGGCCCACGTCCCACAGCAGGGTCAGGAAGCCCTCGATGGATTCGCGGAAGCGTTCCTGTTCCTCCTCGGCCAGCAGGATCAGCAGGTCGATGTCCGAGTGCGGATGCAGTTCACCGCGGCCATAGCCGCCCACCGCGAGCAGGGCGATGCCATCCCCCGGCCAACTGAAGCGATTCCAGGCGGCGATCAGCATCTGGTCGATGAACCAGGCGCGATCCTCGACCAGCCGGCGCACGCTGCGGCCCGCCATGAAGCGGGCATCGAGAGTGGCGTTCGCGGCCCGGATGAATTTCTTGAAGGCCGCGAGGGGGCTGGCTTTCAGCGAAAGCTCAGCCTGGAACTGACCGGCGTCGAACAACTCCGAATCGACCTGGGGCATGGGCGCTCACTCACGCAGAAACGCGGGGAAAGGTTTCGTCCTTGCGCAGGGTCAGGATCTCGTAACCCTCTTCGGTGACCAGCACCGTGTGTTCCCACTGCGCGGACAACTTGCGGTCCTTGGTGATGGCGGTCCAGCCGTCGCCCAGCAGGCGGGTCTCGTAGCGGCCCTGGTTGATCATCGGTTCGATGGTGAAGATCATCCCGGCCTGCAGTTCGAGGCCCGTGCCGGCCCGGCCGTAGTGCACCACCTGCGGCTCCTCGTGGAAGCCCTTGCCGATCCCGTGGCCGCAGTATTCGCGAACCACCGAGAAGCCGTTCTTCTCGGCGTGCTTCTGAATGACCTCGCCGATATCGCCCAGCCGCGCGCCAGGGCGCACCAGGTCGATACCCTTGTAGAGGCATTCCTGGGTGACCTGGCAGAGCCGGTCGGCCCACTCGGGCACGTCGCCCACCAGGTACATCTTGCTGGTGTCGCCGTGGTAGCCGTCTTTGATGACGGTGATGTCCACGTTCATGATGTCGCCGCTCTTGAGCGGCTTGTCATTGGGAATGCCGTGGCAGACCACGTGGTTCAGCGAGGTGCAGATGGATTTGGGGTAGCCCTTGTAGTTCAGCGGGGCGGGGATGGCCTGCTGCACGTTGACGATGTAGTCGTGGGCCAGCCGATCCAGTTCTTCGGTGGTGATGCCGGGACGCACGTGTTCGTCCAGCATTTCGAGCACTTCGGCGGCCAGCTGGCCGGCGATGCGCATCTTGGCGATGTCTTCAGGGGTCTTGAGGATGACGGTCATCGGAAATCTCTAGGTATCACGCCGGGTGTCAGCTTTCGATCCGCTATTCTATCAGAGCCGGCGCCCGCACTGTGGCTGCCGGCGGTACCCCGGACCTCCGGCATGCGGCAATCGCCGCTGGTGGTATCCGGCAGGGCGTGATATAAAGTCGCGCGCTTTTTAGGGGCTATGCCCTTCAGCGCTCCTAACCCCACACACGCATCGACACGATGACCTGGGTGCTTCCCGATGGGAAGTTGGTCATTGGGATGCGTGGAGGCCCAACCCGACTACGAGGAACATCTAAATGTCTCAAGTCTCCATGCGTGACATGCTGAAAGCCGGCGTGCATTTCGGCCACCAAACCCGTTACTGGAACCCGAAGATGGGCAAGTACATCTTCGGCGCGCGTAACAAGATCCACATCATCAACCTCGAAAAGACCCTGCCGATGTTCAACGAGGCCCTGACCTTCGTTGAGCGCCTGGCGTCCGGCAAGAACAAGATCCTGTTCGTCGGCACCAAGCGTGCTGCCGGCAAGATCGTTCGCGAAGAAGCCGCGCGTTGCGGTCAGCCCTTCGTTGATCATCGCTGGTTGGGCGGCATGCTGACCAACTACAAGACCATCCGTGCCTCGATCAAGCGTCTGCGTGATCTGGAAATCCAGTCCCAGGACGGTACTTTCGACAAGCTGACCAAGAAAGAAGCCCTGATGCGTACCCGCGATCTCGAAAAGCTCGAGCGCAGCCTGGGTGGTATCAAGGACATGGGCGGTCTGCCGGATGCCCTGTTCGTGGTCGACGTTGACCACGAGCGCATCGCCATCACCGAAGCCAACAAGCTGGGCATCCCGGTCATCGGCGTCGTCGATACCAACAGCAGCCCGGAAGGTGTTGACTACATCATCCCTGGCAACGATGACGCCTTCCGCGCCGTTACTCTGTACCTGAGCAGCGTTGCCGATGCCGTGATCCGTGGCGGCAGCAACGGCGGTGCCAACGAGCAATTCGTCGAAGAACCCGCTGCCGAAGCCGTCGAGGGCTGAGCATTTCGACCCTAGGGTCGAGCGGTTCGACGTGCGAGAAGGGGGCCTAGCCCCCTTTTTGCCTACTGGCGTTTCATTGGCTCCGCCTGCGTGCGGAGTGACCTCGAAACCGATTCAAGAGGATTTCAAACATGGCAGAAATCACTGCAGCCCTGGTCAAAGAACTGCGCGAGCGCACCGGCCAAGGCATGATGGATTGCAAGAAGGCCCTGACCGCTGCCGGTGGCGACATCGAGAAAGCCATCGACGACATGCGTGCCGCTGGCGCCATCAAGGCTGCCAAGAAAGCCGGTAACGTGGCTGCCGAAGGTTCCATCGCGGTCAAGGTCGCTGACGACCACAAGGCTGCCGTCATCATCGAAGTCAATTCCCAGACCGATTTCCTGGCTCTGCAGGATGACTTCAAGGGCTTCGTCGCCGCCAGCCTGGACAAGGCCTTCGCCGAGAAGATGAGCGATGCCGCTCCGCTGATCGCCGCTCAGGAAAGCGCCCGTGAAGCGCTGGTCGCCAAGTGCGGCGAGAACGTCAACATCCGTCGCCTGACCCGTGTCGAAGGCGATGTCGTTGGCGCCTACCTCCACGGTCACCGCATCGGTGTGGTCGTTACCCTGCAGGGTGGCACCGCCGAACTGGCCAAGGAAATCGCCATGCACGTCGCGGCGAGCAATCCCCAGTTCCTGAATCCCTCCCAGGTTTCCGAAGAAGCTGTCGCCAAGGAAAAGGAAATTTTCCTGGCGCTGAATGCCGACAAGATCGCCGGCAAGCCGGAAAACATCGTGGAGAACATGGTCAAGGGTCGTATCAACAAGTTCCTGGCCGAAGCCAGCCTGGTTGAGCAGCCCTTCATCAAGGATCCGGAAGTCAAGGTCGGTGAGCTGGCCAAGAAGGCCGGCGCCGAAATCGTTTCCTTCGTGCGTTACGAAGTAGGCGAAGGCATCGAGAAGGCTGAGGTCGACTTCGCTGCCGAAGTCGCTGCCCAGCTGGCTGCCAGCAAGCAGTAAGACCGGCATCCGCCGTTGACCAGGAGGCCGCCCGCTTCGAGCGCGCGGCCTCTTTGTCAAATTGGAAGGCAGGTCTGATTTCTGGTCTTCCAAGGAGTTTTTTGCCGATTGGAGTGAACGCAACTGCGGTTGCGCTTTCCTATCGCAGGATCAAAATCCCCCGCACATGTTCATCGCCACAGGAGAGAGTGAATGGCACAGCAGATGAGTGGTCGCCAACCCCGTTACAAGCGTATTCTGCTGAAGCTCAGTGGCGAAGCCCTGATGGGAAGTGAAGACTTCGGGATCGATCCGAAGGTGCTGGATCGCATGTCGCTGGAGATCGGCCAACTGGTGGGCATCGGTGTCCAGGTCGGTCTGGTGATTGGCGGTGGCAACCTGTTCCGCGGTGCAGCGCTGTCCGCCGTGGGTATGGACCGGGTGACCGGCGACCACATGGGCATGCTGGCTACCGTGATGAACGCCCTGGCCATGCGCGATGCCTTGGAGCGCTCCAATATTCCCGCCACGGTGATGTCCGCCATTTCCATGGTTGGGGTAACCGATCAATACGATCGTCGCAAGGCCCTGCGTCAGTTGAAGGACGGCGAAGTCGTCATCTTCTCCGCCGGTACCGGCAATCCGTTCTTTACCACCGATTCCGCCGCCTGCCTGCGGGCCATCGAGGTCGAAGCCGATCTGGTGCTCAAGGCCACCAAGGTGGATGGTGTATACACGGCAGATCCCTTCAAGGATCCCAACGCCGAAAAATTCGAGCGTCTGACCTACGACGAGGTGCTCGACCGCAAGCTGGGTGTCATGGATCTCACGGCCATCTGTCTCTGCCGTGATCACAACATGCCCTTGCGGGTTTTCAACATGAACAAGCCCGGCGCCCTGCTCAATATCGTGGTGGGCGGAGGTGAGGGCACCCTGATCGAGGAGGGAGCAGCATGATCAACGAGATCAAGAAGGATGCGCAGACGCGCATGACCAAGACCCTGGAAGCCCTGGGCCACGCCTTTGCCAAGATCCGTACCGGACGCGCTCATCCAAGCATCCTGGATAGCGTCATGGTGTCCTACTACGGCAGCGACACTCCGCTGCGTCAGGTGGCCAACGTCACCGTCGAGGATTCGCGGACCCTGGCCCTGAGCGTGTTCGACAAGGGCATGATCCAGGCAGTCGAGAAGGCCATCATGACTTCCGACCTGGGCCTCAATCCGGCCACTGCCGGTACCACCATTCGCGTGCCGATGCCGGCGCTGACCGAAGAGACCCGCAAGGGCTTCACCAAGCAGGCGCGTTCCGAGGCCGAGCAGGCGCGCGTTTCCGTGCGCAACATCCGCCGCGATGCCCTGGCTCAGCTCAAGGATCTGCTCAAGGAAAAGGAAATCAGTGAAGACGAGGATCGTCGCGCTCAGGATGAAGTCCAGAAGCTGACTGATAAATTCGTCGCCGAGGTGGACAAGGCTCTGGAGGCCAAGGAAGCCGACTTGATGGCTGTTTGACAACGGTTGGGATGTAACATGGGCATGAGCAAGCCAGGCAAGGTGGTGCCGCGTCACGTGGCGATCATCATGGATGGGAACAATCGCTGGGCGCGCCGTCGGCTGCTGCCGGGCGTCGCCGGTCACAAGGCCGGAGTGGACGCCGTACGCGCGGTCATCGAGGTGTGCGGCGATGCGGGCGTCGAGGTGCTGACGCTGTTCGCCTTCTCCAGCGAGAACTGGCGGCGTCCGGCCGACGAGGTCGGCGCCCTGATGGAGCTCTTCCTTTCCGCCCTGCGGCGGGAGGCCAAGAAGCTGCATCAGAACGGCATCCGGCTGCGCATCATCGGCGATCGCTCGCTGTTCCATCCGGAACTGCAGGCGGCCATGGCGGAAGTCGAGGCACTCACTGCCCATCACACCCGGTTCGTGCTGCAGATCGCGGCGAACTACGGGGGGCAGTGGGACATCACCCAGGCCGCCCAGCAGCTGGCCCTGCAGGTTCAGCAGGGCACGCTGCAGCCGGGTGAGATCACCCCCGAGCTGTTGCAAGGCCGTCTGGCGACGGCCGACCTGCCACTGCCCGACCTGTGCATCCGCACCGGCGGCGAGCGGCGGGTGAGCAACTTCCTGCTCTGGCAGATCGCCTATGCCGAGTTGTATTTCTCCGACCTGTTCTGGCCGGACTTCAAGCACGAGGCCATGCATGCCGCGCTGGCCGACTTCGCCACCCGCCAGCGGCGGTTCGGCCGGACCTGCGAACAGGTGGAAGCGGAGCTACGCGCCTAATGTTGAAGCAGCGAGTTATCACGGCGATGGTGCTCCTGCCCATCGCCCTGGCCGGATTTTTCTGGCTGGAAGGGGCGACCTTCGCCTTGTTCATTGGCGCGGTCGTGGTCCTGGGCGCATGGGAGTGGGCGCGCTTGGCGGGTCTGGAAACCCAGCCGCTGCGTTGCGCCTATGCCGCCGTGGTCGCGCTGGCGCTGTTGCTCTGTTGGTGGTTGCCCGGTGGTGCCCATGGTCTGCTGTTCATCAGTCTGGCCTGGTGGCTCTATGCGACCGTGCTGGTGCTTACCTATCCCGATAGCGCTCGTGCCTGGCAGGCTTCCTGGCGGCGCCTGCTGATCGGTCTGGTGGTGCTGGTTCCGGCCTGGCAGGGGCTGATGCTGCTCAAGGGGGCACCGGGTGGCAATCTGCTGATTCTCGAAGTGATGATGCTGGTGTGGCTGGCCGACATCTTCGCCTACTTTTCCGGGCGCGCCTTCGGCAAGCGCAAGCTGGCGCCGGCCGTGAGTCCGGGCAAGAGTTGGGAAGGCCTCTACGGAGGACTGGCCGCCGCACTGGTGGCGACCCTGGTGCTCGGCCTGGTCCGAGGCTGGGGCCTGGGTGACCTCTTGCAGGCGCTCATCGGCGCCGCCTGCGTGGTGCTGATCTCCGTGGTCGGCGATCTCACCGAGAGCATGTTCAAACGCCAGGCCGGACTCAAGGACAGCAGTCAGCTGCTGCCCGGGCATGGTGGCGTGCTGGATCGCATCGATAGCCTCACCGCTGCCGTTCCGCTGTCTGCTCTGCTGCTCTGGTGGGCTGGCTGGGGTGTTCAGTGAGCCTCCAGCAGCTTTGCGTGCTGGGTGCGACTGGCTCCATCGGTGCCAGCACCCTGGATGTCGTGGCCCGGCATCCTGATCGCTATCGTATCTTCGCCCTCAGCGGACATCGTCGGCTGCAGGAGCTGGCTGACCTTTGCCGGCGTTTCCAGCCGGTCTATGCAGCCGTCCCGGACCAGGCCTCCGTCGAGCAGTTGGCCGGCCTGCTGCAGGATGTCGAGCGGCGCCCCGAGATCCTGGTAGGGGAGGGTGGCCTGGAGGCCATCGCGGCTCACCCGGAGGTCGATACCGTCATGGCGGCGATCGTCGGCGCGGCGGGTCTGAAGCCGACGCTGGCTGCGGTCAAGGCCGGCAAGCGCGTGCTGCTGGCCAACAAGGAAGCCCTGGTCATGAGCGGCGCGCTCTTCATCGAGGCGGTGCAGGCCAGTGGCGCGACCCTGCTGCCCATCGACAGCGAGCACAATGCCATCTTCCAGTGCCTGGCCGATCCGGCGACGCCTGGGCTGGCGCGCAAGGGTGTCAGGCGCATCCTGCTCACCGCCTCGGGTGGTCCGTTCCGCGAGACGCCGGCCGAGCAGCTGGCTGGCGTGACACCGGACCAGGCCTGTGCCCATCCCAAGTGGTCCATGGGGCGCAAGATTTCGGTGGATTCCGCCACCCTGATGAACAAGGGGCTGGAGCTGATCGAGGCCTGCTGGCTGTTCGAGGCGACGCCGGAACAGGTCGAGGTGGTCATCCATCCCCAGAGCGTGATCCATTCGCTGGTGGACTACGTGGATGGTTCGGTGCTGGCCCAGCTGGGCAATCCCGACATGCGCACCCCGATCGCCCATGCCCTGGCCTGGCCCGAACGGATCGACTCCGGTGTTGCGGTGCTGGATCTGTTCGAGATCGGCCGACTCGATTTCGAGCAGCCCGACGAAGAGCGCTTTCCCTGTCTGCGCCTGGCGCGAGAAGCGGCCCAGGCGGGTGGTTGCATGCCGGCGACGCTCAATGCGGCCAACGAGGTCGCCGTCGACGCCTTTCTCGAAGGCCGACTGGGCTTCACCGAGATTCCGCTGCTGATCGAGTCGGTACTCAAGGCTGTCGAGCCCTGTGCGGCCACCGATCTCGATGCGGTCTTCGCGGCCGACAGTACCGCTCGGCAGCTGGCTCGGGAGTGGCTGTCGAGACGCTGATCCCGCGCCTCGACACCCGGCCTGCGAGTCCGCAGAATCTGCACACTGAGGTAGCGGAGGCAGCCAATGTCCATCCTTTATACGATTATGGGAACCCTGATCGCCCTGGGCGTCCTGGTGACCATCCACGAGTATGGCCATTTCTGGACGGCGCGCCGTTGCGGCGTCAAGGTCCTGCGTTTTTCCGTAGGCTTCGGCAAGCCGCTGCTGCGCTGGCACGATCGCCAGGGCACCGAATTCGTGGTGGCCGCGATCCCGCTGGGCGGCTATGTGAAGATGCTGGACGAGCGCGAAGCGCCAGTGGCGCCCGCAGAGCAGCAGGCAGCCTTCAATCGCAAGACGGTCCGCCAGCGTATCGCCATCGTCGCTGCCGGACCGATCGCCAATTTCCTGCTCGCCATCCTGTTCTTCTGGCTGCTGGCCATGCTTGGTTCCCAACAGCCGCGCCCGGTCGTGGGAGCGATCACGCCCGATACTCCGGCCGCCACTGCGGGCATTCCCATCGGCGCAGAGCTGACCGCGGTCGATGATGCGGCGGTAGACAGCTGGTCGGCGGTCAATCTGCGGCTGGTCGATCGCCTGGGTGAAAGTGGTTCGCTGCGCCTGGGTTACCGGGTGCCGGGTACCACCGCCGAGCAGAGCAGCGTCATCCAGCTCGATGCCTGGCTGCGCGGTGCGGAAGATCCGGATCCGATCCAGGCCCTGGGCCTGAAACCCTGGCGACCGCAGATCCCGGCGGTCTTCGCCGAGCTTGATCCGGCCGGCCCGGCGAAAGCGGCCGGCCTGCAGGCGGGAGACCGCCTGATCGCTCTGAACAATACGCCCATCGGCGACTGGCAGCAGGCCGTGGACTGGGTGCGGGCGCACCCTGGTCAACAGGTCAGGCTGACCTATGAGCGCGAGGGCCAGCAGCGGGATCTGACCCTGCGGCTGGGCGCGCGGCGCATCGATTCCAGCGAGACCGGTTACCTCGGTGCAGGTGTGGCCCCGGTCAAGTGGCCAGCGGAAATGGTTCGCGAAATCAGCTATGGACCCGTGGCTGCCGTAGGCGAAGGTATCAGCCGAACCTGGCAGATGAGCGTGCTGACGCTGGTTTCCCTGAAGAAGATGCTCTTGGGAGAGCTGTCGGTAAAAAACTTGAGCGGGCCGATAACCATTGCTAAAGTGGCGGGCGCTTCAGCTCAGTCAGGCCTGGGGGATTTCCTCAATTTTCTGGCGTACCTGAGCATAAGCCTGGGGGTTCTGAATCTGTTGCCTATCCCTGTGCTCGACGGTGGTCATCTGGTCTTCTACTTCGTCGAGTGGATTCGCGGGCGGCCCTTGTCCGAGCGTGTACAGACATGGGGCATGCAGATCGGTATTAGCCTCGTCGTGGGTGTGATGCTGCTGGCCTTGGTCAATGACCTCGGTCGCCTCTGACACTCTGCTGATTGCCGAATCTGCCGCCCAGTGCGGCAGATTCTTTATTTGCCAGTTGGAATAAAAGGGACTCATGAAACGCCTGCTGCTACCTGCGGTAATAGCCGCGCTGATGATCGGCGAGGTACACGCCGAGTCCTTCACCATCTCCGATATTCGCGTCAACGGACTGCAACGAGTATCGTCCGGCAGCGTCTTCGGTGCCCTGCCGCTCAACGTCGGCGAGTCCGTTGACGACAACAAGTTGGCCGAGGCCTCGCGCTCGCTCTTCCGTACCGGATTCTTCCAGGACATCCAGCTGGGTCGTGACGGTAACGTCCTGGTCGTGAACCTGGTCGAGCGTCCCTCCATTTCCAGCATCACCCTGGAAGGCAACAAGGCGATCTCCAGCGACGACCTGATGAAGGGTCTCAAGCAGGCCGGTCTTGCCGAAGGCGAGATCTTCCAGCGTGCGACGCTGGAAGGCGTGCGCAACGAATTGCTGCGCCAGTACGTCGCCCAGGGCCGCTATTCCGCCAGCATCGATGCCGAGGTGGTGCCCCAGCCCCGTAACCGGGTGCAGCTGAAGATCAACATCAACGAGGGCGAGGTCGCGACCATCTCCCACGTCAACGTGGTGGGCAACACGGTCTTCGCCGAGGACGACCTGACCTCGCTGTTCGAGCTCAAGCCGAGCAACTGGTTGTCGTTCTTCCGTAACGATGACAAGTACTCCCGGGAAAAGTTGTCAGGTGACCTCGAGCGCCTGCGCTCCTATTACCTGGACCGTGGTTACATCAACATGGACATCACCTCGACCCAGGTGTCCATCACGCCCGACAAGAAGCACGTCTACATCACGGTCAACGTCAACGAAGGGCAGAAGTACACCGTTCGTGAAGTGAAGCTGTCCGGCGACCTCAAGGTGCCGGAGGAAGAGCTGCGCAAACTGATGCTGGTCCAGCCGGGCCAGGTCTTCTCGCGCAAGGTGATGACCAGCACCTCGGATCTGATCACCCGCCGACTGGGCAACGAAGGCTATACCTTCGCCAACGTCAACGGTCTGCCCGAGCCCCATGACGACGACCACAGCGTGTCCCTGACCTATGTGGTCGATCCGGGCAAGCGTGCCTACGTCAATCGCATCAACTTCCGCGGCAACACCAAGACCGAGGACGAGGTGCTGCGTCGCGAGATGCGTCAGATGGAAGGCGGTTGGGCGTCCACCTATCTCATCGACCAGTCCAAGACCCGCCTCGAGCGGCTGGGCTACTTCAAGGAAGTCAAGGTCGAGACGCCCCAGGTACCGGGTACCGACGACATGGTCGACGTCAACTACAACGTCGAAGAGCAGCCGTCGGGCTCCATCACCGCCAGCATCGGCTTCGCCCAGAGCGCCGGTCTGATCCTGGGTGGTTCCATCAGCCAGAACAACTTCCTGGGCACCGGCAACCAGGTCAGCATCGGTCTGACCCGTTCCCAATACCAGAGCCGCTACAACTTCAGCTTCACCGATCCCTACTTCACGCCGGACGGCGTGAGCCTGGGCTACAACATCTTCTATCGCAGCACCGACTACAGCAAGCTGTACGACAGTGACGTCTCCTACTATTCGATCAACAGCCTGGGGACCGGTGTCACCCTGGGCTATCCGATCAGCGAGACCTCGCGCCTGACCTATGGTCTGAGCGTGCAGAACGACGAGATCAATCCCGGTACCTACAGTGCCGACGAGATCTACGATTTCGTAGATCGCGAAGGTAAGGATTTCACTAACTTCAAGGCCAGCATCGGCTGGTCGAGTTCGACGCTGAACCGTGGCGTCCTGCCGACCCGGGGTGCCTCCCAGAGCATGACTGGCCAGATCACCATTCCGGGCAGCGACCTGAGCTTCTACAAGCTCGACTACCGCGGCCAGCTGTTCACCCCGCTGACCGACACCACCGCGCTGCGCTTCCACACCGAGCTGGGCTATGGCGACAGCTATGGCAGCACCGACGGCCTGCCGTTCTATGAGAACTACTACGCCGGTGGCTTCAACTCGGTGCGGGGCTTCGAGGACAGCAGCCTGGGTCCGAGAACTACGCCACCGCAGATAAACCAGGCCACTGGTCAGACCAACTACGCGTCTAAAGGCCAGGGCTACCGCGATCGCGACAAGTCTGAGGCCTTCGGTGGCAATGTGCTCATCACAGGCGGTGTGGAGTACCTCTTCCCGCTGCCCTTCGTGAAGGATCAGAAATCCCTGCGTACCGTGTTGTTCTGGGACGTGGGTAACGTGTTCTCGACGGGTAATTGCTACAAGACGCCTGATGGTCAAGATGGAACCAAGAATTGCGGAGACATCAGCTTCTCCAACATGGCCAGTTCCGTCGGCGTCGGCGTGACCTGGGTCACCGCCCTGGGTCCGCTGAGCTTCAGCCTGGGCGTCCCGGTCAAGAAGCCGACCAACTCCGATCCGCAGGTCTTCCAGTTCTCGCTGGGTCAGACGTTCTGACCCAGGCAACACCTTTGCGCTTTACGCAGGAGTCAACTGTGCACAAGTACACTCGCTACGCTCTGTTCGCTGCCGTTCTCGTTGCCGCTCCGGTTTTCGCCGATACCAAGATTGCTGTCCTGAACTACCAGATGGCCCTGCTGGAATCCGATGCCGCCAAGAAGTACGCCGTGGATTCCGAGAAGAAGTTCGGTCCCCAGCTGAACAAGCTCAAGGGTCTGGAAGGCTCCGCCAAGGACATCCAGGACAAGCTCAACAAGGGTGGTGACAAGATGGCCCAGGCCGAGCGCACCCGCCTGGAGAACGACTTCCGCCAGAAGGCCCGTGACTTCCAGTTCCAGTCCAAGGAACTCAACGACGCCAAGGCCGCCTCGGATCGCGACATGCTCAAGCTGCTCAAGCCGCGCCTGGACAAGGCCGTGGAAGAGGTGCTGAAGAAGGGTGATTACGATCTGGTGCTCGAGCGTGGCGCCGTGGTTGACGTGAAGCCGCAATACGACATCACGCGCCAGGTCATCGAGCGCATGAACGCGGGTCGTTGATGAGTCATAGCACCTTTACGCTGGGCGAACTGGCGCAGTGGCTGGAAAGCCGCCAGTTGACCGTGGAATTACGCGGTTCGTCCGAGCGCCGGGTCACCGGTCTGGCTACCCTGCCCGAGGCCGGCCCCGACCAGTTGAGTTTTCTCGCCAATCCGCAATACCGCCGTTACCTGGCCGATACCCAGGCCGGGGCCGTGCTGCTGACGGAAAAGGACGCCGACGGCTATGCCGGCGATGCCCTGATCCTGGCGAATCCCTACCTGGCCTATGCGCGGCTTTCCCACCTGTTTGATCGCAAGCCGCGCAGCGCCGCTGGTATCCATCCGACCGCGCTGGTCGCGGCGGATGCTGAGGTCGATCCGACCGCGGCCATCGGCCCCTATGTGGTGATCGAGGCGCAGGCTTGCATCGGCGCTGGTGTCAGTCTCGGCGCTCACTGCGTGGTGGGTGCACGCAGCGTCATCGGCGTCGATAGCTGGCTGGCACCGCGGGTCACGCTCTACCACGACGTGACCATCGGCGCGCGCGCCGTCGTGCAATCCGGAGCCGTGATCGGCGCCGAGGGCTTCGGCTTCGCCAACGAGCGTGGCCAGTGGCAGAAGATCGCCCAGCTGGGTGGCGTGCTGATCGGCGACGACGTCGAGATCGGTGCCAATACCACCATCGACCGCGGCGCTTTGGCGAACACGGTCATCAGCAATGGCGTCAAGCTCGACAACCAGATCATGATCGCGCACAACGTCCAGGTCGGTGAGCACACCGCCATGGCCGCCTGCGTCGGCATCTCTGGCAGTACCAAGATCGGCAAACACTGCACCATCGCCGGCGGCGTGGGCATGGTCGGTCATATCGAGGTGTGCGACCACGTGTTCGTCACCGGTATGACCATGGTGACCCGCTCGATTACCGAGCCCGGCGCCTATTCCTCCGGTACGGCCATGCAGCCGGCCGGTGAGTGGAAGAAGAGCGCCGCGCGGATTCGTCACCTCGACGACATGGCCCGCCGTCTGCAACATCTGGAAAAAATCGTTGCTACCGTGACCTCGCGGGATGACGCTGCTTCTGATGCTTGATTCTGCATTGGATGTTCCCCCTTTCTTAACAGGCCTTCCCCGACCATGATGGACATCAACGAGATCCGTGAATATCTCCCGCATCGCTATCCCTTTCTGTTGGTGGATCGCGTGCTGGAGCTGGATATCGAAGCCAAGCGCATTCGTGCCTACAAGAACGTCAGCATCAACGAACCGTTCTTCACCGGCCATTTTCCCCAGCACCCGATCATGCCGGGCGTGCTGATCGTCGAGGCCATGGCGCAGGCCGCCGGTGTACTCGGCTTCAAGATGATGAATTCATCGCCGGCCGATGGCACCCTGTACTACTTCGTCGGATCGGATAAGCTGCGTTTTCGCCAACCGGTGACGCCGGGTGACCAACTGATGCTCGACGCTCGCTTCATCAGCACCAAGCGCGGCATCTGGAAATTCGAATGCCACGCCAGTGTGGACGACAAGCCGGTCTGCTCGGCTGAAATCATCTGTGCGGAACGCAAGCTATGACGTTGATTGACCCCAGGGCTATCGTCGACCCCCAGGCACGGCTCGCTGCCGATGTCCAGGTCGGCCCCTGGTCGATCATCGGGCCCGATGTCGAGCTTGGCGAGGGGACCGTCGTCGGTCCTCACGTCATCCTCAAGGGGCCGACCGTGATCGGGCGTCACAATCGTATCTTCCAGTTCTCGTCCATCGGCGAGGACACCCCTGATCTCAAGTATCAGGGCGAACCGACCCGGCTGCGGATCGGCGATCACAACACCATCCGCGAAGGGGTCACCATCCACCGCGGTACCGTGCAGGATCGGGAAGAGACGACCATTGGCGATCACAATCTGCTGATGGCCTATGTGCACATCGGGCATGACAGCGTGATCGGCAATCACTGCATCCTGGTCAACAACACGGCCCTTGCCGGGCACGTGCATGTCGATGACTGGGCGATCCTGTCCGGCTATACCCTGGTGCATCAGTTCTGCCGCATCGGCGCCCACAGCTTTTCCGGCATGGGCACGGCCATCGGCAAGGATGTACCGGCCTATGTCACGGTGTTCGGCAATCCGGCCGAAGCCCGTAGCATGAACTTCGAAGGCATGCGGCGGCGGGGCTTCTCGGCCGAAGCCATCAAGGAATTGCGCCGCGCCTACAAGGTGGTCTACCGCCAGGGGCTGACCGTCGATGACGCCCTGCGCGAGCTGGAACCTGTGGCTCAGCAATTTCCCGAGGTGGCGGTGTTCCGCGATTCCATCCTGAGTGCGACGCGTGGCATCACCCGCTGAGTTCGCCCAGCGCCCGCTGCGCGTGGCGCTGGTGGCAGGGGAGGCGTCGGGTGATCTGCTGGGCGCCGGCCTGATGCAGGCGCTGCGTGAGCAACACCCGAATATTTCCTTCATGGGGGTGGGTGGTCCGCGGATGGAAGCCGAGGACCTGGTGTCCGCGTTTCCCATGGAACGCCTGGCGGTCATGGGGCTGGTCGAGGTACTCGGCCGCCTGCGGGAACTCCTTGGGCGGCGCAAGGCGCTGATCGCTCAGCTGCTCGACGCCCGTCCCGATGTCTTCATCGGTATCGACGCCCCGGATTTCGTCCTCGAGATCGAAGCCCAGCTGCATCGCGCGGGCATTCCCGCCGTGCATTACGTCAGCCCCTCGGTCTGGGCCTGGCGGCAGAAGCGCGTATTGAAGATCCGCGATGGCTGCGACCTGATGCTGACCCTGTTCCCCTTCGAGGCGCGCTTCTACGAAGAGCAGCAGGTGCCGGTGCGCTTCGTCGGCCATCCGCTGGCCGACACCATCGCGCTGGACAACGACCGCCTGGCGGCCCGCCAGGCCCTGGGTCTGCCGCAAGACGGCCAGGTCGTCGCCCTGCTGCCCGGCAGTCGCGGTGGCGAAGTAGGGCGTCTGGGGGCGCTGTTCCTTGACGCTGCCGCTCAGTTGCTGGCCGTGCGTCCCGACATGCGCTTCGTGTTGCCCTGTGCCAATGCCGCGCGGCGGGCGCAGGTGGAGCAGCTGCTGGAAGGGCGGCCGCCCTTGCCGCTGCTGCTGACCGATGGCCGTTCCCATGAGGTGCTGGCCGCCTGTGATGGCGTGCTGATCGCCTCGGGCACCGCCACCCTGGAGACGCTGCTGTTCAAGCGACCCATGGTGGTGGCCTATCGGGTGGCGCCCCTGACCTATCTGATTCTCAAGCAGCTGGTGAAGAGTCCCTACATTTCGCTGCCGAACCTGCTGGCCGGGCGCAAGCTGGTGCCCGAGCTGATCCAGCACGAGGCGACACCGGAGCGGCTGGTGGCCGAACTGCTGCCGTTGCTGGAGCGGCCTGAGCAGCAGACCGACAGCTTCGCGGCCATCCATCACAGCCTGAGGCGCGATGCCTCGGTGCAGGCGGCGGCTGCCGTGCTGGATCTCCTGCGGTCGCGCAGCTGATGCAACTGGGCCTGGATTTCAACCTGGTCGAGGCACTGGTCGCCGGGGTGGATGAAGTCGGCCGCGGTCCGCTGTGCGGCGCCGTGGTCACGGCCGCGGTGATCCTCGATCCGGGCAAACCCATCCTCGGGCTGAACGATTCGAAGAAGCTGTCGCTGGCGCGCCGCGAAGCCCTGTTCGACGAGATCCAGGAAAAGGCCCTGGCCTGGTGCGTGGCCCGTGCCGAAGTCGCCGAGATCGACAAGCTGAACATCCTGCACGCCACCATGCTGGCCATGCAGCGGGCGGTGGAAGGCCTGCAGGTGCAGCCGCGGCTGGCCCTGATCGATGGCAATCGTTGTCCCAAGCTGGCGGTGCCCAGTTCACCGGTGGTGAAGGGCGACAGCCAGGTCCCGGCGATCGCCGCGGCCTCCATCCTGGCCAAGGTGACCCGCGATCGCGAGATGCAGGTGCTGGATGCCCTCTATCCGGGCTATGGCCTGGCCGGGCACAAGGGCTATCCCACCGCCGAGCACCTGGACGCGCTCAGGCGCCTGGGGCCCACACCGATCCACCGACGCTCCTTCGCGCCGGTGCGTGACGCCTGGCACGCCCTCGAGACCCAGGCGTCCACCCAGATCATCGCGACCTACTGACGGCCGTCGCGGCGGTCTGACCCCGGGTCGACAATCCAGTACAATCTCGCGCCTCATGCATCAAGGGGTCTCTGCCATGTCCGCATCCTTCGTCCACCTGCGTCTACACACGGAATACTCCCTGGTCGACGGGATCGTGCGGGTGAAGGGGCTGGTCAAGGCCGCCGAAGCGGCCGGGATGCCGGCGGTGGCGGTGACCGACCAGGGTAACCTCTGTTCCCTGGTCAAGTTCTACAAGGCCGCCATGGGCGCCGGGATCAAGCCCATCGCCGGCGCCGATATCTGGCTGGCCGGTCGCGACGGGGACGCTCCCTTGAGCCGCATGACGCTGCTGGTCATGAATGCCAAGGGCTATCGCAACCTTACGGAGCTCCTGTCGCGGGGTTTCCAGGAAGGTCAGCAGGATGGCCAGATCGTCATCCAGCGCGACTGGGTCAAGGAAGCCAGCGAAGGCCTGATCGCCCTGTCCGGTTCCAAGGAGGGTGAGATCGGCCTGGCGCTGCTCGAAGGCGACCTGGCCCTGGCCGATCAACTGTTCGCGGAATGGCAGCAGGTCTTCCAGGAGCGCTTCTATCTGGAGGTGCAACGCACCGAAAGGGTCGGCGACGAAGAACACCTGCATGCCGCCGTGGCCCTGGCCGATCGCTGTGGTGGCGCCCTGGTGGCGACCAACGACGTGCGCTTTCTCAAGGCGGAGGACTTCGAGGCCCACGAGACCCGCGTCTGCATCGGCGAGGGCCGCCCGCTGGACGATCCCCGTCGCGAGCGCAAGTACAGCGACCAGCAGTACCTGAAGTCGGCGGCCGAGATGGCCGAGCTGTTCAGCGACCTGCCGGAGGCGCTGGAAAACACCGTCGAGATCGCCAAGCGCTGCAACATCGAGATCCAGCTGGGCAAGTACTTCCTGCCCAACTTCCCGATTCCCAACGGGATGACCATCAACGACTACCTGCGCCATGTGTCCTTCGAGGGCCTTGAAGAGCGCCTGGCCGTGCTCTGGCCGCGCGAGACCACGCCGAACTACGAAGAGAAGCGCCAGGAGTATGTCGACCGACTCAACTTCGAGCTCGACATCATCATCCAGATGGGCTTCCCCGGTTACTTCCTCATCGTGATGGACTTCATCAAGTGGGCGAAGAACAACGGCGTGCCGGTCGGCCCCGGCCGGGGCTCGGGTGCCGGCTCCCTGGTGGCCTATGTGCTGAAGATCACCGACCTCGATCCGCTGGCCTACGACCTGCTGTTCGAGCGCTTCCTCAACCCCGAACGGATCTCCATGCCCGACTTCGACGTCGACTTCTGCATGGACGGTCGCGACCGGGTGATCGAGTACGTGGCCGACCTGTACGGCCGCGAGGCGGTGAGCCAGATCATCACCTTCGGCACCATGGCGGCCAAGGCGGTGGTGCGCGACGTGGCGCGGGTGCAGGGCAAGTCCTATGGCCTGGCCGATCGCCTGTCGAAGATGATCCCCTTCGAAGTGGGCATGACCCTGCAGAAGGCCTTCGAGCAGGAAGAGGTGCTGCGCGACTTCCTGGCGACCGACGAGGACGCCAAGGAAATCTGGGACATGGCCCTCAAGCTCGAGGGCATCACCCGCGGCACCGGCAAGCACGCCGGGGGCGTGGTGATCGCGCCGACCAAGCTGACCGACTTCTCGCCCATCGCCTGCGACGAGGACGGCAACGGCCTGGTGACCCAGTTCGACAAGGACGACGTCGAGCAGGCCGGCCTGGTCAAGTTCGACTTCCTCGGTCTGCGTACCCTGACCATCATCAAGTGGGCGCTGGAGACCATCAACCGCACGGAAGTAGAGGAGGGGCGCGAGCCGCTCAATATCGACTTCATCCCGCTGGACGACAAGCCGACCTACGCCCTGCTGCAGAAGGCCGAGACCACCGCCGTCTTCCAGCTGGAATCCCGCGGCATGAAGGAGCTGATCAAGAAGCTCAAGCCGGACTGCCTGGAAGACCTCATCGCCCTGGTGGCGCTGTTCCGCCCCGGTCCGCTGCAGTCGGGCATGGTGGACGACTTCATCAACCGCAAGCACGGCCGCGCCGAGCTGGCCTATCCGCATCCGGACTACCAGTACGACGGCCTGCAGCCGGTGCTGGCGCCCACCTACGGCATCATCCTCTACCAGGAACAGGTGATGCAGATCGCCCAGGTCATGGGTGGCTACACCCTGGGCCAGGCGGACATGCTGCGCCGGGCCATGGGCAAGAAGAAGCCCGAGGAGATGGCCAAGCAGCGCGGCGGCTTCATCGAGGGCTGCGCCAATAACGGCATCGATGGCGAGCTGGCGGGCAACATCTTCGACCTGGTGGAGAAGTTCGCTGGTTACGGCTTCAACAAGTCGCACTCGGCCGCCTACGGCCTGGTTTCCTACCAGACCGCCTGGTTGAAGACCCACTATCCGGCGCCCTTCATGGCCGCGGTGCTGTCGGCGGACATGCACAACACCGACAAGGTGGTGATCCTCATCGAGGAATGCCGCCACATGAAGCTGCGCATCGACACGCCGGACGTGAACATTTCCGAGTTCAAGTTCACCGTGAACGAAGGCGGGCGCATCGTCTACGGCCTGGGCGCCATCAAGGGCGTGGGCGAGGGCCCGGTGGAGGCCATCGTCGAGGCGCGTGCCGAGGGGCCCTTCAAGGATCTCTTCGACTTCTGCGCGCGGGTGGATCTCAAGCGCATCAACAAGCGCACCCTGGAAGCCCTGATCCGCTCCGGTGCCCTGGACCGCCTGGGGCCGCATTACCACGATGAACTCAAGGCCTATCAGGCGACCATCGACCAGAATCGCGCCGTGCTGCTGGCCGCCATGGAAGAGGCCATCGCCTCGGCCGAGCAGACCGCCCGCAGTCACAACAGCGGTCACGTGGATCTCTTCGGTGGCGTCTTCGCCGAACCCGAGGCCGACGTCTATGCCAACCACCGCCGCGCCCGCGAGCTCAATCTCAAGGAGCGCCTGCGCGGGGAAAAGGAAACCCTGGGGCTGTACCTGACCGGTCACCCCATCGAGGAGTACGAAGGCGAGGTCCGGCGGCTGGCGCGTCAGCGCATCGTCGACCTCAAGCCCTCGCGCGAAACCCAGACCGTGGCCGGGCTGATCGTCAACCTGCGGGTGATGAAGAACAAGCGCGGCGACAAGATGGGCTTCGTCACCCTGGACGATCGCTCCGGGCGCATCGAAGCCTCGCTGTTCGCCGAAGCCTTCAATGCCGCCCAGGCGCTGTTGCAGACCGATGCCCTGGTGATCGTCGAGGGCGAGGTCAGCCAGGACGACTTCTCCGGTGGCCTGCGCCTGCGCGCCAAGCGGGTGCTGGGGCTGGAGGAAGCCCGCACCGCCCTGGCGGAAAGCCTCAGGATCGCCGTGCGCAGCGAGGCGCTGGCCGGCGATCGGCTGCGCTGGCTGGGCGAGTTGTGCGGTCGCCATCGGGGCGCCTGTCCGGTCACCATCGACTACCAGGGCCCCACCGCGCGGGCGCTGCTGCAGTTCGGCGAGAACTACCGGATCGACCCGGCCGATGGCCTGATTCAAACCCTGCGTGACCAGTTCGGCAGGGAGAACGTCTTTCTGAACTATCGTTAAGTCCGAGCGCCTCGTGCGCTCCGTCCCAACCCTCGCCAGCGGCGGGTGCCGGTGACGTGGCAGGAGTCTCGACCTGTCCCGTCCGATCCCTTAAGGTAGGCGCCCCGGCCCCTGGCTCTAGATTGTAATAACGGATGCCCATGAACCCGAACTATCTCGATTTCGAACAGCCCATCGCCGATCTCCAGGCCAAGATCGAGGAACTTCGACTGGTCGGTAACGACAATGCGCTGAACATCAGTGACGAGATCGCCCGGTTGCAGGAGAAGAGTCAGGCGCTCACCAAGAGCATCTTCAGCGACCTGTCCAGCTGGCAGGTGGCCCGTCTGGCCCGGCATCCGCTGCGTCCCTACACCCTCGACTACATCAGCTACCTGTTCAGCGATTTCGAAGAGCTGCACGGTGACCGCCACTTCGCCGACGATCCGGCCATCGTCGGTGGCATCGCCCGCCTGGAAGGTCGTCCGGTAATGATCATCGGTCACCAGAAGGGCCGCGAAGTGCGCGAGAAGGTCCGCCGCAACTTCGGCATGCCGCGTCCGGAAGGCTATCGCAAGGCCTGCCGCCTGATGGAAATGGCCGAGCGCTTCAAGATGCCGATCCTGACCTTCATCGACACCCCCGGCGCCTACCCGGGCATCGATGCCGAAGAGCGCGGTCAGAGCGAGGCCATCGCCTGGAACCTGCGGGTCATGGCGCGCCTGAAGACCCCCATCATCGCCACGGTGATCGGCGAGGGTGGTTCCGGTGGCGCCCTGGCCATCGGCGTCTGCGACCAGCTCAACATGCTGCAGCACTCCACCTACTCGGTGATCTCGCCGGAAGGTTGCGCCTCCATTCTGTGGAAGACCGCCGAGAAGGCCCCCGATGCCGCCGAGGCCATGGGCATCACCGCCGAGCGGTTGAAGAGCCTGAACATCGTCGACCAGGTGATCGACGAGCCCCTGGGCGGTGCCCACCGCGATCCCCAGGCCATGGCCAACAGCCTGCGCAGCGCACTGCTGGAGCAGCTGGATGAACTCAAGGGCTACGACCTGCCGGCGCTGCTGGACCGTCGTTACAAGCGCCTGATGAGCTACGGCATTTCCTGATAGCGCGGCCATGAGTCTGCTGGGCCGGCTGCACGCCCGCCTGGAGCGGCAGCCGCCTACCCGTCACTGGCGGGTGGGCTTCTCCGGCGGACTCGACTCCACCGTTCTCCTGCACCTCTGCGCGCGACTGCGCGCGCGCGGTCTGCTGGTCGACCTGCAGGCGGTGCATGTGCACCACGGCCTGCAGGCCGCGGCGGATGCCTGGGTCGCGCATTGCAACCGGGTCTGCCAAGGGCTGGCCATTCCGCTCGCTGTCCTGCGCGTCCGCACCGATGGCGCCGCCAGTCTCGAGCGAGCCGCCCGCGAAGCGCGCTATGCCGCCTTCGCCCGGGTGCTGCCGGAGGATGGCTGCCTAATGCTGGGCCAGCATCGCGACGATCAGCTGGAGACCCTGTTGCAGCGGCTGGTACGCGGCGCGGGTGCGAAGGGCCTGGCCGGCATGCCGGAGACCCGATCGCTAGCGTCCGGTCGCCTCTGGCGCCCGCTGCTGGACGAACCCCGCGCCGCCCTGCTGGCCTATGCCGAAGCCGAAGGGCTGGACTGGATCGAAGATCCCAGCAATGCCGATACCGGACTGGATCGCAATTACCTGAGGCACGAGGTGCTGCCACGGCTGCGCCAGCGCTGGCCAGGGGTCGATCAGGTCATGGCGCGCAGTGCCCGTCACCTGGCCGAAGCCGACGAACTGCTCGGCGAACTGGCCAGCCTGGATCTGCAGCAAGCGCGGCTCGGCGCACAGCCTTTCCCCTGGATTCCCTTGCCCAGTCTGGCCCTGGCGCCCTTGCAGAGCCTGAGCGAGGCCCGCCAGCGCAATGCCCTGCGCGCCTGGCTGGATGCGCTGACGCGCCAGCCCGACAGCGTCCATTGGGCCGGCTGGCAGGCGGTGCGCGAGGCGGGCGCGGCCAGCGATCCCGTCTGGCGCCTCGAAGGCGGCAGTCTGCGCCGTGGGGCGGGACGGATCTGGTGGGTGCCGGACGCCTGGCAGGTCATGCCGTTTCCCCAGGCGGTCGCCGCTCAGGCCAGCACCCTGGAGCTGAGGGGCAATGGCCGCCTGATCTTTACTGGGCAGGGCGCCGAAGCCGGCTGGCGGATCGGCTATCGCCAGGGTGGCGAGCGGCTGGTCGTGGCCGGTCGCGGTAGTCGCGATCTCAAGCGCCTGCTCAACGAGCGGGAGGTCCCGCCTTTTCTGCGCGGCCGTTTGCCGCTGCTCTGGCGAGGCGACGAACTGCTGGCCGTGGCCAATCTGCCCGGCCTGAGTGCTCTGCCAGGGGGAGGGCGGCTTGAGTGGCAGCCCGCAGACGGCATGGGTGGGTTTGAGCTGGGATGACCTTTAGGCTAGACTACGCTCCCGTCTTATACCGCATTTTCCGCTCGCCCCGAGTGGACGGTGTGCATTGGTCCGGCGCCAGGCCGACCGCTCTCGCTTTCATCGGCGGCTCTCCGCCTCAACGCAGATTCTAGGAATTTTCATGACGCGCTTTATTTTCGTCACGGGCGGTGTTGTTTCTTCTTTGGGGAAAGGCATCGCCTCGGCCTCCCTGGGCGCCATTCTGGAAGCGAGAGGGCTGAAGGTCACCATGCTCAAGCTGGATCCCTACATCAACGTGGATCCCGGCACCATGAGTCCCTTCCAGCACGGCGAGGTGTTCGTCACCCATGACGGCGCCGAGACCGACCTGGACCTGGGTCACTACGAGCGGTTCATCCGCACCACCGTGACCCAGAACAACAACTTCACCACCGGTCGCATCTACATGGACGTGCTGCGCAAGGAGCGCCGCGGCGACTACCTGGGCGCCACCGTGCAGGTGATCCCGCACATCACCGACGAGATCAAGCGACGCATCATCAAGGGCGCCGGCGATGCCGACGTGGCCCTGGTGGAGATCGGCGGTACCGTCGGCGACATCGAGTCGCAGCCCTTCCTCGAGGCCATCCGCCAGCTGCGGGTGGAGATCGGGGCGCGCCGCGCCATGCTGATGCACCTGACCCTGGTGCCCTACATCGCCACCGCCGGTGAGACCAAGACCAAGCCGACCCAGCATTCGGTCAAGGAACTGCGCTCCATCGGCCTGCAGCCCGATGTGCTGATCTGCCGTTCCGACCACACCGTCGACAGCTCCTCCCGCCGCAAGATCGCGCTCTTCACCAACGTCGAAGAGCGCGCGGTCATCTCCCTGGAAGACGTCGACACCATCTACCGCATTCCCTCCGTGCTGCATGCCCAGGGCCTGGACGAGTTCGTCGTCGAGCGCTTTGGCCTGGAATGCAAGCCGGCTGATCTGTCCGAGTGGGATCGCGTGGTGGACGCCAAGCTCAACCCCGCGCAGGAAGTCACCATCGCCATGGTCGGCAAGTACATGGAACTGCTCGACGCCTACAAGTCGCTGATCGAGGCCATGACCCACGCCGGCATCCAGAGCCGCACCAAGGTCAACCTGCGCTATATCGACTCCGAGCACATCGAGCAGCAGGGAACCCACCTGCTCAAGGGCGTGGACGCCATCCTGGTGCCCGGCGGCTTCGGCCTGCGCGGCGTGGAAGGCAAGATCGCCACCGTGCAGTACGCCCGCGAGAACAAGATTCCCTACCTGGGCATCTGCCTGGGCATGCAGGTGGCGGTGATCGAATTCGCCCGTAACGTGCTGGGCTGGAAAGACGCCAACTCCACCGAATTCGACAAGGCCAGCGGGCACCCGGTGGTTGGCCTGATCACCGAGTGGCAGGATTCCACCGGCGCCACCGAGATCCGCACCGAAGGCTCCGACCTGGGTGGCACCATGCGCCTGGGCGCCCAGGAGTGCCAGCTGAGCGAAGGCACCCTGGTGCACGACTGCTACGGCCAGGACGTCATCGTCGAGCGCCATCGTCACCGCTACGAGGTCAACAACAACCTGCTGCCGCAGATCCAGGCCGCCGGCCTGAAGATCTCCGGTCGCTCGGGCGACGGCGCCCTGGTGGAAGTGGTGGAAGCCCCGGACCATCCCTGGTTCGTCGCCTGCCAGTTCCACCCGGAGTTCACCTCCACCCCGCGTGACGGCCATCCGCTGTTCAGCGGCTTCGTCAACGCCGCCCTGCGTTACGCCAAGAAGGATTGAGCATGACCGTGCAGAAGATCGTCCGCGTCGGCAACATCGAGATCGCCAACGACAAGCCCTTCGTGCTGTTCGGCGGCATGAACGTGCTGGAATCCCGTGACCTGGCCATGCAGGTGTGCGAGCAATACGTCAAGGTGACCGAGAAGCTGGGCATCCCCTATGTCTTCAAGGCCAGCTTCGACAAGGCCAACCGCTCCTCGGTGACCAGCTATCGCGGTCCGGGCATGGAAGCCGGGCTGCGCATCTTCGAAGAGCTCAAGGCCACCTTCGGCATGCCGGTGATCACCGACGTCCACGAGCCCTACCAGGCGGCTCCGGTGGCGGCGGTGTGCGACATCATCCAGCTGCCGGCCTTTCTCTCGCGGCAGACCGACCTGGTGGTGGCCATGGCCAAGACCGACGCCGTGATCAACATCAAGAAGGCGCAGTTCCTCGCGCCCCAGGAGATGAAGCACATCCTCGCCAAGTGCGAAGAAGCCGGCAACGACCAGCTGATCCTCTGCGAGCGGGGCTCCTCCTTCGGCTACAACAACCTGGTGGTCGACATGCTCGGCTTCGGCATCATGAAGAGCTTCGGCTATCCGGTGTTCTTCGACGTGACCCACGCCCTGCAGATGCCGGGCGGTCGCGCCGATTCCGCCGGCGGCCGCCGCGCCCAGGTCACCGACCTGGCCAAGGCCGGCATGAGCCAGGGCCTGGCCGGTCTGTTCCTCGAAGCCCATCCGGATCCCGAACATGCCAAGTGCGACGGCCCTTGTGCCCTGCGCCTGGAGAAGCTGGAGCCCTTCCTGGCCCAGCTCAAGGCGCTGGACGAGCTGGTGAAGTCGTTCACGCCGATCGAAACTGCCTAAGCGGCGGCTGAACCAAAAGGCCCAGGCGCAGCCGAAGGCTGATCCGTCAATGACCGGTAACATGGAGATCGATACAAAAATGGCTAACATCGTCGACATCAAGGGACGTGAAGTCCTGGATTCCCGCGGCAACCCCACCGTTGAAGCGGACGTGATCCTGGACAATGGTATCGTCGGTCGCGCCACCGCGCCGTCCGGCGCGTCCACCGGTTCGCGCGAGGCACTGGAGCTGCGCGACGGCGACAAGAGCCGCTACCTGGGCAAGGGTGTACTGAAGGCCGTGGGCAACATCAACGGCCCGATCCGCGACCTGCTGCTGGGCAAGGATCCGAGCGACCAGAAGGCCCTGGACCACGCCATGATCGAGCTGGACGGTACCGACAACAAGGCCAAGCTGGGCGCCAACGCCATCCTGGCCGTGTCCCTGGCGGCCGCCAAGGCCGCTGCCGAAGACCAGGACCTGCCGCTCTACGCCCACATCGCCAACCTGAACGGCACCCCCGGTCAGTACTCCATGCCGGTGCCGATGATGAACATCATCAACGGCGGCGAGCATGCCGATAACAACGTCGACATCCAGGAATTCATGGTCCAGCCGGTCGGCGCCAAGAGCTTTGCCGACGCTCTGCGCGTGGGTGCCGAGATCTTCCATCACCTCAAGGCCGTGCTCAAGGCCCGTGGTCTGAGCACTTCCGTGGGTGACGAAGGCGGCTTCGCGCCGAACCTGGCTTCCAACGCCGACGCCCTGGCCGCCATCGCCGAAGCGGTGAAGAACGCCGGCTACGCGCTGGGCACCGACGTGACCCTGGCCCTGGACTGCGCCTCCAGCGAATTCTACAAGGACGGCCAGTACGACCTGTCCGGCGAAGGCAAGGCCTTCGACGCCAACGGTTTCGCCGACTACCTGGCCGGGCTGACCGAGCAATTCCCGATCATCTCCATCGAAGACGGCATGGACGAGTCCGACTGGGCGGGCTGGAAGGCCCTGACCGACAAGATCGGCAGCAAGGTGCAGCTGGTGGGCGACGACCTGTTCGTCACCAACACCAAGATCCTCAAGGAAGGCATCGAGAAGGGCATCGGTAACTCGATCCTGATCAAGTTCAACCAGATCGGCTCCCTGACCGAGACCCTGGAAGCCATCCAGATGGCCAAGGCCGCCGGCTACACCGCGGTGATCTCCCACCGCAGCGGCGAGACCGAAGACTCCACCATCGCCGACCTGGCCGTGGGCACCGCCGCTGGTCAGATCAAGACCGGTTCGCTGTGCCGCTCCGATCGCGTCTCCAAGTACAACCAGCTGCTGCGCATCGAAGAGCAGCTGGGTGCCAAGGCGCCTTACCGCGGCCGTGCCGAGTTCCGCAGCTAAGGGCTGTGCGACCGGGGAGGCGCTGACTCGCGTCAGCGCCTCCCGCCACGTCCGACGGACCACAGGATAGATGCCCAGTTTACAAGCGTAGAGCTGGGCTTCTATCCTGTTTTCGTCTTTGCCGCCGCCTTTGCGGCATCCGCCGTCCGCGAATCCGTTATCTCCCATGCGAAGTCCCTACTGGCTGTTCCCCTTCCTGCTCCTGCTGCTCGGCGGTCTTCAGTATCGCCTGTGGGTCGGTGACGGCAGCTTCGCCCAGGTGCGCGAACTCAAGCAGCAGATCGCCGACCAGAATGGTGAGAACAAGCGCCTGCTGGAGCGCAACGAGATCCTCGAAGCCGAGGTCGTCGAGCTCAAGAAAGGCATGGAGACCGTCGAGGAGCGTGCCCGCCACGAACTCGGCATGGTCAAACAAGGCGAAACCCTCTTCCTGCAATCCAAATAATGTCCCTCCTGCCTTCCTTCTGGGCGGTCATCCCCGCCGCGGGCGTGGGTACGCGGATGCGTGCCGACCGACCCAAGCAATACCTCGATCTGTGCGGCCGCAGCCTGCTGGAGCGCACCCTCGACTGTTTTCTCGACCACCCGCGCCTGCGTGGCCTGGCGGTGAGCCTGGCGCCGGAAGATCCCTGGTGGCCCACGCTGGCCTGCGCCCGCGATGCTCGCATCCTGCGCGCACCGGGCGGTCGCGAGCGCGCCGACTCGGTGCTCGGTGGCCTGCTGGTGCTGAGCGAGCAGGGCGCCACCGACGGCGACTGGGTGCTGGTGCACGATGCCGCGCGACCCAATCTCCGTCGCGAGGATCTGGACCGGCTGCTGGCCGAACTGGCCCAGGACCCGGTAGGTGGCCTCCTGGGCGTGCCGGCACGGGATACCCTCAAGCGCGTCGGCCGCGATGGCCGGGTGAGCGAAACCGTGGATCGCAGCCAGGTCTGGCTGGCCTATACGCCACAGATGTTTCGCCTCGGTGCCCTGCGTGACGCCCTGAGCGCCGGCCTGGCCGCGGGCGCCGCCATCACCGACGAGGCCTCGGCCATGGAGTGGGCCGGCCATGCGCCGCGTCTGGTCGAGGGCCGGGCGGACAACATCAAGGTCACCACCCCCGAAGACCTGCAGCGGCTGCAGGTCGTCTTCGCCGAGGCCTAGGATCCAGGCCCGCAGCGGCCCATCGCTGAAAGGACGCGCTCGCTGCGCTCAACCTGCCGGGTGGCGAGCCCCTGGGCGCGGGGTGCCCAGGCCCTGCTTGAGGTGCTCCACCAGCAGGCGAATCTTCGGCGAGAGAAAGCGCCGCTGCGGATAGAGCGCCCAGACCGCGCTATTGGGCGGCTGACGATTGTCCAGCAGGGCGCGCAGCTCGCCGCGGGCCAGATGCGGCTGCACGTAGTAATCCGGCAGCTGGCACAGGCCGAAGCCGCGCAGGGCGGCGTCGAGCACCGCCTGGCCGCTGTTGCAGCGCCAGGAACCCTGGACCCGGTGCAGCACCTCGCGCTCGTTTTCGCGAAAGCTCCAGATATCGCTGGTACCCACCAGGCAACGATGGCGACTCAGCTCGGACAGGGTATGGGGCGCGCCGAAGCGTTCCAGATAGCTCGGCGCGGCGCACAGATAGAGCTCCCGCGGCGCCAGGCGCGTCGCCACCAGGCGCGAGTCGGCCAGGCGGCCCAGGCGGATGGCCAGGTCGTAGCCCTCGTGCAGCAGGTCGACGGTGCGGTTGGTCAGGTCCAGCTCCAGACTCACCTCGGCATGGCGGGCGAGGAAATCGTTGACCAGGGGTACGACGAAGCGCTCGCCATAGGTCACGGCGCAGGTCATGCGGATCAGCCCCTTGGGCTGGCTGGAGAGATCGCTGACCTCGCGCAGGGCTTCGTCGCGCGCCTCCTGCAGACGGCGGCAGTGCTGCAGAAAGGTGTGGCCGGCTTCGGTGAGGGCGACGCTGCGGGTGCTGCGATAGAGCAGGCGCGCCTGCAGGCGCTCCTCCAGCCGTGCCACCTGACGGCTGACGTGAGACGTGGAGGTGCCCAGGCGATCGGCGGCCTGGCCGAAGTGCAGGGTGTTCGCCACCGCGACGAACTCGTCGATGCCCTCCCAACCCATGATTGTTTCCCTGTGGCAAAAATGAATTCCAGTATGCCCGATTGTTCCAGGATTTCTGGCGTCTAAACTGATCACCTCGTTTTTTCGTCCTACTGGAGTCGAGCATGATCAAGTCCCGCGCCGCCGTAGCCTTCGCGCCCAATGAGCCCCTGAAGATCGTGGAAGTGGACGTCGAGCCGCCCAAGGCCGGCGAGGTGCTGATCCGCATCGTCGCCACCGGCGTCTGCCACACCGACGCCTACACCCTGTCCGGCCAGGACTCCGAGGGGGTCTTTCCCTGCATCCTCGGGCACGAAGGCGGCGGCATCGTCGAAGCGGTGGGTGAGGGCGTGACCTCGGTCGCCGTGGGCGATCACGTCATCCCGCTGTACACCGCCGAATGCGGCCAGTGCAAATTCTGCAAATCCGGCAAGACCAACCTCTGCAGCTCGGTGCGCGCGACCCAGGGCAAGGGCCTGATGCCCGACGGTACCACCCGCTTCTCCTACAACGGCGAGCCGATCTACCACTACATGGGCTGCTCGACCTTCTCCGAGTACACGGTGCTGCCGGAGGTTTCGGTTGCGAAGATCCCCGCCGAGGCCCCCCTGGAAAAGGTCTGCCTGCTGGGTTGTGGCGTCACCACCGGCATCGGCGCCGTGCTCAACACCGCCAAGGTGGAAGAGGGCGCCACCGTTGCGGTCTTCGGCCTGGGTGGCATCGGTCTGGCGGCCATCATCGGCGCCAAGATGGCCAAGGCCAGCCGCATCATCGCCATCGACATCAACCCCTCCAAGTTCGACATCGCCCGCGAACTGGGCGCCACCGACTTCGTCAATCCCAAGGATCACCAGAAGCCGATTCAGGAGGTCATCGTCGAGCTGACCGACGGCGGCGTCGACTACAGCTTCGAGTGCGTCGGCAACGTCAACCTGATGCGTGCGGCCCTGGAGTGCTGCCACAAGGGCTGGGGCGAGTCGGTGATCATCGGCGTGGCCGGTGCCGGCCAGGAGATCAGCACCCGGCCCTTCCAGCTGGTGACCGGTCGCGTCTGGCGCGGCAGCGCCTTCGGCGGCGTCAAGGGCCGCAGCGAGCTGCCCGGCTATGTGCGCAAGGCGCAGAGCGGCGAGATCCCACTGGACACCTTCATCACCCACACCATGGGCCTGGAGCAGATCAACGAGGCCTTCGAGCTGATGCACGAAGGCAAGAGCATCCGCACCGTCGTCCATTACTGATCACCAGGAGGGCGCCCCTGGGCGCCCTCCTGTCCGGGAGATGACCATGAGTCTCGAACTGCTCTCCAGCAACAAGAGTTTCGGCGGCTGGCACAAGCGCTATCGCCATCGCGCGCGCAGTCTCGACTGCGACATGACCTTCGCCGTCTACCTGCCACCCCAGGCGGAGGCCCGCAGCGATCTGCCGGTGCTCTACTGGCTGTCGGGGCTGACCTGTACCGACGAGAACTTCATGCAGAAGGCCGGCGCCCAGCGCCTGGCGGCCGAACTGGGCCTGGTGCTGGTGGCACCGGACACCAGCCCGCGCGGCGAAGGCGTACCGGACGATCCCGAGAAGGCCTGGGACTTCGGCCTGGGCGCCGGCTTCTACATCAATGCCACCCAGCAGCCTTGGGCCAAGCACTACCGCATGCACGACTACGTGGTGGAGGAGCTGCCGGGGCTGATCGAGGCCAACTTCCCGGTCTCGGATCGCCGCGGCGTCAGCGGTCATTCCATGGGGGGCCATGGGGCCCTGATCTGCGCCCTGCGCCATCCGGGGCGCTACCGTTCCGTGTCGGCCTTTTCGCCCATCGTCAATCCGCTGGATTGTCCCTGGGGGCACAAGGCGTTCTCCAACTACCTGGGTGACGACCGCAGCAGCTGGGCGGAGTGGGATGCCTGCGCGCTGCTGGCCAAGGCCGAGGAGCGCCTGCCGCTGCTGGTCGACCAGGGCGAGCAGGACAGCTTCCTCGCCGAACAGCTCAAGCCCCAGGCCCTGCAGCGGGCGGCGGAAGCCGCGGGTCATCCGCTGGAACTGCGTCTGCAGCCAGGCTATGACCACAGCTATTTCTTCGTCGCCAGCTTCATCGACGACCACCTGCGGCATCACGCGGCGGCCCTGTCGAGCCCGTAAGGGCGACGGCGCCTGTCCACAGCCGGTAGAATCGACGCCCTGTCATTTTCCAGGGCGTCTCTCTTCATGCGCATAGGTCACGGTTTCGACGTTCACGCCTTTGGCGAGGGCGATTTCATTACCCTCGGTGGCATTCGTATTCCCCACCACCTTGGCCTGGTCGCCCACTCCGACGGCGACGTGCTGTTGCACGCCCTGGCCGATGCCCTGCTGGGTGCGGCCGCCCTGGGCGACATCGGCAAGCATTTCCCCGATACCGATCCGCGCTTCAAGGGCGCCGACAGCCGGGTGCTCCTGCGCCATGTGGTTGGGCTGGTCCGTGAACAGGGCTGGAAGGTCGGCAACGTCGACGGCACCATCGCCGCCCAGGCGCCCAAGATGGCACCGCACATCGAGGCCATGCGCCAGGCCATCGCCGAGGACCTGCAGGTCGAGCTGGGCCAGGTCAACGTCAAGGCCACCACCACCGAGCGCCTGGGTTTCGTCGGGCGCGAAGAGGGCATCGCCGTGCACGCCGTGGCCCTGCTGCTGCCACTATGACCGAAGACCAGCTGCTCGGGCCGCGTGCCCATGGCGAGCCCTGCGGCCAGGCGATCCTCAAGGCCAGTGCCGAGGACTTTCAGGTGGACGAGGTGCTGGACATCCCGCTCAGCGGTGATGGCGAGCACCTCTGGCTATGGGTCGAGAAGCGCGGCCTCAACACCGAGGAGGCCGTACGCCGCCTGGCGCGTGCCGCCGGGGTGCCGCAGCGGGCGATCAGCTACGCCGGTCTCAAGGATCGCCAGGCCTTGACCCGCCAGTGGTTCAGCCTGCACCTGCCCGGCAAGGCCGATCCGGACCTGGCAGCCGCCTGCGACGAGACGCTGGTGATCCTCCAGCAGGGTCGGCACCGGCGCAAGCTGCAGCGGGGCGCCCATGCCGCCAATGGCTTCCGCCTGCGCCTGACCGGGCTCCAGGCCGATGCCGCGGTGCTGGAGGCGCGGCTGCAGGCCATCGCCATCGGTGGCGTACCCAACTATTTCGGCCCGCAGCGCTTCGGCTACCAGGGCGGCAATCTGGCTGACGCCCAGGCGTGTGCCCGCGAGCAACGGCTGCCCGAACAGCGCAACCGGCGTTCGCGGAGCCTGTCCGCCGCGCGCAGCTGGCTGTTCAATCAGGTGCTGGCCGGTCGCATCGCCGACGGCTCCTGGAATCAAGCGCAGGAGGGCGATCTGCTGGCCTTTACCGACAGCCGCAGCCACTTTCCGGCGACCGCCGCCGATCTGGCGGATCCGCGCCTGGCGGCGCTCGATCTGCACCCCACCGGGCCGCTGTGGGGCGCCGGTGAATCCCCGGTGCAGGGTCCGGCCGCGGCCCTGGAACAGGAGGTGGCCAAGGCCGCCGGAGAGCTGCCCGCCTGGCTGGCCGGTGCCGGCCTCTCGCATGAACGGCGCATCCTGCGCCTCCCCATCGGCGGCCTGACGTGGCATTATCCCGCTCCTGACATTCTGCAACTCGAATTCGTCCTGCCGGCCGGCTGTTTTGCCACCGCAGTGGTTCGCGAGCTGGTAACGCTTGGCGAGGCAGGGCAGACGGAACATCCATGCGACTTCTGATCGCCAACGACGATGGGGTGCTGGCCCCCGGTATCGCCGCGCTGCATGCCGCGCTCTCCGCCCGTGCGGACTACGAGTGCCAGGTAGTCGCGCCGCTCTATGACATGAGCGGCGTGAGCAGTGCCCTGACGCTGGACCGCCCCCTGCATCCGCAGCGCCTGCCCAATGGCTTCCTGGGCGTCAACGGCACGCCTACCGATTGCGTTCACCTTGGCCTCAATGGCCTGCTGGAAGAGACGCCGGACATGGTGGTGGCCGGGATCAACCTGGGCGCCAATCTCGGCGACGACGTCCTCTATTCCGGTACCGTGGCCGCGGCCATGGAAGGGCGTTTCCTCAACCGCCCGGCGCTGGCCTTCTCGCTGGTGTCGCGCAGTGCCGACAACATGGCGGTCGCGGCCGAGATCGCCGCCCGCATCGTGGCCCTGCACGAGCGCTTCGATCTGCCGCCGCGCACCGTCCTCAACGTCAACATCCCGGATCTACCGCTTGCGCAGATCAAGGGGCTGCAGCTGACCCGCCTGGGTCACCGCGCCCAGGCCAAGCCGCCGGTACGCGAGGTCAATCCGCGTGGCAAGGCGGGCTACTGGATCTCGGTTTCCGGCGATGCGGTGGATGGCGGACCGGGCACCGACTTCCATGCCGTGCTGGAAGGCTATGTCTCGGTCACGCCGCTGCAGTTCGATCGCACCTTCCGCGAGGGCTTCGCCGGCCTGCAGGCACTGACGGAGCTGCTGGCATGACTCAGGGGCAAGAGCATATGCAAAGACACGGCATCGGCATGACCTCCCAGCGCACCCGGGAGCGCCTCATCCAGCGCCTCTACGAAGAGGGGCTGTCCAACGCCCAGGTGCTGGAGGTGATCCGCCGTACGCCGCGTCACCTGTTCGTCGACGAGGCCCTGGCCCATCGCGCCTACGAAGACACGGCGCTGCCCATCGGCCACAACCAGACCATCTCCCAGCCGTTCATGGTGGCGCGCATGACCGAGCTGCTGCTCGCCGGCGGTCCGCTGGACAAGGTCATGGAGATCGGCACCGGCTCCGGCTACCAGACCGCCATCCTCGCGCAGACCGTGGAGCGGGTGTTTTCCGTGGAGCGCATCCAGTCGCTGCAGGACCGAGCCAAGGAGCGCCTGCTCGAACTCAATCTGCGCAACGTGGTGTTTCGCTGGGGCGATGGCTGGGAAGGCTGGCCGGCGCTGGCGCCCTACAACGGCATCATCGTCACTGCCGCGGCGCGGGAAGTGCCCCAGGCGCTGCTCGACCAGCTGGCACCAGGCGGTCGCCTGGTGATCCCGGTAGGCGTCGACGAGGAGCAGAAGCTCCTGCTGATCGTGCGCGAAGACGAAGGCTTCGTCCGCCACGAACTCAATGCCGTCCGTTTCGTGCCGCTGCTCAATGGACCCCTGGCCCAGTGAGCGACAGGGAACGTTACCCCGGTACCGCGCTCCAAGGCTGCCTGGCGGCTGCGGCCGCTTGAGGCCGGCGGGATGGCCGGACGGTAGATGATCAGACTCTGCGGGAGGAACGGGTGAAGGCCCGAGCGCAAGGATTTCCAGGACGAGGGCGTTCAGGCTGGCTGGCGGGGGTGCTCGTGGCCCTGCTGCTGGCGGGCTGTTCGAGCAACGGTTCGCGAGCGCCGGTGGTCGACCGCGGCGATGGCCGCAGCAGCGTACCCCAGGTCACTTCCGGGCAGTATCGCGTCAAGCGCGGTGACACCCTGTTCTCCATCGCCTCGCGCAACGGCTGGGAATGGCGTGCCCTGGCGGCCCAGAACGGCCTCGGGGCGCCCTATGTCATCCATGTCGGCCAGGTCATCCGTTTCGGCAGCGGTTCCAGCGCCAGTGGTTCCAGTCGCATCATCCGCCGACCGGCCACGGTAGCTTCCGGTCCGGCGCCCGGCACTCCGGTGGCGACACCGGTGCCCATCCCGCCACCCGTCACCTCCAGTCCCACTGCCGCCACCCCGGTGGTAACCCCCAATCTGCCCGCCGCGCCCCCGCCGACGCCGGTGACGCCCGCGCAGACGCCGACCCGTGACGTCCCCCAATCCGCATCCGGTTGGGCCTGGCCGACGAAAGGTACGCTGATCAGCCGCTTCTCGGCCAGCAGCAGCCTAAACAAGGGAATAGACATCGCCGGGCAGGAAGGTCAGCCCGTGATGGCCGCTGCCGACGGCACTGTGGTCTATGCGGGAAATGGTCTACGCGGTTATGGTGAACTGGTTATCGTCAAACACAGCGAAACCTACGTCAGTGCCTACGGTCACAATCGTAGGTTGCTGGTTCGGGAAGGTGAGCGTGTCAAGATAGGGCAGACGATTGCCGAGATGGGTTCGACCGGGACTGATCGGGTCAAGCTCCATTTCGAGATTCGCCGTCAGGGCAAGCCGGTGGATCCCTTGCAGTTTTTGCCCAATCGCTGATTCGCTAGGCGCCGACTCGATCCCGCAGCTTTTTGGGGGCGAGTCATGGCGCATCGGCAACGTATCGATACGCCCTGGCTCGAAGCGCAGACGAGCAAGGGTTACTCAAGATGATCCAGAACAAACAAGAAACCGGGTACGACCTCGGCGATGATGTCCTGCTTCTAGATTCCAATCCCTTCGGTGAGGAATCCGCCGATTCAGCCATGACTAAGGCGCTCTCCGGGCGCGGCAACCAGGTCTTGCGGGGGGCGAAGCTGGCCGACTACGGCCGAGCGCTCGACGCCACTCAGCTCTATCTCAACGAAATCGGCTTTTCGCCGCTGCTGTCACCGGCGGAGGAAGTGCATTTCGCCCGTCTTGCCCAGCGCGGCGATCCCGCCGGTCGCAAGCGCATGATCGAAAGCAACCTGCGCCTGGTGGTGAAGATCGCCCGGCGCTATATCAACCGCGGGCTGTCGCTGCTCGATCTGATCGAGGAGGGCAATCTCGGCCTGATTCGCGCCGTGGAGAAATTCGATCCCGAGCGAGGTTTCAGATTCTCCACCTATGCCACCTGGTGGATCCGGCAGACCATCGAGCGGGCGATCATGAATCAGACCCGCACCATTCGCCTGCCGATCCATGTGGTCAAGGAACTCAACCTGCACCTGCGCGCTGCGCGCGAACTGACCCAGAAGCTCGACCACGAGCCTTCACCCGAGGAAATCGCGGCCCTGCTGGAAAAGCCGGTGGCAGACGTCAAGCGGGTGATGGGCCTCAACGAGCGGATCAGCTCGGTGGACATGGTCCTCGGCCCCGATTCCGACAAGACCCTGCTCGATACCCTGACCGACGACCGCCCCACCGATCCCTGCGAATTGCTGCAGGATTCGGATCTCAACCAGAGCATCGACCAGTGGCTGCTGGAGCTGCCGGAAAAGCAGCGCGAGGTGGTCGTGCGTCGCTTCGGCCTGCGTGGTCATGAAGCCTGCACCCTGGAAGAGGTCGGGCAGGAGATAGGGCTCACCCGCGAGCGGGTCCGGCAGATCCAGGTCGAGGCGCTGAAGCGGTTGCGCGAGATCTTCGAGCGCAATGGCCTGTCCAGTGACTCGCTGTTCTGAACATGCCTAGCTGAATGTCAGCCAAACGGAGCCCGGATTTATCCGGGCTTTTTTCTGCGTGTTGTTGTAAGCCACGGCTTACAGTCGGCGTAAGCATGCATCGCTTCAGGCTGCCGGAAAGCACCGCTTGAGCAACCCGACTAAGAGCCAAGTGCTTGATGTGTAACGTTTTCTTGTTTCGAAGGGGGTGTTGAGCGAGTTCGCCGTGACGGATTGTGGCAGATTGCCAGCCTTCGGGAGAAGCGTACTATCGGCGCTGTGTCTGGGACGACACGGATCGGCAGGAAGCGGATCGGGAACACCTCAGGACGAGGTTCACCAGGACGGTGACAGGATTACAGGGACAGGGACGAAGGGGGCGGAGCGATCCGCCCCCTTTTTTTATGGCCTGGATTTTCCAGGCGCGGCCTAGCGTTCGAGCTGGGCGAGCTTGCCGGTCTTGCCATCCCATTCGGCCGCGTCGGGCAGGGCTTCCTTCTTCTCGGTGATGTTCGGCCAGATGTTGGCCAGCTCACTGTTGAGTTCGATGAAGGCTTCCTGGCCGGCCGGTACCTCGTCTTCCGAGAAGATCGCCTGGGCCGGGCACTCGGGTTCGCACAGGGCGCAATCGATGCACTCGTCCGGGTGAATCACCAGGAAGTTGGGACCCTCGTAGAAGCAGTCCACCGGGCAGACTTCCACGCAGTCGGTATATTTGCATTTGATGCAGTTGTCAGTGACGACGAAGGTCATCTGCTCGTTCTCCTCAGGCTAAGGCGGCGGATTCTAGCAGCATTGCCGGAACCCTCGTATCCGTTAACTCAGATACGCTTTTTCCATTCGTAGATAAGCTCCAGGGCCCGTCTGGGTGTGATGTCGTCCGGCTGCAGGCGTTCCAGTTCCTCGATAAGAGGATGGCTAGCGCTGGCGAACAGATCGGCCTGCAAGGGGCGGCCCTTGGCCGGCGCGCTCACCGGCAGTGGTACACCCACCTCACCGTTGAAACTGGCCGCCTCCAGGCGGGCGAGGTGTTCGCGTGCGCGCAGGATGACATCCTCCGGCACCCCAGCCAGTTGGGCCACGGCCAGGCCGTAGCTCTGGCTGGCCGGGCCGGGCAGCACATGGTGCAGGAAGACGATGCGGTCGTTGTGCTCGGTGGCGTTGAGGTGGACGTTGGCCACGCTTGGCTGGCCTTCCGGTAGCACGGTCAGCTCGAAGTAGTGGGTGGCGAACAGCGTCCAGGCGCGCAGGCGCGCCAGTTGCTCGGCGGCGGCCCAGGCCAGGGACAGGCCGTCGAAGGTACTGGTGCCGCGGCCGACCTCGTCCATCAGCACCAGGCTGTGTTCGCTGGCGTTGTGCAGGATATTGGCGGTCTCGCTCATCTCCACCATGAAGGTGGAGCGGCCACCGGCCAGGTCGTCGCTGGAGCCGATGCGGGTGAAGATGCGATCCACCAGCGACAATTCGCAACTCGCCGCCGGGACGAAGCTGCCGACATGGGCCAGCAGCACGATCAGCGCGGTCTGGCGCATGTAGGTGGACTTGCCGCCCATGTTCGGACCGGTGATCACCAGCATGCGGGTGTCGTTGTCGAGGGTAACGTCGTTGGCGACGAAGGGCGTTTCCAGCACCTGCTCCACCACCGGATGACGTCCCTGGCCGATCTTCAGGCAGGGCTCCGCGACGAAGCGCGGCTTGTTCAGGTCCAGGTTGAGGGCGCGCTCGGCGAAATTGGCCAGGACGTCCAGCTCGGCCAGGGCCGCGGCGCTGTCCTGCAGCGACGCCAGGTGACCGATCAGTTCTTCCAGCAGCGCTTCGTAGAGGGCCTTTTCCCGCGCCAGGGCGCGACTCTGGGCCGACAGCGCCTTGTCTTCGAAGGCCTTGAGCTCCGGGGTGATGAAGCGCTCGGCGCCCTTGAGGGTCTGGCGGCGGATATAGTCGGCCGGTGCCGACTCGGCCTGGCGGCTGGGGATCTCGATGAAATAGCCGTGGACGCGGTTGTAGCCGACCTTGAGCCCTTGCAGGCCGGTGCGGGCCTTTTCCCGGGCCTCCAGGTCCATGAGGAACTGGCCGGCGTTCTCGCTCAGGGTCTGCAGCTCGTCCAGCTCGCTGTCGTAGCCGCGCTTGATGACGCCGCCGTCGCGGATCACCGCCGGCGGATTGTCGATGATGGCGCGGGCCAGGGTGGTGGCCAGTTCCGGATAGGTCTGGATGCTCCTGGCCAGGTCGAGCAGGTGCGGGGCGATCATCTGCGTCAGCCCGTCCTGCAGCGCCGGCAGCGCGGCCAGGGCGTCTCTCAGGCGCGCGAGGTCGCGCGGGCGGGCGTTGCGCAGGCCGATACGGGCGAGGATGCGTTCCAGGTCGCCGATATCCTTGAGCTGCGGCTGCAGCGTCTCGAAGCGATAGCCCTCCAGCAGGCAGGTGATGGCGTCCTGGCGGGCCTCGATGATGGCGCGATTGCGCAGCGGGCGATTCAGCCAGCGGGTCAGCAGACGACTGCCCATGGCGGTCTGGCAGCGGTCCACCACCGACTGCAGGGTGTTGTCGCGGCCGCCGGCCAGGTTGACGTCCAGCTCCAGGTTGCGGCGGCTGGCCCCGTCGAGGATGACGGTGTCGTCCAGGCGCTCGTGCCTGAGGCTGCGCAGGTGCGGCAGGGCGGTGCGCTGGGTCTCCTTGGCATAGGTAAGCAGGCAGCCGGCGGCGCCGATGGCCAGGCCCAGCTTGTCGCAGCCGAAGCCCTTGAGGTCGCCGGTACCGAATTGCTGGCAGAGACTCTTGAGCGCCGAGTCGCAGTCGAAGTCCCAGGGCGCCCGGCGGCGTACGCCGCGACGCTTCTCGGCGGGCAGGCCGGCGGGCCAGTCGTCGGGGATCAGCAGTTCCGCGGGGTTGAGACGATCCAGCTCGGCCAGCAAGGTCTCCCAGCCGGCCAGTTCCTGCACGGTGAAGCGGCCGCTGGCGATGTCCAGCACGGCCAGGCCGAACAGGCGCTCGTCGCCCAGCACGGCGGTCAGCAGGTTGTCGCGGCGCTCGTCCAGCAGCGCTTCGTCACTGACGGTGCCGGGGGTGATGATGCGCACCACCTGGCGTTCCACCGGGCCCTTGCTGGTGGCGGGGTCGCCGATCTGCTCGCAGATCACCACGGATTCGCCGAGCTTGACCAGCTTGGCCAGGTAGCCTTCGGCGGAATGGAAGGGAATGCCGGCCATGGGGATGGACTTGCCGGCCGAGGCGCCGCGGGCGGTCAGGGTGATGTCGAGCAACTTGGCGGCACGCCGGGCGTCGTCATAGAACAGCTCGTAGAAATCGCCCATGCGATAGAACAGCAGCTGTTCGGGGTGCTGATGCTTGATCCTGAGGTACTGCTGCATCATCGGGGTGTGTGCGGAAAGATCGGTCATTGCTAGCTTTCTGGAAGGGGCGTCTATTTGACAATGCCCCATTGTCTAATACTTAGGCGCCCTTTGTCGGCATCCGAGGCGGTTCAGCGACGTCGATTTCACGGTTGCGGATGTACCGAGCGGTCATCTTGGCGTCGGTGTGGCCACCCAGCTTCTGGGCGTCGTTGCCCTGGCGCTTGGTGTCGGTCAGCGCCTTGGCGCGGAGGTCGTGAAGGGTGGCATCAGCCACGCCGGCGCGATCGCAGGCGATCTGGTACATCTGCTTGACGGTCTGGTAGTTCACCGGCCGTCCACCCCGGGCCGTGCAGAAGAGAGTCAGCCCGCGCACCGGCCGCGGCAGCGCCTTGGCACGATCGATCACCGCCTGCAGGTCGGGCGTCATCCGCACCACCAGGCGCGCGCCGGTCTTCTGCTGCTTGAAGGCGATCCCCTCCGGCGAGATGTCGGCCAGGCGGATGGCCAGGACGTCGCTGATGCGCTGGCCGGTCAGGTAGCACATCTCGTAGATCACACGCATGTTCGGCCCGGCTGCGGCCAGGATGCGGTGGAACTCCTCGTCGCTGACATAGCGCTCGCGCTTCTTCTCGGCGTGGCGCTTGATCCCTACGCACGGGTTCGAGTCCACTAGCTGCCACTCCAGGGCGTGCTGGAAGACCACGCGCAGGAACGAGAGGATCCGGTTGCACATGTTCGGCGTGTCGGCCATGTGCATCTTCAGCAGGGCGACGTGCTTCGGCAGCACCTGGCGAGGTTCGAACTCGGCGAAGGTCTCCTTCAGCTTCGCCGCGGCGATCTGGTACTGCTTGATCGTGTTCAGTGCCAGGCGCGGGGTCATGTGCTCCAGCACCTTGTCGATGAGCGCGGGCATCCCGCCCTGGCTCTTCGGGTCCATCGCCTTGGCGTAGGCGATCAGGGCCTCCTGGTAGTCCACGCCGAGCCGCGTCCATACGTTCTTGCGCACCAGGTAGTAGGCCCCGTGCTTCTGGTACATGCACGCCGGCAGGTGCCGGTCCTTCATGCGTCGGCGCATTCGCCTATCCCCTCATGCCAGCCGCAACTGCGGCTCCTTCCGTTTCGACGACACAGACCCAAGGCGCGCCAGGACAACCTCGCGCAGCACCTTGGGCCGGCCGTTCCCGTCTATCACAAAGCCGAAGCGCTCGCGCTCCAGCCAGCGCACCTGATCCCGAGCTCGCTTGTAGCCGGTGAGCTCGGCCACCTCTTCTTCAGTCAGGAACATGGCTACCTCCGGTGCTTTCGATTGCGTGCCTTCTCGCCCTTGCTGCGATTGGCCGGCTGATAGTGGTCGCCGTCCTGGCGATGGATCACGACCTGCTGGCGCGCGAGTGCGGCCGCCCAGTGGTGGCAGGTGCCGTCGATGACCAGGCGCATGGTCACGCTGCCGTTGTGCAGAAATGGCTCATCAGGTGAGCCGATTGTGTGTTCGATTCGGCTCATGGCATGGACCTGCCGATCTCGGCGGCGGCGCGGACGATTGCGCGGCGACAAGCTGCGAACTTATCGCCTCCATTTTCCTCCGTGCTTTCCTGGCATGCGTAGCGGCGAGATTCCGCCTCTACCTGGAGATCATCTCCACATGCGTCGTACCGATACATGACGACTTCTATCTCAAGCGCCACCGCCAGCCGCAGCGCATCACCGTCGTCGGTAAGCGGGTTCCACTCGTACTCAGCGCTATCAAGGATCGGATCGAAGAATGACAAGCGGTCACCTATCCACCCCTTCACCTGGAAGCCGTTGGCCTTCGCCGCCAGCTCCAGCAGTTCGCGGTCTGTGCTCATGGGGTCACCTCCAGTAGGGCGGTCGGCACGCTTACGGTATCGCCGAGCCTGTGAGCTACGATGGTCCGGCAGGCAGCGATCAGCGGGGTGGGCCCGTCTAGCATTGGCGTGCCTTCTTCCCAGCTCTCGGCCACCCAGTATTCCGGCGGCCCGCCAAGCTCGGTCGAGTAGGACTGCAGGCCGATTGCGAACTTCTCAATGAGGGGCCCGCCACAGATCCAGCTAGTAGACGGCGAGTACGAAAATCGCTTAGTGCTATCGGGCTTGTGTGTCCCGACCAGGATGACAAGGCCATTGCTCTTCAGCTGGCCATCCTGCGCCCGATCCGGCTGCCAGCCCTCGACGATTGCTACCGCCCAGTCAAGCGCCCGACCTTCGAGGCTGGCCGTCTCCACGTTTACGAACTCGGTCATGGCTGCTGCTCCTTGGCCAATGCCAGATCAATGGCTGCGCTCAGCATCTCGCCGCCGTTTGCGAAGTCGCCCGGGATGGCATCCATGTCCTCGATCACGATCAGCTCGCGTCGTGACAAGGCCACAGTGCAGGCGCCGTCTCGGAGGTAGCGGTACCGCTCGGCGTCGCGCCGCAGCTCCGCGTTCTCCGCCTTGAGCTGGCGATACTCGGCCACCGCTGCCTTGTCGCGCCGTAGCAGCTCGGATGTCTCGACCGCGCCGATGAGTTCCTTCACCATGCTCAGCCATCTGGCAGAGGCTTCGCCACCTGTGGGCGTCGAGTAGCCTAGGTAACTCAGGACATGACAGAGCCGCTCGACATCCGCGTAGTCGGGACAGTCGCAAAGGAGCGCATCGACGTCGACCTTGAGCCGGTCCCGCTCGACGCAGACGCTCTGCATGTGAGCGACGGCGTTCTCGTGATTGGCGTTCGCTGCGTCCACCTCATCCAGCAGGGCCAGGATGGCGGCGGGGTTTGCCAGTTCAGTGAAGCGCTCTACGGTAGCCGGCCAGCAGTTCTCGCCCTCGGCGATCAGGCGTTCGGTGGCTTCGCGTAGTTGCTGCTGTACGAGGATGGTCATGCCGCACCGCCTTCGACCTTGCGGTAGCCGGCGTCGTAGATGGCTGCTGGGCCGCCCTCGGCGTAGAGAGCTTCAATCTCGGAAAGAACCAGATCTACCCCGCGCTCTTGATCCGTGCGCACCGGCCTGAAGCAGGAGCCCTGGACGCTGCCAGTCCCCACATGCTCTTCGTACTGGAACACGGCATGGTCTTCGCCATTGATCTTGGTGTGCGCGAGGATCTGCACCTCGATCCATTCTGATTCCTCCTCGCCGTGGCTCAACATCTCGCAGACCGTACCAACCGGCGGCAGACTATTGCCGGCCCAGGCAGGGCGCCGCACAAGATGCGGGTCATCTTGCTCTGTCGCCGCCACGGCCCAGCCGCTTCCGACCAAATAGAGCAGCCCCTCAGCACCGTCTGCCTTGTAGAAGTCGACGCCGTTCGGCCCTCCTTCATCGCCCCAGGGCCGCGCGAACTCTGCATCTTTAGGAGCCTTGCTCCAGTCGATATTTTTCGTAGACATGACAGTCCTCATCCCGCGCCAGGGCGCAGGTTCAATGGGGTAGGGGTAGGGGGATCAGGCGGACTTGCGAGGCCGGGAACCCGGCACCCAGTCGTCCAGGTCGCGCTCGATGCTCTTGCAGATGCGGCGCCGGGTCGGCTTACGGAGCTTGTCGCCGCGCCATCCGCGGTGGTAGCGGGTGCTCAGGACGTTTCGCGGAATTCCGGTCTCGCGAGATATCTGGTCCAGCAGCTGAAGCTCCTCCGTGCTCAGCCGTGAACGTGGTGGCGCGTACAGGTCACTGCCCGCCGCTCGCCGCTTTTGCACGCCGTTGTAGGACAAGCCGGTGGCCTTGCAGGCGTCGATTATTTCCGTGGTCGCCTTGCGCAGCGGCTTGATGAGATCTTCACCTTCCAGGCACTGAGCGTAGTAGCGGTCATGGATGGCGCGATAGGGGATGCCGTAGCGTTCGGCGATCTCGCGCAGGGTCAGAAGCTCGCCGCGGACTTCAAGCCGGCGGCGGGGCGGGGCTCCTCGGGGCATAGGTCACCTCAGCGGTGATTGTGAGCGTGCATCTGCTGGCGGATCTTCGAGCAGCGGTCATGCCGCTCGGGCCGCAGAGTCCGTGTAGTTTTCGTAGCGCGCTACCAGGGCGGCAGCGACGCGTGGGTCGGTCTGCTGAGCGGCTAGAATGCGAGCCTGGGAAAGCTTGTATTCGAGCCAGGCCGCATGGGCTGCCTCCGGTGTCTTGAACAGGCCAAGAGTCACCTTGCGATGACTGGTCACGTTGAAGCAGCTGGCAATGAAACCCTTAGACGATCTGCTGTAGCAGACGCCAATAGGCCACTGGCCTCGAGCCGACGTCTTCTCTGTCATGAAGTAATTCACGCTTGGTTCGAGAAAGACGCACGTATCAGGCCCGTAGACTTTATTGCCCGGAAAGAGCACATCCTTATCTAGCTGCTTGCCCTGCCAGTCCTGCTCGCTCATCCATTTGCGGAACTGCATGAAGCACAGCCACTCAGGAACGACAGTGCAGCCTTTGTACGTGGGATTCCTAGCCTGATATCCATCGCAATAGCACCGCTTCAGCATGTCCTTCCAGCGCGAGTAGAAGGGGCAGGAGCTGACCAGCCTGGGTTTCGCACCTAAGTAGTCGTACACCTTGAGCTGATAGTCGGCATCGTTCACGCCAGCGCCATACACAAGCCGCTTTCCGATAGTCCGGTTTCTCATGCTAGTCACCTTCGCCCTGGGCTCGCATGGCGGCGTCAATGACGCTATCTAGGGAAGGCTTCCCATCCGCGACATACACTTCGCCGCCGAGGATTCGTTCAAGGGCACAAGGCAGCTTCGTCACGCCGAATTGCTCGCACAGCCACTGATACCGCTCCGCATCCTTCCGCACTGCCTCATCCCCATGCGCGGCGGCAGGCGGGGCGGCAAACAACCAACGAATCTCCATGCCCGATGCAACAAGCTCTGCTCTGTCGTCCTTGTGATAGTTTTCCCAGCGGCAGCCCGGCATACGAGCTTGCATAGCCACCGGCTCCCCAGCAGCCACAGGAGCGGCGGCAGACGGGGCGGACCATGCCACCTGGATAGTCTCGCCACCCTGCGCCGGCTCAGTACCGGGACGTGGCGCTCCATCGATCCAATCCGTCAGCGGAGTCCCGTCATCGGCCAGCTCACGCCACGCCACCGGCTCACCAGCGGCGGGCCGCACGTCACGCCCGCGATTCCGATCTAGGTCGCGCCAGATCGGTGTCCAGCGTTCCAGGTTCTGCTTGGCGTGATGGCGATCGACCACGCTTTCGGACGATTCCAGGAGCTGGCAGCTGACCACCAGGGACTCAGATCCGTCGCGCAGCAGATCCAGGAGCGCCTTGACGTCGGTGCTGTAGTCGCCGGTCAGGGTGACGTTACTCATGATCAGCACCTCGCACGGCAGCAGTTCTGGAGTTGCTCTCTTGCTCTTTATCAGCCAGGTACTTCCACATCTCAGCCAAGTATTTCCAATGCTCAGCAGCAGGCCAGGGCGACTCAATGACCACTGCCGATACGCTGATACCAGGCGGACAAGGCAGGGCGTTCAATCCAGCTGCATGAGCTTCGGCATCTTCCCGCGAGAAGGCGGCGAAGAGATCATCTGGTCCCTGTGCATGGACTGCCCAGAGCTGCTCGGCGGGCTGGGTGCCGAGGGCGGCGCGGGCGGACCATCCAGTCCAGTAGCGATTGACGTGCTGGTTGACGTAGCTGCCATCGTGGTACTTCTCGTGCGGCGGATCGCCTGCGACAACGCTACGGTGCCACGCCTCGAAGCTCTCATGTTCATCCACGGCCTGCGCGCCCTGGGCTCCCTGCTGCTCGGCCTGGGCGTCATCGTCTTTGCAGTCATCGTTGAGGTCGAAGTAGTACTCGCGCTCTTTGAATACCAGGGTGCAGGTCGACATCTGCTCAGACCAGCTGACTAGCCGAGGGGAGGAGTAGGTGGAACGCAAAAGCTCGGCGGCCGTTTTGCTGTCGAGGAACTTGTAGATCCGGTCTCGGACCTGACTGGTAACCCAGTGGTCCTCAACCTCCATCTCATTTTCGGTTTGGTAGTCTTCCCAGAGTCGCGCCTGATAGTCGGCCTCTCCAAGAAGAACGCATGCGTGGGCCAGGCTGGACTCAAGACTTTTGATGGCCTCGCGCTGGGCGTTATCGCGGGCGCGCAACTGATTGGCCATCAGCTGGCTGACCTCGACTTCAACTATCTGCATACGGCCTTCGAACTGTTCGTCGTTCATGGGTCAATACTCTGTCGGCACGCCAGATGGCGTGAGGGGAGGGGTTAGGCGGCGTCAGTCGCCTGAAAGGAGGGAGAATGCTGTTGCTGCCACTCGCGGAACTTGGCCATTTCCAAGGGCTTTAAGTCGGTCCAGCCGATGGGCCATCCCATCAACCACTCGACCCAGTCCGGGTTCAGCTGGCCACTCTTGATCGACGGCGATACCTGAGCTGATAGCTTCGGCTCGCCTCTGCTGTTGAACTTGCCTTTGGGCCTGCTCACCGCGTCGTCGGCCACAGGCGTCTGCCATTCCTTCACTGCACTGCTGAGGCCCCATCCAGCTGTCTTGCTGGCGCCGGGCCGGTTGTGGTTCCCGTGAACTGTTGGGGTTGGCCAGAAGCCATAGCCGGTCTCGCTGATGGGGCGCTCCGCAGTCAGCCGCTGAAAGACGAAACCACGTCGCGTCATACCCCATATCGGCAAGGTCACCGATGACGGTGACAAGTCCTCTTCCCACAAGCAGAGGTGAGTTCTCCACGAAGACGAACCGGGGACATACCTCACTGATGATTCGAGCCATTTCCACCCATAGGCCTGACCGCCTGCCCGTAATACCGGCTCCAGACCCGGCAGCTGATATGTCCTGACACGGGAATCCGCCCGAAACCACGTCAACAAGTCCTCGCCACGGTCCTCCGTCAAAGCTGCACACGTCAGACCAAATCGGGAAAGCTGGGAGGGCTCCATCGTTTTGTCGTTGCGCCAGAACTTGTGCTGCGTAGGCATCACGCTCAACGGCGCAGACGGTGCGCCATCCCAGCAGGTGGCCGCCGAGTATTCCGCCACCAGCGCCTGCGAAAAGAGCCAGCTCATTCATGATTTCCTCACGCAGCTTGCGATCGCTCAACGTGCTGCCAAGCGCCCGTGACGTCGTAGATATGCGCCGCCTGCTCCTCGCTGAGGGAAACGCCGCAGGGGTTGGCTATCCAGGCGCTGCCGATCAGGTGTCGCCGGTTGCAGGTGTCCATCAGGCCGCGGTAGTGGTGCGCGATGACGTCGGTCAGCTGCCCGGCCATGTGGATGCCCGGCGTCGCGATCTCGACGGACTTGATGTACCGCTCGCCCCGCTGATCAAGGCAGAAGGCGCTGAGGTAGATCGTCCACTGATGCGGGATGTCGTTGATCGCCGTTACCAGGGCGCTGCCACAGACGATCTTCTTCGCGCTCTGCATGTGGATCAGGCCCTTTCCGCCGTGCGGGTCGATGTTGATCACGCCGACGTGGTTGGTGCGCAGCAGGGCGCGGCTGGCGCGCTCAAGCCTGGCGCGCGTGTTGTTCGGCTTGCGCTTGCTCATGGGGAGCCTCCAGCGTCTGCAGCAGGTTGGCGAAGGTGGCAGCGTGCTGATCGGCTGCCCGCTTCTTGGATCGGGACTCAGCAGCGATACCCCGCACCCGGGGCGCGCTGCTGTTGAACTCAGCCGCCCGGGTCAGCTCCCGCGGTGCCAGGTAGGGAAGGGTGGCGATGCTGCCGCCGGCGGCCAGGTACTGCTCGACGGCCTGGCCCAGGCTGGCGCGCTGCGGTTCGCGCGCCCGGATGTCGTGCACGAAGTCGGGGATCATGCGGTGAGCTCCCCTTCAGTGCGCAGCAGGTTGTCAGCGGTGCGGCGCGGCGGCACCTTCTGCTTGGCTTTGTCGTACCAGTGGATCCACTTGCCACGTCCACGACGCTCGGAGTGCTCTGGCCAGCAATCGAAGCCCAGCATGCGGGCACGCGAAATCACTGCCGCCGGGCTACGCCCGATGATAGGTAGGGTGATCATGATGATGGTCTCGGGATGGCGCCGAGCGGCGCGGGGGAATGGGTGCCGGCTTCAGGGTTTAACCGTGGCCGGCGGTGATGCAGTGCCAGTGCCTGTTGTGTGCTAACTGGCGCGACTCCGTCTTCTGCATCGGAAAGGGGTGGCCGGTGCTGTGGTCTCCGGCTTCCGAGGTGTAGCGTTCTACAACGGTCACGCTGTCAGCCAGTCAGCCCTGGCATCACCCCTTTCCGATACAGTCCCCGTGACGTGGGGAATACGGCCTGGCCCTCGGCGAGATGCAGTAGGGACCGATACCAGGCTGCCGGTGATGCGCTCCGCCGGCTGACGTCCGAGGTATCCGCCTAGGCGGCCCGCTCGGTCGGGTTCCTATGGATCAGGGGGTGCGGGGGATGGAGACCAATTCGTTAAAACGTGACATGTCACGTTCTGCAATTCGGTCGGCGGCATGGATCAGCAGGGTCAGCACCTCGGCCCGCTGCTCGAAGCCGCCGGCGGCGCAGATCCGGTCCAGCGCCTCGGCGGTCCGTTGGTACATCTCGAACGGCATCACCTGGTGGCCCAGGGCGGCCAGACGCTCGGCCTCGCGCTTTCGCTGGTCGGCCTTCCGTTCGGCGGCGGTCTTGGGTGTGGTCATGCGTAGATCTCCGGGGCTTCAGCGCGGCGCATCATCCGAACCTGGGCGGTGCGGCGCTCCGGCGCGCGACGGTCGCGGCGCATCGGGTCTTCATCGAGGGCGGCATGGGCAACCACCAGGGCGGCCAGCACCATGCAAAGCGGGCTGATGATCTGGCGCTTCATCGCCTCGGCCACCAGCTGCGGGGCGCGCTGCACGCCCAGCTTGAACATCGCGCTGCTGACGCGCTTGGTGACGGTCATGGGGGCGATCGCCATATCGCGGGCGATCTGCTTGTGGGTCAGGCCGCTGGCCAGGCCCATCACGCATTCCAGTTCTCGGGGAGCCAGGCCCATGCCCAGGCGTCCTTGCCATTGCCCTACTACGATCACGATGTGGATCCTTACGCCGCTGCGGCGTGGTACTGGTGTTGGTTGAGGAGTTCTTCGAAGCCCGCCAGCGTGCGCTGGAAGTAGAGCTTCAGGCCGGGGGTGGAGGCCTGCTGCATCTCGCGCCGGTACATGGCGGCGAGGTCTTCAACGTGCGGCAGGATGTTCAGGTGCAGGGTGGCTAGCGAGGCCGTTTCTATCTGGCCGCGTAGCCACTCGACGTAGTGCTGGTTCATGACGAGCTCCTCAGCAGCCTGATCCCTCGGGCTGTGTTGGGGGTGAGCTTCAGAAATCCCTTTTCTTCCAGCGCTTCCAGGTGCTCCTGGGCGCCGTTGGGCGATGCCATGCCCATCAGCTCGGCCAGCTCGGCGCGGGTGGGCGGGTAGTTGTGGGCCGACAGGAAGGCTTCCACTTCCTGCAGGGTCTGCAGCTGGCGCGGTGTCAGTGCGTTGGCCATGTGGCCTCCTGTTCGTGTGGCTTACGCGGTACCCAGGTCCTTGTTGCAGTCGGCGCAATGCACTCGGCGAGTTGAGCTGTTCGCCAGCTTCGTCGGGTGCTTGCACATCAGCCGGTGGGCTGCCTCGGCCTCTTCCTTCCACATGAAGATGTTGGCGGCCTCTAGCATCTGCTGACTGCCCAGCGCCACCTGGGTGACCTTGTTCGTCTCTCTGCTGATGATCCAAACCATCGCGGTGTCCTCGGTTGTCTTCCCGGCTGCCCCTGTCTCCAAGGCCAGCGAGGAAAACTGCTTTGCCGGTGTTACGCGCCACCGCCGGCTGGGCGACTACTTGTTCGGGGGATCTGAGATCCCAACAGCCACCCGCGCTGGTATGCCGGTGGCTCTCCATTTCGGTGCTTTACGCTGCACACCTTGGGGGAGGCGTCCCATCTCAGGAGGTCGGCTTCAAGCCCTGGGTCTCCTGATCGCTACCCGGGGCGGCTTGCGCTGCCGATGGACAAACTATGCACTGGTGCAATTAGTGAGTCAATGCACTAGTGCATTATTTTTTTGGGATTTTCCCTTGAGATGTGCTGCCGCTTCGCCTACTGTTTATCCATACAGTATCTATGTGAAGGAGGTCACACGATGTCGAAGTCCGCGAACCAGACGATGTCTGCCCAAGAGCGCCTGGCGATCCGTATCTCGAACATGATCGGCTCGCCCAAGGCACAGCTGCACCGGCAGGCCAGGATCCACAAGTTGGATACCGACCCTGAAGAGGTGTGGGATCTGCTCGTCGGCGCGTTGGCGGAATCGGCAGAGCTGGAGGTGACCTTCGAGGACGACGGGGACGTGACCATCCGCTGGGAGGAGGACAAGGAAGCAGCGAAATGCGAGGAGGTGCAGGAGGAGTTCATCACCGTCGAGGTGATCGAGTAGGCACGAAAAAGAAGGCCCGCACTCCTGTGCGAGCCTTGGCCCATAGCATGCCTGTGCAGTAGAAGCCGAAGTAGCGAGCTTAGCCCATAGGCACAAAAAAGCCCGCGGGGTGGCGGGCCTTGCGGAGAGGGCGAAAACGTCATGTCTTAGGGCGGACGGCGCGCTCGACGATGAGGTCAGCCAGCGCATCAGCGATCACGTGCGAGTTCTCCTCAAGCGTCAGCAGGTGCTGCTCGACGGCCTGACCGACGTTCTCCGATCCGCGATCAACGACCCATGCCGTTAACTCTTCAATGGCCATGCCTAGGGCCAGCTGGTTCTCATTGAGGCGGTGGAGCAGGACGAGCAAAGGATCTTGCATGGCGACCTCCAGGGCAAAAGCTCAGTCTAGCCCTAGATCGCTGCAGAGGGGGTAGGTGGGAATTCCCATAGACCAGAAACAGAAAGTCCGGCGCGGGGGCCGGGCTGAGGCTATCTCGATGTCGCGAGCTCGTAGAAGCGCTTCTTGTTGACTCCGGCCTGGGCCGCCATCCATTTGATCAGGTCCTGCCCATAAGGCTGCTTCGGCTTATCGACTGTGACCTTCCTGAACGGCGCATTGTCATCAATGGGTACCCACTGCTCGTGGGATGTCCCATCATGATCCCTCTTGTGAAATCCTAGCTTCTTGAGTGCTGTGACCACTTGCTCATAGCTGAGCGGATGATGTCTCCCGCCCATTATGCAACTGCCGGGCGCTCCACAAGAATTGGGACGGGCTCAAGGAACGTCCGCACGCAATGCTTATAGCCTGCGCCGAAGCTCTCTTTCAGGCGGGCAAGGGTGTATCTCCAGCGCAAGCTGACGGGCGCCTTGCGATTGAGGAGGGCGCCAGCATGCTTGCGGTCTACGGTCACGGCTTCGTAAACGTAACTGCGGATCTGCTCCTCGAGATGGGACTTAGCCTCTTCGAAATCATCGCCCTGGGCGGCCAGGGTGAACTGCGGGCATACGGCAATCCAGAATCCATCCTTCTGCTCAGCGTAGCAACGGATGGTGATATCGAACTTGGACATAGTAGTTCTCCGAAAAGCTGGTCTTACCTGACCTGAGGCGCTCAATTGGAATCGGCCAACGAGCGTATCGGCTGAATATCTGGGATCTTCAGCCCGACCTTTCAAGCCAATCCTGGCCTATCTAGGTCAAAACGGTAGCAGATGCTAAACAAGAGATCGTGACATGTCACGTTAAGTTCGATGAAGTGAACGACCGGTTCGATCCGCTCTACGACGTGATTTTGACAGGCTCACTGCTGCATCACAGATTCCTTGTCACAAAGCCGTTTCGGGTTAGAAAGTGCCGCAGTCCTAAGCATAGCTGCAGCGAGCAGACCCGCCAGCCCCATCGTCATCCCTATCGCAACAGCCCCAAGCACCTATGCTTCCTTTCTGGACATCTAGTCCATCAGCCTTCACTAGCTCAGGTAGGTCACCACCAAGGCGACCATCCCTCCCAGCCCGACTGTCATCAGAATCACAGTGAGTGCGAAAGCTATGAGAATCTTGAGATCAGGGTCATTCATAGGCAGGAAATGGGATTCGCGTGGCTGGGGTTACTGCACTGGCTCCTGCACCGACCAAGACCATCCTAGGTCGGGATCCCAGTGCAGATGATAGGTCGTGATGATAGGCAGCGAGCCAAGTGTTCCCGGAGATGAGCCCATCTGGAACGAGCTGTGTGGCCAGGCGTACGACTGCCCTTTAACCGGGCCATCAATGATCGGCAGAGCGATAAAGGGGTCACGCCCCAGGTTTTCCGATGCCATCTCAGCCTCCTTGGCTCTCCGATCAAACGCGGTTCGCGTTCCAGACCAGCAAAATCCGACCCTTGATGTAGATCTCCTCGCTGGTGACGTAGCGGGGATCGTGATTGCGGTTGTCCGAGATCACCTTCAGGCGCTCCTCGTCTTCGAGCTGCAGGCGCTTGATGAAGAGCATCTCACCCTGGGTGAACAGGTAAATTCCGTCACCGGTGAACTCGTCGATGCTGACGTCGATCAGCAGAGGATCCTTGTCCTGGATCGTGGGCGCCATCGACTGGCCCCATCCGGTGATCATCTTCAGGTGGAACGGGCTCTCGTAATCCACGCCCAGGCGCCGCAGATGCTCCTGGCTTACCGTCACATCGCGCAGCAGCTCGATGTAGTCGGCCGGGATCTGGCCGCCGCCCATCGCAGCGCGCACGTCGTAGTGGGGGATCTTGATCTCATCGCCCACCAGCCCTGGGCGAGAGAAGTCGGCAGTGATCACGTTGCCGCGACCAGACTCTATCTCCGCCTGATCATCGGCCATGTCCTGTAGACGCTGGCGCGCTTCGTCGGTGAGGCCTTTACCGTGCTTCTGCAGCATCTCTTTCAGCAGGTCGCCCGTTGAGCGGGGTGCTTCTTCAGGCTCGCTGGCCACCTGGCCATCTATCGGCGAGTAGCCGCGCAGCTGATCTGTCGTCAGACCAAAGAAGTCGGCCAGCGGCTTGACCTGCTTGTCCGTCGGATCCTTGATCCCCTTGGCCACGTCCTTCGGGCCAAGGATGCGCGAAAGCGTCGACTGGGTTATGCCAGTCCTGCGCGATAGCTCCAGCTGATTGATCCCTTTTTCGGCCATAAGCTGCCGCAGGATCTTGTCGATAGTTTTATGCATGGGTGCAATGCTGTCCCTAGCGGGTGCATAACTCAATAGCGTGGTGCATTGACGTTTATGCACTAGTGCATGATCATGTGCATACCGATCTAGGAGTAAGCCATGAGCGCTACTGACCTCTCCCAAAAATTGGATGCGTTGTTCGACGCCGGCCTGACCTACAAGGCCATTGCAAAGCGCGCTGGCTGCGACATCTCGACGATCTTCCGCATTCGCTCGAAGCAGATCACCAACCCTAGCTACTCGGTTGGCGTGGCTATCGACTCGCTCTATGCGGAGTCCGTGAAGCGCGCTCGAAAAGCAGCGCGTCTGGCGTCCTGACCATGGAGCCCATTATCCACGGGATGGCATTGCGCCAGCAGTCACCCGTAGTAGCTGTGATTCCGTCCAGTACGCGAATCGCAGGCAAGAAAAAGCCCGGCGGCAACCGGGCTTCGATACAGCAGCAACAACATCAATAGGTGATTCGAGTATGAACGACCTGACCCTTACCGGCAACACCCTGACCATGAGCAGCCGCGAGATCGCGGAGCTTACCGGCCGTCGCCATGACAACGTCATGCGTGTCTGCCGCGACCTGAAGGCCTCAGGGGTAACCCCTCAGATTGAGGAGTATCCCTTCGACCATCTGGGCAACACCTATTTCGAGTTCCGTCTGGGCAAGCGCGACAGCCTGGTGCTGGTGGCGCGCCTCTCTCCTGAGTTCACCGCCAAGGTGGTCGACCGCTGGCTGGCCCTTGAGCAGCAGGCGCAGACCGGTCTGCCGCAGACCTTCGCCGAGGCCCTGCGCCTGGCAGCTGACCAAGCCGAGCGCATTGAGCAGCAGCAGGCCCAGATCGCAGCCGCGGCCCCAAAGGTCGCATTCGTTGAGCAGTACGTGGAAGGCACTGGCCTGAAGGGCTTCCGCCAGGTCTGCAAGCTCCTCGGCGCCAACGAGAACGAATTCCGCCTGTTCCTGGCCGATGCCCACGTCTGGTACCGCCTGGGCGGTGAGTGGGTCCCCTACGCCGAGCACATCACCGCTGGCCGCTTCCACGTGAAGACCGGTCAGGCCGGCAACGGCCACAACTTCAACGCCGCCAAGTTCACCCCCAAAGGCATCGAGTGGATCGCCGGGAAGTGGGCTGCCTACAAGCTTCAAGGTGCCGCATGAGCGTTCAAGCCATGTCCTGGGCCATGCAGATGCCCAAGTCCACCCTGGGTGATGCCTCCGCCCGCCACGTGCTGCTGTGCCTGGCCAACTACGCCGGCCAGGACGGTCGTGGTGCTTTCCCCTCTGCCGAGCAGCTGGCTGAAGACACCGGCCTGTCCGAGCGGACCGTTCGCTACAAGCTGGACCTGCTGGAAGAGATGGGCCTGATCACTCGCGGCAACCAGGCAATCGCAGCTGCCTACATCGGCCGTAAAGACCGCATCACCAACGTGTACGACCTCCAGCTTAAACGGGGTGCAGTGGCTGCACCCGGTGAAGGAACGGGGTGCAGTTCACAACAGCACGGGGTGCAAACCACGACAGAACGGGGTGCAGCCGTTGCACCCAATACGTCACTGAACCAAGAACAGAACCAAGAGCAAGGCCGCGAGGGCGCGGCGAGCGCATCCGGCGAGGCTGGTTCGAACGATCCCGAGACCGCCCCTGATCAACCCCGGAGCCGCGCCAAGGGCTTCAGCCTGGCCGACATGCAGGCCCTGACCGACACCGCCGGCATCGCCATCGCCGCTGACGTCGCCCAGGACTACCTGGCCCACCGCCGGGGCATCAAGGCCCCGCTGAACGCCACGATCTGGAAAACCACCCTGATCGAGCTGGCCAAGCTCGCGCCGCACGGCATCACCGCCGACCAGGCGCTGGCCGAAGCCATGGCCGCCGGCTGGCGTGGCCTGAAATCCGAATGGCTGGTGAACCGCCTGAAGCGGCAGCAGGGCCCCGGCGCTGGCCCGAACGACGACGACACCAGCTGGGCCAACAACCTGAACGAGGATCTGTGATGCGCAACGCCACCGAGATCGTGAAGCACGTGGACTTCAGCCAGGCTCGCCCGGCAGTCCAGCAGCAGCCGGCTAGTATCGACGAGGGCACCGCCCAGGTCGTAAACGCGCTGTTCAACGAGCTGAAGTCCATCTTCCCCGCCTGGAAGCAGGCCTGGCCGGACGACGAAGCCCTGAAGCGCGCCAAGCGCTCGTGGATCAAGGGCCTGATGGCCGCCGGCATCCACTCGCTGGAGCAGATCCGCTTCGGCCTGATGACCTGCCGGGCCAGCGGCCAGGACTTCGCGCCCAGCGTCGGCAAGTTCGTGGAGTGGTGCCAGCCCACCGCCGAGCAACTGGGCCTGCCGCCGACTGAGAAGGCCTTCCAGGAGGCCGCCCGCAATTCCCACCCGGCCGTAGGGCAGGGCGCCCGCTGGAGCCATCCGGCCGTGCACCACGCCGCCACAGAGTCCGGGCTCAGCAACCTGTTCCGGCTGAACGAAGACGCGGGCCGCAAGCTGTTCGAGCGCAACTACTCAATCGCCTGCCGCATGGTCGCCGCCGGCCAGCCGCTGCGCGAGATCCCCAAGGCGCTGCCAGCCGAGGTGTCCACACCGGCCAAGCCGGAAACAGTCCAGTCCGAGCTGGCCAAGATGCGCGCCGCGCTGGGTCGCCGCTGATGGACGCAAAAGCCTGCTGGTTCGTTCTGCTCCCAGGCCGCGCGCCGTTCGCAATGGTCGGCGCCCAAATCAACCGCGACGAGGCCCTGACCTGCGCTCGCATCATCTGGCCGGAGGCCGACGTAGCATGAAAACCGCCAACATCGTTTCCACTGCAATGGGCGTCAGCCTTTCCTGCCTCCTCCTGCTGGGTGAGCCCTGGCACGACTTCGCCTATTACACGCTGCTTGCGTTCACCGTTCTCGCCTGGGTCGGCCTGCTGATCGGCGCGGTCAAGGAAGAGGCAGCGGCCAAGATCCGGGAAGGGCTATGGCTCAGCTGCGCAAGTACCGCCTTCCAGCTCTACGCGCTGATTATGACCGGGCACCAGCTGCTGGTTGCGTCGTCCTTCATCGTCTCAGCCTTCATCGTTAGCGCTGCATTCTAGAAGGTGGATATCCCGACCCTGTGCGCGAAGAGGTCGGCCTATCGCCGAGGCCAGGCTGCCTATCGGAGCGGCCTGCACACCAATCCCTATGACCTTGATGACTCACGTCATCAGGACTGGTGGGACGGCTACCAAGCCAGCCAGGCCGCTTTCGAAAAGGAGCAAGACCATGTCGCATAACTTCAAGGTAGGGGATCTCGCCCTGACCCTGGTGGCTCTGTCCGACGTGGAAGCGGGTAGCGTCGTGGAGCTGGTTGACCGTATCGAGAAGGGTGACCTGGTGATCTCCGAAGGGATCACGCGCAGAACAATCGAGACCGGCTGGGTGTGCAAGCCCGCGGCAAAGAGTGGCTTGCTGGGTTACCCGGAGCGTTACCTCATGCCGCTTCGCGGCGACTTCTCCCCTGAGCGCCAGAAGTCCCAGGAGGTGCCGGCATGATGTTCAACGAAGCCGAAATGCTGGAAGCCCGCCGTCTGGCCTATGACCAGGGCTTCAACCGCGGCTCTGGCATGGACCCCAAGGTCCAGCACACTGAGGCCTATATCCACTTCCGCGAGCAGGAGCTGGCCCAGCCGGTAAATCGCGAGCGCAAGGCGCCTGCCGCGCGCCGCCCGATCGGCGACTTCCTGGGCGATGGCGAGGGCCGCGGACTATGAGCGCCTTCGTCACGTTCGCCCTGCTGCTGACCGTGGCCGGCGGCGGCCAGATCGCCATCAGCCACCGCCGCAGCGCCCATCGCCGCACCACCGCCCAGGCCTATCGGTCGGGAGCTGCCCAATGAGCCGCGCCCAGTCCAAGAAGCTCCGCGACAGCGCCCGCGGCCAGGAATGCACCCTGCGGATCCCGGGCGTCTGCAACTTCAACCCCGAGACCACGGTGCTGGCCCATATCGCCTGCGGCCAGAAGGGTATGGGCCTGAAGAGCCCGGACAACATGGCCGTGTTCGCCTGTAGCGCGTGCCATGACCGTCTCGATATGCGCTCTACAGTTGGAGAGCTGGACGCCCGCGACGTGCTACGCGCCCTTGGCGAAACTCAGGCGATCTGGATCAGCCAGGGCCTGATTACCATCAAGGGGGCCGCATGACTGCCGTCCTGAAGAAGTACCAGCCCCGCGAAGTTCGCGCCCGCGCCCCGCGTATCGACTGGGAAGGCAACGAGCAGACCATCCTCTTCACCTGGATCGACCTGCAGTACCCGCGCGAGTCTAAGCTGATCTACCACGTGCCCAACGGTGGCCACCGCCACAAGGCCACGGCCGGCAAGCTGAAGGGGCAAGGCGTGCGCGCCGGTATGCCGGACATCAATGTCGACATCGCCCGGGGCGGCTACTTCGGCCTGCGGATCGAGTTCAAGGCCACCCCTCCGAACGATGCTGATGTCTCGCCCAAGCAGCGCGATGCCCTGAAGCTGCTCAATGACCGCGGCTACCTGGCCATCGTCTGCAAGGGTGTCCACGACGCCCAGGAGCAGATCCGCGCCTATCTTCGCCTTCCTGCTACCGAGGCCCGCCCATGAACCACCCAGCACAAGACCTGGCCGGCCTGGCCCGGCAGATCCTCGGCCACTCGATGGTCGTGTTGCTCAGCCACCACGACAAGGCCCACCAGGCCGCGCCGGACAATGCCCGCGAGCTGATCGCCGAGATGACCACCCTGTCTGCTCAGCGTCTGGCCGCTGCCACAGATGAAGAGCTGCGCCGCCGCTGGCAGGTACTGGAAGAGCAGCGGAGCCAGTGCTTCGGCCGGATCTCTGCCGCCCAAGGGCTGCGCTCGGGTCGCGGCCGGGGTGACCGCTTCAAGTCCTGGCGCGACACCAGCACCATCGACCGCGCCGCAGAAGAGAAAGCCCAGCGTGACATGTCACGTTTTCAGACCGAGAAAGACCTGATCACCGAGGAGATCGACCGGAGGGCCAATGCGCAAGCAGCACGGCCCTGACCTCACCCGGAAGGTGAAGCCGATTTCGCGTTGCGTGACATGTCACGGCCGCGGCGTCACCAAGGGTGTCTTCTACGAGATGGATTGCGCAGCCTGCAATGGCGAGGGTTGGACCGATAAGGCCACCGGCCTGCCGCTGAAGCCCGAAGACGCCCGATTCCAGCTCAATGCCTACACGCTTCGCCTTGAACAACAGATTGCCCACCTGCAGCGGACGCAGACCCACCACCAAGAAAACAACCGCCGCGGCCCTGGCGGCTCGCATCGCACCGGAGACTGATCTATGCGCATTATTTCTGCTCGCCAAGCCTGGCACGACTCCCTGCACCACAACCGCGACTCGGTCCTGGCCGTTGCCGCGCAGAAGGCCGAGCTGGGCCGCAAGCACGGAACGGGGGAGGGCAAGGTCATCGTGATGCTCGAGGACCACGACGGTCAGCAGGTGGCCCGGACCTACAAGTCCCGACAGAAGGGTGACAACGTGCACGAGACGCGCCCGGGCCGTCGCCTCAGCACCGACCAGTGCGCCCACATGCTGGCGGCCGGCCTGATCATGCAGGCTATCGACACCCTGCCCAAGCCGGTGCAGCACTTCGGCCACTACCTCTACTCGCCGACCGCCACTTTCAACGACCTGTCCATCGCCCACGGCCTGGTTTGGCTGAACTCCGGCCTGGACAAGCTGACCGACAAGCAGCGCGCCCGGGCTTACTGGATGGCTCTGGCCGCTATCCAATCCCACAAGCGGATCGTGAGCGGCGGCGAAGAGCTCGCGCCTGGCGAGGTGTGCATGATCATGGAAGAGCGCACCGGATGCCGTATCAACCCCAGCAACTGGGCCCGCGACTATGCCGAGGTCTGGACGCACCTGGCCAAGAAGGTGGATGGCCTGGATCGAACCGCGCTGCGCCCGGTCGCCGAGGTCGTGGAGAGCCTGCTGGGCGCCGAAGAACTGAGCTCGAACGACTATGACCGGTGGATCCGCCAGCCCGGCGAAAAAGCCGCTTGACGATTTGAAGAGCAAAATGGCATAGTTTTGCCACTGTGACACATTTCGCCTAAAGCCCTGCCAGAGCCATCTGACGGGGCTTTTTTCGTTTCAGGGCGGCCGGTAGCACGATGGTCTTGAAAGGGGAGCGCACCCCGAAGCCAGCCGGTGGGCACACCTAGCCGACCCCCTGAGCCAAGCATGGTGGCAGCTCCCATGCGTCCCACGAAGTCGCGAATGACCGGGACGACAACATCTGCCCGCCGGGGAAGCGCCGGCATCATCCATAGGCTCGCATCTGCGGGCCTTTTTTATGCCTGGAAGAGGGCGCACCGCGAGGGCTAGCCAGTGAATTTCAGTCTGGAAGCCATCCTGCTCTGGTGCCTGCCAGGCTTTCTGGGTGGTTTCGGCGGCGTGATCGCCTACATCTCGAAGCTGACCACCAAGAACCGGTTCTCCGCTGGCATGTTCATCACGAAGTTCCTGACCGCCTTCTTCGTAGGGCGCGCGTTTGGCTACTTCTTCCCTGTCACCAGTGAAGTCCACTACGGCTACATCATGGTCCTTGGCTTCGCAGCCTCCCCGGTCATAGCGATCCTGGAGGACAAGGCCAAGGCGTGGGCGAGTCGACTCAGCCCGCCAGGAGCAAGCTGATGCTGCTGATCACCATCTTCGCCATGCTGACCTACAGCCTGGTAGTCGCACGATGCGGCTGGTTCGTTTGGCAGGGAGGCGATTACCGGCAGGACGACCGGGCCGAGGTTGCGCACATCGTGTGTGCCTCGCTGCTCTACCTGATCACGCTGGTGTCTCTCTGGGTATTTGAGCCCTGGAAGCTGGTCAATAACAGCATCGTCGGCGCCATGGTGCTGGCACACACGATCTTCTGCGGCAGCTACTTCTACCGTCGCATCGGGGCCCTGATGGACGGGCGCGACCGGCGCAAGCTGCCTCATCGCCGCGCATCGAGGGCGAACCCATGAAACAGATCAAGAGCGGCGCCCGCTGGCTGATGACCTGCATCGCCCTGCTGGTGTTCGGCACTGGCATCGGCTACTTCGGGCGCACCTGGGAATGCCGGTCCGGCTCCCAGACGGTGTATGTCGCAGCGCCCGGCTTCGAGTCCGGCGCCATGGACCTGCCTGCCAAGCTGTACCGCCTGCAGGTCTCTTCCTGCACGCTGCCCGCTCAGTGGGGTGGCGATAAGCCGCCGCTGGAGGGCTACCCGTGAACGGCAAAGAGATGACCACCTGGATATTCGGCTTGCTCATGGCCGCCGTAGTGCTCTGCGCACCCGTCGCCTGCACCATGAGCCGCCAAGCGACTGTGGCTGAAGCCATCCGTAACGGCGCCGATCCGATCTCGGCCAAGTGCGCCATTGAGGCGGACACCGGTCAATCGGCCGTTTGCGTGGCCGCCGCGGTTAGGAGCAGCCAGGCGAAAGAGCAGGTGAGGCCATGATCAAGCCTGACAAGCCCTGGCCTCGCCGCTCCGGCACTACCGATGGGTGCTGGCAGGATCGGGATCGCATTGAGGTTCCGGTCAAAGGTTGGGCCGAACAGCCTCCTGCCCCACCAGGACCGCGCTTTGTTAGGGATGGCGACCTGCCGCCACCTCCTACGGTCGAGTACGCATTCCGTACCAGGCCAGCTGACCCATGCGCGAGGCCATCCGCCGGGGCAATCTGGCAAATGCTCGCCGTTATCGCGGTATCGGTGACCATCGGGATCTACATCGGCCGCCATCTCGCGGGCAGCTAAACGTGACATGTCACGAAATCATCTATCGGAGAGTCACCAGTGAGCGACGACCAAAGCATCGAGCAAGAGATCCAAGCCAAGGGCCTGACCGCGCCGCGCGTTACCCCGGCCGACATCGAAGCCAACATCCTCAGCGAGCACTACTTCACCGCTGGCGATGGCTATGCAGGCGCTGCTGCGCTGACCATCGAAGAGGACGGCGTCATCCAGCCGCCGGAGCAGTTGGACCTGATGACCTTCTGCGTGCTGATCCTGCAGAACGGCTACACCGTCACCGGTGAGAGCGCCTGCGCCAGCCCGGAGAACTTCGATGCCGAGGTCGGCCGCAAGATCGCCCGTACCAACGCCGTTAACAAGATCTGGCCGCTGATGGGCTACGCGCTCAAGCAGCAGCTGCACAACGACAAGGAGTAGCGCCATGGTCTCCCAACGCTTCCGCGGTATCGCATTCGCCTTGATCGCCGGCCTGGCATTGGCGCTCAGCCGCCTGGATCGCTGTATCGGTCTCCGCGAGCGAGCGAGCTATGTCTGCCGTGATCTGCCGGCAGTAGCCTCCGCCAAGTTCAGGCTGGTCATGGCCCAGTGGCGGGCCTATGCGGCAGCGCGCTCGACTCGCCCAGGTGCGGATCTGATGGCGTCCAGCAACCACTTCACCCTGGTTGGCGTGCAACCGGTCCGGCCTCGCGTGGTCGGTGACTGGCTGGGCGATGGCTGCTGCTGATGCGCAGTATCGCGTGCTACCAAGCCGAGAAGGCCAGGCGCCTTGACCCATGGCACCCCGCTCGCCGCTCCAAAGGAGAGAAGCGTGACATGTCACGCTTCAAGAGGACTCACCGATGATGAATGCCCAGATCGAAACCCTTGGCGAGATGGCCAGCACCACTCTGCAGGCATCTGTCGCCTACGAGTTGGAGTCAGCGATCGCTTCGACTGTGGCGCTGGTGAAGGAATCGGAGGGCCACTTGGCTGAGCGCCTGAGCCGTCATCTTGACGATCTACTGGCCGAGCAGCTCCGGCAGGTGACTGCTGACAAACCTGTCGAGCTGCAGCCCGTCGAAGCCTGAGGCCAGGGCAAATGATCAAGATCACTGCCCAAGGCCTGACCGACCAGCTCTCCGAGCTGACCGACCTTGAGCAGCGGCAGATCCCATTCGCTACAGCACTCGCGCTCACCCGCACTGCCCAGGATGTGAAGGCCGCCATCGAGGCAGAGATGCCCACGGTGTTCGACCGCCCCACCAACTGGACGCTGAACAGCCTGCGCCTGATCCCTGCTCGCAAGGACAGGCTGCTGGCCAGGGTGTGGATCAAGGACGAGGCGGACAAGTCATCGCCCGCCACCAAGTGGCTAGCACCTGAGGTCTACGGTGGTGATCGCCCGGACAAGCGCAGCGAAGCGATGCTGCGAGCGCGAGGCATCCTGCCCGCCGGCAAGTACGTGGTGCCAGGCGCAGGGGCTGACCTCGATCAGTACGGCAACATCAAGCGCGGCCAGCTGACCAAGGCGCTGTCCGGCATCCGAGGCTTCGGTGAGACGGGCTACAACGCCAACGCCACCGACAGCAAGCGCAGCCTGGCCAAGCGCAATGCTCAGTCGTTCTTTGTGCTGACCAAGGCGGGCAAGCCCATCGGCATAGCCCGACGCACTGGTCGCAAGCGAGAGGACCTGAGCATCTTCCTGGCCTTCGTCGACAAGCCGACCTATCGCAAACGTCTGGACTTCTTCGGCATCGGTGAGCGCGTCGCCAATGAGCGACTCGCGTTCCACTTCGAGGAAGCCATGGCCCAGGCCCTGCGCACCCGCCGTCGATAACGACGCACCACTATGGTGCAGGGTGGGGTCTTGGGTCCTTCCCGGGGGAGGGCCCATTGGGGGTGATTCGAGCCCCGCCAGACACACATGTATGACCTTTTTTCGGAGGTTGGTTGTTGTTTAGTCATGGCTAAAAACGAAACAACCAGGCAGCCGGGATGGTTGAACAAATCCGAGATGGCCAAAAGCCTCGGGATATCCCCGCAAGCCTTTGATAAATGGGGCGTTGAGCCCATTTCTCGGATTGGGCGCGAGGCGTTTTATCGGGTGCAAGATGTGGTGCAAAACCGCGTCGACCATGCCACTCGGAAACAACAACCTGAGGTGGGTGACAGCGAAGGTTTCGATCCGATGATCGAGTACAAGCTGATGCAGGAGAAGCTGCGACTCACTACTGCCCAGGCGTATGCCATCGAGAAAAAAAATCAGGTGAATGATCGCCTGTTGGTGCCGGTGCCGTTCGTGACGTTCGCGCTGGAGAAGATCGCCTCGAAGATCGGAGCAAAGCTTGAGACGGTCGGTAAGACCATCAGCCGCCGACACCCTGACATCGATGCCCGAATACTCGAAACCACGGAGCGGGAGATCGCCCTGGCTCGCAATATCGCCATGACGTTGGGCGATGAACTACCGGGATACCTCGATGAGTACCTTGCAACCCTGGATGACTGATCTCGGTAAAGCCGTCAGTCTAGGTCTGCAAGGTCTGTACAAAGAGCCGCCCATGACCGCGGTCCAGTGGGCGGACGAGCATTTCTACATGTCGTCCGAGTCCTCCTACCACGAGGGCAAGTGGACAACCGACCCCTTTCAGGTGGCGATCCTTAATGCGATGGGGAATGACCTCATCGCCGTGGTCAACTTCGTGAAGTCGGCCCGGATCGGCTACACCAAGCTGCTGATGGCGAACATCGGCTACAAGCTCCACCACAAGCGCCGCAACATCGTGATGTGGAGCCCGACGGATACCGACGCCAAGGGCATCAGTAAGCGGCACGTCGACGGCATGATCCGTGACGTGCCAGCGATCAAGGAGCTGGCGCCCTGGTTCGAGAAGAAGCACAAAGACAACACCATTGAGGCGAAGACCTTCGCCAATCGGAAAAGCCTCTGGATCCGCGGTGGTACCGCCTCCGGTAACTACCGGGAGCTTTCGGCTGACGAAACGATCTACGACGAGCTCTCCAACTTCCTAGCCGACATTGACGGCGAGGGCGATGCGGTCACCTTGGGCGACAAGCGCCTCGACGGAGCGACCTACCCGAAATCGATCCGCGGGTCGACGCCGAAAAAGGCCGGCACCTGCCAGGTCAGCAAGGCGGCCGAGGAATCGCCGATCCGGCTGCGCTTCCACGTCAAGTGCCCTCACTGCCAGGCGGAGCAGACGCTTAAGTTTGGCGGCAAGGATTGCGATTTTGGCCTGAAGTGGGAAAAGGACGAGCTAGGTCAGGCGACCCGCGCCTGGTATGTCTGTGAGCACTGTCACAAGGATTTTCATCACCAGGATATGGTCGCCGCGTCCCCAGAAGGGCGATGGATCTGCGAGCAGACCGGGATCTGGACGCGCGATTCCATGGACTGGTTCGACAAGAAGAGCCAGCCGATTCGGACTCCGCTGTCCGTGGCGTTCTACTGCTGGGCCATCTACAGCACCTGGTCACCCTGGGTAAAGATCGCCAGTGACTGGCTGAAGATCAAAGGCGACCGCGAAAAGCTGGTCACCTTCACCAACACCACGCTAGGCGAAACCTGGGAAGAGGACGAGGGCGAGAAGGTCGAGTGGGAGCTGCTCCATGCTCGGCGCGAGATCTGGCCGGCAATTCCTGAGCGAGCCGTCATCCTGGTGGGCGGCGTTGATACCCAGAACGACCGCTATGAGGGGCGAGTCTGGGCATTCGGGCCTGGCGAGGAGAGCTGGCTAGTAGATCGCTGGATCCTCTACGGAGACCCGGCAGGCGAGGAGCTGCGCCGGCAGGTTGGGGTGCGCCTGCACAACACCTATCGCCGTGCCGACGGGCAGATGATGAGGGTAGCGCTATGGGGCTGGGACTCCGGCGGTCACTACACCGACGAGGTTTACAAGGAAAGTATCCGCCACGGCATTCGTTGGGTGATACCGACCAAGGGCCACTGGCAAGCTGGGCGCCCGATTGCTGACTTCCCGCGCAAGACGCACAAGTCGGGCACCTACCTGACGATGATCGGCACCGACAACGCCAAAGAACTCATCTACAGCCGCCTCAAGATCCAGCCTCAGCCCGGGCAGGCAACGCCTGGCTGCATCCATCTTCCGCTCGATGACGACCTGTGCGACGAAGCTGAGATCAAGCAGCTCACCGCCGAGAAGAAGGTCTTCCGGTTCGAGAAGGGTAAGCGCGTTCACAAATGGGAGTCCGGTGGCCGCCGTAACGAGGCGCTCGACTGCTGCGTCGGCGCGTTGGCGATGGTCCGGATCGCGCAGCAGCACTTTGGAATTGATTTGAGCGTGGTCCTGGCGCCGGCTAAACCCCGAGCGACTCGAGGAACCCGCAGCACTGTTCGATGAGGAGCTCCATGATCAACAAAACTGATGCCCAAGTACGTCTCGAACAGGTCCGCCTTGCTATCACCAAAATCCTGACCGGGGCCCAGTCGGTCCGCTATGGCGAGCGTCAGCTGACTCGCGCTGACCTCGGCGAACTGCGTCAGCTGGAGATTCAGTACCGACAGGAAGTCGAGGCCGAGCAGAGCGTCGCAAGAGGCCGGGGCCGCAACCGCATCACCTACCTAGGAATCTGATATGGCCTGGTTCAAACGAACGCCGGAGGAGAAAGCCCTCCGCGCGGCGCTGGCGCTCGTCCAGAGCCAGCCGCAGGCCCAGGGTGGGGGCGGTGGTAGCGAGACCCGGTGGCGCGGCGCCTCTCGGGTGCTGCGCAGCATGGCCAGCTGGATCCCCTACCTTGGCAGTCCTTCCAAAGACCTGTCTACGGTAGAGCGCAAGACCCTAGTAGCGCGGTCGCGCGATGCCATGCGTAACCACCTGATCGGCCGCGCCGCAGTCATGCGTCTGCGTACGAACGTGGTGGGTACCGGACTGATCTGCCGGCCTCAGGTCGACTTTGAAGCCTTGGGCATCTCGGAGGACGAAGGCGAGCGAATCAACTCCATGCTCGAGCGAGAATGGGGGCTCTATGCCGAAGACCCGCGCGAGTGCGACGCCGAGGCCAGTAGCACCCACTACCAGCTCCAAGGCATTGCCTTGATCTCGGCGCTTACTGGCGGCGACGTATTCGTCACCACGCCGGATGTGGAGCGGCAGGGCACGATCTACAGTACTCGCCTGCAACTGGTCGAGACCGATCGGGTGAGCAACCCGAACGGAAGTCCCGATACCGATACGCTGGTGGAAGGCGTCGAGTTCGATACCGCCGGCGCCCCGGTCTTTGTCCATGTGTGCAGTGGCTACCCGGGCGAAAAGAAGCTGTCCAAGACGCTGACCTGGCAGAAGCTCCGGGTCTTCGGCGAAGCCACCGGCCGCCGCCGGGTGCTGCAAGTCTGGTGCGACAAGGAACGCCCTGGGCAGAAGCGCGGCGCGCCGTACCTTGCCCCGGTGCTTGAACCGCTGCAGAAGCTGGAGCGCTACAGCAGCGCCGAGCTGATGGCCGCGGTGATCTCCGCGATGTTCACCGTATTCCTTAAGAAGGGTGACGGCTTTAACCAGGGATCGCTGCCGCTCACCGCCTTTGGCAATGAGGAGCAGCTGAATCAGCCGGGTGGAACTCCTGACCTTCCCCCGGTGCAACTGGGCGAGGGCGCCGTAGTAGATCTAGCACCGGGTGAAGAGCCCATGGTGGCTAACCCGGCACGGCCCAATGCTCAGTTTGATCCGTTCTTCACTGCGGTCGTCAAGGAGATCGGCGCCGCGCTGGAAATTCCGCTCGATGAGCTGATGCTGCACTACAACAGCAGCTATAGCGCCGCGCGCGCGGCGATGCTCCAGGCCTGGCGGATGTATCTGACCCGGCGCTGGTGGCTGGTGTGCGACTTCTGCCAGCCCAGCTATGAGCTGCTGGTCGACGAGGCGGTGGCACGTGGGAGAGTGCGCCTACCGGGCTACTCGGACCCTGCGCGCCGACGGGCTTATACCCGGACGGTATGGATCGGTCCAGCCAAGGGTGCAATCGACGAGCTCAAGGAAGCCAATGCTGCCGGCCGCCGTATCGAGATTGGCGTCAGTACCGAGACGATCGAGGCTGCCGCCATGACCGGCGAGAACTGGCATCAGATTTACCGCCAGCGCCGGCGTGAAGTGCTACAGCGGCGAGCGGATGGCATGGAGCTGGACGCTGCGCCTGTCGCTGCCACGCAGCCGGCTGAACCCAAAACACCAGAAGAGGAATGACGATGCCCAGGGCATTTGAACTGGCAGCGTCTCAGCCGTGGCTGATGCTGCCTGAAGCGCTCGACAGCCTCCTGGCCGTCGCCGATGGCATGGGTGATCCCGTGGCATTGGAGACCCGGCTGGGCCACCGCCTCGAGAACACCCGCACAGTCACCGTCAAGAACGGAGTGGCTGTGATCCCGGTTGTAGGACCGATTTTCCGGTACGCCAATCTTTTCACCCAGATCAGCGGCGCCACCAGCACCCAGGTGCTGGCAACCGATATCCGGACAGCGTTAGACGATCCGAGCGTCAAGGCCATCGTGCTCAACATTGATAGCCCGGGTGGCGTGGCGTCCGGGATCAACGAACTGGCCGAGATGATCCACGGTGCCCGCGGGCAGAAGCGCATCAGCGCCTATGTCGGCGGCACAGGTGCGAGCGGTGCCTATTGGCTCGCTTCTGCCGCGCAGGAGATCGTCATCGACGAAACCGCGATCCTCGGCAGTGTCGGGGTGGTGGTAGAGGCGGTCAGCGAGGCTGAGGCCAGCACTGGCAAAAAGCGTTGGCAGATCGTCAGCAGCCGGGCACCGAACAAGCGCCCAGACATGGGCACCGAGGAAGGGCGTGCCAAGGTCGGCGAGACCGTGAACGCCTTGGAGGAAGTCTTCATCAGCAAGGTCGCCCGCAACCTGGGCGTTTCTGCCGACGATGTGCCCGCGATGGGCGATCACGGCGGCTTGCGCGTCGGGGCAGAGGCGATCGACGCCGGCCTCGCCCACCGTTTGGGCTCTCTTGAGGGCCTGATCACTGAGCTGGCGAAACCAGCAGCCACTACCCAGAGGAACCGCAACATGACGAAAGTCAGCACCACCGCGGAACTGCAGGCAGCACTCGCCGCCGGCACCGATCCGCAGAGCATCGAAATCACTTCCGTCGATACCGGCGCCTTGAAAGCCGAGGCCACCCAGGCCGGCGCGAGCGCCGAGCGCGAGCGCATCCAGGGCATTCAGGCATTGGCCGCCCCGGGCTTCGAACAGGAAGTCTCTGCTGCCATCAGCGGTGGCCTGACCGTCGAGGCTGCCGGCCTGTCGCTGTTCAAAGCAGCTTCCGATCGCGGCATCACGCTCGCCGGCATCAAAGGCGACGCCACCAAAACCAAAGCTTCCGCGCCGCCCCAGGGTAGTGAGCAAGCCAGCATTTCCACCTCGGCCATCTGGGCCGGTCGCAAAGGAGCGAAGGCATGACCATTCTCAACGAAGGCGCTCGCGCCGGTGATTTCCTGCTGAGCGAGGCTGCCGGCCAACGCTCCCGCGAACAGATCACGCTGCTGGCGATCACCGAGGCTGCTCCCGCAGGCACCGTGGTCGTGCTCGACACCAACGGCTATAAGCCGTATGTCGCGCCCAACCCGGTCGTGGCGATCACCAAGCAGGTGGCCATCCTGTTCAACAACAAGCCGGTCAGCACCGAAACCCAGGACGCCGCCGTCATCATCCGTGATGCCGAGGTGGATGGCGAAGTGCTGTTCGGTCTGAACAGTGCGGTGGCCAGTGCCCTCGCCAGCCAGGGCATCATCGTCCGCTGACCGCTGTTCACCATCCCTTTTGAAGCCCGCCACTGTGCGGGCTTCGTCGTTTTTGGAGAAACCACATGGCTTCGCTCGACGTATTCAACGACAACGCCTTCAGCGTCACCGGCCTGACCGCGGCTATCAACCAGCCGCAGGAAGGCCAGCAGCAACCCACCCGTATCGACGCGCTGTTCGAGGAAGAGGGTGTTACCACCACCTCCGTCTTCATCGAGCGCGAGCACGACACCCTGACCCTGGTGCCGGCCAAGGATCGCAATGGCCCGGCTGATCCCACCAGTGGTGATCGCCGCGACATGATCCCCTTCAGCACCATCCACCTGCCCACCCGCGCCACCATCATGGCCGATGAGGTTCAGGGCGTGCGTGCCTTCGGTTCCGAGTCCGAGCTGGAGACCGTCCAGGCCCGCGTCCAGAAGCGCCTGGACAAGATGCGCAAGCGCCTGGACGCCACCATTCGCTTCCAGCGCGTGGGCGCCATCACCGGCAAGGTGTACGACGCCAACGGCACCAAGCTGCTGCTGGACCTGCACAAGGCCTTCGGTATCGAAGAAAATACCTCGGACCTGAAATTCAGCGTCAACGAGACCAAGCTGCTGTTGGCGATCAACGACGCCAAGCGCAAAGCCGAAGACGTGATCGGTGGCAGCGGCATCATCACCGGCTGGCTGGGCCTGGCCGGTCGTGGCTTCTTCGACGCCCTGGTCACCCACCCGGTGGTTGAGAAGGCCTACGATCGCTTCAACGACGGCCAATTCCTGCGTGACGGTGGCTGGAATGCCTTCCGCTACGGCGGTGTGGACTGGGAAGAGTTCTACGGCAAGGTCGGCGATGTCACCTTCATCGACTCCAACGTGGCCTACCTGATCCCGCTGGGCATCGACGGCATGTTCATCACCCGCTTCGCGCCGGGTAACTACATGGAAACCGTCAACACCGAGGGCCTGCCGTACTACGCAAGCCAAGAGCTGTTGCCGCACAACAAGGGCGTGGACCTGGAGGCACAGAGCAACCCGCTCAGCATCAACACCATGCCCCGCGCCATCGTCAAGCTGACCAAGAGCTGATCATGGGCAGCGAGTTCGATCAGCTCGCCACCGAGATGGACGCCGAGTTGTTTTCGGCGTTCGCCGAGCAGGAGCGCACGGTCTTCCGCCCGCAGGATGGTGGGCCAGAGATCCAGGTGTCTGCGGTCATCCAGCGCAACGTCGCCGTTGCTGGGCCGGACGGAATGTTCGTCAACGTGCAGTTGATGGCCGATCTGCGCCAGGCGGAAGTAGCTGCACCTCGCCGCGGCGATCTGTTGGTGGTCGGCTGCAAGCGCTACGTGCTCGAGCAGCACTATGGCGGCGACGGCTTCGTCAATCGCTTCTCGCTGCTCATCCAGAGGTAGGCCATGGCCAACAAGCTGTCGCTTATTCGCCGTGCCCTGCTGGCACGTCTTGGCACCATCACCCCTGCCAATGGCTACCGAACGGAAGCGGGCTCAAACGTCCAGGCCGGCTGGCTGAATGAGCTGATCGCTCAGGAGGGTACTTCCTACCCACTGATCGTCGTGCAGCCAGCGAAGGACCAGGCACCCGGAAAGGGCCCTGCTGCGCTACGGATGGCTAGGGGCTTCCACGTCATCCTGGCCGTTTCCAGCCAGTTCAACGACTACGAGGATGAGCTCGACGAGATCGAGCTGGATGTCCTCGAAGCGCTGATGCCAATTGAGGGCCAGTTCCCGCAATGGGGGCGTCCTCATCTGGCCGGCATCACTGTTGGTGCGCCGGAGCGCCATCCGCCTGGCGACGGGATGAGTCCTGCCGCTGTTCTGATCCCTGTTTACCTTCACACCGTCATTGAGGGCCGCATCCCATGACCGACAAGACGCAAGAAACTACCGATCGCGAGCCCCAGCGCTTCGAGGTCACGCTCATCAAGCCGCATACCCACGCCGGCGAAGAGCTACAGCCCGGGGCGAAGATCCGGGTGACGGCCGAACAACGCGCCTGGCTCCGCGAGTCCGAAGTGATCGAAGAGCCCAAATCCACCGCCGACATCTCGAAGGAGAAATAAGATGCCGTTGAAGAAAGAGACATTCGTCATCGGCGGTTGGCTGAAGGCCCGCGAGGCCGGCACCAACCTGCCGTTCCAGAAGTGCGGCTTGGTCTCGACCATCCAGCACACCGTCGAAACCAACGACATCACCCTGGGCGACACCACCACCCCGCAGGGCGGTGAGTACGACTCGGTATCGCGCGTCACCAGCGTGGGCCTGTCGGTGAACTTCCGCGAGCTCTACACCTGGGTGCTGGGCGCCCTGGTCTGGGGTGACACCACCAGCGTGCCCTCGACGACCATCACCGACGAGACCCACCTGGCCGGCGTAGATGGCACCATCGCCCTGGCGCAGATGCCGCTGACCATCGCCAGCGTGGCGGCCGGCACCGGCTCGACCACCTTCAAGGAAGACGACGACTGGGTGATGACCGGCAGCGGCATCGAGCCGGTACCGGGCGGCGCCTTGGAAGCGGCCATCAAGGCGGCTGGCACGACGCCCTACAGCGTGAAGGTCAGCTACACCTCGGCCACCGTGGACGTCGTCCAGGCGCTGACCAACAGCGGGAAGACCTTCGAATTCCTGTTCGAGGGCGAGAACGCCGCCGGCACCCAGAAGCGCATCGAGGCCCGCTACTTCCGCGTCCGCCTGAACCCGGCATCCAGCTTCGACTGGATCAACACCGAGGACTTCATGGGCGCCGAGACCACTGCCAAGGTGTTGCTGGACTCTTCGAAGGTCGGCGCCGGTCTTTCGAAATACTGCCGGATCCGCAAAGAGGTCTGACGGCCTACAGGAAGGCCTGCTTACTCGGCAGGCCCTTCGCTCTCACTGGGCGCTGGTTCGGAACCCCTAAGGCGACTTAGCTCCTCAGAGGCCTGCTTTATAGCCCGCAAATGCTCTTCCATGCGCTTTTGCATCCTGGCTTCAACTTCTGCAAAGGCAGCTACGGTTGCGGTGGTCAGCTGTCCTTCGCGGGTCTCGTCGAAGTACGAGGCAGCCAGGCGCGCGATGATTTCCGCGTGCAAGGAGCGGTTGCCATCCCTTGCGCTGGCTTCAAGCCGATCCCGGAGTTCTGGAGGCATACGGATTGGGTAGGGGCTGATGCTGTGGCGGTCGCTCATGGGGGTGTCGCCTTGGATGAATAAGCGAGTTTACATTCGTGATCCAAAATGACTCAAGAATCCACTTGACTCATGCTGAGCCTGTGGAGTTAATATGAGTCATCGTTAACAGGAGACGACGATGAGCGAAGAGAAGAGAGCAACCCCCTTTCCGTTGCGGCTGAAAGACGAGGTGCGTGAGCAGGTCGGTACGCTGGCTAAGCAGAATCGCCGGAGCCAGAACGCAGAAATTGGACTTTTGATCGAGGAGGGATTGCGGTGGCGGGAAATGAAGAGCGGCCGAGCAGTGGCCTGAAAAAACAAAGCCCCAGCGAGGTGAGAGTCGCCAGGGCTTCAGGTGTGAACAATTCGGAGGTCATTCACGTGGAAAATCATAGCACGAACGTTATCCCTTTCAAGTTCGATCAGCGCGATGTTCGAACCATGCTGATCAACGACCAGCCCTGGTTCGTAGCTGGTGACGTGGCTGCCGCACTTGAGTATGCCGAAGCCAAGGATATGACCCGCAACCTTGATGACGACGAAAAGGGTCGGCAGATTGTGCCGACCCTTGGCGGGGATCAAGAAATGACGGTAATCAACGAGTCCGGCCTGTACTCAGCCATCCTGCGCAGCCGAAAGGCCGAGGCCAAGCGCTTCAAGAAGTGGGTGACCGCTGAGGTGCTGCCGGCCATTCGCAAGCATGGCAGCTATGAAGATGAGCAGCGCAAGATGCCGACGCTGGTCAATGAACTGATCGGCATGAGTGAGCTGAACGTCATCAAAGGCACGATCCGAGACAAGGCAAAGGACGTGCAACCTTCCAAGCGCCGCAGTTTCCATGCCGCTATGTGCAGCCGTCTGCATACGCGCTTCAACGTGCCTCGACTGGAGATGATCCCAGCCGACCAGTTCGAAGCGGCCTGTAATTTCGTGGCCGCATATGCCATGGAAGGCGAGTGGATGGGATCTGACCGTGTCGACTTGGATGGCGGTATAACCCTCACGAGGGCAGAGACTCAGGATCTCTACCTCCTGATGTCCAGATTCGCCGTGATGCACAAGCACAAGGACGACTTCCTGATCGCGGCAAGAGCTTTCCGATCTGAGGTCTTCATGACCATGTTCGATCAACTGCGGGACGGTGCCTTGTCCTTCAGAGTTCTGGATCGCCGCCGCGACGAGATATACGCGGCTTACCGTTCCTTTGGTGCAGAAGGCGGTTATGTCGCCAGGGGTGAAGCAGCATGAGCGCGGTAGCCAAGCAGGCGACAATGACCAGTCGCGAAATCGCAAAGCTTTGCGAGAAGCGCCATCCGGATGTGAAGCGCGACATTGAGAACATGCTGGGAGAGCTGGGCCTCAATGTGAGCAGTTTTGCTCACATCTACCGGGATACCCGGAACAGGGAGCAGACCGAATACAGCCTGGACCGGGAGCTGACCGAGACCTTGATCACCGGCTACAGCATCCCGCTCCGCCACAAGGTCGTGAAGCGGTTGCGTGAGTTGGAGACAGTTGTGCAGAGAGGTCTTCCGCCTGCTGCTAACGACTCAGCAGTAGAATTTGGCAAGCTAGCCCTGGCCCATCTGCCGAACCTGGGCGACAACAGCAAGCAGGCACTGCTCAGTCACCTGTCAGAACTGGCCTTCGGTCAGCGGCTGATTCCGCTACCCCTTGTCGAGCAGCATTTGATGCCGGCCGGGGAGGTCGGAGAGCTGCTTGGGATAACACCCAATAAGGTAGGTCGCCTCGCAAACGCTCACGGGCTGAAGACCACCGAGTTTGGCGAGTACCGCTTGGACAAGTCCCGCCACAGCTCGAAACAGGTTGAGTCGTTCTTCTATAACCAGGCCGGCCTGGCCAGACTTCGAGAGATTGTCGAAGCGAGCGTCCCGGTCAGCTGATTGGCCCGTCCATCAGAACCCAGCCCCGTGCTGGGTTTTGGTGCTGTACCCGGATTGATACATTCCTCTCATTTTCTTGGGAGGAACAGCCTTGAAAAAATCAGTGTTGTTGATCTATCTGGCGCTGGGTCTTGGTCATCAGGCGAGCGCAGAGACGATATTCAAGTGCGTGGACGATGCAGGGAAGATAACTTTTACAGCTCGGGCGAACTGTCCTGGCGGGCATGAGCTGGAGTCTTCAGCGAAAAAAGTAAACGTCAGGCCCAGCGGGGATGATGAGTCAGTCGTTATGGCGGATCCATCGCGCCGGTCGGCGACTGTCCCTCAGCAGCAGGTCGTTGTGGCGGGTAAGGTTCCAAAGCGCGTTGTTACCGACCCCAATGTTGAGCAGGCCTGGTCGAAGACAAGCACCTATCGACGAGGCTATGTGCCTCCCGCCCGCGTCAGAATTGTCGAGAAAACCATCCGGTCTTCCGGCAGAAACAAGGATGGAAGCACCTGGGGATCCGCTACGAGGGTTCAGGTGCCAATTATCGAATAGAGCCACTGGCCCGCCTCGGCGGGCTTTTTTATGCCCAGGAGAAAGCAATGTCCGAACTATCCAGCTCCCGAGTTTTGAATATGGATGGGCTCGAGGTGATCGTGCGAGAGCTGACAGTGGCCGGCGTACGCAAGATGCTTATGGCCGAGATCGGTGAAGACGTGGTGAACCTTCAGCTCTTCAGCGACGTTCGACTGGAAGATCTGGTGCAAATGACATCTTTGACCGCTGATCAGATTGATGCAATGCGACCCAGCCAGCTGGAGCAAGTAGTCAAGGCGTGTAAGGAGATGAACCCGGATTTTTTCGGGATGCTGGTGCGCCTGGAGGCACTCCGCGCCAAGCGCTAAACCAGCTAGATCAAACCATTTGCACGCTCATTCGCCTTGGTCATCACCAAGCGTTCAGCTACCCATGGCGACTCTTTCTCCGCTCCCTAAAGGCCTGATATGACTGACGTAGAACTGCGGCTACAGGCCGATGTGAGCGGCGCCCAGACGAATTTGAGTGGCTTCCGCAAGGAATACCAGGCCCTGGTGCGAGAGGTGCAGAAGCCCCTACAGCGGATTGATGCCTTCCGCGATATGGAGACCTCGCTTGAGGGAACCCAGAAAGCCGCCAGCTCTGCCCGCGACCGCATTCGAGACCTTGGCAACCAGATCGCCACAGCCGTAGCGCCCAGTAAGGCTCTGCAGCAGTCCTATCGCGACTCAGTTTCTGAGCTTCAGCGCCTAGAGCGCGCAGAGGCAAAGCAAATCGTCACGCTTGCCGCTATGCGCGCTGAGATGCAGGCCGCCGGCCTTGATACCACCAAGCTTGCAGCTGAGCAGGCGCGGCTTCGAGCGCAGCTTAGCACTCGGCTAGGTGTTGCCGAGCGCGGTACCGCCTTGCAATCGGCAGCTCAGAGCCTGGGCGTCAATCGCTACCGGGAACTGGGCGCCGAGTTGGGTAGCCTGCGGGGACAATATGATCTGCTGCGCAAGTCGGGGACGCTGAGCGCGGGCGAGCTGGCGATCGCACAGCAGACGCTGACACGGCGGATCAAGGAAACGAAGGCTGAGATGGATAGCCTTCAGGGCACCACCTCGCGCTTCAAGGTCACCGACGTTGGCACTGGCGCGCTAATCGCTGGCGCTACCGGTATCGCCGCCGTCGCCCAGATTGCCAAGATGACCGATGCCTACCAGCTTATGAATGCGAGACTCAGGCTTGCGACGGGCAGCCAGGAAGAGTTCAACACTGCGCAGGAATCGCTTAGGGAGATCTCGGCCCGCGCGGCGGTACCCTTGGCCTCGATGGTCAACCTGTTCACGCGGATCAACACGCCTATGAAGGAGGCGGGTGCCACTCAGAAGCAGACGCTCCAGATCGTCGAAGCGGTAGCGCTGAGCTTCCGCGTTTCAGGAGCATCAGCCGAGGAAGCGTCCAACAGTGCGACCCAGTTTGCTCAAGCTTTGGGTTCCGGTGCGCTGCGTGGCGACGAGTTCAATAGCGTGGCAGATCAGGCTCCGCGACTGATGCAGGCCCTGGCAAAGGGCCTGGGTGTCACCACCGGCGCGCTTAAGAACATGGCCGATAACGGCATGTTGACCGCCTCCGTTGTGACCAAGGCGCTCTCGGGTCAGCTGGAGACCCTGAGGGAAGAGGCCGCGAAAATGCCGGAGACGGTAGGCGGCGCCATGACCCAGCTGGGAGATGCGCTGAATGCGGCCGTGGGATCGTCTGACCTGAGTCCTTTGATCAGCCAGATCAAGGAGCTAACTGAGGTTGTGAAAGACCCTGAAGTTAAAGCAGGGCTTGTGGCTCTCGCGTCGGCTCTAGTTCAGCTGGCTAGTTGGGGCGTAAAAGGCGCAGCCGGTTTTGCAAAGTTCGGCGAAAGCATTGCTTATAACGCGGCGAAGATCACCGGCAATCTAGCCAAGATGGATTCAGTAGATAAGCAGATTGAACAGCTTAAGCAGGCTATCCAAAGTCCAGGGCCTACGTCTGACCCGCTAGGTTTCTTCGGGGCTTTGATAAGTGGCAATGACGCCGCGTTGGTTAGAAGCAAGGAACAAAACGAAGAACTGCTCAAGCAATATCAGGCCTATCGGCAGAAGTTGCTGACCGAGATGACTGGACTGACCGAGGATGCCCGCACTGCGGCCGCTGAGCGAGCAGCTCTTGAGAAAAAGCAGCAGGAGGACTTGTTTGAGGCCAATGCTGAGGCGCTGGTAAACAGGCGGACGCAGCAGAAAGCAGGCCTGAATCTGCTTTTGGCGGATGCCAAGCAGTACTTCGCGGCTCAAGAAAAGCTGGAGCAAGAACAGCTTTCCAAGATTGAGGCGATCGGCGAAAAGCGGAAGGAGATCAATAAGAAGTACTCGACCACCGTATCGCAGCTGCGTAACGGTACCGCTGAGCCTAGCTATGGCGCGGCCCAAGATCTTAAGGTGTCGGCGCAGAATGCCCTGCGCAGTGGCGACTTCAAGACGGCCATGGAGCAGGCCGAGGCGGCGCGCCAAATGCTTCTGGATATGCAGAAGGCCGGCCAGAGCACCTATGGCCTTGAAGGTTTCGCCAAGCAGCTGCAGGCCATTGAGCTGGGCGCCAACGACCTGGAGAAGAGTCAGGCCGACGCCAAGCTGGACAGCATCCGCAACAAGCTGGTGGAGCTGCAGCAAGAGGCCTCGCGCTTGCAAAACATCCAAGTCACCCCGCTCATGAGTGATGAGGCCGCGAACAAGCTGCTAGACGACATGCGGGCATTGGCGAAGAAGATCGGCAGCGAGGCCACGGTTGAGCTGACGTTCAATCTGCTTCCGCCTACCGACAACATGAAGTCGATGGGCTTGATGGGCACCCCGCTGGACTTAACCGGGAGCCTGAAGGGGTTGGGCGTAACAGTGCAGCCAACGCTGGATCAACAGGCTGCTGCGCAAGCTCAGTCCGACATGCAAGCGCTCATCGAGCGGATCACCGCCGCATCGAAGGTCGTCATCACTCCGGTGGTGGCACCTGTATCTGCTGGCGACCCTGCTGCAGCAGTTCCTGGATTCGCCACCGGTGGCCAGATCTCCGGCCCTGGCACCGGCACCTCGGACAGCATCCTGGCGCGGCTCTCCAACGGGGAGTTCGTCATGCGTGCGGCCGCGGTGCGGCACTACGGTCCCGATCTGCTGGAACAGCTGAACGCCCGGCGCCTGCCGCGTTTCGCTACCGGCGGAGCGGTAGGTCGGGTGCCGGCAATCCCCCCGGTGGCTGCGGCGCTGCTGCAGGGCGGCGATCAGGCCTTCCTCGGCACCATGGATCTGGCCCTGCCCGGCGGTGACAGCCTGACCGTGTCGGTGCCGGCCAACCAGCGCAGCGAACTGGAGATCGCCCGGAAGAAGTTCGGTCGACCCCGGACACGTGGATAACCTGGCCCGCCTCGCGCGGGCTTTTTCTTGACTGGAGTCGCTATGGCCGTTGCGCGCGTGATGCTCGGCGGAATCCCGCTGGTTGCCCATGATGGGCCGCCAAGCCAACAGTACAAGGTAGGCGCCGAAGGCCGCGCCCGGGTTCGTTTGAGCCAAGGCGCGCTGGTGAACATGCGTCACTGGTCAAAGACAGCTATCACTGTCAGCGGGAGCGGGTGGATGGGCCCAGGCCTGGACGGCCTGAACTTCGACCAGCCTCTGGAGCTGCGCTGCACCCAGCCGCGTTCGATCCGGGGCACAGGAACCAGCTTCACCCTGACCAGCACCCCGCGGCCTGACGTCGCGCCCTGGGCTCTGGCCCTTGTTGACACCGAGTGGGTCACCACCCCGGCCAGTGTGGCCGGCCAGGTGGCCACCGTAACCCCGGTCAATGGCGCCACGCTCTACCAGGTTCAGTGGATGCCCATGTTCAGCGTCTACGTTGACCGCGAAGAGGCGATGGACGCCAGCGCTGCAACCTTCGACTGGACCCTGACCGCCGAGGAGGCGTGATGCTCAACGCCTACCCGCTGAACGCCCAGCCGCTGAATGCTGGAGGGTCAGGCCAGGGCGATGGCCCTGGGCCCAATCCTCCGGTACCAGTGACGCCCGCGCTTTCCTTCACCTGGCGTCTGGTGCTGATGATCGGTGGCGTGGACTACTCCTCGCAGCTGACCGGTTCGGTATCGGTGGACCGCGAGGAGGGCGCCGCCGGCCTGGCCACGGTCATCATCTTCCTGCCGCCTGGGCCTGTCGTGCCCACCGACTGGATCGGCCGCCCGGTGACGCTCGACTATGTGAGCGAACAGGGTGGTGTGGTCACGCAGTCCCGGCGCTACACCGGCCAGGTCTCTGACCCTTCCTACGACGCTACCCAGCGCCTGCTGACTCTGAACTGCAGCGACCAGCTCCAGAAGCGGGTTGAGGCCATGGCCATAACCGACATCGACGCACTGGTCGGCGGCTACTGGTCGGAAGATGTGTTCGAGCCCACCGAGGGCCGTAGCCGCTGGGATTATGCGGGCGAGCGCCTGGGCACCATCCCTTCGAGCCTGGATGCCTCGGCCGCTGGCGCGCTGCGCGTCACATCCTGGTTCGCCAAGGCGCCGGCATTCGAGTTCGGTACCGGCACCACCGTTTACCAGAGCATCCGCGTCGAGCTGGCGCAGCTGGACCGGCTGACCAACGTCGTCGAGATCGAGGGCGGCTATCGCTACGCACGGCTCTGGCAGCAAAGCAACGGCTACACCTGGGTGCATCCCGAGACCCAGGGCGCCAGCGGTCTGGGCGGCTTCTGCCAGTGGCGCAAGGAGTCTTCGGAGACGCCAGACGTCGACATGATCGAGTCGGCGGTGAGTGGCAGCGGCCAGGCCCTCGTGGCCGGCAGCTACTACACCATCCCGCTGAGCATGCCGAACCCTTGCGGCGATGGGATCCCCTGGGTCAACGTCTACGAAGGGCTCCTGCTGTCGGCCACCTTCACCGGTGCCCGGCGCTGGACGCAGCAGGTCACCGAGACCCTGACGCTCAAGGTCTACGCACCCACCAGCGTGGCACAGGCCGGCGAGCAGGTGTCCCGCGATCGCCTGGCAGTCCAGATCGAGGATGATCGAGCCGATGCTTGGGAGAGCGATGAGGTAACCGGCGGTACTGATGGCTTCACCGACCTCGGCAATTCTGCCCGTCGCGCTGCGGCCATTGAGGTCCTGCTGCACCAGGCCCAGACCACAATCCTCAGCAGCCACCGTGACAGCACTGTCAGTTGGGACTTCCCCGCCAGCATGTGCTTGGGCGCAGATCTCGACCAGACGCTCAGCCTGGCCGATCAGGGCGTGAAGGCGGTTGGGAAATGCCGGCGGCTGGAGGAAGCCTACGACCTGGAGTCAGGCAGCGCCCTGATCACCACCACCATTGCGGTAATGCGCGGCGGTGGTACCGATGCGGACGCCCTCAGCGCGCCGGCGGAGACCACCAGCAGCCCGAGCAGCGGCAGCCGGAACTACGCGCTGGATACCCAGCTCGGCGGGCACTTCGATAGCGGCGATTATGACGAGGACCGGGACGGCTTCTCGGGGATGTACAGCAACGTGCAGGACAGCACCCTGGAGAAATTTCCACGCCGCATGAAGGTCACGGCGCCGGAGATTTCAGCCGCCCTGCGAGATGAGCAGGCCTACACCACCACCGCGGAGTACCGGGTGGTCATCCCGAACGACACCCTGGAGCTCTGACATGGCACTTGGAGACGCCCGGCGCGCCAGTGGCAAGGCGATGGAAGCCGCACGGCGCGCCATTGGCACATCGAACGAAGCGGAGCGCCGCGGGATCGGCGCAGCCATGGAAGCGTCCCGACGCGGCACCACGGTGGACGATATCAATGCCGTGGTTGCGCCGCCCCGGGCGAGCAAGTCGCTTCCTGATGTGCAGGCTCGCGGCGGTGTCCCCGCCGCCAGCGGAACCGGTGAGTTCAAGCCTCGGACGCCGACCAACACCGGCGGGGGTATCGCGAGCCCGCTGACCGAGAAGACCAAGTCGGTCGAGGGAAAGACCGTGCCCGATCGCGAGTATTACGCCGGCGGACTCACCAGCAGCGATGGCCTATTCATCCTGCCGGCCATCAAGACCATGAACATGACGGACGCCAATGGCGCTGCAGTCCAGTTCCAGTACGCCGACCCGAACGGGACGGTGGCCACCGAGGTGCCGACATGACCTCGCTCGTGTGGGGCTGCCCCTATCACGGCCTGGTCGAGGGCGGAAAGCTCAAGCTCTCCAACGGCAAGACGCTCAACCACCCGCACAAGTACGTCGACAGCTACCCTTTCACTGGATCGACCATGCTGGTCAAGCACCCGCTGGCCGAGGCGGTGGAGCGGAGCGAGGAAGAAGCCGCCGACGATGCCGAGCGCGGCTGGCAGTGGTGGGACAGGGCGATCATCGGCGGCGGCCAGCTCCATGGCGGCCAGCTGTACGGATGGATCTACATTGATCCAGACGGCGCCTGCTGGAGGGTCACGTTCAACTTCGTGAGCGCAGACTGGAGCATCAAGCTCGACAGGTTCGGCGTGCTTTCCGGCAAGCCAGAGTCCTACACCTACCCGGTCGCCCAGCCAAACCTCGGCCAGGACACGCCGGCGGTCACCCAGCCGCCTGGTACCGACGCCGGCTACGCGAAGTTCCTGCACCACGCCACGGTGACTGGTGACCGCGCGGCGATTGAGCTGGCGATGGATTTCGGCTCTGAGCAGCCCTGGCGCTATCGCCCGGTCGGCTGGCTTGAGGTGAGCCTGAAAGGGAAGGGGACTGAGTGCCAGGCCACGGTGACGACGCTCTACACGCGCGCACAGACGCTGGGACCAGCCAGCGAAGCCCTGGTGACCGGCCAGGCCAGTGACTGGTACCTGGACAACGACCAGCTCATCAATGGCCCGCGGCCGGCTGATAAGTACCTGATTGATCATCGGGTCCGCCAGGGCACTGAATCGCGCGGCTTTACCGGCTGGGTGGTGGGCATCTACTACGACCCGGATGGCATACGGCGGATCTGGAAGCTATCAATGCTCTACCAGCGGGTGCTGAACATCCCCGCTCTCGAACATGAAGGCCCAACCAGTTTCCCTAATGGCGCGCCGCTCGTGGGCAAGTGGACGCTCAAGTACTCGATCTCGGATAGCTTGAGGGCTGCGGTGTCGCTGGATGGCTCAGAGGTGGCGGGATGGAGCATTTCCACTTCCCAGCAGCTGGAAGAGACCACCGAGTTCACTGGCGACAGCACCAGAACATACCGGAGCTCGATTCAGGGCCAGGCGAACTACTCGACCGGCGAATCGCAGACGATTAATGACTCAGCCACGCTGGAGCCCGGGGACCGCCCCATCACGATGGGTGGCATCGTCGCTGCATCGCCCGGCGCGGTCGCGACTGTGCCCGGCGATGTCCCGTACTGCATCAGCAACAACTCCAGCAGCTGGTTGAAGGATGGTCAGTCGGTGGTGGTGCGCATGATCCCGCACCGGATCTCCTACCAGATGTTCGGTGCGGCTCTGGCCTATGGGTCGGTAGACCAGGGCGAGACCCACTGGCACACCGACGTGGCCGCACCCTCTGGCCTACTGCAGCTGCCGGCCATTGATTCCGACGCCAGCTTCTTCCGCGAGGGCGGCCAGCTGTATGGCAGCTGGTGCCCAGTCACCTTCGCTGCTACCCGCTCCTACAAGCCGGTCTGCTACATCTAAGGACACACCATGAACTTCGTGAACAACTGGAGCCAGGCGATAACGCTGGGCGCTGACGTTACCTCCTGCGCGCTCGGCCTGCCCGACGGTGACTACCGTCTCACCATCGCGGACTCGGCAACCAAGGCCACGGCCTGGGAGATCGTAGACGCCTCCGTGTCCGGCGGGACCGCGGCCCTGTACCGCGCCCAGGAAGGGACGCAGACCAGGGATTGGAAGTCGGGGAGCGTTATCTACTGCTCGATCACGGCTGCGATGCTCAGCCTCCTGTTTGAAGGCCAAACCAGCATCGCCAGCCTGTCGGCGCGGATTGCCGAACTTGAAGGGCGGGTGAATGCGCTTGAAGGCGGGGTCGCCCTGAGCTCCGAGTTCAAGAGCGGCGAGTTCTACGGCTTCACCATCAACCCGAATGACTATGCCTATCCGGCCGGATCAATCAGCCCGAGCGGTGCGTCCACCATCCCGGGCGCCGCTGCGGCGCCGGGCGCCGACGGCGAGCTCATGGGGCTCATCTGGAACAGCCAGTTCCAGAACCTGATCATCACCATCCGCGGCAGCTACGCCTCCAAGGCCGACCTGCCGTTCACCTCCTTCAAGATCGGCTCCCAGCAGTACGAAATCTCTAGCTTTGGCAACCTCAACCAGCTAAATGGCGCGGTCTCGTGCTTCGTGAAGGTCTTGGATAACCCTCTGCCCGAGGGTACCCACAAGATCAGCTTCAGCTAACCCCACCCAGTTCTGGAGTAGCCAGCTATGACGCCGGCCTGCATTCCCCTGCGCATCATCCAGGGAACGACGCTCAACAAGGTCCTTCGGCTGATGCAGCCGGGCCGGATCTACCGCGACATCACCAGTATCGCCGCCACGGCGCCGGTGCGCATCACGGCGCCTGGCCACGGCCTCATCGGTACCTGGCCGGCCTGGTTCGCCGGCGTGGTTGGGCTGCCGAATCTCAACCGCGATCCGGCCAGCGCCCGCCCGCATATGGTCAAGGTCATCGACCAGGACACGCTTGAGGTAAATGTCATCGATGCCAGCGCCGCAAAGCCATCGGCTGGCCGCCTGATCTACCTGCCGCCGCTGGACCTGACCGGCGTAACCGGTCGCCTGCTGGTGCGCCCTGAGATCGGCGCCGCACCGGTGCTGGAGCTGACCACGGCGAACGGCGGGCTGGTCATCGACGGCCTGGGCCTACTGCGCATCCATCTCGGCGCAGCAGCGACCTCCGTGCTCGGCTGGACCCGCGCCACCTGGGATCTGGAGCTCACATTCGCCGATGGCACGGTGACGCGCTTCGCCCAGGGCGAGGTGGAGGTCGGACTGGAGGGCTGCCCATGAGCTGCGACTCTCCTGGCCTGATCGTCGTCGAGGACGAGCACTGCATCGTCGTGGAGCCGGAGCCCGACATCCTGGTGGTTGCCTTCGGTGACCAGGGCCCACCCGGGCCGCCGGGAAAGTCCGGCAGCGGCTCCGCGATGATCAGCACCGACCGCGACAACCAGCTTATCGAAGGCTCCGACGAGGGCCTTTTCGTACCCGAACCTTCCGGCGCCGACTACCTGGCGCTCTACTACCTGGCCAGAGGCTGACCACGAATGAACATGAACCAGCGCATTACCCTGTTGGCCCAGGCCATTGCTGCCGACGTGAAATCGCTCAAGGCCTCTGTCGGCGACCTGACCGGTCTGAGCACTACGGCCAAGAGCAACCTAGTGGCAGCGATAAATGAGCTGCGGGGAATGATCACCGCCAACGCGGCAGTGATCGACGACACCAAGGGGAATGGCGATACCGGCTTCACCTGGTCGGCCGACAAGATCTACGACACCATCGAGGCGGCCAAGGCTGCGGTAAAGTCGGACATCCTGGGTGGCGCAGACGCGGCATACGACACCCTGAAGGAGCTGCAGGACATCATCAAGGCGGATGAGACCACCGCCGCTGCCCTGGCCACCGCCGTCAATAACCGCGTGCGCTTCGACGATGCCCAGACCCTGACCCAGGCCCAGAAGGCCCAGGCCTGTGCCAACATCGGGATCGGTGACCCCGACACCGACTTCGCCGCTGCCTACGCCACGGCAAAGGCCTAAGCCATGGCCACCCTAGCCGCGCGGGTAACCGCGCTCGCCCAGGCGGTAGGGGCTGACATCAAGGCTCTAGCAGCGTCGGTAGCCGGCAAGGCAGCTAAGGGCGCCAACAAAGACATCACGTCCATTGAGTCACTGACGACCCCTCTTTCGATCGGACAGGGCGGCACGGGATCTGCAAACGCCGCTGGCGCGAGGCTCAACATTGGGGCTGTTGATGCGTCGATGCCGGCTATGCGGAACGCCTTTATCAATGGCGGTCTTTTCATCAATCAAAGAGCGTTTGCGGGTGGATCGCTGGCCGCTGGGGTGTACGGCTTTGACCGCTGGAAGGCGGGACCCAACGGGGCATCCCTGACAATATCTGGCGCGACTATCACGCTATCAAGCGGCGCGATCGTGCAGGTGATCGAGGCGGATACTGCGGCCTATATGGCTGGGAAATCGGCCACCTTCAGCGTCGAGGACCCTTCCGCAACGATCAGTGTCGCTATGGCCTTCTCGACCACAGACACCACGGCGGTCAGTGGCACCATAGCTGCTGGAAGCGGGCGGAGAGGTGTCACGCTGGCACTGCCTGCTGGCACCGGGAACCTCACGGTGACCGTATCGGTGTCGGCTTCAACCACCTTCAAGCGGCTGCAACTTGAGCTTGGTGTGGTGGCGACTGGCTGGGACGCTCGACCCATCGCCCTGGAGTTTCAGCTCTGCAAGCGCTACTGCTTCCGCATCCAGCGGGGCTCTGTTTTCGCACCCACCGCCGTGCGCGGGATCATGATCGTCGAGTACGACCCAATGCGGATATCGCCATCCGCGACCGCAACGGGCGCTGTGACGATCACCGACACCAGCAATGACTACACCCAGAGCGCAGCGGGCATCGTTGTGAGCTATCTGTCGACTACGGGCGGCCAGATCTACTTCGACGGCTTCTCCGGACTGACTGCCTATCGGATTTACATCGCCCATGGCTCCAAGGGTGGCGCGGTGATACTGGATGCTGAGCTATGAAAGCTTATCGCTTAACGATCAATCCCGATGTGGTGGTTCGTACGTCTGACGGAACAGCTATCCCTCTGGGCCACCGCTGGTGGGATGACTACCAGGCTTGGCTCGCTGCCGGTAATGCACCTGATCCTGCTCAGACCCAGGAGCAGGCGCTGGAGGATCTATCCAGCACCTTCGAGCAGGCGATCCAGGGGCGCCTCGACGCAGAAGCGCGCGCCCGCGGCTATGACTCGATAGCGACAGCGGTCAGCTATGCGGAAGAACCGGCAGTAGCCAAATTCCAAGAAGACGGCAGGGCCATGCGCGCCTGGCGCTCGCTAGTTTGGGCATACGCCTACCAGGAGCTGGCCAAGGTGAAAGCAGGAGAGCGTGAGATTCCGGCGCTGGATGCTTTCTTGGCAGAGTTGCCAGCGGTCCCTGGCCAGGAGGCGGCATGAACCGATTCCCCGAGCCACTGCAGGCCGAACTGCAGACCGACCGCAAGACGTGGCGCCTCCTGGCGCCATTTTCGTATCTGGACCCCGATCAGGGGCTGCTGACCGTGCCGCCCGGCTTCGAGACCGACTTCGCCAGCGTGCCGCGCCTGCCGGTGATATTCGACCTGGTGGGTGCCTATGGCCACGCTGGCGCGGTGTTGCACGACTGGCTTTACAAAAGCTGCCTGCTGACGCGCGAGGACGCCGACCGCGTCTTCTTCAATGCCCTGCGCTCGAGCGGAATCGCCCGCTGGCGTGCATGGCTCATGCTCCTGGGAGTCAGGCTATTCGGCGCAAGCCGCTACGGCGCCTCCTGAAATCCTCACGGCCGAGCGGAATCGCCGCGCCTGACACCGACTGCCTACTTGATTCCTCACGATCATGAGGACAGCCCAACTACTCAGGATTCCTTGGTAGTTCACCAGCCCGCCCCGCGCGGGCTTATTTTCGCCTGGAGAAAACCTATGCCCATCACCGAGCAGCAGCTCGTTGCCATTCTGCCGCGCAGCCGGTCGGTGGCTGCGGCATTCGTCGGTCCGCTGAACGCCGCCATGCAGCGTTACGCCATCGATCAGAACCCGAAGCGCATGGCCGCCTTCATAGCCCAGTGCGGCCACGAGTCGGCCCAGCTCACTGTGCTGGTGGAGAACCTGAACTACAGCGCGCAGGCCTTGGCCAACACCTGGCCAAGCCGCTACGCCGTGGCACCGGCAGCCAGCCCCCGGACGCCGAACGAGCTGGCTGCCAAGCTGGCCCGGCGCCCGGAGGCAATCGCGAACAACACCTATGCCAACCGGAACGGGAATGGCCCCGAGTCCTCCGGTGACGGCTGGAAGTATCGGGGCCGCGGGCTGCTGCAGGTCACCGGCCGGGCGAACTACGTCGCCGCCGGCGCAGCCCTGGCGCTGGATCTGGCTCAGCATCCCGAGCTGCTGGAGCTGCCCTGGAACGCCTGCATGTCCGCTGCTCACTTCTGGTCGGTGAATGGCCTGAACGCGCTGGCCGACGCCGGCAACACCCTGGCGATCACCAAGAAGATCAACGGCGGCACCAAGGGCTTGGATGAGCGTCTGGCGCTGACCGGTCGCGGGATCGAGGTGCTGGCGTGAGCGCTCTGTTCGAGCAGTACAGGGCGGCCGTCATCGCGGTCGCCGTTGTCGTCTTGCTCGGCCTGGGCGCGCTGGCAGGTGCCGGCGCCGCCTACTGGCTCACCGTCGATCATTACCGACCCGTCGTCGAGAAGCTGCAAGACCAGGTGACGGCCTCTGCTAGCACGCTGGCGTCCTGCCGCACTACCAGCAGCACTCTGGAAGGGCAGGTGGGCCAGCAGAACCAGGCCCTGGCCGATCTGCGCCTAGACGCCGAGAAGCGCGCCAAGGAGGCCGAGCCGATCCAGCGGCAGGCCGCCAAGGCAGCCGGCGAGGACTACCAGGCAGCCAACCGCCTGCAGCAGGAGCGCACCGGGGGCGACCCGGCGGCGGCCGCCGCGGCCATCATCGACAAGGAGCTGGGCCTATGAGGTGGATCATCGTGGGATTGGTGGTCGCGCTGGCGGGGTGCGGCAGTCGGCCCGTTGCCGAGCCCGAGCCGCGCGTGGTGCGCGTAGAGGTGCCGGTCCAGGTGCCGTGCCGGGTGAAGGCGCCGGCGGTGCCGGCCTGGGCGGCGGATGGGCTCCGTAGAGAGGATAGCCTTGAGGTCAAGGTGAGGGCTTTGCTGGCGGAACGGCGTCAAAGGCAGGGATATGAAAAGGTGCTGGAGGCTGCCAATCGGAGCTGTCAATAATTCCGTGCCTGTTGAGGATTTCAATCGCGCTAACAAATGCCTTCAGCATATGTCTATTTAAATACAGCGTGTAGATGCCTATACAGAAAGCGATGTCATCCTCAAATATAGATTGCTGAATGAGCTCATTGGATCTGTAAACAACGCTTTTTCCATAAGCGATGTTAAATGATATGTATGAGTTTTGTATTCTATGCAGTGGTGAGTCAAGGTGGCACATGGCATTTCTGGCGACTGAAATGAGGTCAGAGACATCTTTTATTTTTCCTAATTGTTCTACATCATCGGTCCAATCAACCGGATCTCCAATGGCCTTGCATTGCATAAGCAAGTCTCTAAGGTTTATAACTGCGCCTGTAAATGCAGACTTAAATAGTGGTGATGAGCGGTTTTCTCTTTCAAATATCCTGGTGTTGATAATTCTCTCGAATTCCTTAGCTGATAAGTAAACCTCTGAATTTCTATGGAAGTTCTGTTCATCTTCTGCCTGAGGGAAAACCATAGATAGCGCCATGCAGTGACTCTCCTAATTCAGGGGTACCTCTTTCGTACATGCTATACGGGTTGCCGCTTATCGGGGCAAGGGTTGATGCCTGGTTGTCTTTTGAATACTGTATAAAAAAACAGTATCGGTTTTTTCTATGGAACAGATCGACGAATTCGGCAGCTTCGGGGGCGATGACTTCGACCCGGACTGCCTGGAGATGATCAGGAATCAGCGCGACCTCTACGTCGAGGAGATCGCGATCATGCGCGGCATGATGGCTCGCCTACGCCAGAACCTGCTGACGGTGCTGGCCGAGCGCGACCAGCTGTGGACTGAGGTTCGCATCGTCCGGGGGTTCAAGCAGCTCAGCGTGCAGAAGTGGATGGCCGGGGGAGGTGATGGAGCCCCGGCGCCGGCGCTGGAAGAGATCGACGTGAAGTATCACGAGCTGCTGCTTGTGGTGAACGTCACCCAGAAGGAGAACGAGCACCTTCGCCAAGAGTTGGCCACGGCCCGGGCGATGGCCGTCGACGAGAAGATGGACGCCGATCGGCTGCGCAGCCAGGTCAGTTGGCTGCAGGGAAAGCGGTAGGGGATTGGTGTCGGCAGAACGCCGGAGGAGGGGGAAAGCCTTCCCCAAAACTGGCGCGTAAGTATGCGTCAGCAAAGGAAAGTATCGAGCAGTAAAACGACCTATCGGAATAGGCCGTTTTCGGTCTGCAACCCTTGCGCTAGCTGGGTTTCGCCTGATTTACCATCGCATTCCAGGCCTTGATGCTAGGGTGATTCAGCATCCTGCTGGAGGGCTAGGCACTCCCTCGCAAACTGTAATGCTTCGCTGCGATCACCTAGGTACCTCGAAACACTGGGGACCTTCAAGAATCCCCCAATCTGCTTGGTTGTGTGGCCGATTATCAGCCCACCATGGCTATCATCTGAGCTGCATTTAGAGATAAATTGTGCATTGTTTGTGATGAGCATATGTTCTGGTCGCACAAGAACTTCGACGCCGTTCCTGAGGAATCTGCCTCTAGTTATCTGAACCTTATTTGGTGGACAGAAAACGAACTCAATAAGGATCTTTCCCGGGCCTTCCCTTAGTGTCAGCGTCCTGCCTATGAGCTGTATGTCCCATGGTTCAGTAGAATAGATAAGTTGGTTGCTCATGATGTGCAGCACGGGTACGTTGCACTCGTCGTAGATGACAACGCTTAGCAGAAAATGGCCGTCGGACAATACGATTGCGATGAGCGGTGTGTCATCTACCAAGAGCGGAATCATGAATGTCCCATTGCCCCTGTCTTGGCAGGTGAACGAATTTCCTCCTATCTCTACCGTCGCTTCCGATCCAGTGAAGTGAAAGGTATAGGGACTCGATGCGCCATTTCGGAGATTGTAGGGGTCTGAATTCGCTGCTCGGACCGCCTCCTTTGGAAGGAGTCCGCTGGTTTTTTCACGGTGATGCTGGTCGCACAGCAGGGTTATCTCTGCAGCTACATGCCGCTTTACTTGAGCCCACTCCTCCATGTGCTCGTACTCATATAGCGGCATGCCACATATCACGCACCCAAATCCACAGCGCTGCCGCACCTCTCTCTGGATCGGGTAAGGGATATTCCGACTAGTTGGAGGCTGGTCCATGGCGATAAATGTCCTATGCATGGGTTTGATTTTTTAGGTTAGCAAGGAAGCGAAAGCTGTCTAATTGAAACGCGGGAAACCGCGCCAATGCTGGGGCAAACTAGGCCAAATCGGCGAAACCAGATTAGACAGCTTTCGGAGCGAAGCCAGCAGCAGAGCGGCATCCAGAGCCTAGACACAACTACTGCTGCATCATGGGCGTGTGCGCGGAGAGATCGCTCATGCGGGTGTTTCGATCCGGTTGCCTGTGGATAGCCGCGTATTGTCCACCAACTGGCGGCGTTTGTCGGCCCCGCTCGGCTCAGGGCAGCGGTATCAGGCCTGCGGCCCCCGTTCGCGGGCAGCCAGCAGCTGGTCGATGCGCGCCATCAGCCTTTCCAGGGTGAAGGGCTTGGCCAGTACCCCGACGTCCGGAGCAGGCAAGGACTCCCCAGGCAGGTCGGCCTCGGCATAGCCGGTGATCAGCAGCGTCATCAGGCCCGGACGGCGTTCCCGGGCCAGGGCGGCGAGCTGGCAGCCACTCAGGCCGCCCGGCAGGCCGACATCGGCGATCAGCAGATCCAGTGGCGTATCTGATTCCAGTACCTGCAGCGCAGCGGCGGCATCGGTCGCTTCCAGGGTATGGATGCGATGTTCGCGCAGGGCTTCGTCCACCAGCATGCGCACCAGGGGTTCGTCGTCCACCACCAGGACCGTCATGCCATCCGGGTAGCGCGACGACGGAGCCTGTGGCGTCTCCACCGACGACGCGGAGGATTCCACCAGGCGCGGCAGATAGAGGGTCACCGTAGTGCCCCGGCCGGGTGCCGAGGCGATGTGGGCGACGCCGCCGGACTGCTTGGCGAAGCCATAGATCATCGACAGGCCGAGGCCGGTGCCCATGCCCACCGGCTTGGTGGTGAAGAAGGGATCGAAGGCCCGTGCCAGCACTGCGGGGGGCATCCCGGCGCCGGTGTCGAGCACCGCCAGGGTCACGTAGTCGCCAGCCGGCAACTCCAGCGCCGCGGCCTGGGCCTCGTTGAGCCGGCGATTGGCGGTGACGATGCGCAACATTCCGCCTTCGGGCATGGCATCCCTGGCGTTGATGCACAGGTTGAGCAGGGCGTTCTCCAGCTGGTGGGGATCGCAGAGGGTGAGATTCAGCGTCTCGGCCAGTTCGATATGGATCTCGACCTGGGGGCCGACCGAGCGGCGGATGAGTTCTTCCATGCCCAGCACCAGCGTATTGGTCTGGGTAGCCGAGGGGTCCAGCGCCTGGCGACGGGAAAAGGCGAGCAGGCGGTGGGTCAGGGCCGCCGCGCGCTCGGCGGCCCCCTTGGCGCCACTGGCATAGCGTTCGAGATCGGTGAAACGACCCTGTTCGAGTCTCAGACTGAGCATGTCCAGGCTGCCGATCACGCCAGTCAGCAGATTATTGAAGTCATGGGCGATGCCCCCGGTCAGCTGACCTACGGCTTCCATCTTCTGGCTCTGGCGCAGCTGTTCCTCGGTCTGGCGCAGGGCTTCCTGTTGCTCGCGGATGGCCGTGACCTCACGCACGGCGGCGTAGATGAGGCCGTCCTGCAGCACCGCGTTCCATGACAGCCAGCGATAGCCACCTGCGCGATGCCGATAGCGATTTTCGAAGCCGAATACCGGTTCACCGAGCTTGAGGCGCTCCAGCGCTGCCTCGGTGCGGGCGCGATCCTCGACGTGCACGAAGGCCATGAAGGGCTCGTGGTGCAACTGCTCGACGCTCCAGCCCAGGGTGCTGGTCCAGGCGGGATTGAGGTCCAGCAACTGGCCTTCCAGGCTCGCCGTGCAGAGCAGGTCGGGGCTGGCCTGCCAGATCAGGTCGCGCTGACGGGTACGCAGGGTCACCTCTTCGCCGAGATTGCCGGCGAAGCGATAGAGGGACTCGAGGCTGCGGCGCTGGGCGGCGCAGACCAGCGCCATGATGACGTTGACCAGCACGAACAGCGCGTGGGACACCCAGCGCTCGGAAAATAGCGCGAAATAGGCCGGCGCCTTGACGAAGAGGGTCTCGGCCAGCAGCACCGACAACAGGGTGGCGAAGATGCCGGGACCCAGGCCGAACCAGAAGGCCCCGGCCATGATGAAGGGAATGAACAGCAGATAGGGCAGGCTATCGATGCCCAGGCTCAGCCGGATTCCGGCCGCGATGGCGATCAGCAGGGTAGCGCCCAGATAGCGCAGGGGCGCCGGGGCGTCCCGCGGGGCCGGCTTGAGCAGCCGGCCGAGCAGGGTGTGGGTGGCAATGGGCACTGGCGCTAGACCTCGGGGCGCTGGTCCTTGACGTTACCGAAAGAGTTCACGACCGGCAGGCCGGATCAGGTGCCCTCGTGCCGCTCGAATTCCTCGACGGCGCGTACCACGCCGGCGTTGTCCGCCGCCGTGCTGCGCGCCTGGCGTTCGAAGGCGGTCGCCAGTTCATTGACCAGTTGCAGCAGACGCGGGATGTCGCCGCTGCGCTCGGCATCGGCGGCCTGCTCGCGTACACGGTTGACGAAGGCTTGGGGATCGTCGAAGGCGGTCATGGGGCATTCTCCGTTGGGATGATACTTGTCTGACCACAAACGACGCCCAAGGCTCACTCACGCCGTGTCCAGACCTGCGGATTGACCAGATTCGCCGGACGCCGACCGCCCAGGGCGGCCAGCAGGTTGTCCACCGCGCAGCGGGCCATGGCCTCGCGCGTCTCGCGGGTCGCCGAGCCCAGGTGTGGTGTCGGCACCACGTTGGGCAGCTGCAACAGGGGCGAATCCGGCGCCACGGGTTCGCGATCAAAGACGTCCAGTCCGGCGCCCCGCAGCCGGCCTTCCTGCAAGGCGGCGATCAGGGCGGCTTCGTCGATGACCGGGCCACGCGAGACATTGATCAGGATGGCATGGGCCGGCAACCGGGCCAGTTCGGCGGCGCCCAGCAGGTGATGGGTCTCGTCGCTCAGGGGCACGGTGACGCAGAGGAAGTCGCACTCCGCCAGCAGCTCGGGCAGCGGCAGGAAGCGGGCGCCGAAGCGCTCGTCCACCTCGGGCTTGGCGGCGTGGGCGGTGTAGTTGACCTGCATGCCAAAGCCTAGGTAGGCGCGGCGGGCGATGGCCTGGCCGATGCGGCCCATGCCCACCAGGCCCAGGGTCTTGCCATGGACGTCGCAACCGAAATGCGCCTCGCCCAGACTGGCCTGCCACTGGCCGGCGCGGACCCAGTCCGCCAGTTCGACGATGCGCCGCGCGGTGGCGAGCAGCAGGGCGAAGGCGGCATCGGCGACGCTTTCGGTGAGCACATCCGGGGTGTTGCAGAGCAGGATGCCGCGCTGTTCCAGATAGGACAGGTCATAGCTGTCGAAGCCGACCGAGACGCTGGCGATGGCCTCCAGCCGGGGGGCCAGGTCCAGCAATTCGGGCGTCAGCTTGAAACTGGAACCGAGCAGGCCCTGGGCCTCGGGCAGGCGTTCGCGCAGCCGGGCTTCGCCGCCCGGCGCCTTGACATCGACGTATTCCAGGTCGAAGGCTTCTTCCAGTCGCGCGGTCAGCGCCGGCGACAGGGCCTTGTAGTGGATCACCTTCTTTTTCATGGACAGCGTTTCCTCTAGTGACTGGTGGCGGTCTTGAGCGCCGCGGCGCGGGTGACCGGTTCCTGGCGCAACAGCAGGGTCAGGACCACGGCCACCAGCAGGGCGCCGCCCATGAAGCCGAAGGACGCACCGGGACCGCCGGTCACGCCATTGAGATAGCCCACCAGGTAGGAACCGGCAAAGGAGCCCAGGGCGCCCATGCTGTTGATCAGTGCCATGGCGCCGCCGGCGACGTTGCCGGGCAGGATCTCCGGAACGATGGCGAAGAAGGGGCCGTAGGGCGCGTACATGCAGGCACCGGCGACCACCAGCAGGGCATAGGACCACCAGAAGTGCTGGGTGCCGAGGGCAAAGGAGCCGAGGAAGGCCAGGGCGGCGATCAACAGTGGCGGCCAGACGAACAGCTTGCGATTCTGCATGCGGTCCGAGGCCCAGGACACCCCGAGCATGGCCAGTACGGCAGCCAGGTAGGGCAGCGAAGACAGCCAGCCGGCCTGGACGATGTCCAGGTGGGCGCCCTGGCGCAGGATCGACGGCAGCCAGATGACGAAGCCATAGACGCCGATGCTCCAGCAGAAGTACTGCAGCGACAGCAGGATGACCTTGGGCGAGCGGAAGGCTTCGGCGTAGTTCTTGACCGGCTTCATGCCCTGTTGCTCGGCCTTCAGCGCCTCCTCCAGGCGCGCCTTTTCGTCAGCGGCGAGCCACTTGGCATCCTTGGGTCGCTCGGCGGCCAGACGCCACCAGATAAAGGCCCAGATCACCGCCGGCAGACCTTCGATGATGAACATCCAGCGCCAGTCCAGGGCGTGGATCAGATAGCCCGAGACCACCGACATCCAGAGGATGGTCACCGGATTGCCAAGGATCAGGAAGGTGTTGGCCCGCGAACGCTCGCGCTTGGTGAACCAGTGGCAGAGATAGACCAGCATCGCCGGCATCACCGCCGCCTCGACTACTCCGAGCAGGAAGCGGATGGCGATGAGCAGGGTGACGTTGGGCACCAAGCCGGTGAGGGTGGCCAGGCCACCCCAGGCGATCAGGCTCCAGAAGATCAGCCGCTTGACGCTGCGCTTCTCGGCGTAGATGGCGCCGGGCACCTGGAAGAAGAAGTAGCCGAGAAAGAACAGCGCACCGAGCAGCGAAGACATCGCCGGGGTGATGCCCAGGTCGTCGGCCATGCCGGAGGCGGCGGCGAAGCCGTAGTTGGCCCGGTCGAGATAGGCCAGACTGTAGGTGATGAAGACCACCGGCATCAGATACCACCAGCGGCGTGGAGCGAGAGAAGAAGCGTTCATGGGGTCACCTGCTTGATTGTTCTTGTCAGGGGGTTGGCGTCGATCAGGGGAGTTCGTGGCGGTAGGGCAATCCTTCCATGTCGCCGACCACCTGTACGGCGCGGGCGCCGATCCAGTTGCCACGGGCGACGGCCGCGGCGACATCGAGGCCGTCGAGCAGGGCGCTGACGAAGCCGGTGGCGAAGCCATCGCCGGCACCGACGGTGTCGACCACCTCGGCCACCGGTACGCCGGGGATCTCGCCCTCGGCCTCGGGCGTGCGCCAGTAGCCGCCCTCGGGGCCGAGCTTGATGGCCACGGCCTTGGCGCCGCGGTCGAGGTAGAAGGCGGCGATGTCCGCCGGGGTGTCGTAGCCGGTCAGCAGGCGACCCTCGGCCAGGCCGGGCAGCACCCAGTCGGCCAGGGCGGCGAGGTCATTGAGCTCGCGGCGCATCCGGTCTTCGCTGTCCCACAGCGAAGGTCGCAGATTGGGATCGAAGGAGATGCTGCGGCCGGCGTCGCGCATGGCTTCCAGTAGATGGCGGCTGAAGGCGCGGGCGCTGGACGACAGCGCGGGTGGAATACCGGTGGCGTGCAGATGACGGGCCTGCAGGAGACTGGGGTCGAAGTCTTCCTCGATGTTGAGGTGGCTGGCCGCCGAACCGCGGCGGAAGTACTCGACCACCGGATCGCTGCCATCGGTGGCGCGAGACTTGAGCTGGAAGCCGGTAGGGTGCCGGGGATCGACGGTGAGCCGGTGGCAGTCCAGCCCTTCGGCTTCGAGACTGGCGCGCACGAAGCGGCCAAAGGAGTCATCGCCCACTCGCGACAGCCAGGCGACCTTGAAACCCAGGCGACTCAGGCCGATGGCCACGTTGTTGTCGGCGCCGGCGATGCGTTTGCCGAACTGGCCAACCGTGGCCAGCTCGCCCGGCGTCTCGGCGACGAACATGGTCATGGTTTCGCCAAAGGCGAGGATGTCGATGTCAGCCATGGCGGCGCTCCTCCCGGGCCTGCCCATCCAGGGTGCGCAGCGCCGCTACCTGGCGGCGGGTCTCGGCCAGCAGATCCGTTCCCATCAGCGGAAATTCGATGGCGCGGCGCAGGGCGCTGGGGAAGTGCGCCAGCAGGCCTTGCCAGGCCAGCAGGTCGGCGGCTTCCGGCGGCACGGCGTGCAGGCCACCGGCCCGCCGGCGCACGGCCTTGCAATGCAGGTAGCGGACGTCGGGGCCGAGCAGGCGAGCGGCCTGCAAGGGATCTTCGTCCTGCCAGCGCCAGTTGCCGACGTCGAAGGTCAGACCTACCGGCAGCTGGATTGCCCGGACCGCCTGGATGAAGGCGCGCAGCGGCTCGACCCGCCCGCCCTGGGCGGTCTGGTCGTTTTCCACCAGCAGCTGCGGACCGTCGCCGGTCAGCAGGCTGGCGAGCGGCGCCAGATCGATCGCCGTACGGTAGTGCCCGAGCGACACCTTGAGCGTATCGGCGCCCAGCAGGCGGGCCTCGGCGAGGGCCGAGGGCAGACGCGGCGAGAGGGCCGCGCCGGCTTCGGGCCAGAGTTCGAGGGGGACCGAATAGACACAGCCCAGACCAGCCGCCTGGATGGCGGCGCCCAGGGCGGCGAAATCGGGCGCATCGGTGAAGAGTTCGGCGCGGATTTCCACATGGGTGGCGCCCGCGGCGGCGATCAGGTCGAGCCAGGCGGCCTGACCCTGGGTACGGACCCCGTCGGCGCCAAAGGCCGAGGTGGTGATGGCGATCTCCAGTGGCATTGTTGTTCTCCTGAAACCGGTTTCAACAAAAGACGAGCAAAAGGGCGAAAGGTGCCGCTAGGTTCGGACGCGAGTCGACTGACGGATGCGCAGTTCCGCGCCGAAGGTCTGCTGCACCGGTGCGCTGCGATCCCCGTCAATACGCCGCTGCAACCGCTCGAAGGCGGCTATGCCCAGGGCATGGGTCGGCTGGGCGAGGGCGCTGATGCCGCCACCCACCAAGGGAAACCAGTCGAGGTCGTCGAGGGCCAGCAGGCCGAGGCGCTCGAACAGGGGCTCGCCCAGGGCCTGCAGCGCCAGGGTCGTCGCCAGGGTCGCCACGCCATTGGCGGTGAGCAGCGCCTTGGGACCGGGCCCGGGGCTGGCGAGAAAGGTGGCCAGCGCCCGCTGCAGCGCCAGGGCATCGTCGGCCTGGGCGCAATGCCCGCCACGACCGCCGGGGTATTCGGCCAGGGCCGCGTCGAAGGCCGTCAGCCGCTCGCGGCGGGAGCTGGTGCCGTCCAGGGGTTCGCTGACCAGCAGCAGGTCGCGATACCCCTGACGCTGCAGGTGGGCCACGCCGTCGGCGATGGCCTGGTGGTTGTCGAGGCCGACCAGATCGGCCTCGACGCCCGGCAGTTCGCGATCCAGCAGCACCAGCGGCAGGCGACTGCCCAGGTGGTGCAGGTCGGCGGCGTGCTGGCCAAAGGTGTTCACGATCAGGCCTTCGATGCTGTAGGACTGCAGCGCGGCCAGTTGCTGGCGCTCCTGGCGAGCGTCCTGGTCGGTGTTGCAGATCAGCAGCGAATAGCCCTGCTGGCGGCAGGCGGTTTCCACGCCATGCATCACCGCGGTGGAATAGGGATTGAGCAGATCGGCCACCAGCATGCCGATCAGGCGGCTGCGACCGCGCTTGAGGCCACGGGCCATCTGGTTGGGCTGGAAGTCGAGGGCGACCACGGCCTGCTCGATGCGCGCGGCCAGGGAGTCGGACAGCAGGCGGCGATCGCCACTGATATAGCGGGACACGCTGGCCTTGGACACGCCGGCGGCAGTGGCCACTTCGGCGATGGTCGCACGGGTGGCGCGCGGACCGGGGAGAAAGACATCGTTCATGGCGTACCGCTGTTAGGATTTTGTAGGTGCCTGAAACCGGTTTCAGTAAATCTTTTCCCACGCGGGCCGGCAAGCCGGTCTAAGGTGCAGGCCGACCAGTGGTCGCCGCAGGCAGGCGCTTGCCGCGGTCACCTTTTATGTTCCCCTTTGCACAGGAAGGTCTCGATGGACTCCCTCGACAGTCTCGCCCGGCAGCTGGGTGAGGCACTACAGGCCGCTGGCGCCCAGGTTACCACCGCCGAATCCTGCACCGGTGGCGGCATCGCCGAGGCGATCACCCGCGTTGCCGGCAGTTCGGCCTGGTTCGAGGCCGGCTTCGTCACCTATTCCAATCGCCAGAAGACCCTGCAGCTGGACGTGCCCGAGGTCCTGTTCGATCAGGTCGGCGCGGTCAGCGAAGAGGTGGTCACGGCCATGGCGCTGGGTGCGCAGCAGCGCGCCGGTGCGCGCTTCGCGGTCGCGGTGAGCGGTATCGCCGGGCCGGGTGGCGCGGTGCCGGGCAAGCCGGTCGGTACCGTCTGGCTGGCCTGGCGCGACGGCGAAAAGTTGCACACCGAACGGCAGGTCTTTGCCGGCGATCGCGCTGCCGTTCGCCAGCAGACCCAGGTCCGCGCGCTGCAGGTTTTATTGACCTTTCTGGCCAAGGAAAAAGGCCCTCAGGTGTAGCAACCGGAGGGCGACTATGGTTTAATACTGTTCACTTATACAGGTATCCACGGCCGTCTGGCCCTTCTTTCTCCGAGAGGAATCTAATGGACGACAACAAAAAGCGTGCCCTGGCCGCGGCCTTGGGACAGATTGAAAAGCAATTCGGCAAGGGCACCGTGATGCGCATGGGCGATCACGAGCGCCAGGCCATTCCGGCGATCTCCACCGGTTCCCTGGGCCTGGACATCGCCCTCGGCATCGGTGGTCTGCCCAAGGGCCGGATCGTCGAAATCTACGGTCCCGAGTCTTCGGGCAAGACCACCCTGACCCTGTCGGTCATCGCCCAGGCTCAGAAGCAGGGCGCCACCTGCGCCTTCGTCGACGCCGAGCACGCGCTGGATCCGGACTACGCCGGCAAGCTGGGCGTCAATGTCGACGACCTGCTGGTGTCCCAGCCGGATACCGGCGAGCAGGCCTTGGAAATCACCGACATGCTGGTGCGCTCCAATGCGGTCGACGTCATCATCGTCGACTCCGTGGCCGCCCTGGTGCCGAAGGCCGAGATCGAAGGCGAGATGGGTGACATGCACGTGGGTCTGCAGGCGCGCCTGATGTCCCAGGCGCTGCGCAAGATCACCGGCAACATCAAGAACGCCAACTGCCTGGTCATCTTCATCAACCAGATCCGCATGAAGATCGGCGTGATGTTCGGCAACCCCGAGACCACCACCGGCGGTAACGCCCTGAAGTTCTATTCGTCGGTCCGTCTGGACATCCGTCGCATCGGCGCGGTGAAGGAAGGCGACGAGGTGATCGGCAGCGAAACCCGCGTCAAGGTGGTCAAGAACAAGGTGGCACCGCCGTTCCGCCAGGCCGAGTTCCAGATCCTCTATGGCAAGGGTATCTACCTGAACGGCGAGATCATCGATCTGGGCGTGCAGCTGGGTCTGATCGAGAAGTCGGGTGCCTGGTACAGCTACCAGGGCAGCAAGATCGGCCAGGGCAAGGGTAACGCTGCCAAGTTCCTCGAAGACAATCCCGAGATCAAGGGCGCCGTCGACAAGGCGATCCGCGAGAAGCTGCTGAGCCAGCCGACCAATCAGAAGGCCGAAGTGGCTGTTGAAGAAGGCGCTGACGTCGATCTTTGATCGCCTGCCAGTGCTCCAGACGACCCCCGCCCCGTGCGGGGGTTTTCGCATGAGGAGGATCACCCTTGGGCAATCCGCTGGATACCACCGCTGCCATCCGTTTCGCCGCCATGGATCTGCTGGCGCGTCGCGAGCATGGCCGTGAAGAGCTGTCGCGCAAGCTGCGTCGGCGCGGGGCCGAGGAGGAGCTGCTCGGTCCGGTGCTGGATCGCCTGGCCGAGGATGGCCTGCTCGACGAAAGCCGCTATCTGGAGAGCTACATCGCCAGCCGTGCCCGTTCCGGTTACGGGCCCATGCGCATCCGCGAGGAACTGGGCCAGCGTGGCCTGAAAAGAGAGCAGGTGGAGATGGCCCTGCGCGAAGCGGATGTGGACTGGCAGGCGCAGCTGGAAGAGGTATGGCGCCGGAAGTTCGGCACGCCACCGGCCGACGCCAAGGAGCGCGCCAAGCAGGGGCGTTTCCTGGCCTACCGGGGCTATGCCATGGACGGGATCAACCGGGTGCTGAGCCGGCGGTAGTGGCTTGTGGCTTGTGGCTTGTGCTGTTGGGCTTCGCTGCGCTCAACCCAACCTACGAGAGCAGCTGGGGTAGGTTGGGTTGAGACGGCCCCCTCGTCGAAGCCCAACATCAGGTCCAGTGCCGGGGAACGTCGGGCTTCGCTGCGCTCAACCCAACCTACGAAAGCAGCTGGGGTAGGTTGGGTTGAGACGGCCCCATCGTCGAAGCCCAACATCAGGTCCGGTGCCGGAAAACGTTGGGCTTCGCTGCGCTCAACCCAACCTACGAGAGCAGCTGGGGTAGGTTGGGTTGAGACGGCCCCATCGTCGAAGCCCAACATCAGGTCCGGTGCCGGGGAACGTCGGGCTTCGCTGCGCTCAACCCAACCTGAGAGCAGCCAGCGTAGGTTGGGTTGAGACAGCCCATCGTCGAAGCCCAACATCAGGTCCGGTGACGGGGAGCGTTGGGCGTCGCTGCGCTCAACACGACCTACAAGGGCAGCCGGGGTCTGGTGCGCCAACCTAGGTGGATGCCCAATGCTCCGGCCGATTGAGCTCGTCCACCAGTTCGCGCAGGCGGCCATAGTGGCGGCCGTGGAAGTCGAAGGCGAGGCGCGTCAGGTGGGCGAATTCCGCTTCGTCGGGTTGGCCTTCGCCCGGGGCCAGTTGGGTAAAGCCCGGGGTACGGCAGAGGTCGCCGAAAGCCGTGGCCAGGTGTTCAAGGCAGGCCGGTGTAATGGCGTGCTTGAGGCGGATATGGAACAGGCCGTCACGTCGGCGGGTGGAGTGGTAGTTGCCGTAGAAGTGCTCGATCTCGGCGGCAGCGGCTTCCGGTGAACGTACCAGCCTGACCAGCTTGAGATCGGCGGGCAGGATGTAGCCTTCCTCCAGCAGATTGCGCTGCAAATAGGCCAGGGTGTCGTCCCAGAAGTGGCCATCGGGGGTGTCGAGCAACACCAGCGGTACCAGCGGACTCTTGCCGGTCTGGATCAGGGTGAGCACCTCGAAGGTCTCGTCCAGGGTGCCGAAGCCGCCGGGGCAGAGCACCAGGGCATCCGCCTCCTTGAGAAAGAACAGCTTGCGTACATAGAAGAAGTGGAAGGACAGCAGGTGATCCGTGCCCTCGATGGTCGGATTGGCCCGCTGTTCAAAGGGCAGGGTGATGTTGAAGCCCAGGCTGGCCTCGGGCCCGGCGCCCTCGTGGGCCGCGCCCATGATGCCGGCGCCACCGCCGGTGATGACCATCATGTCGCGGCGGGCCAGGGCGCTGCCCAGTTCGCGGGCGAGGGCATAGAGGCCATGATCGATGCGGGTCCGCGCCGAGCCGAACACCGTGACCTTGCGCCGCCGGCGGAAGCGCTCCAGGGTGCGGAAGGCCTGCTCCAGCTCCTTGAGGGTCTGCAGCATGATCTTGGCGTCCCAGCGTGCCGGATTGGTCTGCGCCATGCGCACCACCGTCACCAGCATCTCGCGATAGAGGCCCAGGTTGGGGCTGCCGCCCGGCAGGGCGTGCTCCAGCAATTCGTCGATGCGCTGACCCAGGTCGGCGGCGCTGGGCTCCACGTGGCGGGCCAGGTAGCTGTCGTCGCTGTCCTCGGTCATGGCCGCGGTCTCCGCTTACTTGCCCAGGCCGCAGTCGGCTGCCTGGAAGCGCTCGACCATGACCGGCTTGTTGGTCTGGTATTCGGTGAAGTCATAGACCAGGGTGGCGCCGCGGGCCAGCAACTGGCGATAGCCGTTGTTCTGGCAGACGCTCTCGGCGAGCTGCACCCGCACCGTGGCCGGATTCTCGCGCATGCGGGCGGCATGGGCCGGGCGGACGCTGAGGTTGTTGATCAGCTGCTTGCCCTGCACGGTGTAGCCGCGGTCGAGGATGTCTTCGTTGATGGCGCGGGGCGTGCCCTGGCTGCTCTCGGTGGCGACCTTGCGCAGCATCTGATTGAGCTCGTGGTCCTTGAGCGACTCGGCCGCCTGGACGGTGAAGGGCAGGGCGAGGGTCAGGGCGAGCAAAGCAAAACGAGGCATCGTGTTCTCCAGCGTAGAGGAGCCCGTTTCGACCGTGGTCGCGGGCGGGGGTTCGCAAGGCGTCTGCGCAGGGTAACCTGCCTGGCCGCCACGGGCATCCCGATCGCTCTGGTAAACTGCGCTTTTGCCCGCGAGCCCGGCATGACCACGATCAGCGACACCCCTCTGCATGCCGTGGCCCGTCTGCGCCAGGAGCGCCTGGCGCGCAGCATCAAGCCCTTCATCGCCCGTGGCTCGCGCATGGCGCGCTGCCCGAATTGCCGCCTGGCCCCCAGCCACTGCCTCTGCGACCTGCGTCCCCTGCGCCAGACCCACGCCGGCATGTGCCTGCTGATGCACGACGTCGAGCCGCTTAAGCCGAGCAACACCGGTTGGCTGATCGCCGACGTGGTGGCCGATACCCATGCCTTCGGCTGGAGTCGCACGGCGGTGGATCCAGCGCTGCCGGCACTGCTCGCGCAGCCGGAATGGCAACCGCTGCTGGTGTTTCCCGGTGAGTACGCCGCGCCCGAGCGGGTGGTCGAGAGCCTGCCGCTGGCACCCGGTCAGCGCCCGCTGTTCGTGCTGCTGGATGCCACCTGGACCGAGGCGCGCAAGATGTTTCGCAAGAGTCCCTATCTGGACCGCCTGCCGGTGCTGAGCTTCCAGCCCAATGCCCTGTCGCGCTATCGCCTGCGGCGCTCGACCCGGGGCGAGCACCTGTGCACCGCCGAGGTCGCCGCCCTGTGCCTGGAGCTGGCCGGCGAGGCACCGGCCGGTCGATTGCTGGAGGCCTATCTGGATGTCTTCAGCGAACGCTACCTGGATGCCAAGCATCACCTGCCGCTGGCGGCGGACAGCCCGGCCAGCCTGCAACTCAAGGCCCTGCGGAGTTAGTTGACCGGCTTGATCTCCACCGGCGCCTGGCGCGGCCAGAGCTGGGCCGCGAGCATGCCGGCGAACATCAGGCCGCAGCCTAGGTAGCCACGCCCGCTGAGGGCCTCGCCCAGCAGCCAGGCACCGAAGAAGGCGGCGAACACCGCCTCCAGGGAAAAGATCACCGCCGCATGGGAGGCGATGGCGCCGCGCTGGGCGAACACCTGCAGGGTGTAGCCGATGCCGGCGGCGATCACGCCGCCATAGAGCAGCTCGGGCAGGGCCAGGACGATCCCGGTCGACTGGATCGGCTCGAAGGCCAGCGCCAGCGCCAGGCTGAGCACGGCGCAGACGCCGAATTGCAGGATCGACAGCACCGTGGCGTCGTGGCGACTGGAATAGTGACCCACCAGCAGGACATGAATCCCCCAGGCCAGGGCGCCGGCCAGTTGCAGCAGATCGCCCGAGGCCACGTGGAAGTTGTCGCCGATGCTCAGCAGCCCCATGCCGACCACCGCCAGGCTGGCGCCGATCCAGGTGCCCAGGTGGCTGCGCTGGCCGAGCAGCAGCCCCAGCAGCGGCACCACGATGACATAGAGACCGGTGATGAAGCCGGAATTGGTCACGCTGGTGAACAGCAGGCCGACCTGCTGCAGGTTGATGCCCAGGGTCAGCACCAGGCCCATCAGCAGGCCGCCCTTGAAGGTGTCGCGGGTCAGGCGCTGCTGGCGGCCGCGGCGGCGCAGGAACAACAGCAGCGGCAGCAGGGTGAGGGCGCCCAGGGCGAATCTCAGGCCGGTATAGAGAAAGGGGCCGATGTGCTCCATGCCGCCGGTCTGGGCGACGAAGGCGCTGCCCCAGATGAGGGCGGTGAGCAGCATGAGCAGATCGGCACGCAGGGCGGTGCTGGGCATGGGACGTCTCTTGGGCAAAACGGCAACTGTGCCGCAAACCGCAGGGCCTTGCCTACCGTCGGCGGTCCGCCCGGCCTTGCCCCCGTCCGCGCCGTTCGGCATGCTTGCGTGCAGCCCGCGCGCCAGCTAACTGGTCGACGTGGGCGCTCACGACAACAAGGAAAGCTACACCATGGCGGCTGCCTACCAGATACTGATCGCCGACGATCATCCGCTGTTTCGCAGCGCGCTGCAGCAGGCCCTGACCCTGGGCCTGGGCGCCCAGGCACGGCTCACCGAGGTGGCCGACATCGCCGAGCTCCAGGCCTGCCTGGCCGAGCGCACCGACTGGGATCTGGTCCTGCTCGATCTCAACATGCCCGGCGCCTATGGCTTTTCCGGCCTGGTCCTCCTGCGGGGTCAGTTCCCCCAGGTGCCGGTGGTGATGATCTCGGCCCAGGAAGAACCGGCGGTGGTGCAGCGTGCCCGTGAATTCGGCGCCAGTGGCTTCATTCCCAAGTCCAGCGATCTGAGCACCCTGCAGCAGGCGGTCAGTCAGGTGCTGGATGGCGATACCTGGTGGCCGCCCCAGGTAGAAGGCGCCGCCGCCCTGAGCGAGGAAGCCAAGGCCGCCAGCGCCGGGCTCGCCAGTCTCACCCCACAGCAATTCCGGGTGCTGACCATGCTCTGCGAAGGCCTGCTCAACAAGCAGATCGCCTTCGAGCTCAATGTTTCCGAGGCCACGGTCAAGGCCCATGCCACGGCCATCTTCCGCAAGCTCGGCGTCCGCACCCGCACCCAGGCGGCGCTGCTGCTGCAGCAACTGGAGAGCACCTCCAGCTGACCCCGGCGCTATCGGCGCCCGCGCCGGGCGCGACCGTCGACTTTCACTTTCTGGCAGCTGCCGTCCACCCGGATCGGCGGTTCGCCCCTGCTGGATGGAGCTTTCGGTGATCTCTCCCTACAAAGGCAAGACCGGTCTGCGCCGGGTCATCAATGCCACCGGCTATTCCCTGGCCGGCCTGCGCACGGCCTTTCGCCAGGAAGCGGCCTTTCGTTCGCTGGTGATGCTCAATGTGGTGCTGGTGCCCCTGGCCTTCTGGCTGGACGTCAGTCGCGGCGAGCGGGCGCTGCTGGTGGCGGTCTGCCTGCTGTCGCTGGTGGTCGAACTGTTCAACGCCGCCATCGAGGCGGTGGTGGACCGCATTTCCCTGGACTGGCACGAACTGTCGAAGAACGCCAAGGATCTGGGCAGCGCTGCGCAGTTCGTGGCCATGATCATCATCGCCGTGGTCTGGGGCATCGTCCTGCTCGGTTGAGCAGGACCCCGGTCAGAGGGTAGCGCCCAGGGTGGCACCCGCCGTGGTGTCGTCCGCGGCCAGGCCCTGTTCCAGCATGCTGGGCTGGGCCGAGTGGATGACCTTGTGGATGAAGTGCAGCTTGGCGATCACCGGGGCGGGCAGGGCGAAGGGATAGAAGTCCGGCTGGCCCATGCTGCGGGACAGCTCGTTGAGCATGGCCGCCAATTCGATCCAGGCATTGGCGAAACCGAGGAATTCGTCGTCGCTGCGATCCTCGGCCTCGTACAGCGCCTCGCGGGTGAAAGGCTGGAAGTCCAGGTGCAGGCTGCCGGCGTTCATGCCCAGGCTGGCGGCGGTGGCCAGGGTGTCCATCATGTGCAGGTAGTGCGCCCAGGTCTCCGCCCAGTCCTCCCAGGGATGCATGGTGGCGTAGGCGCTGACGTACTGGCTTTCCCAGCCTGTCGGTGCGCCCTGCTCGTAGTGGCGCTGGAGGGCCTGGCCATAGTCGGCGCGTTCGTCACCGAACAGGGCGCGGAAGGGGGCTTCCCAATCGGTGCCGGCGACCAGGCGATCGAAGTAGTAGTGCCCGACCTCGTGGCGGAAGTGCCCGAGCAGGGTGCGATAGGGTTCGTGCATGTCGGCACGGACCTTTTCCCGGTGGGCATCGTCCGCTTCGAGGATGTTCAGGGTGATGAGGCCATTGGCGTGCCCGGTGGTGGGGGTGCCGGTGGCATCGGGGGCGAGGAAGTCGAAGGCGAGTCCGTGCTCGGCATCCACGGTCTGGGGGATCACCTGTAGCCCCAGGCCCAGCAACTGGGCGACCAGTTGCCGCTTGGCCAGCTCAAGCTTGCGCCAGCGCTCGCCGTTGCCCTCGAAGGACAGGTCCGGGATGGTGTGATTGAGCTGGCAGGCCACGCAGAAGTTTTCTCCCGAGTCGGCCGGTACCAGCCAGTTGCAGGCGGCGGGCATGTCCAGGTTGGCGCAGCGGCGATAGAGTGCGCTGGTCGCCTCGGGCAGTTGCCAGAGGCCGCCTTCGCCTGGCAGCAGCGCCGTCGGCGTGCCCTGGTCCGGGGCGTAGCCCAGGGCGTTGCCGCAGGCCAGGCACTCGCTGTTGGGAAAGAAGATGGACTGGCCGCAGGTGCAGTTGGCGACCTTGCGCTGGACGGGCAGGGCGCGCAGGGCATTGCGCTGCTGACGATTCGAGCTGTAGCTTCCGAGAAAATTGCGCATGGGGCTGATACCTGGCGAGAGCGGCCGCGTCGGACGCCGGCGGAGCGCCGGCGTCTTGCTAGCGGATTAGTAGAGCGGCTCGACCCTGGAGTTCCGGGTTGTTCGTCGCCTGGGACGGCCGGCGAGGGCTCTGGGATCGGCTCCTGCACCGGATGGCGCGCCACAGGCAGCGGCGGCCAGCGTTAGCGGTGGCGCATCCCGACGCACATCACTACCCTAGGTTACCGGTCGCGACCGGCGCGTGCGTTCTGGCGTGCCCGTCGAGGCGACCTCTCCGAACCTGCTCGCGTACCCTGTCAGCCGTCTTCCGACCATGCCCCCGAACGCTTCCCGCAATGCCAGTGACATGACCGGCAGCTACCACGAACTCTGGAGTCCGCGGGGCGGCGTGCGGCCGCCATGGCGCCGCTTCTACGGCCATCTGGCCGGACTGCGACCCGCGCAGCTCGATCAGCGCCAGGCGTTGATCGCCCGGCAGATCCAGGAAAACGGCGTGACCTACAACGTCTATGCCGATCCCAAGGGCAGCGACCGGCCCTGGGCGCTGGACCTGCTGCCGCAACTGATCTCGGCGGAGGAGTGGGCACCCCTGGCGGCGGGCGTGGCGCAGCGGGCCCGCCTGCTGAACCGGGTACTGGGCGATCTCTATGGCGAGCAGCGCCTGCTGCACGAGCGGCTGCTGCCGCCGGAGCTGGTGTTCGGTCACAACAACTTTCTCTGGGCCTGCCAGGGGTTGCGCCCGCCGGGCGATACCTGGCTGCACGTCTATGCGGTGGATCTGGCGCGCGCGCCCGATGGCCGCTGGTGGGTGCTGGCCGATCGCACCCAGGCGCCCTCCGGCGCCGGCTATGCCCTGGAGAACCGCCACATCGTGGCGCGGGCCTTTCCCGAGTTGCACCGCGATCTGCAGGTCCAGCCACTCACTGGCTACTTCCAGGCCCTGCAGCGTACCCTGAGCACCGGCCTGGACACCGGCGAGGAGGCACCGCTGGCGGTGCTGCTGACGCCGGGACGCTACAACGAGACCTACTTCGAGCACCTCTACCAGGCCCGGCAACTGGGCTTTCCGCTGGTGGAAGGCCAGGACCTCACGGTGCGCGACGCCTGCCTCTACCTGAAGACCCTGAGCGGGCTGAGGCGCGTCCACGCGGTGTTCCGCCGGCTGGACGACGACTTCTGCGATCCGCTGGAATTGCGTACCGATTCGGCGCTGGGCGTACCCGGCCTGCTGGAAGCGGTGCGCCAGGGCAACGTCATCATGGCCAATGCCCTGGGCAGCGGCCTGCTGGAGTCGCCCGGTCTGCTGGGCTTTCTGCCCGGCGTCTGCCAGGCGCTGCTGGGCGAGACCCTGGCGCTGCCCTCCGTCGCCACCTGGTGGTGCGGCGAGACGCCGGTGCGGGAAGCGGCCCTGGCGCGGCTGGCGGAGCTGGTGATCAAGCCGGCCTATCCGGCCCAGGGCTTCGAGCCGGTGTTCGGCAAGGCGCTGGATGCCGAGGGACTGGCCGAATTGCGCGCGCGCATCCTGGCCACGCCCCATGCCTATGTGGCCCAGGAGCGCATCCAGCTGTCCCAGGCGCCGGTCTGGCAGGGCGGCAGTCTGCAGTCGCGCGCCATCGGCATGCGCGTCTATGCGGTGGCCAGCGAAGACGGCTACTGGGTGATGCCCGGCGGCCTGACCCGGGTCGCCCACGAGGGCGCCGCGGTGGTGTCCATGCAGCGCGGCGGGTCGAGCAAGGACACCTGGGTGCTGGGCGGCAGCCGCGGCGCCGCCGAGGTGCCCGGGGCGCGGGTGCTGGGGGTGCGCGACCTGGTGCGCAAGGACCCCTTCCTGCCCTCGCGCACGGCCGAGAATCTGTTCTGGTACGGTCGCTACAGCGAGCGCTGCGAAGATGCCGCGCGCCTGCTGCGAATCGTCCTGAGTCGCTACCTCGACGCCGACGACGGCGGGCCGGCGGTGCAGTCGGCCATCGATCTGGCCACGGCCCTGGAATTGCTGCCGGCGGGCGACCGGCTGGCGGAGCAACTGCGCGCGGCCCTGGGGCCGGGTGACTTTCCCAGCGGCCTGGGCGCCAATCTGCAGCGGCTGCACTGGGCCGCGGCCCAGGTGCGTGGACGACTGTCGCCGGAGAACTGGCGCGCCATTCGCGAGGTGGAGCGCGAGGCCCATGGCCTGGGCCAGGTCGGCAGCGAGCCGGGCGAGGCGCTGCAGAGTCTCAACCGCCTGGTGATGGCGCTGGCGGCGGTGGCCGGCTTCACCTTCGACGACATGACCCACGACGAGAGCTGGCGCTTCCTGATGATCGGCCGGCGCATCGAGCGGGTGCAATTCCTCGCCGGCAGCCTGGCGCACTTTCTCGAAGGCGGGGCCACCTGGGACGCGGCCGGCCTGGAATGGCTGCTGGAGCTGGGCAACAGCATCATCACCTATCGTTCGCGCTACCAGGCGGCGCCCCAGCTGATCCCGGTGCTGGACCTGCTCATGCTGCACGAGCACAACCCCTATTCGATCCGCTTCCAGCTGCATGCGCTGATCAACGCCGTGGAGCACCTGGAACGCTACTACGGCCTGCCCCGCGATCCGGCACTGCACGACGCCTACGATCGCCTGCGCCGCTTCGACCTCGCGACCCTGGAGAGCACCCTGTTCGGCGATGCCGGTCGGGTCGAGGTGCAGCAAGGCGTGGCGCGGCTGCTGCGACAGATCGCCGAGGCCAGCAGCCAGCTGTCCGAGCGGGTCATCTATCGCTGCTTCGCCCATGTCGACGCCGTCAGTCAGCGCACGGTATCCATGTGATGAATCGGGTCCGCTATCGCATCCAGCACGACACCCACTATCGCTACGCGGCGCCGGTGTCGCTGTCGCAGCAGTTGCTGCATCTGTTGCCGCGCGACTGTGGCTGGCAGCGCTGCCTGTCCCGGCAACTAGTGATCCTGCCGCAGCCGACCCAGCGCCAGGACGCCTGGGACGCCTTCGGCAATCCGCTGACGCGATTGTCCTTCGAGCGGCCCCACGACGAACTCTATGTCGGTACCGAGCTGGAGGTGGAGGTGGATTCCCGCGCCGGTCTCAGGCTGGCGGATTCGCCCGCCTGGGAGGGGGTCCGTGACGGCCTGCGCTATCCCGCCGCCCGGGTGTCGCTGGACGTCCATCACTTCCGCTTCGAATCCCCGGCAGTGCCGCTGGACGGCATCTTCGCCCGTTTCGCCGAGGACTGTTTTCCACCGGGTCGGCCCCTATTGTCGGGCTGTAGCGCGCTGATGGAAAAGATCCACCGCGAATTCCGCTTCGACGCCACCGCCACCCAGGTGGCGACGCCGCTGCGCGAGGTGCTGGAGCACCGCCATGGCGTCTGCCAGGACTTCGCCCACCTGATGCTGGCCTGCCTGCGCGCCCTGGGGCTGGTGGCGCGCTATGTCAGTGGCTATCTGCTGACCCGTCCGCCACCCGGCAAGCCGCGGCTGATCGGCGCCGATGCTTCCCACGCCTGGGTCAGCGTGCATTGCCCGCGGCTGGGCTGGGTCGACTTCGATCCCACCAACGACGTCCTGCCGGACCTGGAACACATCACCCTGGCCTGGGGCCGCGACTTCACCGACGTCTCGCCGCTGCGCGGGGTGATCCTCGGCGGCGGCGACCACGATCCGGTGGTCGAGGTGACGGTGACACCGCTGTAGCGTGTTTGGCTTGGCAGGAATTCCAGCTATGGAACACCTACCTACAGCGCCGTAGCGTGGAAAACGGCGCAGCCTTTTCCACTGGGACTTCGTGACGAGGGCGCCCTCACCCCAACCCTCTCCCGAGGGGAGAGGGGATTGTCCGAGCAGGTGTTCAGCTCTACCAGCCCTGACAAGATCGCGATCGGCTGTCGCGCCCGCTTATAGACGCGGCACTGATAGTGGCGATCTTCAAGATGGCGCCATAGGTGCGGTCAGCCTTTGGGTTGTAGCAACAGGCGACTCGCTTCTACGTCTCCGCAGATTCCTTATTGTCTATACAAAATGAGTGTCGTCTTTACCCGCAACTGAGCTTCCGTTGTCTCGCTATCGTCGTTCCTCCAGCATCGAAGCTAAGGAGCAGCTCCACTGCTTGACGATTGATCGGCTCTGGATTAAATGTATATACATTAACCGGGGAGGTCACCATGTCCGTCGCTACCCAACCGCTGCTCTGGCGCCACGTCACCCTGTTCGATGGCCTCCAGACCCGGCCCACGCCCATGGCCGTGCGGGTGGACGCTGGCCGCATCGTCGGGCTCTGGCCGGAAACCGACTTCGACCCCGCGCTGGGCGAGGGGGTCGAGCTGGCCGGGGAGGGCGGGGTGCTGACGCCCGGCCTGGTGGATTGCCATACCCACCTGGTCCATGCCGGCCAGCGCGCCGGGGAATTCGAGCAGCGGCTGGAAGGCGCCAGCTACGCCGAGATCGCCCGCGCCGGTGGTGGCATCCTCGGCACGGTGCGCGCCACCCGGGCGGCCAGCGAGGCGGAACTCTTCGCCTTGAGCTTGCCGCGCTTGCAGGCCCTGGCCGAAGAGGGTGTCACCACCGTCGAGATCAAGTCCGGCTACGGCCTGACGGTGGCGGACGAACTCAAGCTGCTGCGCGTCGCGCGCCGGTTGGGCGAGGCGCTACCGGTCCGGGTGATCACCACGCTGCTGGGCGCCCATGCCGTGCCGCCGGAATTCCAGGGCGATGCCGACGGCTACGTCGACCTGGTCTGCCAGGCGATGATTCCGGCCGCGGTGGCCGAAGGGCTGGCCGATGCGGTGGACGTCTTCTGCGAGGGGATCGCCTTTTCGCCGGCCCAGTGCGAGCGGGTCTTCCAGGCGGCACGGGCGCACGGTCTGCCGATCAAGGCCCATGCCGAGCAGCTGTCCAACCTTGGCGGCAGCGCCCTGGCCGCACGGCTGGGAGCCTTGTCGGCGGACCATGTTGAGTATCTCGACGAAGCCGGGGTACGCGCCCTGGCCGCCGCCGGTACCGTCGCCGTGCTGCTGCCTGGCGCCTTCCTGATGCTGGGCGAGACTCAACATCCACCGGTCGAACTGCTGCGTCGCCACGGGGTGCCCATGGCGCTGGCCAGTGACGCCAATCCCGGCACCTCGCCGCTCTATCTGCCCACCCTGATCGCGCACCTGGGCTGCACCCTGTTTCGCCTCACGCCCCGCGAGGCCCTGGCCGGCATGACCGCCCACGCCGCCCAGGCTCTGGGGCGACCGGAGTTGGGTCGTATCCAGGTGGGTGCCCCGGCGGATCTCTGCCTGTGGGACGTCGATCAGCCGGCGGAGCTGGCCTATGAGGTGCGTCCGGGGCGCTTGCGGCAGCGCATCTTCGCCGGGGAGGTGCAGCATGTTCGCTGATCGCCAGACCCTGGAACTCTGGACCGGCCGGACCGATCCTGAAGCCGACGCCCTGCGCTGGCACCAGTGCATCCAGCCGCTGGCCGCAGGCAGCGCGCCGGGTATGGCGCTGCTGGGTTTCGCCTGTGACGAGGGGGTGCGGCGCAATCAGGGTCGCACCGGCGCTGCCGAGGGGCCCGTCGCGCTGCGGCGCGCCCTGGCCAATGTCGCCTGGCAACGTCAGGGTCCGGCTTATGACGCCGGTGATATCCGCTGCGCCGACGGTGATCTGGAAGGCGCCCAGCAGCGCCTGGCCGAGGGCGTGTGCCTCTTGCTGGATGCCGGTCACCTGCCGCTGGTGCTGGGAGGCGGTCATGAGGTGGCCTGGGCCAGTTGGTCGGGCCTGGCGCTGCACCTGGCCAAGACCCTGCCCAAGCCGCGCATTGGCATCGTCAATTTCGACGCCCACCTGGATCTGCGCGATCCGACTCGGGGAGCTACCTCCGGTACGCCCTTCGCCCAGATCGCCGCTCACTGTGCCCACCACGACTGGCCCTTTCGCTATGCCTGCCTGGGCCTGAGCCTGGCGGCCAATACCCGCACGCTGCTCAGGCGTGCCGCCGAGCTGGACGTGCTGATCCGCGAAGACCATGAAATCCGCGAAGGCAGCCTGGAGCGGATCGGCGCCGAGCTGGACGCCTTCGCCGCCGGGTGCGACGCCCTCTATCTCACCTTCGACCTGGACGTACTGCCCGCGGGCGAGGCGCCCGGGGTCAGCGCGCCTGCCGCTCATGGCGTGAGCCTCGCGCTGCTGGAACCCCTGATCCGCCGGCTCAAGGCCAGCGGCAAGTTGCGCCTGGCCGACGTGGCCGAACTCAATCCCGCGCTCGACCAGGACGGCCGCACGGCCCGGGTCGCGGCGCGGCTGATCCATACCCTGGCACTGGACCTCCAGGGCCTGTCGCGAACAACAAGAGAGGAAGATCCCCATGACCCGCTTTCGTGAAGGTGAGATCCGCGCCCCCCGCGGCACCCAGCTCAATGCCAGGAGCTGGCTGACCGAGGCGCCGCTGCGCATGCTGATGAACAATCTCGATCCCGCGGTCGCGGAAAATCCCGAGGAGCTGGTGGTCTATGGCGGCATCGGCCGGGCGGCGCGCGATTGGGAAAGCTACGACCGCATCGTCGCCACCCTCAAGGAACTGGGCGACGACGAGACCCTGCTGGTGCAGTCGGGCAAGCCGGTCGGGGTCTTCAAGACCCACGCCGACGCCCCGCGGGTGCTGATCGCCAACTCCAACCTGGTACCGCACTGGGCCAGCTGGGAGCACTTCAACGAACTGGATGCCAAGGGCCTGGCCATGTACGGCCAGATGACCGCCGGCAGCTGGATCTACATCGGTAGCCAGGGCATCGTCCAGGGTACCTACGAGACCTTTGTCGAGGCCGGGCGTCAGCACTACCAGGGTGACCTGCGCGGCCGCTGGGTGCTCACCGCCGGTCTCGGCGGCATGGGCGGTGCCCAGCCCCTGGCCGCGACCCTGGCCGGCGCCTGTTCGCTGAACATCGAGTGCCAGCAGAGCCGTATCGACTTCCGCCTCAAGACCCGCTATGTGGACGAACAGGCCAGCGACCTGGACGACGCCCTGGCGCGCATCGCCCGGCACACCGCCGCCGGTGCCGCGGTCTCCGTCGCCCTGCTGGGCAACGCCGCCGAGATCCTGCCCGAACTGGTCCGCCGCGGCGTGCGCCCGGATATGGTCACCGACCAGACCAGCGCCCACGACCCCCTCAACGGCTATCTGCCGATCGGCTGGACCTGGGCCGAATACCGGGATCGCGCAGCCACCGATCCGGCTGGCGTGGTCCAGGCTGCCAAGCAGTCCATGGCCGTGCACGTCCAAGCCATGCTCGACTTCCAGAAGAGCGGCGTCCCGACCTTCGACTACGGCAACAACATCCGTCAGATGGCCCAGGAAGCCGGCGTCGCCGATGCCTTCGCCTTCCCGGGCTTCGTCCCGGCCTATATCCGCCCGCTGTTCTGCCGCGGCATCGGCCCCTTCCGCTGGGCCGCGCTGTCGGGCGACCCCGAAGATATCCATCGCACCGACGCCAAGGTCAAGGAACTGATCCCCGACGATGCCCACCTGCACCGCTGGCTGGACATGGCTCGCGAGCGCATCGCCTTCCAGGGCTTGCCGGCACGCATCTGCTGGGTCGGCCTGGGCCAGCGGGCCAAGCTGGGCCTGGCCTTCAACGAGATGGTGCGCAGCGGCGAACTCAAGGCGCCCATCGTCATCGGTCGCGACCACCTGGACTCCGGCTCGGTGGCCAGCCCCAACCGCGAGACCGAAGCCATGCAGGACGGCTCCGATGCCGTCTCCGACTGGCCGCTGCTCAATGCCCTGCTCAATACCGCCAGTGGCGCCACCTGGGTCTCGCTGCACCACGGTGGCGGGGTGGGGATGGGCTTCTCCCAGCACTCCGGCATGGTCATCGTCTGCGACGGCACCGACGCCGCCGCGGCCCGTATCGCCCGGGTCCTGCACAACGACCCGGCCACCGGGGTGATGCGCCACGCCGACGCCGGCTATGACATCGCCATCGACTGCGCCCGCGAGCAGGGCCTGAAGCTGCCCATGATTGGCAAAGGAGTCTGATCGATGCACACCCTGACCCTCAAACCCGGCACTCTCGACCTGGCCCAGCTGCGCCAGGCCTATCAGCAGCCACTGCGCGTCGAGCTGGATCCGGCGGCCTACCCGGCCATCGATGCCAGCGTGGCCTGCGTGGAAAACATCCTGGCCGAAGGCCGGACCGCCTATGGCATCAACACCGGGTTCGGGCTGCTGGCCTCGACGCGGATCGCGCCGGCGGACCTGGAAAAGCTGCAGCGCTCCCTGGTCCTGTCCCATGCCGCCGGGGTGGGCGAGGCGCTGGACGACGACCTGGTGCGGCTGATCATGCTGCTCAAGGTCAACAGCCTGGCCCGTGGCTTTTCCGCCATCCGCCGCCAGGTCATCGAGGCCCTGATCGGCCTGATCAATGCCGAGGTCTATCCGCACATTCCGCTCAAGGGCTCGGTGGGCGCCTCGGGGGATCTGGCGCCGCTGGCGCACCTGTCGCTGGTGCTGATCGGCGAGAGCAAGGCGCGCTACCGGGGCCAGTGGCTGCCGGCCCGCGAGGCGCTGGCGGTGGCGGGTCTCGAACCCATAACCCTGGCCGCCAAGGAGGGCCTGGCGCTGCTCAATGGCACCCAGGTGTCCACCGCCTATGCCTTGCGCGGGCTGTTCGAAGGCGAAGACCTGTTCGCCGCGGCCACGGTCTGCGGCGGCCTGAGCGTCGAGGCCATGCTCGGCTCCCGGGCGCCCTTCGATGCGCGCATCCATGCCGCGCGGGGCCAGCGCGGCCAGATCGACGTGGCTGCGGCCTATCGCGAGCTGCTCACTGACAGCAGCGAGGTCTCCCGCTCACATGCCAACTGCGACAAGGTCCAGGATCCCTATTCGCTGCGCTGCCAGCCCCAGGTGATGGGTGCCTGCCTGACCCAGTTGCGCCAGGCCGCCGAGGTCCTGGAGGTCGAAGCCAACGCGGTATCCGACAACCCGCTGGTATTCGCTGAGGAGGGCGACGTCATCTCCGGCGGCAACTTCCACGCCGAGCCGGTGGCCATGGCCGCCGACAACCTGGCCCTGGCGCTGGCCGAGATCGGTGCCCTGTCGGAGCGGCGCACCTCGCTGATGATGGACCGGCACATGTCCCAGCTGCCGCCCTTCCTGGTGGAGAACGGCGGGGTCAATTCCGGCTTCATGATCGCCCAGGTCACCGCCGCGGCCCTGGCCAGCGACAACAAGGCGCTGGCCCATCCGGCCAGCGTCGACAGCCTGCCCACCTCGGCCAACCAGGAAGACCACGTATCCATGGCGCCCAACGCCGGCAAGCGACTGTGGGCCATGGCCGAGAACGTGCGCGGCATCCTCGCCATCGAGTGGCTGGGCGCCTGCCAGGGCCTGGATTTCCGTCACGGCCTGAAGAGTTCGGAACGACTGGAAAGGGCGCGCAGCCTGCTGCGCGAGCAGGTGCCCTACTACCAGGAAGACCGCTTCTTCGCCCCCGACATCGAGGCCGCCAGCGCACTGCTGGCCAGCGGCTGCCTGAACGCGCTGGTCACGCCGCGGCTGCTGCCCAGTCTCTGAGACGGACGCGGTCCGGCAGCCAGAACGCCGGACCGCGCGTTATCATCGGCTTCCCATTTTCCGGCCTGGAGTTCGCGTGAGCAGCACGACACCCCCGCGCTACAAGGTGATCGAGGACTTCCTGCTCGAACGCATCCAGGGTGGTGCCTACCCGGTGCATCACCAGATTCCTACCGAGGAGCAGCTGGCGCGGGATTTCGCCGTCAGCCGCATGACCGCCAACAAGGCCATCACCCGCCTGGTGCAGCAGGGCTACCTGATGCGCCAGGCGGGGCTCGGCACCTTCGTCATCGAGCGCAAGGCCGAATCCTCGCTGCACGAGGTGATGAACATCGCCGCCGAGGTACGCGCCCGGGGGCATGCGTATTCCAACGAGGTGCTGCGCAGCGAAGCCATCGCCGCCGACGACGAGGTGGCCTTGCGCCTGGGGCTGCGGATCGGCAGCCAGGTGTTCCACAGCATCCTGGTGCATCGCGAGAACGGCCTGCCCATCCAGCTGGAAGACCGCTACGTCAATCCGCGCTGGGTACCCCACTACCTGGAGAGCGACTTCAGCCGTCAGACCCCCAACGAGGTACTGGTGGCCAGCTGTCCGATCAGCGACGTGGAGCACATCGTCGAGGCGGTGCTGGCCACCGCCCAGACCGCGCTCTGGCTGGACATCGCCGAAGGCGCGGCCTGCCTGTCGATGATCCGTCGTACCTGGTCGGACGAACACCTGGTCAGCTATGTGCGGCTGCTGCATCCGGGTGACAGGTACAAGTTGAGTTCGACGACCCGGCACCGTTGAGGGGCGTGGAGTGGGGATGGGTGTTGGCCTTCGCTCCGCTCAACCCAACCTACGAGACTGCCCCTCTCCCGCTGGGAAAGGGTGGTCGTGGGTTGGCAGCGGGTGTTGGGCTTCGCTGCGCTCAACCCAACCTACGAGACTGCCCCCTCTCCCTCTGGGAAAGGGTAGGGTAAGGGTTGTCGTGGGTTGGCAGCGGGTGTCGGGCTTCGCTGCGCTCAACCCAACCTACGAGACTGCCCCCTCTCCCCCTGGAAGAGGGTTGGGGTGAGGGTAGCCCCTCTAGGTAGAGATTAGAGCTTGCCCACCAGCGCCACGGCAGCCTGCTTGGCCTGGTCCCGCGAAGCCTGGTCGACCTCGGCACCGAAAAGGGTCTTTTCCACCACCACGGTATGCATCCGATCGATGCCGACCATCTCGCACCAGGTGCGCAGATAGGCTTCCTGATGCTCCTGGCGATCCAGGGCCGCACCGCGGGCGGCGATCACCAGTGCCTGGCGACCGCCGAGCAGGCCATTGAGGCCGCGCTCGTCGAAGGTGAACAGCAGGTCCTTCTGGCTGACCACGTCGAACAGCTGCTTGAGCTTGTAGGGAATGCCGAAATTCCAGCAGGGCACGCCGAACACCAGCACATCCGCGGCCTTGAAGCGTTGTGCCAGCGCCTTGGCCACTGTCCAGGCGTGCTCCTGCTCGGCGCTGAGGGGCTCACCCTGGATGCCGGCGTACTTGGCGTCGAGGATGGGACCGTCGAATTCCGGCAGGTCGCAATGCCAGGCATCAAGGGTATCCACCTCGGCGCCGGGATGTTTGCCTTGCCAGGCCTGGATGAAGGCGGTGGCGACTTCCAGCGAGGCGGAGCGATCCTGGCGGGGCGAACCTATCACGTGCAACAGACGGGGCATGGGCGGATCCTCGAGGGATGGGGATTGCGATAACTATAAGCGTCTCGCTGGGGTGCGCCAGCGTCGGATAGGGTGTACCGATGGATGGTCTGGGGGCGGTTCCTGGAGTGGCGATAGATGTTGGGCGGGCCCTCACCCCAGCCCTCTCCCAAGGGGAGAGGGGGTGGTTTGGTATGGCCGCGTGGCTACGTGCGGGTAGGGTGGACAACGGCGCAGCCTTGTCCACGCGTCCGGGGTGGGCACAGGTGAAAAACGCTGCGCGGTTTTCCACGCTACGACTAGGTCAGGGCGAAGCCCGACAACCACCCCTTCCAGCCTCAAGCCGAACCGGCCTCCGTGCGCAGCGCCGGGCCGCGCAGGCCGAGCAGGGTGTCCAGCAGCAGGAACAGCAGCAGGCTGCCGCCCAGCACCGGCAGGCACAGACCTAGCAGCAGGGCCGTCGCCGGCACCAGCAGACGCGGCAGCGGCGACAGCTGGCGCCAGAGGGTGATCAGGCCGGGTTGCGCCGGATCGCGGCTGGGCCGGCGGCGCCACCAGAGCAGGTAGCCCCAGATGGTCATCACCAGCAGGCCGAGGGCGATGGCCGCCAGCACCAGCTGGTTGGCCAGGCCGAACAGCACGCCCATGTGGGCATCGATGCCCCAGCGGGTCAGCTTGGCCGGTAGCGAGTACTGGGCGAAGCGCACCTGATCGACCACCTTGAAGCTGGTCGGGTCGACGGCGACGGCATCCACCTGGGTCGGCCAGCGGCGGTCGATCTCGCTGACCGTCCAGGCCTTGTCGGCGCTGCGCCCCGGACGGATCTCCAGCTTGCCAGCGTCGATACCGGCGGCGCGGGCGCTGGCCAGCACCCGGTCGAAGGTGGCCGGATCCAGCGGTGACGCCATGGCCATGTGCATGGCGCCATGGTGATCGGCGTGCTCGTCATGGGCCATGGCCGGCGCGGGTGCAGTGCCCAGGGCGGTCTTCACGCCCGGCGTGGACCAGCCGTAGTGGGCGCGCAGCACGCCGATGTTGTCGCCGGCAAAGCGCGACCAGGTCAGGCCGGTGGCGGAGAGGAACAGCAGGCCACCCAGCAGCCAGACGCCGGTACTGGCGTGCAGCCCGCGCAGGCCGCGAGCCGGACGGCGCTGGCGGCGGCGCACCAACCACAGGGTCAGGCCGCCGAGGGCCGCGACCCACAGCCAGGAGGCGGCCAGCTCGCTGTAGAGACGACCGGGCTCGCCCAGCAGCAGGCTGCGGTGGAACTGGTCGATGGTGGTGCGCAGCGGCAGGATGCCGCTGGTGCCATAGACCGCCAGATCGCCGCGGATGGCGCCGGTGACCGGGTCGATGAACAGTGCTCGATGGGTCGACTCGCCCAGCGACGGATCGTTGAACATCACCCGGGTGGTATCGCCCTCGGCAGGGGCCGGGCGCACCGCGCCCAGGGTCAGGGTGGGGCCTACCGCGGCCTGGGCGATATGGACCTGCTCGGCCAGCGGCAGGGGCTTGCCGCGGCCGGGGGTGTGCAGGGCCTCGGCATAGAGGTGCGCCTCGAGTTGCGGCGTGAGGGCATAGATCAGGCCGCTGGCGGCGGCCACCAGCAGGAAGGGACCGACGAACAGACCGATGAGAAAATGCAGCCGCGCCAGCAGCTGCAGCAGCGGCCCCGGCGTCTTGGCGGCCGGAGCGGAGGGGTGCGAAGTCATAGCGTTCACCACGGAGCGACGCGCAGCCGGCGAGGGGCCACGCGCGGGATTACGAAAAAGGAGGACAGCCGTCTTTCGTCGCCGGGGTGTCAGGGGGCCTGGGGATGGAGCGTGGAGCGCCGTGCGCGCGGTGGCGGCGGCAGGGCGCTCTGGTAGCGAGGACGATGAGGATCGCCGGGACGCAGCAGCCACTGCAGCACGACGGCGGCCAGAGTGGCGAGGAACAGGGTGGCGGCGAAGACGCAATCATCCGTAGGGGAAAGGGTGGTCACGCTGCCGCCCGGCAGGCCCGCATGCATGCCGGCCATGTCACCCTGGGAGGTCTGGGCGTGCAGACCGTGATGGTGCTCGTGTGCCTGGGTGAGGGGCGGCTGCACCGGCAGGGTCCAGCGCGCCAGCATCTGACCGTGGCCCAGGGCGCAGACGAGTCCGTTCAGCAGGATGCAGGCGAGCAGCATCCAGGCGAGCGAGGCGCGCGGTGAACGGACGGTTTTCATGGCGAGGGACTGTATCATCGTCACGGGCGGCGCACAGCCCGGCCGGCGCGGCCCTGCGCCGAAATGTCGCGCCCCTGCCGCTGCCAGAGAGACGAACAGGAACATGAGCGAAGCGCCACCCATCACCCTCGAACGGCTCACCATGGCGGATGACGAGACGCTGAGCTTTTTGCTGGCGAGCTATCACGAGCTGTTCGGTAGCCGGGGCGGGGCGACGGTCGTACCCCAGGATCTACAGCGCTTCGCCGATCACTATGGTGCGGGGCGCGGCTGCCTGCTGATCGCCCGGGGCGCCGCCGGAGAGCCCCTCGGCAGCATCGGCTACCGGCCCTACGACCGGCGCTTTGCCCAGTTGGCCTATCCCGGCGAGCGGGTGGTGGAGGTGGTCCGGCTGTATGTGGCGGCCCGGCAGCGGCGCCAGGGCCTGGCGCGGCGGCTGTTCGCGGCGCTGCTGGTCCAGGCGAAGCGCGACGCCGTGCAGCGCCTCTATCTGCACACCCATCCCTTCCTGCCCGGGGCCGAAGCCTTCTGGCTGGACCAGGGCTTCCGGGTCGTCGCGCGGGAGACGGCCTTGCCCTGGCAGACCCTCCATCTGGACCGATGGCTGGATAGCGCTCAGGCGTCCGCAGGGCCGCGACAGAGCAGATAGGTGTCCATGATCCAGCCGTGTTCTTCGCGCGCGGCGCTGCGCACCCGGTGGATCTCCTCGGCTACCTCCTGCAGCGGACCGGCGATGAGGATCTCGTCCGCCGTACCGACGTAGGCACCCCAGTAGATATGCAGGCCGGGCTCGTCCAGGCGGCGATAGGCCTCGTGGGAATCGAGCATCACCACCAGGTTGTCCAGGTGCGCGGGGAAGCGCTCCAGGCGCCGGCCGGGGGTGATCTCCAGGGCCTGGCCGATGCGATTGAGCGGCACCCGGTGGCGCGCGGCCAGCGCCTGGACGCTGGAGATGCCGGGGATCACCTCGTAGTCGAAGTCGAGCCGGCCTGCGCGCCTGATCGCCGCCAGGATGCGCAGGGTGCTGTCGTACAGCGCCGGATCGCCCCAGACCAGGAAGGCGCCGCATTCGTCGTCCGCCAGCTCGTGCTCGATCATCTCCACCATCAGCGCCTGCTTGGCGGCGTTGAGGTCGTCCACCGCCTGGCGATAGTCGCCTTCGCGGCGGCGCTCGGGGATGGGCGCGGTGACGAAGCGATAGTCCGCCTGACGGATGTGGCGGGCGCAGATGGTTTCGCGCAGGTGGATCAGGCTGTCCTTTTCCGTGCCCTTGTCGAACAGGAAGAAGGTACTGGCGCGATTGAGGGCGGCGACGGCCTGGAGGGTGAGGTAGTCGGGATCGCCGGCGCCGATGCCGATGACCAGCAGGGTCTTCATGGGGTGGCCTCGATGGAAGGAGCAGCGTCCAGTGTAACGAGGGATGTCTCCTCCGTAGAGACTCAGGCAATCGTCATGCTAATTTCGACCGGTTTGCCTGCCGCCAGGCGGGGATGGACAGGATCGAGGGGGACAGGGGCGTGACGATGACGGCGAGCTGGCGACGGATACCCCGCGGGGTCTGGATTCTGGGTGGGGTGAGCCTGTTCATGGATATCTCTTCGGAGATGATCCACAGCCTGCTGCCGCTGTTCCTGGCCACCGGCCTGGGCCTGAGCGTGCTCTATATCGGCATCCTCGAAGGGGTGGCCGAGGCGACCGCGCTCATCACCAAGATCTTTTCCGGCGTCATCAGCGACTACCTGGGCAAGCGCAAGGGCCTGGCGGTGCTGGGCTATGGCCTGGGCGCCCTGAGCAAGCCGCTGTTCGCCGTGGCCAGCGGTGCCGGCCTGGTGTTCGGCGCGCGCTTCATGGATCGCATCGGCAAGGGCATCCGCGGGGCGCCGCGCGACGCCCTGGTGGCCGACGTCACGCCGCCGGAGATCCGCGGCGCCGCCTATGGCCTGCGCCAGTCGCTGGACACCTTCGGCGCCTTTCTCGGGCCGCTGCTGGCGGTGGGGCTGATGCTGCTCTGGGCCAACGATTTTCGCGCGGTGTTCTGGGTGGCGGTGATCCCGGCCTTCATCGCCGTGGCCCTGCTGGTTTTCGGGCTGGACGAGCCCAAGCCGGCCATCGTCCAGGCACGCACCAATCCGCTCACCCGCAGTCAGCTGCGCAGGCTACCGGCGGCCTTCTGGCAGGTGGCGCTGCTCGGCGGCGTCTTCACCCTGGCGCGCTTCAGCGAGGCCTTCCTGGTGCTCAAGGCCGAGCAGGTGGGGGTGCCCCTGGCGCTGGTGCCGCTGGTGATGGTGGGCATGCAGCTGGTGTTCTCGCTGTCGGCCTATCCGCTGGGGGCGCTGTCCGACCGGGTCAGCCATCGCGCGCTGCTGGCCTGGGGCCTGGTGGTGCTGATCCTGGCCGACCTGGCCCTGGCCTTCGGCAGCGGCTGGACCGGCCTGGCACTGGGCGTCCTGCTCTGGGGCCTGCACATGGGCATGACCCAGGGCCTGCTCGCCGCCATGGTCGCCCGCACCGCCCCGGCCGAATTGCGCGGCACCGCCTTCGGCCTGTTCAACCTGGTCAGCGGCATCGCCCTGCTGCTGGCCAGCAGCATCGCCGGCGCGCTTTGGCACTTCCTCGGCTCCGCCGCCACCTTCCAGTTCGGTGCCCTGGCGGCGACGCTGACGCTGCTGGTGCTGGCGGCCTGCCGACGCAGCACGGCACCGCTGGCAGGCTAGTCGAACAAGGGCCGCAGATAGGGCGCCGTGGGGCTGGCGGGATCCTCCGCCACCGCGCGGGGAGTGCCGCTGGCGACGATGCGCCCGCCTGCCGTGCCGGCGCCGGGACCGATGTCGATCAGCCAGTCGCTGCCGGCCACCACCTGCAGGTTGTGCTCCACCAGCACCACCGTGTTGCCTTCGTCGACCAGGCCGTGCAACTGGCGCATCAGGCGCTCCACGTCGGCCGGATGGAGGCCGGTGGTGGGTTCGTCCAGCACATAGAGGGTGGTGCCACGGCTGGTGCGCTGCAGTTCGGTGGCCAGCTTGATGCGCTGGGCCTCGCCGCCGGAGAGTTCCGTGGCCGGCTGACCCAGGCGCAGATAGCCCAGGCCGATGTCGGCCAGTACCCGCAGCGCTCGCGCCACCGGGACTTCATCGGCGAAGAAGGCCAGGGCCTCGTCCACCGTCAGATGCAGCACCTCGGCGATGGTCTTGCCCTGCCAGCGCACCTCCAGGGTCTCGGGGTTGTAGCGCGCGCCCTGGCAGGTGGGACAGGCGGCGTAGACGCTGGGCATGAACAGGAGCTCGACGCTGACGAAGCCCTCGCCCTCGCAGGTCGGGCAGCGGCCCTTGGCGACGTTGAAGGAGAAGCGTCCGGCGTCGAAGCCTCTTTCCTGCGCCTCGGGGGTGGCGGCGAAGAGCTTGCGCACCCCGTCGAACAGGCCGGTGTAGGTGGCCAGGTTGGAGCGTGGGGTGCGGCCGATGGGCTTCTGGTCCACCGGTACCAGCCGGCGGATGCCGCCGAGGCCATCGACCACCTGGCCGGTGGTGGCGGGCAGGGCATCGCCGTCCAGTTCCGGGGCTTCGTCGCCGTCTTCGACGGCACGCTGGCCCAGCTCGGCGCCCACCAGTTCCAGCAGCGCCTGGCTGACCAGGCTGGACTTGCCCGAACCGGAGACGCCGGTCACCGCCGTCAGGCAGCCCAGCGGAAAGGCGGCGTCCAGCCCCTGCAGATTGTTGCGGGTGACCCCGGCCAGCCGCAGCCAGCCCTGGGGTTCACGGGGCGGCCGGGTCTCGCGTTGCGGCGCGGCGAACAGATAGCGCGCCGTCACCGACTCCGCGACCTCGGCCAGACCCGCGGGCGGGCCGCTGTAGAGTACCCGACCACCGCCTTCGCCGGCCGCGGGACCGACATCCACCAGCCAGTCGGCGCGCTTCATGGTGGCCAGGTCGTGCTCCACCACGAACAGCGAGTTGCCCTGGGCCTTGAGGCCGTCGAGGGCTTCCAGCAGCGACTCGCCATCGGCCGGATGCAGACCGGCGGAAGGTTCGTCCAGCACATAGACCACACCGAACAGCTGGGACACCAGCTGGGTCGCCAGGCGCAGGCGCTGCAATTCACCGGAGGAGAGGGTGGTGGTGCTGCGCTCCAGCGCCAGGTAACCGAGGCCGAGGCGAGTCAGGGTCTGCAGCCGTTCCAGCAACTCGCTGGCCATGCGCTGGGCGGCCAGGCGTTTCTCCGGGGAAAGATCGGGGGTCAGGCGCACGTCCGGGGCACTGGCGTGATCGCTACCGCCGGCGGCCTTGCGCCGGGCGCGGTCCTGTTTGCCGGCTTTGGCGTCCAGCACGCGGGTATCCGCGGCTTCGTCGAAATCACCGGCCGCGACCCGGCGCAGCAGCCCGGTGAGGTCGTCCAGCGGCAGGCGTGACAGCTCGCCGATGTCCAGTCCGGCGAAGGTCACCGAGAGCGCCGCCCGGGTCAGTCGCTTACCGTGGCACAGCGGGCAGGTCTGGCCGATCATGAAGCGTGCCGCGCGCTGCTTCATCTTGGCGCTCTGGGAGTTGGCGAAGGTGTGCAGCACATGGCGCCGCGCCCCGGTGTAGGTGCCCTGGTAGCTGGGCTCGGCCTTGCGCTTGAGCGCGGCGCGGGTCTGCTCGGGGGTGAGGCCGGCATAGACCGGCACCGTGGGCTGCTCCTCGGTGAAGAGGATCCAGTCACGCTGCTTTTGCGGCAGGTCGCGCCAGGGGAGGTCGACGTCATAGCCCAGGGTGACCAGGATATCGCGCAGATTCTGCCCGCCCCAGGCGGTGGGCCAGGCGGCGATGGCGCGCTGGCGGATGGTCAGCGAGGGGTCCGGCACCATGGAGGCTTCCGTCACCTCGTAGACCCGGCCCAGGCCGTGGCACTCGGGGCAGGCGCCCTGGGGCGTGTTGGGCGAGAAATCCTCGGCATAGAGCATCGGCTGGTCGCCGGGGTAGCGACCGGCGCGGGAATAGAGCATCCGCACCAGGCTGGAAAGCCCGGTCACGCTGCCCATGGACGAACGACTGTTGGGCTGGCCGCGCTGCTGTTGCAGGGCCACCGCCGGCGGCAGGCCTTCGATGGCCTCCACCTGGGGCACCCCCACCTGGTCGATCAGCCGTCGGGCATAGGGCGCCACCGATTCGAAGTAGCGGCGCTGGGCCTCGGCATAGAGGGTGCCGAAGGCCAGCGACGACTTGCCCGAGCCGGATACCCCGGTGAACACCACCAGGGCATCGCGGGGGATGTCCACGTCGACGTTCTTCAGGTTGTGCTCGCGGGCACCGCGGACGGAGACGAAACCGGGACGGGGGGAGGAGGGCATGACGGGCGGAAACCTTGGCTGAGAGCGTGCAGACTCGGACCGCGGCACGGCGCAAAGGATCGCCGGGTGATACCGGACGACGGGACAGAGGTCTCATCGTCCGGTTGCCCAGGCTCAAGGTTGCAGCGGGCTCAGAAGGTGTAGCTGACCGACAGCGTCGCGTTGCGCGGCGCACCGTAGTTGCCGCTGGTGGCGTTGTTGTACAGCGACAGCAGGTATTTGCGGTCGGTGAGGTTGTTGAGATTGAGCTGGGTGCTCCAGTGCTCGTCGAAGTCGTAGCTGCCCAGCAGATCCACCAGCGCATAGGCGTTCTGGTGGATGCGGCCGTTGTTGTCGTTCTCGATACCGCTCTGCCATCTCAGCCGCGCGCCGACCTTGGCCTGGGGCAGGCCCGGCAGGCGATAGGTCGCCAGGCCACGCAGGCTGTGGCTAGGCACGAATTTGCGCGCCCGCTCGCCGTTCGCGTCGTCGATGCGCACATAGGTGTAGCCGGCCAGCAGGTCCAGGCCGGGCAGCGCCTCGCCAGAGACCTGCAGCTCCAGGCCATGGCTGCGGTAGTCGGTGGTGTCGTAGAGGTAGCGCGAACCGGCGAGCACCGAGGTGGCGGCCACGTTGCGCTGCGCGGTCTTGAACACCGCGGCGGTCAGGCTCAGACGATCGTCGAACAGGCCGCCCTTGATCCCGGCTTCCAGGCTCTTGCCCTCCAGGGGATCGAGCAGCCGGCCATCCAGGCCGAAACTGTGTTGCGGACTGAAGATCCTGGTCCAGCTGGCATAAAGGCTCCACTGCGGACTCAGGTCGTAGACCAGCCCGGTGTAGGGGGTGACCTCGCCATGGGCACGGGTGTAGTAGTCGGCGCCGAAGCTCAGGCCGCTGGCATCGGCGCTGAGCATCCGCGCGCCGACGATCCAGTGCAGGTCGTCGATCAGGTTGAAGCGGGCGCCGGCGAAGAGGCTCTTCTGGCGGTCGGTGAAGTCCTGGGTATGGCCGCTGTCGTCGGTGTATTGCAGCGACGGCTCGGGGACGCCGGCCAGGGAGCCGGAGAGGGTGGTGGGGTAGTAGCCGTCCTCGGCGAGGATCTTTTCCCGCAACTTCTGGTGGGTCCGGCCGTAGCTGGCGCCCAGGGTGAGTTCGTGGTCGCGGCCGAACAGTTCGAAGGGACCGGACAGCCTGGCCTCGCCGATCAGCTGGTGCGCCTTGCTGGCGGAGTGGTCGCCAAAGGCGGTAGCGTCGTCGCCGCTGACACCGAAGATGTAGTACATGTCAGCGTTCTGCCGCTCGGTGACGCCGGTCGCGGTGAGGGTACCCTGCCAGCCGTTGCCGAAGTCGTGGGTGAATTCACCGAAGACACGCTGGGTATCCAGATTCCAGTAGGTCCAGTCCTGGCCGATGCTGGAACTGCGACGGCCGTAGTGCAGCGGATCGCCGTTCGCGTCGGCCAGCGGCAGGTTGCCCCAGGAGCTGCCGTTGGCGTCGCTGTTGTGCTGAGAGAAACCCAGGGTCAGGGTGTCGGCGTCGCTGAGGTCGAAGGCCACCAGACCGGCCGCTATGTTCTTTTCATGGCCATAGCGATCCAGCCAGGAATTGCCCTTGTCGTGGGCGTAGATGAAGCGTCCGCGCACGTTGCCGGTCTCGGTCAGAGGACCGGAGACATCGGCATCCACCCGGCGGTTGTCCCAGGAACCGACGCTGGCGCCGAACTTGGCCTGGAATTCGGCGGTGGGCCGCTTGCGGACGAAGTTGACCGCGGCCGAGGGGTTGCCGGTGCCGCTCATCAGGCCATTGGCCCCGTGCAGGACGTCCACCTGCTCGTATTCCGCCAGGTCCTGGTCGCCCACCAGCGTGGTGCTGACGAAGGGCATGCCCATGCCGTCGTACTGGAAGCTGTTGATGTCGAAGCCGCGCGAGGTGAACTGGGTACGATCGGTCTCGATTTGCTCGACGGTCACCGACGGGGCGGCGCGCAGGGCTTCCTTGATGCTCTGCAGGCGGAAGTCCTCGACCTGGTCGCGGGTCAGGGTGGTGATCGCCTGGGGCGTCTGGCGTTCGCTCAAGCCCAGGCGCGTGGTGCTGGTGCTGACGGGGCGCCGGTAGCCGACATCGGCGCCGCCGCCTGCGGCACTGGCCTGGATGATGGTCTCGGGCATGGCGAGGGCGGCCTCGGCGCTGCCACCTTCCAGGGCGTAGATACCGGCACCGCGTTCGCTCCAGCGATAGCCGCTGCCACGCAGCAGCTGCTCGAAGCCCTGGTCGAGGGTATAGCGGCCCTGCAGCCCCGGACTGCTGCGACCGGCCAGCGGCGCCGGATCGAATACCAGCTGGATGCCGGCCGTGGCGGCGAAGCGCGCCAGCACCGCGTTCAGCGGGCCCGCGGGAATCCGGTAGTCGCGCCCCTCCGCAGCCGCCAGGGCCGGCAGGGGTAGCAGGGCCAGTCCGGCACCGGTCAGGGGCACGCCCTGCAGGGCGACGGCCAGGATCAGCGGAGTGAAGCGTCGGGTGCCGGGTTGCTGCCGGTGGATCTTTGCCATGTCGTGTTGCCGTCCTCTAAAGCGCACCAGGCGCGGGCTGCCACCGCTCCCCATGAGGGTGTCTGCAGCTATCCCGGACGAGCGCGGGAAAGTGCTCAGGGCGCGCAAGGTTTTTTTCGCGACGGCGTGGGGGCTCAGGGGGCGCCGACCGTGACCCAGTAGCGGCTGCGGCGGCTGATGCGGATCGGCAGGGTGCGCTCCAGGGCCAGCAGCGCCTGGTCGGTGTCGTCCAGCGACAGGGCGCCGGACACCCGCAGCCCGGCGACGGCCGGGTCGCAGCGCAGCAGGCCCGGGCGATAGCGGCCCACTTCGGCCAGCACCTCGGCCAGGGGCCGGTCGTGGGCCACCAGCATGCCCCGGGTCCAGAGGCTGGCATCCTCGTCCACCGGGGCGCGGCGTTGCACGCCATGGGCGTCGAACCAGGCCTGTTGCCCCGTGGCCAGGCGCACGGCAGTGCCCCGTTGCGGACGCACCTCCACGCCATGGGCGAAGACTGCGACCCCGCACAGCGCCTCCTCCAACCGCACGCTGAAGCGGGTGCCCAGGGCCTCGATCTCGCCTTGTGCCAGGTCGATCACGAAGGGTCGGCGCGGCACGACCGGATCGGCATGGGTGGTCACCAGTACCTCGCCCCGTCGCAGGTGCAGACGGCGGGTGCCTTCGTCAAAGCGTACGTCCAGGGCGGAGTCGCTGTTCAGCACCAATTGGCTGCCATCGGCAAGCAGCAGGGAGCGCCGCTCGCCGATGGCGGTCGTCAGCTCGGCGCCCAGCGTATCCAGTGGCAGGGTGCGCAGGGCCAGCCAGCCGCCAGGGCCCCCCACCAGCAGGGCGCTGAGCAGGCGCAGGGTGCGCCGCCGGCTGAGGGCCCGGTCACCTGCGCGGCGTAGCGCCTGCTGACCGAGATCCAGCGGAACGCTGGCGAAGGTACCCATGACCCGCTCGGCCCGTGCCCAGGCCGCGCGATGGGCCTCGCTCTGCGCTCGCCAGCGCTCGAAGGCCTGGCGCTGCGCCTCGTCGGCATCGTCGAAGTTCAGCGCGAGTAGCCATTCGGCGGCCTCTTCGAGCAGGTGCGGCGCGGGTTGGCTCATGCCTCGCCGGCCACCAGGCAGGCCACCAGGGCGCGCTGGATGTAGCGACGTACGGTGATCACCGCCAGATCCAGTCGCACGGCGATCTCGGCCAGGGTGAGCCGCTGGAATTGCGCCAGCAGGAAGGCTTCCCGTACCGGGCCGGGCAAGCCGTCGAGCATGGCATCAATGCGCAGCAGGGCGTCGACGATCAGCCAGTGCGTCTCTGGCGAAGGCACCTGGGCCTCAGGAAGCTGGGCGATGGCTTCGCGATAGGCGCGCTCCACCTCCTGGCGTCGCCAGAGATCGATCACCAGCCCCTTGGCCACCTGCACCAGATAGCGCCGCGAGTCCTCACGCAGCGGCAGCCGTCCGGAGCTGAGGATGCGCAGATAGGTGTCCTGGGCGATGTCCGCCGCATCCGGCGCGTTGCCCAGCCGCCCACGCAGCCAGCCGCTGAGCCAGCCGTGATGATCGCGATAGAGCCGATCGAGGACGACGGTGGGCGAGCCGGAGGACAGGGCGGGGCACATGGAAGATCCTTGGCGCGAGCGCCGGTCTTAAATGATAAAGCGTCTCATTTTAGTTAAAGGCTGGAGGTCGCACAATGCGTGATCGAGCGGATCGACGAAGCGGGCGGGTGGCCGAGGGCCAGGTGGGTACCGCCTGCCGCTTCCGGATTGGGCCGGGCAGGCCGGAGGGGAAGAGGCGGGAGCGAGAAGCGCGGCCCGAGGCGGTTAGCCCCGAGCCGGTTTCGCGGCCTCAGTCCTGCGCATGCTCCAGGGCATAGGCGCGGCAGTGGGCCAGGTAGCCCATCTCGTGGGCGCCCACCAGTTGCACCACGCTGCTCCACAGCCAGGAGGGGGCATCCAGGGTGCGGGTGCGATTGCGTTGCAGATCGCTCATCCACTCCACGCGGGTGGCCAGGTCGATCTGCCGGGCGTGGGCGCGGCCGACCACCCGGGCCAGGTAGGCCGCGGCGCTCATGGCTTCGCGGGCGCTGAGCTCGTCCAGTTCCAGCTTGAGATCCTGGGGCAGCAATTCGCGGATGAAGAAGGAGTGATCCAGCAGGCGCACCGCCAGCATGCGATTGCCCAGGGCCGGGGAGAGCTGGCGTGCACCTTCCACCACGCGCTTGCCGTTGTCGCGGGGCATGGTGGCATGGGCCACGCGCGGCGCGGCGGCGGCCACCGCCTGCTTGACGTCGATCAGGCAGTAGTCCTGGTCGTCGCCGTCGTCCACGCCCAGTAGCACAGCGTAGCGGCGCAGGCCCAGGGAGCTGCAGCCCTTGACCCAGTAGGCGCTGTCGAGCAGTTCGACGCGGCTCTCGTGGCTGCGGCCCTTGAGCGAGGTCACCAGGGCATGGATGCCCGGTGTCTCGCACAACTCGGCGATGGCCTGGCGCTCGGCCTTGCTCAGCTGCCAGAAGTGCTTGCCCAGCGGCAACTTGGGCCGGGTGTTTTCCATGCGTTCGCGGGCCAGGTGCTTCCAGGTGCGTTGCACCGCGCTGCGCATCCCGGCCTTGACCTGGGCCGGCCGCGGCACCTCGCGTTCGAGATCGTCCTCGAAGGCTATCTCGTAGCCGCGCATCATCTCTTCGAGCATCCGCGCCGTGGTCACCCCCGGCAGGTCGGAGCCGCGCGCTGCTGTGGCCAGCGACAGCGCCAGGCGCACCAGGTCATGGGCCGGATTGCCGACCACGGTCTGGTCCAGGTCGCGGATGTTGACGTCGGTGGAACCGTGCAGGTCGCCGGTAGGGCCCAGGTTGCCGGCATGGCAGTCGCCGCAGATCCATACCGCCGGCCCATTGGGCAGGTTGCGGCCGGGCTGGCTGTGCAGCCACTCGTAGAACTGCACCGTGCTGCCACGCACATAGGCGTGGGCGGAGCGGGCCATTTTCAGATTGCGCAGCTGGTTGAGGCAGGGGAGACGATCGACGGGACGCGGGGTTTTCATGCAGGGCGCAGGCCTTGAGGGAGACGCCTTTGTGACCGTTGCGCTGGATGAATGTTGCGAGGTGTTTCGGCAAGTCGATCCCGGCCAGGTGCCGGGATCGCGGGAGACGGGCCGCGGGGAGGCCTGGCGCTAGCAGCGGAACTGGCTGATCTGGCGATTCAGGTCGTTGGCCAGGGCGTCCAGGGACACCGCGGTCTGCACCGTCTCGCCGATGGCTTCGCTGTTCCGCTGGGCCATCTGCGCCAGACGCTCCACGGTACGGGCGACGTCGTGGCTGGCGGCGGTCTGCTCGCGCAGGGCCAGGGAGATCTGGTTGACCACCCGCACCACCTTGTCCGAGGCGGTGTTGATGCTGACCACCGCCTCACCCGCCCGGTTGGCCAGGTCGACCCCGCCATTGACCTGGCGGACGCCCACCTCCATGTCGCTCATGGCCGCCTGGGTCGCCGCCTGGATCTTCTCGATCATGGCGGCGATCTCCTGGGTGGAATTGGTGGTGCGTTGTGCCAGCTGGCGCACCTCGTCGGCCACCACGGCGAAGCCGCGGCCCTGTTCGCCGGCCCGCGCCGCCTCGATGGCGGCATTCAGCGCCAGCAGGTTGGTCTGGTCGGCGATGCCCTGGATCACGCTGACGATGGAGGACACCCGCTCGGAATGCTCGCCCAGTTCGCCGATGCGGGTGGCCGAGGACTGCACGGTACCGGCGATGGATCTCATGCTGTCCACCGAGGCCTGGATGGTCTGGCCGCCATCCTGGGCCAGCCGGCCCGACTGGCTGGAGAGGTCATGGGCCTCCCCGGCATTGTCCGAGACATGGTTAATGCTGACGGTCAGCTCTTCCACGGTAGCCGCCATGCTGGAGGCGGCGCTGGACTGTTCCTGGGCGGCGGCGGACAGCTGCTGGGAATTGGCCGAGATACTGTGGGACGCGGCGACCAGGTGATCGGTGCCCTGCTTGATCCCCTGGATCATGCCGCGCAGCTTGTCCTGCATCTGGGCGAAGGCGGTCAGCAACTGGCCCAGTTCGTCGCGCCCGCCAGCGGGAATCGGCGAATCCAGCTGGCCGGCGGCGATGGTGCGGGCGACGGCGACGGTCTGGGCCAGCCGGCCCACGATGGTGCGCGTCAGCGACCAGGCGATGCCCAGCGCCAGCAGGGTAGCGAGCAGGCCGCCACTGATCAGGATCGCCATCGCCTGCTGCTTGGCGTCGTCCATCGACTGGGTGCGGCCGTCCAGCAGGCGATTCTCGCGGGTCTTGAGCTGTGCCAGCAACTCGCGCATGCCATCCATCCTGCCCTTGTCCTGGGCGGTCGCGATGCGCGCGGTCAGGGCATCCAGTGGCTGGGTACCGGCATTGACCTGCCGGCGCATTGCCAGGATCTGCTGCACGGACTCATTGTTCCATTGCTGCTTGGCCTGGCCCAGCTGTGCCAGGGCGGCCTGCTGCTCCGGGTTGTCGCGGGTGAGTTGGGTGAGCTCCTGCAACTGCTCGGCGAACTGCTGCTCGCCCTTGTTCAGGGGATCGAGAAATTCCTCCTTGCCGGTCAGGGCGAAACCGCGCATGCCGGTTTCCATGTTGACCAGCGCCAGCAAGGCCGCATCCGAATCCTGCAGGACGTGGTAGGAGTGGATGTTCTGCCGGACAGCCTGGTTGACCTGATTGAAGCCCTGCCAGGCCGCCAGGATCAGCGCCAGGATGATGACCAGAATGGCACCGAAGCCGAGTCTGAGTTTGTTCGCGATGGTCAGCTGTTGCAGCATGGGAAGGCCTCACGCGCCAGGTTGTCGACTCACGCCCAGGGGGCAACGTTTGGGGTACAGCGAGCTAGCGGAGGGAAACGCGACTGATCCGTGTCCTGCGTCGACGGTGGGGACGCGTGGCTCCTGATAGTGCCGATACCGCGGATGACTCCAGTCGCGCCGCGCCAAGCCGGAATGCAGGCCGAAAAAGGCCGGTATCCCGCACGAGAACGGCAGGCTAGAGCCTCCGAGCCTGGTCTTTGAGCGGCCGCCCCTGGAAAAGTTTTGTGTGACGCAGTAAACATTTTCGCGATTCGGAGCGGCGCTGGAGGACGGCCCACCGCGAAGGACAGGCGCGAAGAACGTGTCGTCAGCGTTCCAGGCGGGCCAGCCGGCGAGCCAGTTCGCCGGCCTCCGCCGCGCTGGCGACATTGGTGAACCCCAGCAGCAGCCCCTGGGCCTGGGGCGCTTCCAGATACCAGCGCGACAGGGCCTGGACCCCCAGGCCGTCGGCCCGGGCGGCATCCGCCCAGCGGCGATCATCGCCCTGCGGCAGGCGCGCCAGCAGGTGCAGCCCGCCGGCCTGCAGGTCGATCCGCAGCGCGTCGCCCAGGCTGTTCGCCAGCGCCTCGGCCAGCCACTGGCGACGCTGGCGGTAGAGACTGCGCATACGGTTGAGGTGGCGGGCGAAATGCCCCTCTTCCAGAAAGCTCGCCACCGTGGCCTGCAGCAGCAGGGGCGTGTGGTTGTGCAGCCGGTCGGCGCTGTGGCCGAAGGCAGCGACCTGCGCGGGCGGCACCACCAGGTAGGCGAGGCGCAGACCGGGAAACAGCACCTTGCTGAAGGTCCCGGTGTAGAGCACCCGCCCGCCGTCATCCAGGCTCTTGAGCGCGGGCAGCGGCTTGCCCTGGTAGCGGTATTCGCTGTCGTAGTCGTCCTCGATGATCCAGGTGTTCTGCCGCATCGCCCAGTTCAGCAGCGCCAGCCGCCGAGGCAGGGCGAGGGCGACGCCCAGCGGACTCTGGTGACTGGGGGTGACCAGGGCGCACCGGGCGCCCGGCGCCCGGGCGAGACCGGCGGCGACGTCCAGTCCCGCCTCGTCCACGGGCACCGGCACCAGTGCCAGGCCGGCACCCTGCAGCGCCTGGCGGGCGATGAAATAGCCGGGCTCCTCGAACCAGCAGGCGTCGCCGGGTGCCAGCAGCGTCTGGACGACCAGGTCCAGGCAGGCGCGATAGCCCGCGCAGACGAACACCTGCTCCGGACGACAGGCGATCCCGCGGGACAGGCCCAGGTAGGTGGCGATGGCGGCGCGCAAACCGGCGTCACCCCGGGCATCGGGATAGACCAGTCCTTCCAGGCCCTGACTGCGCAATTGCCGCGCGGCCAGGCGCGTCCAGCCTTTGCGCGGAAAGGCGTCCAGCGCCGGCAGGCCCAGCTGCAGCGGCAGCGGCGCGCCGCCGGCATGGATCGCCGCGGCGTCCGGTGAGGAGGGTACGGCCGGTGGCGGGGCGGTCGGGCGACTCCACTGGGGCGAGACGATGGTCCCGGCCGGACCGCGCGGCAGCAGAAAGCCTTCGGCGATCAGCTGCTGGTAGGCCATCTCCACCGTGCCTCGGGCCACGTTCAGCTCGGCGGCCAAGGCGCGCACTGCTGGAACCCGATCGCCGGGCTGCAGACGACCTTCGTCCAGCGCCAGGCGAAAGCGCTGATAGAGCTGCCGGTAGAGCGGCAGGGCGAGGCGACTGTCGAGGGCAGCAATGAGGGTCATGGCCTGGTCGTTTATGTCTTTCTTGGCTCTATAGCCTAGGCCATCGGCTGTCTAGAGTGGGGTCATCTTTCCAGGAGACAGCCGTCATGCCCCTGACCTTCCAGCCCTTGCCACCCGATCATCCGCTGTGCCTGGCCAGCCTGACGCTGATGCGGATACTGCGCCCGCACCTGGACGACGCCGAACGTTACCAGGCGCAGCTCCAGCGCCAGGCGGCCCAGGGCTACCGGCTGCTGGCCGCCCTGGAGGAGGGCGAGGTGGTCGGCCTGGCCGGTTATCGCGAGCTGGAGAATCTGCTCTACGGCCGCTTCCTCTATGTCGATGATCTGGTGGTGCAGCCGGCCCGTCAGCGCGACGGCCTGGGTGGACGGTTGCTGGCGGCGGTCCGCAGCGAAGCCCTTGATCGCGGCTGCTCCCACCTGATCCTGGATACCGGTCTGCACATGCCACTGGCCCAGCGCTTCTATTTCCGCCAGGGCCTGCTCGCCCGCGGCCTGCATTTCGCCGAGCGGCTGACGGCGGAGGTGACGCCATGATGACCGTCCTCCATGTCAACGCCAGCCCACGTCCTGCCACCTCCCAGGGCTATCGGCTGGCCGGTGAACTCCTGGCCGCGCTGAGGCCGAGCTGGCCTGGCCTGGCGATACTGGAGCGGGATCTGGCCGCCATGCCGCTGCCGCCGCTGAGCGCCGACTATGCCGAGGCCCTGACCCGGCGCACGCCACCGCAGGCACCGGCATTCACCCTGTCCGAAGCCCTCATTGGCGAACTGGAGGCAAGCGACCTGCTGCTGATCAATACGCCGCTGCACAACTTCACCCTGCCCGCGGCGCTCAAGCTGTGGCTCGACTATGTGCTGCGCATCGGTCGCACCTTCGCGTCCGCCGCCGCGGGCAAGCGCGGGCTGCTGGCCGACCGGCCGGTCTACCTGCTGGTCGGCTCGGGTGGTCATCACCGCGGCCCCCATGCGCGGCAGCCGGACTTCCTCACCGCCTACCTGCGCCATGCCCTGGGCACGCTCGGGCTGTTCGACCTGCACTTCATCTATCTGGAAGGCCTGGTCGGCACCCCGGCCGACGTGGCCGACACCCTGGCGGCCGCCCGCGAGCAACTTTCCCGCGAGCTGCCCTTCCGCCCGCTCGCCAACCCTCTGACCACTACCCTGGAGTAAGCCATGAGCCAACTACGACTGCCGTTTTCCACCCTCTCGCCCGCCGCCTACCAGGGCCTGATCGCCACGGGCCAGGCCCTGGCGCAGAGTTCGCTGGGCCTGGAGCTGGTGGAGCTGATCTATCTGCGCATCTCCCAGATCAATGGCTGCGCCTTCTGCCTGGGCAAGCACGCCGAAACCCTGCGCGAGCAGGGCGTCAGCCAGGCCAAGCTGGATCGTCTGGCCGGCTGGCGCATCAGCAACCTCTTCGATGCCCGCGAGCGCGCTGCCCTGGAGTGGGCCGAGACCCTGACCGCTGTCGCCGAGAAGGGCGCCCCCGACGCGGTCTACGAACCGCTCAGGGCCCAGTTCAGCGACGCGGAGATCGCCGACCTGACCTTCGCGGTGGCGCTGATGAATGCCTTCAACCGGCTGGCAGTGGGGATGCGCCTCTGAGGCGAAGGCAGGCCGCAGCGAAGGACGATTTCAGCTCTTCGCTGCCTTCCCGGCAGGCGGGGGGCCTCGGCAGTCGGAGCCCGTGAGGGGCGTTCACCGGCCAGGCCGGGCCCGGGCTATACTGCGCCTTTCTACCCGACTACCCAGGTGCAGCATGGCTACCGATACCTCGAAGCTGGATCGAATCCTCGCCGAGACCCAGCGCGAGCGCGAACGCGGCTATCGTGACAAGGCGTTGAAGATGTATCCCCACGTCTGCGGTCGCTGCGCCCGCGAGTTCGCCGGCAAGCGCCTGAGCGAACTGACCGTGCACCATCGTGACCACAACCACGACAACAATCCCCAGGACGGCTCCAACTGGGAATTGCTCTGCCTGTACTGCCACGACAACGAGCACAGCCGCTACACCGATCAGCAGTACTTCAGCGACAGCTCCCTCAGCTCGCCCAAGGTGGCCCAGGCCACCCACAACCCCTTCGCCGGGCTGGCCGGGCTGCTGAAAAAGGACTGAGTGCGCGGCGATCAGGACAGGTCGCCCTGCCTTAAGCCGATCTTAAGTCTCACGCTCTAGCGTTTCAGGTCTTTGGCTGGTTGCCGACCTGGGAGCGAGCAGGGATGAGACGTTCGAACGTTGCGAAGCGAATGTCCGCCGGGGCCTTGGCCTTGCTGACCGCAGGCTGCCTGACGGAGGCCTCCGCCGAGATGACCGTCATCCGCGGAGAAGGCGGTGCCAGTGCCGACACCGCGTCGGTGTACTTCAACAGCGGTATCAACGATCGCTCGGTCAGCTCCCTGCTGGCTGCCCTGAGCGACATCGCCCTCAAGTATCCGGCCACCAAGAACGTCAATCTCTACCTCAACAGCCCTGGAGGCAGCATGGAGGCGGGCTATGTCGCCTACGAGTTCATCCGCCACTATCCGCTGCACATCAATACCATCGACGCCGCCGCGACGGATTCATCCGCCACCCTGATCTACTGTGCGGCCGAAGATCGTTATGCCGCGCCACTTTCCAGCTTTCTCCTGCATCCGGCCGCGGCGGCCATCGCCGTCAACGGCTACATGAAGCCGGACCAGGCCAAGCAGGCGTTCGAGGACGTCGAGCGTGAGAACCTCAAGTTCCGCGAGATCTACAAGGGCTGTCTCAAGCTGACCCCGGAGGAGCTCACGACCCTGCTGTCCTCCGAGAGCAACAGACGGCGCCTGGGCTACGACGCCGCCAAGGATATAGGCCTGATCACCCGGACCGCGGACCAGCTGCCGCGAGGGACCGACCGGGCCACCTACCTTGTCAGCGACGGCGGGGGGCGCTGACGGCAGCGGCCCCGCCCGGGAGGCTGGTCGCTCAGGCTCGGTGGGTGGGTCTACGCCTGGCCTGCCAGGTGAGGGCGGCGAGCCAGCAGACGCCTGCGGCATAGTTGAGGCGCTGGTACAGGCCGAAGCCCTGGCCGTCGGTGACCGCTCCGGCCATCAGGCCCGCGGTGACCAGCGCCAGCCCGGTACAGAAGATCGAGAAGAAGGCAAACCCCGGCGAGGCCAGCAGGCGCCTGCCGAGCCAGCCTCAGAGTGCGCTGGCGAGGGTCAGCGACAGGAACATCACCAGGCCCGCCAGGTTGTGCAGCGCTTGCGAGCGCGACGGCTGCACCGGGGCGCAGCCCTGGTCGCACGGAAAAAGCCCGGTGGCGCAGCTTGCCAGGCCATGCAGCAGGATCAGGGCCGCGCTCAGGCAGGCCAGGCGCGATCCGCGAAAACGACGGACCAGCCCCAGGCCGACCAGCACGAAGAGCACACCGAGCGGAACGTTGTTGATCCAGGCGGAAAAGCCCTGGGTGGGCGCATCGACTGCACCCAGCCGACTCAAGGCATGGTCCATATGGCTATAGCCGGGATAGGCCAGGGCGGTCAGTGCTACACCGATCGCCAACCAGACAGGAATCACCAGGCCCAGGCCCAGCAGAACCCGGTCGGTCCTGCTCAAGGTGGACGTCCTCGTCAGCATGGCTCGCTTCCTTGGTCTTGAGATCCGCTCATGCTAGGAGACGCCGGCGGCGAGCGTTACCGATTTTTTTGCAAGGCAGCTTGCCCAGGCGTCATCCTGTGCCGTCCTGCTGCCAAGGATGACCGCTGATGACCAGACGCTTGCCGAGCACCACGGCGCTGGTGGCCCTGGAAGCGGCCGCCCGCCATTTCAGCTTCGCCAAGGCCGCGCAGGAGCTGGCACTGAGCGAGGGTGCCATCAGCCGGCAGATCGCCAAGCTGGAGGCGGCTCTGGGCGTCCGGTTGTTCAATCGGGTCGGTAATCGCGTCGAGCTTTCCGCCGCCGGCGCCGGCTATGCCGCTCATATGCGCACGGCCTTGGCCGACATCGAGCGCCATACCCAGCAACTGATCGCCCAGGCCTGCGGTGCCACGGCACTGGAAATCGGCGTTATCCCGACCCTGGCCGGTCGCTGGCTGATTCCCCTGCTGGCGCGCTTCCGCGAGCGCCATCCGGACATCGAGGTCAACCTCCGCGAGCGGACGCAGCCCTTTGCCCTGGAAGACAGCGGCCTGCATGCGGCGATCAACTACGAGCATCCGAGCTGGCAGAGCCTGAGGGTGCAACGGCTGTTCGAGGCGCAACTGGTGGCGGTCTGCCATCCCCGTCTGGCTGACCAGCCTCCCGGCAGCCTGCCGCTGTTGCACAAGCGGGAGAGCCCGCACAGCTGGACCCGCTATGCCGCACTTGCAGGGCTATCCCTGGGCGCCCCGACGGCTGGCCCCACCTATGATCGCTATTCGCTGTTGATCGAGGCCGCCAAGGCCGGTTTCGGCATGGCCCTGGTGCCCCAGCGCTACATCGAGGAAGACCTGGCCACGGGCCGCCTCCTGGCGCCCTGGCCGGTCATGCCGGAATTGCGTGAGCGCTATGTGCTGGTGACCCGTCCCGCGGAGGCCATGGATCCGGCGCTGGCACTTTTCGAGCGGTGGCTGCTGGAAGAGGCCAGCCTGGAGTAGGGGAAGTTGATGCGTGATGGTGGAAAAGGCTGGGCCGTTTTCCACCCTACGCCGGGGCCTACCGGGTGCGCCCCCTCTCCCTGGGGGAGAGGGTCGGGGTGAGGGCAGGCGCCCGACTCACACCTTGAAGCGCGCCGTCATCTCCTGCAGGCGTACGCCGATGCGGGCCAGTTCCATGCTCGAGGAAGCCGTCTCTTCGCTGGCGGCGGCGGTCTGGTCGGAGATGTCGCGGACGTTGGTGACATTGCGACTGATCTCTTCGCCAGCCGAACTCTGCTGCTCGGCGGCGCAGGCGATCTGTTCGTTCATCGACTCGATGTCCTTCACCGAGCGGGTGATGCGCTTGAGCATCTCGCCCGCCTCGCGCGACAGGCCGACGCTGCTCTCGGTCAATTGCACATTGTGGTCGAGCACCGTGCCCATGCGGTCGGTGCTCTGGTGCAGACCGGTGATGAGCTGAGCGATCTCGTCCGTCGAGGAGCGGGTGCGCTGGGCCAGGCCGCGGACCTCGTCGGCGACCACGGCGAAGCCGCGTCCCGCCTCGCCGGCGCGGGCGGCTTCG
>NZ_JAQZAD010000003.1:0-244 GCF_028640935.1 Pseudomonas sp. SHLD1
ACGACACTAACTGCCAGTGAAAACAGTTAATGCAGTCTACTTCTATCACTTTCCCAATTTTTTAAAGAACAGTTCTGATCAAAGACCAGACATCAGAGTTTGGGCTGCACCGGAAGGCGCATCAAACGCTCATGTCTGAGCTTTTCAAGCAATTGCGTTAGCGGTTAGGTGGAGATGGTGGAGCCAAGGAGGATCGAACTCCTGACCTCCTGCGTGCAAGGCAGGCGCTCTCCCAGCTGAGCTA
>NZ_JAQZAD010000004.1:0-229 GCF_028640935.1 Pseudomonas sp. SHLD1
TCGTTTCACTTCTGAGTTCGGGAAGGGATCAGGTGGTTCCAATGCTCTATGTTCGTCAAGCAATTCGGTTGGCTGACCAGGCGATGCTGCGTGCCTGGCTGGCCCAATTGGGTCTGTGATCGAAGTAGACAACTCGTCTTGGGTCTTGCGAACCCACGCGCCGTTTTCGGCGTCGTCTTCCTCACGCTCTGACCGCGGTCAGATTGTTTGGGTGTTATATGGTCAAGCC
>NZ_JAQZAD010000001.1:0-269 GCF_028640935.1 Pseudomonas sp. SHLD1
CCCACCAATCGATGGGGCCATAGCTCAGCTGGGAGAGCGCCTGCCTTGCACGCAGGAGGTCAGGAGTTCGATCCTCCTTGGCTCCACCATTTCCTTGGTGGCCCATGCGCGTCACCTTAGTCGACTGACTAACACGATTGCTTGAAAAGCTCAGAAGTGAGTGTTCGCCAACGCGAATCCTGACTTCTGGTCTTTGATCAGAACTGTTCTTTAAAAAATTGGGAAAGTGATAGAAGTAGACTGCATTAACTGTTTTCACTGGCAGTTAG
>NZ_JAQZAD010000005.1:0-251 GCF_028640935.1 Pseudomonas sp. SHLD1
TAGCTCAGCTGGGAGAGCGCCTGCCTTGCACGCAGGAGGTCAGGAGTTCGATCCTCCTTGGCTCCACCATCTCCACCTAACCGCTAACGCGATTGCTTGAAAAGCTCAGAAGTGAGCCTTTGACTTCTCCCTACCGAAAGGTAATGAGAAGGGCACAAAAGCTGACTTCTGGTCTTTGATCAGAACTGTTCTTTAAAAAATTGGGAAAGTGATAGAAGTAGACTGCATTAACTGTTTTCACTGGCAGTTAG